>NZ_SOEM01000001.1:0-563415 GCF_004368875.1 Neorhizobium sp. R1-B
CGCTTTGCCCTCAGCCATTGCGGTGTTGCGATCACCCCAATGACAAACGAGGCCGGAGCATCATAACAGACGCTCCGGCCTCTCAATGTATAAGGGGCGGCACTTTTTTGCGGTCGCGGTCGCGCCTAATTTCGAACTGACCCAGGTCATTACCCGCGAGGGGATCGTCAACGGCGCATCGGGAAAAATCGGTAGCGTCGATCTTTCACGTCTTGCAAGCAGCCTGAAATCGGTGGACGGCCGCGGCCGTCTGTCTTTCCTCAGCGGAACACAGGACGACCACCTGACGCTGGTCATGCCTGTACCGAAAAGCGAAGACGGAGGGGGATTGTGGGGCGCGATTGCCATTTTGATAGAGGAAAGAGGCTTCATCGAAGCCTCCGGCGTGACCTTTTCGCCAAATCCGATTGCCCGAACGAACCTCCTCAATCTGGATTGGCTGAACGTCGTTCTTCGCGACGCCGACAGGCCCGAATATTTCGCCTTCTACGGCGACGATTCCATTGAGGGTCAATCCCCGATGGAATGGGCGATCCCCCTCAAGGGTGCCAATTGGACAATGCTTGCCGCGCCCCATTCCGGCTGGGACGTAACACCGCCGAACCAGTCGCGCTTCCGCCTTGGGATTGCTCTGGCGGTAGGCATGGTCATCGTGCCGATATTCATCGCTGCGTCGCTCATTTCGGAGCGCAATCGCCACATCGCCATACTGAAAGCGCGCGAACTCAACCTCACGGAGCTGTCGCAGCGCTTGAGGAGCGCCAAGGAAAATACCGACATCAAGAATGCGGAGCTGGAACTCGCGCTCGACGAACTTTCAAACCGCGAACAGGAGCTCGAGGAGCTCTCCACCAGGTTCGATCTCGCCCTCGCCTCCTACAACTGCGGCATCTGGGAGTCCGATCCGGTCACGCAAACTGAAATATGGGATGCCCGTATGTGTCAGTTGCACAGCATTCCCTATACCGACGGGATCATCCATCGCGATCAATGGATCAACCTCCTCCACCCGGACGATCGGGAACTTGCCAAACAGGAAACGCATCATTTGAGCGAGGGGTTGCAGCCCCCGCCGCTCGTCGCCCGCGTTCTACAGCCCGACGGATCCTCTCGCTACATCCGGTCCATCGGGAAATTGCATGTCACCCGCGACGGGGCGCGGAAGATGGTCGGCATCGCCTTCGACGTAACCCAGGACGCGATCCTCACCCAGCAGCTCAAGGCCGCCAAGGATGAAGCCGACGCCAAGAACGCCGAACTCGAGCTTGCCAAGAGCCGTATCGAGCACAATTCGCTGCACGATCCGCTGACGCTGCTTGCAAACCGCCGCAAGCTTGACATGGAGCTGGACCGGCTCTCCCGTGCGAGCCAGACCGAACGGCAGAAATTCTCGCTCCTGCATCTCGACCTCGACCGTTTCAAGCAGATCAACGATACGCTCGGCCATGCGGCAGGAGACGCCATGCTCGTGCATGCTTCACGCGTCCTGTCGCGCAACGTCCGCGGCACCGATATCGTCGCTCGCATCGGCGGCGACGAATTCGTCATCCTGGCGGTCGACAATGCGAGCGCCGAGGAGATGGCACAGCTTGCACAGCGGATCATTGTCGAATTTCATCAGCCAATCGATTTCGAGGGCTTTTCCTGCCGCTGCGGCGTTTCGATCGGCATTGCGCAGGCAAACGGCATGAATGTCGACGCCCGCCGCACTCTCGTCAACGCAGACCTCGCGCTCTATCGGGCGAAGGGTCTGGGCCGCAACCGGTACGAATTCTTCACTCAGAACCTTCAGGCCGAGATCGTCAGCCACAAGCGCACCGCCGACGAGGTTCTTGCCGGTATCGACAACGACGAGTTCACAAGCTGGTATCAGCCGCAGTTCGACGCGCAAACCAACGAGCTTGTCGGCGTCGAGGCGCTGATCCGGTGGAACCATCCCCATCACGGGGTCCTTGCTCCGGACAAATTCTTAAAGATCGCAGAGGATCTGAACGTCTCGGCAACGCTCGACCAGATCGTGCTCGAGACCGCCATGAGGGACAAGCTGCGCTGGATTGCCCGCGGCCTCAAGATTCCCAAGGTCTCGGTGAACGTCTCTTCCAAGCGCCTGCACGACGAGAGGTTGATCGACAGATTGAAGCCGTTGGAGATCATTCCCGGCGAGATTTCCTTCGAACTGGTGGAATCGATCTTCCTCGACGAAAGCGAGGACGTCGTCATCGACAACCTGAAGCGCATCAAGGAGCTCGGGATCGACATTGAAATCGATGATTTCGGAACCGGTCATACGTCCATCGTCAGCCTTTTGAAGCTGAAGCCGAAGCGCCTGAAGATCGACCGGCAGCTCGTCATGCCGATCCTCGATTCACCGCAGGAACGCGCGCTCGTCCGTTCGATCATCGATATTGCACGGTCGCTCGGGGTCGAGACGGTGGCGGAAGGCATCGAAACGATGCAGCACGCCGCGCTGCTGCGCGAGCTGGGCTGCGATCTCCTGCAGGGTTATGCCTTCTCGCGACCGCTCTCCTTTAACGATTTCACTCAGGCAGCGCTCACGAATTGGCGCAAAGCGGCGGCATAGACCGCGCCCAGCCCGGCTGGCTAACCGTTCAAACAAGAAAGGCTTGTCGCCTGACGCCCTTTTCCATATGACAACCGCGTCAGAAGTCGGCGGGAGGCCTACTCCGCCACAAACGGTTCCGCATTGCCATGTCGCACAATACGTTCGGTCACCTCTTCCGCGTCACCACCTGGGGCGAAAGCCACGGCCCGGCGCTCGGTTGCGTCGTGGACGGCTGCCCGCCCGGTCTCCGCTTCACCCATGCCGAAATCCAGGCCTGGATGGACAAGCGCAAGCCCGGCCAGTCGCGTTTCGTCACACAGCGACGCGAAGATGACATCGTCAAAGTGCTCTCCGGTGTGATGATGGATGCCGACGGCGAGACCATGATCTCGACCGGCACCCCGATTTCCATGCTGATCGAGAACACCGACCAACGCTCCAAGGATTATGGCGAGATCGCCCAGCGCTATCGCCCCGGACACGCAGACTATACCTATGACGTCAAATACGGCATCCGCGACTATCGTGGCGGCGGCCGCTCCTCCGCCCGCGAAACTGCGGCTCGCGTTGCCGCGGGCGCACTGGCGCGCAAGGTGGTGCCGGGCGCCAACGTCCGCGCCGCGCTCGTCCAGATCGGCAAGCACAAGATCAACCGGGCGAACTGGGATTGGGACCAGGTCGGCCGCAATCCCTTCTTTTCTCCGGACGCGGAGATCGTGCCCGTATGGGAAGAATATCTCGATGCGGTTCGCAAGGCCGGCTCATCGATCGGAGCCGTTGTGGAAGTCGTCGCCGAAGGCGTCCCAGCTGGTCTCGGTGCCCCGGTCTACGGCAAGCTCGACCAGGACATTGCAAGCTACCTGATGTCCATCAACGCCGTGAAGGGCGTCGAAATCGGCGAGGGTTTCGCTTCGGCCGAACTCTCCGGCGAAGAAAATGCCGACGAAATGCGCATGGGCAACGACGGAAACCCGATATTTCTCTCCAACCATGCGGGCGGAATTTTAGGGGGAATCTCGACCGGGCAGCCCCTGATCGCCCGGTTTGCCATCAAGCCAACTTCCTCGATCCTCACCGAAAGACGATCGATCGATGCCGACGGCAACAATGTCGAAGTGCGCACCAAGGGACGGCACGATCCGTGTGTCGGCATTCGTGCAGTACCGATCGGCGAAGCGATGGTTGCCTGCGCGATCGCCGATCATTACCTCCGCCATCGGGCCCAGACCGGGCAGACCCTTTAGGAACAATCACCCATGGCCTATGACCAGAAACGCGTTGTTGATGCCATCCGAGCCTTCGAGGCTGGGGAAATCGTCGTGGTTACGGATGACGACGATCGCGAGAACGAAGGCGATCTGATCGTCGCGGCCGTGCATTGCACGCCGGAGAAAATGGCCTTCATCGTGCGCCACACCTCCGGTATCGTCTGCGCCCCCATGCCGCGCGAAGAGGCCAAGCGCCTGAACCTCAACGCGATGGTGGCGGAAAACGACAGCGCCCATACGACCGCATTTACCGTCACCGTCGACTTCAAGCACGGCACGACAACCGGCATTTCCGCCGACGACAGGACACTCACCGTCCGCAACCTCGCCAACCCGAATGCCGGCCCTTCCGATTTCGTGCGGCCCGGCCATATCTTCCCCCTCATCTCCCGCGAGGGCGGCGTCCTGATGCGTTCGGGCCATACGGAAGCGGCTGTCGATCTCTGCCGCCTTGCAGGCCTGCCGCCGATCGGCGTGATTTCAGAACTGGTCAACGACGACGGTACCGTGATGCGCGGCCAGCAGGTTGCCGATTTCGCCCTGAAGAACGGTATGAAGCAGGTCTCGGTGGCGGATCTGATCGCCTACCGCCAGCGCAAGGAAACGCTGATCGAACTGCAGTCCAAGTTCGACATCGACACGCCTCACGGCAAGGCGAAGGCGCATGCCTATTCGCTTCCCTGGGACCCGATGCAGCATGTCGCCATCATCTTCGGCGACATCCGTGACGGCGAGGAAATTCCGGTCCGCCTGCATCTCGAAAATGTCGCCAGCGACGTATTCGGTGCTCATCGGCCGCTTGACGCCTATATGGCGAAGATCGCAGAAGAAGGCCGCGGCGTGATCATCTATCTCCGGGAAGGTTCGGTCGGCGTCGGCCAGAAGGACCACGGCCGCAAGCTCCGGCAGGATCAGGAGGGCCATGCGGAAGCTCAAGCGCGTGAAAGCGAATGGCTGGAAATCGGCCTCGGAGCGCAGATTCTCAAGGACCTCGGCGTCACCTCGATCAAGCTTCTGACCCGCAGCGAGCGCCATTACGTCGGTCTCGAGGGGTTCGGAATCAAGATCGCCGAGACCATCATCTGCTGAACGGAGAGCTTGCCGCTATCGCCCGGCGGCCAAGATCGCCTCGATAAAGCGATGAGCGTTCAGTGCATCCTCGCCTGTGACGCGCAGGCGGGCTCCATCACGGATCGCGTCGCAAAAATTTTCGATGAGGGCGCGATGCAATTCGTGCCCGAAGGCCATTGGGTTGGCCCCTGCGCCGCTGCCGGAATTGTCTCCGCCAGCAGCAATCTGCGTACCATCCATGAAGGCTGCCTGAAGCGTGTCTCCCGAAAAGACGGCCGTTCCCTTGGTGCCGATCAGTTCGATGCGATCCGGCAGACCGGGATAGGCGCAGGTCGTGGCGTTCAACGTGCCGATCGCCCCGCCCTGAAATGAGAAGGTGGCAGCAACCAGATCTTCGGTTTCCATGGAATGAATGGGGCTGGTCCTCACAATGGATGCGACCTCTTGTGGAAGGCCGGCAAAGCTCAACAGCAAATCGATGGTATGAATGCCCTGCGTCAGCAAGACACCGCCCCCGTCTCGCGCCCGCGTACCTCGCCCTTCCACATCGTAGTAGCTTTGGGGTCGCCAGTTGCGGATCGCGGCAGACGCTTCGACCAAATGTCCGAGCCGACCGCTCTTGACGATCTCGTCGAGCGCCAGCACCGCTGCACGGAACCGGTTCTGCAGCACCACGCCGAACAGGACGCCGGCCTGTTTGGCAATGTGAACGATCGTTTCGGATCTTTCGAACGTGATATCGAGCGGCTTTTCGAGAAGAATATGCTTCTTTGCGGCAGCGGCACGCCGGACAAGTTCGAGATGGGTGTTCGGCGGCGTCAGGATCAGCACGGCTTCGATTTTTGCATCCTCGAAGATCGCATCGAGATCACCGCTGGTCGGGATGGGGTACTGGGCAGCAAAAGCCTCACGCCTTGCCGCGGTAGGGCTATAGGCCGCGACACATTCGATCCTGTCGGAGAGGTCGAGCAGGCTGCGGGCATGATGGCCTGCTGCCATTCCAAGCCCGATCATCGCTACTTTCAGCTTTGCCATCCCGTGCCTCCCAGCGCGCTTCCTCCGGACCTGTTTATCGAGGCGGGCGGCTTTTGCGAAGCAGGAACATCGCAAGTTTTCTGGCGGCCTGCGTCTATCCCGACGAAGCCACATGCAGACATGCAAAAGCTTGCAAGTTGGCAATCGCGCCAACTTTAGCGGAACAAGCCGCCCTGCCTTGCAGTTAGACCCCGCAAACCCTTCACGGCGAGGTCCCACCGATGAATACGCGTCCCCAATTCGCTTCGCGAATCTCGCTCTCGCAGTTGCCGCCCCAGATCTACTACGTCCACCCATTGATGCTAAAGGGGCTTGATGCGTGGCGCGAAGTCTTCGCCCATGCGCAAGATCTGGGCTTTGACACGGTGCTGACGGCGCCTTTATTCGAACGGGGCGCGAATACAAGCGTCTTCGTGACGAAGGATTTCGGTCGCCTGGATACTCGTCTGGGCCTCGGACAATCACCGGAAGACGGCTTCAAGGCTCTCGTTGCCGCCGCACGCGAAAACAACATTAAGCTGATGCTCGACGTCGTGATCGATCGCGTGGCTGTCGGTGCCGACGAGGCGAGGCCGGTCATCGCAGACCCGCGCCTCGCGCCGCAGGAAAGCTGCAGCCGCCGCATCGATTTTTTGAGTGAAGTCCGGCATATCGAAGACTGGCGGAGCCGGCTTGCCTGGCTGGCGGAAATCGGGATTGTAGGCTTCCGCTGCCTTGGCATCGGCCGGATTGCTCCGGAAGCCTGGTATGATCTCATCTTCTCAACGCGCAAGACCGCGCCGGAAACCACCTTCCTTGCCTGGACGCCCGGCAGTGCATTCGGGGACCGCAAGGCTCTGCAGGGAACCGGTTTCGACGGCAGCTTCTCCTCGTTTGCGTGGTGGAATTTGGAAGAGCGCTGGATCATGGACGAATACCAGATCCAGCGGGAGCTCGGTTATCAGATCACCTTCCCCGAGGCTCCGTTCGCCAAGCGCATGGCGCACGGGACGGACAGCTGCGAGGTACTCCAGCGCAAGGCAATCCGGGCGCTGAAGCTGGCATCGACCTTCGCCAGCGGCCTGATGGTACCTATGGGCTTCGAATACGGAGCAGCGATTCCCCTGGATCCGCTGCACGGCGACGGGCTCGGCCTGCGGGGGCTGCGGGAACGAGGATCCTTCGATCTCTCGGGCGAGATCCGCGCGACCAACGCAAGCACAAACAAGACCGCCGCCGGTTTTGCCCGCCAGCCGCTCCGGCTCATTTCCACCAGCCAGGCACCTGCCGTCGCGCTGCTGCAGACCGACAGCGAGGATCCGCGTACCTCCGAGAGGATCAGGGTCGTGGTTCTGAACCGGGACCTGCGTCGGGTCACGAACGCGCCATACAACGTGTTGCGAGAGGCAGCCGCCCCTTTCCTGCCGCTGACATCGCGCGAAAACGAGAACGAAATCTTTGCTCCTCAGCTCAAGCTGAAGCCGGGAGAATTGCGGGTCTTCGAAGGGCGGGCGTCCATACCCATCATCGATGCGGCCCCCGTACCGGATGTCAACACGGCAGCGGCGTCCCCAAGACTTGCCATTGAGAAAATTACGCCATGCGTCGACGAGGGCCGCTTTGTGGTGAAGCGGGTGGTCGGCGAAACGGTCAAGGTGGAAGCCGATATTTTCGGCGATGGACACGATCCGCTTTCAGCGGCGCTGCTCTGGCGCGCCGCGGACGATACGGCATGGCAGCAGGTGCCCATGCAACTGATACTCAACGATCGCTGGCAGGCGGAATTCCCCTTAAAGCGCGTTGGGCGGCACGAATTTGCGATCGAGGGATGGCGCAATCCTTTCGCCATCTTCCGCTACGAGTTCACCAAGAAACATGAGGCGCGACTGGATCTCCGGCTGGAAATCCAGGAAGGAATCAATCTCGTCCTGGACGCGCTCGACTATGCAGAGGGCAAGGTCAGATCCCGCCTGCAGGCCCTCTTCGACAAACTGACGGCGGCTCAGGACCAGCAGCGAACCGAAATTCTGCTTGCGCCGGAAACCGCCGAGCTGATGGCCGAGGCGGACCGCCGCCCTCATCGCGTCCGTTCCCAGGTCATTCCCGTCGATGCCGAGCGGACCGCTGCTTCCTTTGCGAGCTGGTACCAGGTCTTCCCGCGCTCCCAGAGCGGCGACCCGAACCGACACGGCACCTTCGACGATGTCATCCGCCGCCTGCCGGCAATCCGGGCGATGGGCTTCGATGTTCTCTATTTTCCGCCGATCCACCCGATCGGCAAGACCAACCGCAAAGGGAAGAACAACAGCTTGAACGCCGGGCCGGATGATCCCGGCAGCCCCTATGCGATAGGTTCGCATGCCGGCGGCCACGACGCAATCCATCCCGAGCTTGGTACATTCGACGATTTCCGGCGCCTGGTCGAGGCCGCCGAGGGCGAAGGCCTGGAGATCGCGCTCGATCTGGCTATCCAATGCTCGCCCGATCATCCCTGGCTGAAGCAGCATCCCGGGTGGTTCGACTGGCGGCCGGACGGCACGATCCGATATGCCGAAAACCCGCCCAAGAAATACGAAGACATCGTCAATGTCGATTTCTACGCCAGCAATGCGATCCCTTCCCTGTGGGTCGAACTGCGCGATGTCGTGCAGAAGTGGGTCGACAATGGCGTCAAGCTGTTCCGGGTCGACAATCCTCACACCAAACCCTTCCCCTTCTGGGAGTGGCTGATCGCCGACATACGCTCGCGGCATCCCGATGTCGTGTTTCTCTCGGAAGCCTTTACCAAGCCGAAAGTCATGTACCGGCTGGCGAAGATCGGCTTCTCGCAATCCTACACCTACTTCACCTGGCGGAACGCGAAATGGGAACTCGAGCAGTACATGCGCGAGATCACCACAGAAGAGCCGAAGGATTTCTTCCGGCCGCACTTCTTCGTCAACACCCACGACATCAACCCGGACTTCCTGCAGAACGCCCCGCGCCCTGCCTATCTGATCCGGGCAGCGCTCGCCGCGACGCTTTCGGGGCTCTGGGGTGTCTATAACGGTTTCGAACTCTGCGAAGGCCGGCCGGATGCCAAACGCAAGGAATACGCGGACTCTGAAAAGTACCAAATCCGCGCCTGGGACTATGACCGTCCGGGCAATATCAAGTCCGAAATTACCATGCTGAACCGGATCAGAAGCGAGAACCCTGCGCTCCATTCGCATCTCGGTCTGCAACTTCTCACCGCCTGGAACGACAACATCATGTTCTATGAGAAGACGAGCCCCGGGCGCGAGAACGCTTTGCTCATCGCCGTCAACCTCGATCCTCATAACGCCCAGGAGGCAGATGTCGAAATTCCGCTCTGGTCATGGAACCTCCCGGACCATGGCGCACTTGATGTCGAAGATCTGATTACCGGCCAGAAATTCACATTGACCGGGAAGGTCCAGCGCATCCGGCTCGATCCGCATCACGGCCTGCCGTTTGCGATCTGGCGCGTGAGGTAAGGGAGGAACGAAAAGATGGATATGACGGGCAGCCGCGGCCAATCGCAGAACCAGGCCCACTCTCATGAGGCCGATCCACTGTGGTACAAGGACGCGATCATCTACCAGCTTCACATCAAATCGTTCTTCGACGCCAACGGCGACGGCATCGGCGATTTCAAGGGGCTGCACGAAAAGCTCGATCATATAGCATCGCTCGGCGCCAACACGATCTGGCTTCTACCCTTCTTCCCCTCGCCACGCCGAGACGACGGCTACGATATCGCGGACTACACCAATGTCAGCCCCGACTACGGCACGATAGAGGAGTTCACGGCGTTCGTGGAAGCCGCCCATCAACGGGGCCTCAGGGTCGTCATCGAACTCGTCATCAACCACACCTCAGATCAGCACCCGTGGTTCCAGCGGGCGCGGCATTCGCCGCCCGGATCGCCGGAACGGGATTTCTACGTATGGTCGGACACCGATCATAAATTCCCGGAAACCCGGATCATCTTTCTCGATACCGAAAAGTCGAACTGGACCTGGGACCCCGTCGCCGGCGCCTATTATTGGCATCGCTTTTATTCGCACCAGCCGGATCTGAACTTCGACAATCCGCTGGTGCTGGAGGAACTGCTGGGCGTGATGCGCTTCTGGCTCGAGACCGGCATCGACGGCTTCCGACTGGATGCTATTCCCTATCTCGTCGAGCGCGAAGGCACGATCAACGAGAACCTCCCGGAGACCCACACGATCCTGAAAAAGATCCGCGCGGCGCTCGATTCCACCCATCCCGGCCGAATGCTGCTCGCCGAGGCCAACCAATGGCCGGAGGATACGCGGGAATATTTCGGCGACGGCGACGAATGCCATATGGCCTTCCATTTTCCACTGATGCCCCGCATGTACATGGCGATCGCCAAGGAAGACCGCTTCCCCATCACCGACATCATGCGGCAGACCCCGGAAATTCCCGAAAACTGCCAATGGGCCATCTTCCTTCGAAACCATGACGAGCTGACGCTGGAAATGGTGACGGACGAAGAACGCGACTATCTCTGGAATATCTATGCCGCGGACCGACGTGCCCGCATCAACCTCGGTATCCGACGCCGGCTCTCGCCGCTGATGGAACGGGACCGCCGTCGCGTGGAACTGATGAACGGGCTGCTGCTGTCGATGCCCGGCACACCGGTCGTCTATTATGGCGACGAGATAGGCATGGGCGACAATATCTATCTGGGAGACCGCGACGGCGTTCGCACTCCGATGCAATGGTCGCCGGACCGCAACGGCGGCTTCTCCAAGGCAGATCCTGCCCGCCTCGTCCTGCCGCCGATCATGGACCCGCTTTACGGTTATGAAGCGGTGAATGTCGAGGCGCAGGGAGCCGATGCCCATTCGCTTCTCAATTGGACGCGACGGATGCTGGCGCTGCGTAACAAGCACATGGCTTTTGGCCGCGGCTCCTTAAGGTTCCTGGCGCCCGGCAACCGCAAAATCCTTGCTTACCTTCGCGAACACGACGGCGAGACGATCCTCTGCGTCGCCAACCTCTCGCGGCTGCCGCAGGCGGTCGAACTGGACCTCGCCCAATTTGCAGGCCGCGTGCCGATCGAGCTGACCGGCATGTCGCCGTTTCCTCCGATCGGCCAGCTGACCTACCTGCTGACACTGCCGCCTTATGGCTTCTTCTGGTTCCAGCTCGCCACCGAGGCTGACGGGCCGGTGTGGCGAACGGAGCCACCCGAGCAGATGCAGGACATGGTAACGATGGTGATCCGTCGCGACCTGCAAGAGCTGATGGACGAACCAAGGCTGACAAACACGCTGTCGCAGGACGTGTTGCCGCCCTATCTCGGCAAGCGCCGCTGGTTCGGCTCGAAGGGTGAGATCCTGCACTCCGCTAGGTTGACGACCGCAACTCCGATCGCCTTCGCCAACAATATCTTGCTCGGAGAACTCGAGGTCGATCTCGGAGGGCGCAAGGATACCTATCTTTTGCCGCTGGCCGTCTCCTGGGACGACAACCAGCCCAGCGCACTTGCGCAGCAACTCGCCCTTGCCCGCATTCGCCAGGGCCGCCGCGTCGGCTTCCTGACAGACGGTTTTGCCATGGAGACCCTGGCTCGCGGCGTGATACGGGGGCTTTGCGAGCGAGCGGTGATTTCCGGCCGGGGCGGCACGCTCGAGTTCCTGGGGACCGACCATCTCGACTGCGTGAATGTCAACGACGATATGCAAGTCCACTGGCTTTCAGCGGAGCAGTCCAACAGTTCGCTCATCCTCGGCGACATGGCGATGGTTAAACTCATCCGCCACATCTTCCCCGGCATTCACCCGGAGGTGGAGATGACGCGATATCTCACGCTCGCGGGCTACAAAAACACTGCCCAACTGCTTGGCGAGGTGGCGCGGATCGCGCCGGACGGCAACCGGTACACGCTGATCATCGTTCAAGCCGCGATCCGCAACCAGGGTGATGCCTGGAACTGGATGCTAAGCAACCTTCGCCGGGTGATAGACGAGATCGTCGTCACCGGTCTCGATGGCGAGGCCACCGACGACTACTTTAAGCCGCTCATCGATTTCGTGATCATGATCGGCAGACGGCTTGGCGAGCTGCATGTGGTCCTGGCCCAGCAGACCGACGACGAAGCGTTTACGCCGGTGAGAGCCACGGATGAGGACGTGCTGCAATGGCGCGAGGCGGCAACACGTCAGATTTCTCAAAGCCTGGAGCTGCTCGAAGCAAAGGCAGAGCTGCTCGAGGGCGAGGCACAGCGGGAAGCCAAGATGTTGCTCGAACGCAAGGACGAGCTGCTGAACCTGGCGGCAAACTTGGCGGAAGCGGCCAAGGACACGGTGATGACGCGCAATCACGGAGATTTCCATCTAGGGCAGATCCTCGTGGCGGAAGGCGACGCCTACATCATCGACTTCGAAGGCGAACCGACGCGGGACCTTGCCGGCCGCCGCGCGAAGACCAACCCGATGCGCGACGTCGCCGGCCTGCTGCGCTCGCTGAGCTATCTGGCCGCTTCCGCCGATCTCCACCGGGAAGTGGTGAACGAAGTGGACCACCACCGCCACAATGCGCTCGTCACCCGTTTTATGGAGAAGGCAGAACCGGCCTTCCTGCAGGCATATTTCGACGCCACCGAAGCATCTGATGCATTGCGGATTCCCGATGAGGCCCGCAACAGCATTCTCAACCTCTTCCTGCTCGAAAAGGCGGCCTATGAAATTGCCTACGAGGTGCGCAGCCGCCCGCACTGGCTGCCTCTTCCCCTTGCCGGCTTCTCGGCGATCGCGTCAAGACTTCTGGAGAACCCCTGATGAGATACGAGCGTACAGACCTGATGATCGGCACTGTCCGCGAGGGTTTGCAGGCCCTGGTGGAAGGGCGGCATGGCGACCCGTTTTCCATTCTGGGCCGCCACCAATATGGCGACCTGACGATTGTCCGCGTCCTGCTCCCCGGCGCCGTGGCGGTGGAGGTTGTAGAAGCGGCAACCGGCAAAATACTGGCGCAGCTCGAATCCATTCATGAAGGCGGGTTGTTTGCCGGCGTCACCGGCAGCACAGCTCCGTATTTCTTTCGCATCACCTGGCCGGACACGGTCCAGGAAACGGAAGACCCCTATTCTTTTCCCCTGCTGCTCGGCGATCTCGATCTGCATCTGATCGGCCAGGGCACGCATTACGACCTCGGGCGAACGCTCGGCGCAATCCCGATGGAGATCGAGGGTACAGCGGGCGTGCGGTTTTCGGTCTGGGCTCCCAACGCCCAGCGCGTCTCCGTGGTGGGCGACTTCAATACCTGGGACGGGCGCCGTCACCCGATGCGGCTTCGCCCCCAAGCTGGCGTCTGGGAGCTTTTCATCCCGCGCCTGACCCACGGCGAACGGTATAAATTCGAGCTTATTGACGCGCATGGCAATCTGCTGCCTCAAAAGGCAGATCCGGTCGCGCGCGCCAGCGAGGCGGCACCTTCCACCGCCTCCATCGTGGCATCCTCCAAGCCCTTCCGCTGGACCGACGATGAGTGGATGAGGGCACGCCGCGCCGACCGTTCCGGTGAAGGCGCGATGTCCGTCTACGAGGTCCATCTCGGTTCGTGGGTAAGGGTCAGCGAAGAGGGCAACCGGGTGCTGGATTGGGTCGAACTCAGCCAACGGCTGGTTCCCTATGTGCAAAACCTCGGTTTCACCCATATCGAAATGCTGCCAATCATGGAGCATCCGTTCGGAGGCTCGTGGGGATATCAGCCGCTTGGGCTCTTCGCCCCGACCGGCCGTTACGGCACTCCGGAAGATTTCGCCTATTTCATCGACCGTTGCCACGAAGCCGGCATCGGGGTCATCCTAGATTGGGTTCCGGCGCATTTCCCTACCGATGTCTGGGGACTCGCACGCTTCGACGGCACTGCGCTTTACGAGCACGCGGATCCGCGCGAGGGCTTCCACAAGGACTGGAATACCCTCATCTACAATCTCGGCCGCAACGAAGTGAAGGGCTTCCTGATCGCCTCGGCACTTGAGTGGCTCGAACACTATCACGTGGACGGGCTGCGCGTGGATGCGGTAGCCTCCATGCTCTACCGCGACTACAGCCGCAACGAAGGCGAATGGATACCCAACAAATACGGCGGCCGGGAAAACTTGGAATCGGTGGAATTCTTCAAGCACCTGAACAGCATTATCCATGATCGCTGCCCGCATGCCTTCACCGTAGCGGAAGAATCGACAGCCTGGCCGGGCGTCACGAAGAAGCCGGAAGACGGCGGCCTCGGCTTCGACTTCAAGTGGAACATGGGTTGGATGCACGACACTCTGCATTACATGCAGGATGATCCGGTCTATCGCAAATATCATTACGGCGCGATGACCTTCGGGATGATCTACGCCTATTCCGAACGCTTCATGCTTCCCATTTCCCACGACGAAGTGGTGCATGGCAAAGGTTCGCTGCTTGGAAAGATGCCGGGCGACCATTGGCAGAAGTTTGCGAACCTTCGCGCCTACTACGGTTTCATGTGGGGGCATCCCGGAAAGAAGCTGCTGTTCATGGGATGCGAGATCGCCCAGGAAACGGAGTGGAGCCATGACGGCTCGGTTCATTGGGACCTGCTTGATCGGCCCGAGCATGCGGGTGTTCAGAAATTGATCGCCGACCTGAACCGGCTTTATGGGCAGGAACCGGCTTTGCAGTACAGCGACCTACACCACGAAGGCTTCGAATGGGCCGTTGCGGACGATTCGGAAAACTCGATCTACGGCATGCTGCGCAGCGCCGCGGACAGGTCTTCTTATATTCTGGTGATGTCGAACATGACGCCGGTGCCTCGTCATGGCTACCATGTCGGCGTACCCGCGGAGGGGCGTTGGGAAGTCATCCTCAACACGGATGCCGGCCTCTACGGCGGCGCCAATCTGGGACAGACGGAAGTCTGGACAGAGAGGCAGTCTTCACATGGAAAGGAATTTTCGATTCCTCTGACGCTCCCGCCGCTCGCTACCGTCTTCTTGCGATGGAAAGGCTGACGCGCCGCCCGGAAGGCTAGCCGCGCCAGCCATGCTGATATGAAATCTTCTCCACGCCGGCAAAGCGCGCGACCCGGAGAAGCTCGGCCTCGAGCTTTTCCAGACGGCCGGCAGACGGGCGAACGCCTTTTTCCAGCCACAGGCGCTTCACGTCCAGCATATTCGATTTTCGGTCGGCCTTCATGTCGATCCGGCCAATCATCCGCTCGCCCTCAAGCAGCGGGAAGACATAATAGCCGTATTGCCGTTTCGGCTCGGGCACAAAAACCTCTATGCGGTAGAAGAAGTCAAAAAGGCGTTCTGCGCGGTCCCGGTTCCGCAGGAGCGGGTCAAATGGGCTGAGCACGCGCACCCGGGCAGGCGGCTCGGGAAGATCACCCAGATTTTCGGGAAACCCTGCAAATGCAAAGGAGGCGCGCGGCTTGCCGCCGTCGGCAGGTTCCACCAGAACTTCCGTCAATTCGTCGCGATGGCCCGTGACCCATTCCTTGGCTTCCTGGGGCGTGACGATATCCCAGAACGCGGCAATCTCGCCCGATGTTGCAAAGCCGAGCTTCTCAAGCGCGCTGCGGCAAGCCCAGTCGATAAATTCCTCGTGGCTCACCTCCGGCTCATGGTGATGCGGCGGAATGACCCTTTCAGCGAGGTCGTAGATCTTCTGGAAATTCACCCGACCCGCAATCGCGAGCTTTCCGATATGCCAGTAATATTCCAGTGCCGTCTTATTCGGATGCCAATTCCACCAACCGCCGGATTTGTGATCCTCGACCTTCATGTCCCGCGACATGATTGCGCCGTTTTCCGCGATATGCCGGAAAGTCTCCTCGAAAGCGGAATCGAACCCATCGCCGTGCCACTTCCTCCAGCGTTCCGCAAGGATCGGCTCGCGACGGCGGAAGCGATGCTTCCAGTAACGGAACATCCGCGACGGAATGATCGAAGCGTCGTGGGTCCAGTGCTCGAAAAGTTCGCGGTCCTTCTCCAGTAGCGCTGTCAGATGGTCGCGCTTGTAGGTCTGATTGCGCGAGAAGAGGATCATGTGATGGGCGCGCTCGACCGTCGCGATGCTATCGACCTGAACGAAGCCAAGATCATCGATGAGCTGCAGGAGCCCCGCCTTGGTAAGAGCGCGGCCGGGCGGCTGGGAAAGCCGCTGCCGCTCGAGGAATATCTTTCGGGCTAGATCGTTCGGAATGAGAATCGCCATGAAAGGCAGAGTAGACCGCGCTCGCCGCCGTTTCAATGTTCACGTTCGGTTCTGCATTCCCCTCCCTCATTTTCCGGTCTATAGACGGCTCAAAGCGAGGGACCGGCTTGGATATTCGTTTCGAGGAAGCAGAAGCGCGTTTCGATGGGCGTATCGTCCTCCATCCCCTTACCCTTTCGCTGAGCGAGCGGCGCATCGGGATCATCGGCCTCAATGGTTCAGGCAAGACGACCTTTGCGCGGATGATCAACGGGCTTGTCATCCCCTCCTCAGGTCACGTCGTCGTCAACAGCTTCGACACGAGCAAGGATGGTGAAAAGGTCCGCGCCGAAACGGGCTTCATCTTTCAGAACCCTCAAAACCAGATCATCCTGCCGATCCTGAAGGAAGACATCGCGTTAGGTCTCAAAAACCGAAAGCTTTCCAGACAGGAGACCGACGTCGCCGTGGCCAAAGTGCTCCAACGGTTCGGCATCAGTCATCTGGCGGGCCGCCGGGCTCACGAGCTTTCCGGCGGCGAATTGCAGCTTGCGGCGCTGGCCTCGGTTCTGGTGACGGAGCCGGACATCCTGATCATGGATGAACCCACCAATCAGCTCGATCTGAAAAACCGCGAGCTGGTAAGGCGGACTATCGAAGGCCTGGACGAGAACATCATGGTGATCAGCCATGATCTGGAGCTGATCGAAGATTTCGACCGCGTCCTGCTGTTTCACGAGGGCCGGCTTGCCGCCGATGGCCGGCCTGCCGATACGATCAGGCGCTACCGGGAGCTTACCCGATGAAGACGCTTTACGTCGAAGGCGACAGCCTGCTGCATCGGCTTGCGCCGCGCACCAAACTTCTCGGCCTCGCTGCCGCCGGCATTGCTCTGTTCTTGTTCAGGTCGATCCCGCCGCTGGCGCTGGCCGCCGTGATAAGTGTCGCGATATATGCATCGCTCGGGATCGGCCTACGTCAGTCGCTCGCCCGTCTCCGCCCGATCTTCCTGACCATTGCCGTCGTTGCCCTGTTCACGCTGCTCGTCGGCTCTGTCGAAGAGGCTGCAACCGTGCTGCTTCGGCTGACGAGCCTGATGCTGCTCGCGGCAGCGGTGACGGCTACGACCGGGATTGGCGAGTTTATCGACGAAATCACGCTCGCCGCCTGGCCTTTGGAGCGTCTCGGCCTCGTCAAGGCAGCCGACATCGGCCTGTCGATCGGCCTCGTCATTCGTTTCGTGCCGGAAATACTGGACCGCTACCATGCCATTCAGGATGCTCATCGAGCCCGCGGGCTGAAGCCTCGCGTCTTGACGCTCGCGGTTCCGCTGATCATTCTGACGCTCAAGAATGCCGACGAGATCGCCGCAGCCATTGACGCACGGGGTATTCGTGCGCAGAGATGACCCGTTATCCGGTATTAAGGAATCACAAAGCATGACCACGCGGGATCTCGTCCTGGCCGCCTTGTTCGCCGCAATCATCGTATCGCTCGGCTTGCTGCCGCCGATCACGCTCGGTTTCATTCCGGTACCGATCACCGCCCAATCGCTCGGCGTCATGCTTGCGGGCGTGGTTCTGGGTTCCAAGCGCGGTACCTTCGCCGTCCTCCTGGTTCTTCTGCTTGCCGCAATCGGCCTGCCCGTGCTCTCCGGCGGCCGCGGCGGTCTTGCAGTCTTTGCGGCGCCAACCACCGGCTATCTCATCGGCTGGGTCTTCGCGGCGTTCGTGACGGGCTACATCGCCGAACATTTCGTGGACCGGGGCCAGACCGGCCTCGTCCAGGGCGTGAATTTCTTCCTGGCTGCGCTGATCGGCGGCGTCGTCGTGCTCTATGCTTTCGGGATCACCTATCTGGCGCTCGTCACCGGGCTTGGCTTTTCCAAGGCCTTCCTCGGATCGCTTGCCTTCATCCCGGGCGATTGCTTCAAGGCGCTGATCGCAGCACTTGCAGGCCGCGCGGTAATGGTCGGTTATCCGCTGCTGCCGCAGAGGGCCTGATCAATCCAGGAAACCGTAGAGCCAGTCGCGCAGGTCTTCCGGAAGCGCGACCGGCTCCTTGCTTTCCCGATCGCAGGCGATCCAGACGACTTCAGCCTCCGCCACGGCTTCATCGCCACGCAACATATGCACCAGGAAGCCGGCCGATTTTCCGCCGATCTTGCTGACCCCCACATGCGTATGCACAAGATCACCGAACTTCAGGGCAGCGTGGAACGTACAGGTAATCTTGCCGATCGCGAAGAATGGATCGTCCTTCTGCGGCTTACGCCGCCGCCAGAACTCGGTGAGCGCTTCCTCGGCGCGAACGACATAGGCAGCACGGAACATCTCCCCATTCATGTCCACATCGCGAAAGGGCACCCGGAATTCCTGCGATTTTACTGTGTCCTTGGCCACCTTACTTCCTCGCTTGTATTCCCATGTAAGACCATTCTTTCATTCGAAACAAGCTCCGAGACAAAAGGAGCATGCTTGAAAAATCACGCCATCTGCGCCATGTCGGGCAGACAACCTCATGAGGCCGCCGCATGACCACGCGCCTTTACGAACACGACATCTTCCTCGAACACCGCACGCCCGAAGGGCATCCGGAACGTGCAGACCGGCTGCGGTCGCTGGCGATCGCCCTGCAGCACCCGAATTTCGAAAAGCTGGATCGCAAGCAGGCCCCTCAGGCGGACGAGGATACGGTGCTGCTCGCCCATCCCGAAAGGTACCTGCGCGCCGTGATGCGGGAAATTCCCGAGGAAGACACCATTCGCCAGATCGAGGCGGACACCTATGTGGGGCCGAAGAGCCTGCAGGCGGCACTGACCGGCATCGGCGGAGCCATGGCGGCCGTGGACGACGTGCTCACCGGCAAGGTGGACAATGCCTTCGTCGCGGCTCGTCCGCCGGGCCATCATGCCGAAAAAGACAAATATATGGGCTTCTGCCTGTTCAACAACGTCGCGATCGCCGCGCGTCATGCGCAGCGAAAATATGGGCTGGAACGCGTCGCGATCGTTGACTGGGACGTGCATCACGGCAACGGCACTCAGGACATCTTCTGGGACGACCCGTCGGTATTGTTCTGCTCCACGCACCAGATGCCGCTTTATCCCGGCACCGGCGCCAAGGACGAAAGCGGCAAGGACGGCAATATCGTCAACGCTCCGCTTTCGCCCGACACCGGCAGCGAGCACTTTCGCGAAGCCTTCAAGAGCCGGGTGCTGCCGGCACTCGAAAACTTCCGCCCGGATTTCATTCTGATCTCGGCGGGGTTCGATGCCCACCACCGCGATCCGCTGGCGCAGATCAACCTCGTCGGCGACGATTTCGACTGGGCGACGGGACGGCTGATGGAGATCGCCGGCAAATACGCAAACAACCGGGTCGTAAGCCTGCTGGAGGGCGGCTATGATCTGGAAGGACTGGCCGAATCGGCCGGCATGCATATCTGCAGACTGATGAGGGGATAGAAATGACCGAGAGCAACGAGACCGTCGATGTGAGCGGCTATTCCTTCGAAAAGGCGGTGGCCGAGCTCGAAAGCATCGTCGCGCGGCTCGAGCGCGGCGATGTGGCGCTCGATGAATCGATCGCCATCTACGAGCGCGGCGAAGCCTTGAAAAAGCATTGCGAAAAGCTGCTGGCCGCTGCCGAGAACCGGATTGAAAAGATCCGCCTGGACCGCGCCGGCAAGCCGCAGGGCGTCGAGCCGCTTGACGGCGAATAATTGCGGAGAGAGGACATGGTGCTTGGCCTCAAGCACAACACGAACGTCCTCGTCGATTACGATCCGCAATGGCCGGTGGAATTCGCGGCGGAACATCAGCGAATTTCTGTTGCACTGGGCGGTTTGGCGAAGGAGATAGAGCATTACGGTTCGACCTCCGTACCCGGCATGCGCGCCAAACCGATCCTCGACATCATCATCGGCCTGGCCCCCCTTTCAGACTGGCAAGCCTGCTATGACCCGCTTCTGGCGCTCGGATACGATTATGCGGCGCATGCCGGCGTGCCGGGCCATCATATCTTCGGGCGGGGACGGGACCACACCGAGCGGACGCACCTCGTCCATCTTGTGCAACTCGGCGGATATTCGTGGGTTTCGAACCTGGCGCTCAGGGATGCGTTGCGCAGCGATCAAAATCTGCGTGAAAGCTATATCGCCATCAAGGAAAATGCTGTTGCCAGCGCCCCCGACAGCCGGGCGCGTTACAATGAGCTCAAAAGCGCGTTCATCGACCGGGTAAAGGCCGGGCTTGGTCCGGGTTTTGGATATCCTTGAGGTGGCTGCGTGCCTCGGAAACGACCACGCACTCTAAAACCAAAGTCTTACGACCATCGCCGCGATCACGTCATAAAGCGATTGACGCCCCGTGGCCGCCTCCCCATGATAGCCGTCATCTGAAGGGTTGCTTTGGGAGGAGACAATCGTGACGTTTGGCGTGAAATCCAACAAAATCAATTTGATGTTTGCCGCAACGATGGCCATGTCGACGGTGCTTTCGGCTTCCGGCGCGAGGGCTGCCGAATTCATCAACGTGCTGACCGGCGGGACGTCGGGTGTATATTATCCGCTCGGCGTCGCGCTTTCGGAGATTTACGGCCAGAACATCAAGGATGTCCGCACGCAGGTGCAGGCCACCAAGGCATCGGTCGAAAACTTGAACCTGCTACAGGCCGGACGCGGCGAGATCGCATTCTCGCTTGGAGATTCGGTGCAGGAAGCTTGGAAGGGCAACAAGGAAGCAGGCTTTCCCGGCAAGCTCGACAAGCTGCGCGGCATCGCCGCCATCTACCCCAACTATATCCAGGTGGTTGCCAGCGCCGACTCCGGCGTGAAGACGCTTGCCGATCTTAAGGGCAAGAGCCTGTCCGTCGGTGCGGCGAAATCCGGTACCGAGCTCAATGCGCGGGCGATCTTCGAGGCAGCGGGAATGTCCTACAAGGATCTCGGCAAGACCGAATACTTGCCCTTCGCCGAATCTGTCGAGCTTATCAAGAACCGGCAGTTGGACGCGACATTGCAGTCGGCGGGCCTTGGCGTAGCTTCCATCCGCGACCTCGCCACCTCACTCAAGATCAATGTCGTGGCGATCCCGAAGGCAGAAGTCGAGAAAATCGGCGCGCCCTATCTTTCCGCCGTCATTCCGGCGGGCACCTATGAAGGCCAGACCGCTGACGTGGAAACCGCAGCGGTCGGAAACTTCCTGATTACCCATTCCGGCGTTTCCGACGAGACGGTCTACCAGATGACCAAGCTTCTCTTCGAAAACCTGCCAAAGCTTACCGCGGCACATGCCGCCGCCAAGGCGATCGATGCGAAGAAGGCGCTAGACGGCATGCCGGTGCCGCTGCACCCCGGTGCCGAGCGCTACTATAAGGAAGCCGGCCTGTTGAAGTAAGAGCGGCGCATCCGCCTTCTCCCCGATGGGGAGAAGGCGGATCGAGGGGCGACGAGAAGCCAAGCCGCGAGCAAAGCGTTTGCCTCGCTCCTATCGCCTTGTATTCGCTCCCAGTTCCCCCCGTTCGGGGACCGTGGGGAGTTCGCCCTAGTCGGCCGATTCCGGAGAGACGATGTCCCAATCCGCAACGCATCATCCAATGACACCGCAAAGCGCCGAGGAAGCGATAGAGGGGCTGCCGGCAGGCTTCGGCGAAGGTTGGACAGGACGCGCAGCCTTCTGGATCGCCTTCGCCTTTAGCCTGTTCCAGCTCTGGACAGCCGCCTACGGCACGCTCGCCAGCCAGATCGTCCGCGCCATGCATGTGGGTTTCCTGCTGCTGCTAGGCTTCGTGCTTTTCGGCAATCTCGTCGCCAAGACCAAGGCCGGTAAAATCTGGTTCTGGGCTCTGGGTGTTCTCGGCTTCCTTACAGGGGTCTACAACTGGGTCTTCTACGAGGATCTAATACAAAGGGCCGGGTTCCTGACGACGCCGGACCTCATCGTCGGAACTGCACTCGTCATCCTCGTGTTCGAAGCCGCGCGAAGGCTGATGGGCCTGCCGTTGACGATCATCGCCGGCATCTTCCTTGCCTACTGTTTCCTCGGTCAATACGCGCCGGGACCTTTCGTCCACCGCGGCTACGATTTCGAGCAGATCGTCGAAAACTTCGCCTACGGCACCGAAGGCATCTACGGTACGCCGATCTACGTTTCGGCCGCCTATATCTTCATCTTCGTCGTGTTTGCCGCCTTTCTCGAGAGAGCCGGCATGCTGGCGCTGTTCAACGACTTTGCGCTGGGCCTGGTCGGCACCTGGCGCGGCGGACCGGCACAGGTCTGCGTCATGTCGTCAGCGCTAATGGGCACGATCTCCGGCTCCGGCGTCGCCAACGTGGTGGCGTCAGGGCAGTTTACCATCCCGCTGATGAAGCGTTTCGGCTTCCGCTCCGCCTTTGCGGGCGGTGTCGAGGCAACTTCCTCGATGGGCGGGCAGATCATGCCGCCTGTCATGGGCGCGGTTGCCTTTATCATGGCCGAAACCCTGAACGTTTCCTATGCGGAAGTCGTCAAGGCGGCGATCATCCCGGCGATCCTCTATTTCGGCGTCTGCTTCTGGATGGTTTTCCTGGAAGCCGGCAAAGCCGGGCTGAAAGGGATGAGCAGAGCAGATCTCCCGAACCCTTGGGCGGCAGTCAGGGAACATTGGCCGCTCATTCTTCCGCTTGCCGCACTCGTCTATCTGCTTTTTGCGGGATATACGCCCATCTTCGCCGGAACCATGGGGCTGGCGCTGGTCATCGTGCTCATCCTTGGAATGCCGCTGGCTGCGAGTATCGGTCCACTGGCCTTCCGGATCGTCTTCTGGATTGTTCTCGGCCTCGCCGCCGCGTCCTTCCTGCGCTACGGGGTCGATTTTCTGGCGATCGTCATCCTGGCGCTGATCGCAGGCTGTCTTTTCGTGAAAGGCGGCAAGGAAACGCTTGCCATCTGCCGGGATGCCATGGCGGAAGGCGCAAAGAATGCGCTTCCCGTCGGCATTGCCTGCGCCATCGTCGGCATCGTCATCGGTACACTGACGCTCACCGGCATCGCGTCGACTTTCGTCGGCGCCATCATCCGTGTCGGGGAGCACAGCATGTTCCTGTCGTTGGTGCTGACGATGATCACCTGCCTGATCCTCGGCATGGGCATTCCGACGATCCCGAACTACATCATCACCTCGTCGCTTGCCGGTCCGGCGCTCCTGGAACTCGGAGTGCCCCTGATCGTCAGCCACATGTTCGTCTTCTATTTCGGCATCATGGCTGACCTGACACCGCCGGTGGCACTTGCGTGCTTTGCTGCAGCCCCCATGGCAAAAACCTCCGGCTTCAAGATCTCGATCGAAGCGACAAAACTCGCTACGTCAGGCTTTGTCGTACCCTTCATGGCTGTCTATACCCCGGCTTTGATGCTGCAGGATCCCGGGACGATAGCAGCCACCTGGGGGTATCCGGTAGAGGTGATCTACGTCTTCCTGAAGGCGTGCTTCGGCATCGCGTTGTGGGGCACGGCGGTGGTCGGCTTTCTTTTCGCGCGCATGGCGATCTGGGAGCGGCTGCTTGTCGCAGGCGCGAGCCTCGTCATGGCTCTGCCCTGGACAGACGAACTGGGTTGGGCGCTCGGCATCATCGTGGTCGCTCAGCACTGGTGGCGCAATCGCGGAGCGCCCGCCGCACCAGCGCTTACATGAGCCTCTGCATCCTTGCCGGCGGCAAACTGGCTACCGTCGCCGCTATGCTTTTTACATTGTCCTGGAGCCATTCGGTCCAGAAGACCGAATGGCGTGAGACTTGGGCTGTGACGCCCGACGGATTAGAGATTCGCGAAGCAGCCATCAAAGGTTCCGGTGCCGGGATGGAACCAGGACCGGATGCCAGACTGCAGGACGGCTGGTGGGTGTGGCATCCGACGCTACCGCCTCAGCCGCGCCTTATGCTCGCCGCATCCGGAGCGACGGGCGGCGGATGGTTGCTGTGCCATGAGCGCGGCTGCCTGACGATCGGTGCGACGTCTGGAGAGGCGGCGGTTCTTTCGCCCTGTCCATGATGGATGATCTGAGGCCGCTCTGAAAAGAACCAGTTCCTTAAAGGTTTAGCCTCCCGCTTGAACCTCTTTTCACCGGATGTCGCTATCACCGGCCTTATGAATATGCTGAGGACGTGCCGGCTGCCCATAACGGGCCTGCGGCCGATCGGATGCCGGCGCAGGCGTGAGAAACAGGATGGGTCATATACGCCCGCTGACGGGCACCGATATTCCAGTCGTGGCTGCGCTGTTCCAGCGCATATTCCGCCAGTCTGGCCATGACCCCTCACCGGAGTTGATCGGATACCTCCAGGAACTTTATATCGAGGATGAAGCCTGTGCAGCCGACCTTCCCTCTCTCGTCCACGTTGCCGAGGGCGGCGAGATTTCCGGGTTTGTAGGACGGCATGTTCTACCCATGCGGTTCGAAGATCGGCCTGTCAGAGCCGCGCTCCTGACCTCCATCATGGTGGACGAGCGCTCCGGCAATCCCCTCGCTGGAGCAAAGATGCTCAGAGCAGCCTTGAACGGCCCGCAGGATTTCTCTTTCAGTGAAACCGCCAGCGAAGTCTCGATGCGGATGTGGAAACATCTCGGCGGAATTGCCTTGCCGTCCTACAGTCTCGACTGGGTCCGCGTCATCCGGCCCGCCGCCTTCGCGCTGGAGAATGCCGAGCGCCGTTACCCGAGGCTCGGCCTTTTCAAGCAGATCGCGTCGCGCGCGGACAATCTCTTCCAGCGCCGTACGTCGCCCGACCGGCTGCGTTGGCTTGGTGTCTCAGCCACGCTTTCCACAAAGGGCGGGATTTCCATCCGGGAAATCGGTCAAGAGGCTTTTGCAGACCTTTTTGCAATGATGACCGAACGCTTTCTCCTGAGGCCCGGCTGGTCTCGCGAGGAGGTTTTGAGGGTGATTTCGAAGACGTTGGAGAAACCCGAGTTCGGGCACCCGGCGTTTTGCGCCGTTCTCAATCGCGTGGAGGAGCCTATCGGAGGCTTCTTTTACCATTGGCGCCCCCAGATCACCGCCCGGATCGTCCAGATGCTTGCCGCCCCTTCGCAGGAGGAGACAGTTGTGGATGCGGTAATCGCCCATGCAGCAACCAAGGGCGCAAATGCGGTGCGCGGGCGAACGCAGCCTTTCCTGATGGAAGCGATGCTCGGCAAGCGGATCGCATTCATCAACAGCGCATCAAGCGTGCTTCATTGTCGAGACCCCCACATCCGGCAGGCCATCCAGTCCGGGGACGGTTTTCTGAACGGATTGGCAGGCGAACAATGGAGCCGCCTGATCGGCGGGCATTTCGGGTAAACCAGACCCTCGGATGAGAAACACACTGTTTCTCCGGTTTCGGTTGTTCGAATACTCAATCTCGGGCTAGCTTCTCCATCAATCGAGACGGAGATCAGCCCATGTCCTTCTTTCCCGGAACAGACCCGGTTGCCGGTGATGCTTTCGCCTGCGATGCGATCGAGAACCTGATCATTCCACGGACCAGCGATATTGGCGGCTTTGCCGTCAGGCGCGCCCTGCCGACCCGGCAGCGGCGACTTGTCGGGCCGTTCATCTTCTTCGACCGGATGGGGCCTGCACTGCTGCGCGCCGACGAGGCTCTGGATGTCAAGCCGCACCCGCATATCGGGCTCTCCACGGTTACTTATCTCTTCGACGGCGAGATCAAGCATCGTGACAGCCTTGGCACCGAACTCGTCATCCGTCCCGGCGACATCAACCTGATGACGGCCGGCCGCGGCATCGTCCATTCGGAACGCACGCCGGAAAACCTGCGCGGCCATCCGCTTTCGGTGTCCGGCCTGCAGACCTGGCTGGCGCTGCCGGACGACAAGGAGGAGATCGACCCGGCCTTTGCCCACACCGGCAAAGAAGCCATGCCCGTGATCGATGCGGCCGGCGCCAGGGGACGGGTAGTGATCGGTTCGTTTGAAGGACTTGGTTCTCCGGTCCCGATGTTTACAGATACGCTCTATGTCGACCTGCGGCTGGAAGCCGGGCGTCGCTTTCCCTTCGCCGCTCAGCACGAGGAAAGAGCCATCTACATCCTGTCCGGCGAACTTGTCGTCGCCGGCGACCGGTTCGCTGCCGATCAGCTTCTGGTCTTCCGCCCCGGCGACCCGATCACGCTCGACGGCGGCCCGCAGGGCTGTCACCTCATGCTGTTCGGCGGCGCTGCTCTCAATTCCAAACGCTATATCTGGTGGAACTTCGTTTCCTCCTCGAAAGAGCGAATCGAAAAGGCAAAGGAGGAATGGCGTACGGGCCGTTTTGATATCGTGCCGGGCGACGAGGAGGAGTTTGTCCCCTTGCCGATGGGTTAAAATCGGTTAGAACCGGGGTTTCGACAACTTGAAAAAGCCTGTTTTCTTCTCATCTTGTGGAAGGACAGACTTCCGGACAAGAGCAGAAAAGGCCAGCCCCTGTGACATCAACGCCTATCACGCCGTTGCTCGACAAGGTCATGCTTCCCGCTGATCTTCGCGAGATCGATGACCGCGACCTGCCGCAGCTTGCCCGTGAAGTGCGCGATGAGATGATCGATGCGGTGTCGCGGACCGGGGGGCACCTCGGTGCGGGTCTCGGCGTCGTGGAGCTGACAATCGCCATCCACAAGGTGTTCAACACGCCCGACGACCGGCTGATTTTCGATGTCGGCCACCAATGTTATCCGCACAAGATCCTCACCGGCCGACGCGACCGTATCCGGACACTCCGCCAGGAAGGCGGGCTTTCGGGCTTCACGCGGCGGGCCGAGAGCGAATACGACCCGTTTGGAGCCGCGCACTCTTCCACCTCGATTTCCGCCGGCCTCGGCATGGCGGTGGCAGCCGATCTTTCGAAGTCAAAGCGCAACGTGATTTCGGTGATCGGCGATGGCGCGATGTCTGCGGGCATGGCCTATGAAGCTCTCAACAACGCCGGCGCGCTCGATGCCCGGCTGATCGTCATCCTCAACGACAACGACATGTCGATCGCTCCGCCGACGGGCGCGATGAGCGCCTACCTGGCGCGGCTTGCCTCGGGCCGCACCTATATGGGCTTCCGCGACCTCGGCAAGAAACTGACCGCCTATCTCGGCCGCGGGATCGACCGGGCGATAACCCGCGCCGTTGAGCATGCTCGCGGTTATGTCACCGGCGGCACCATGTTCGAGGAGATGGGCTTTTATCATATCGGCCCGATCGACGGCCATTCCTTCGACCACCTCCTTCCCGTGCTGCGCAATGTCCGCGACAATGCCCGGGGCCCTGTCCTGATCCATGTCTGCACGCAGAAGGGCAAGGGTTATGCCCCGGCGGAAGCCGCAGCCGACAAATACCACGGTGTCAACAAGTTCGATGTCATTACCGGCGCGCAGGCAAAATCGAAGCCGAATGCGCCGAGCTATACCAGCGTCTTCGGCGCAGCACTGGTGCAGGAAGCAGGTTTCGATGAGAAGATCGTCGGAATCACCGCCGCCATGCCGAACGGCACCGGCATCGACAAATTTGCTGACGCTTTTCCCTCGCGTACCTTCGATGTCGGCATCGCCGAGCAGCATGCGGTGACCTTCGCGGCCGGTCTGGCCGCGGAAGGCTACAAGCCGTTCTGTGCCCTTTATTCGACCTTCCTGCAGCGCGGCTACGACCAGGTCGTACATGACGTGGCAATCCAGGGCCTTCCCGTCCGCTTCCCGATCGACCGTGCCGGCTTCGTCGGCGCCGACGGGCCGACCCATGCGGGATCGTTCGACACGACCTTCCTCGCCACCCTGCCTGGCATGGTGGTGATGGCTGCCGCCGATGAAGCCGAGTTGAAGCACATGGTGCGCACTGCCGCAGCCTATGACCAAGGCCCGATCTCGTTTCGCTATCCGCGCGGCGAAGGCGTCGGTGTCGAACTGCCGGAGCGCGGTGAGATCCTCGAAATCGGCAAGGGCCGCGTCGTGAAGCAGGGAGCAAAGGTTGCGATCCTCTCCTTCGGCACAAGGCTCAAGGACTGTCTGCTGGCGGCAGAAGATCTCGACGCAGCCGGACTTTCAACAACCGTCGCGGATGCCCGTTTCGCCAAGCCGCTCGACCACGACATGATCCGTCAGCTCGTCCGCCATCACGAGGTGCTGATCACCATCGAGGAAGGCGCCGTCGGCGGCTTCGGCAGTCACGTGCTGCAATTCCTCGCCTCCGAGGGATTGCTCGACAACGGGTTGAAGATCCGCTCCATGGTCCTGCCGGATATCTGGATGGAACAGGCGAGCCCGGATGCCATGTATGCCAAGGCCGGCCTCGACCGCGCCGGCATCGTCTCCACCGTCTTCAACGCGCTCGGCCAAACCCGGATCGGCGTCGGTTTCGCGGGGTGACGGATCTACTCAGTTGTCGGCCGTCGTCAGAAACAGGATGTGCAAATCCTTTTCCGGATAGAAATCCGTCGCCGTCATCTCGAAGGTCGTGGGACCGACCTTCTTCACGCCATTGCCGCAAAAGCTGACGTAGTTTTGCGGACGCCCTTTGTCGACGGTCAGCTTGAATTTGCCGATCGGTCCGTTCCAGTTGGCGCCGGTGGTGAGGATGTATGACACCCATTGCTCGGTATAGTGCGGCCCGGATTTGCCTGCGGCCGCTTCCAGCTTGGCGGCGGTCTTCATGAAGCCGGTATCGAGACAATAGCGATCCACGTAGGTGTCGTAGTTGAAACCCGGCTTGCCATCCTCGATGAAGCTCATGGCAACCGTGCCGCCGACGCTCGGCTTGTAGCGGTGGCTGACGCGTACTGGTTTCCCGGCGGGAAACGTGGTTTTCCACCAATAGACGGAACGCAACGTCCAGACCGGCCGCAGATCCTCCTGCCAGCCCTTTCCGGCATCGTAGCGATCGACATAGACCAAGCCCTCGGAGATCCAACGCTTCTTGACGTCCTCGGGCAGGTTCTTGAGCGCCTCGCCAGTCTTTTCACTATAGGGCAGAAACGGAACTTGCTGAGCCAGCAATTCCTCGGTGCGATCGATGCCCATCGCGATCACCCGCTGCTGCAGCTGCGGCGTGATCTGTCTGCCGTCCTGAATGACCGAAAAACCAAGGAAGTTGTCGCTTTCCGGATCACCGTAAGCAATGTCGCTTTGCGAACCGCCGACGACATCCGGCATGGGAAAAGCGATGATGCTTTCAAAATCGCTCTTGCCGCTATTCCTGAAGACATAGTCCACCAGAACCTCGTCCTGGGAAATGTAGAGGTTTTCCTCTTCCATGGTCACTTCGGAGGTCTGGGAGTAGATGAGACCGCCGGTCGTCAGTTCGGCGGTCGTATCATTGGCCAAGGCCGAATTGGAGGCCAATAAAAGCCCGCCCAACAAAAAGGTCCACCGCATTTCCATCCCTCCAGCCTGGTTGGGCCGGACGATAGACCGGAACCTTTAAACAGAAAAGGCAGGCCAAAAAGCATTCCGGCCTGCCTTGGCATTTTATTGTTCGGGGATCAGAATTCCGACCAGTCTTCCCTCACCGCGGCTGCGGTTGCCGTCTTGCCGGAGAAGGCACGGGCGACCGTCGAGCGCAATGCATTGACGGGCGATGCTGCGGGGCGGGCTTCGGCAGGAGCGGCCATCGGTCGTGCGATGCGGCCAGTGGAAGGTCCTCCGAGATTGAACTGCTTCAGGAGCGCATCCAATGCCTCGGCTTCATGGGCGAGCTTGTGGCTCGCGGCAGTCTGCTCTTCCACCATGGCCGCGTTCTGCTGCGTGCCCTGATCCATGGTGTTGACGGAGGTATTGATCTCCTGCAGCCCGGTGGACTGTTCGCGGGTGGAGATGACGATCGCACTCAGATGCTCGTTGATCTGCTGCACCTCGCCGACGATCGCTTCCAGCGCCTGACCGGTTTCCCCGACCAGAGCCACGCCGGCATCGACCTGCTGGCTGGAGGTCGTGATGAGCGACTTGATCTCCTTTGCCGCGTTGGCCGAACGTTGGGCGAGTTCGCGAACTTCCTGCGCGACGACGGCAAAGCCCTTGCCGGCATCCCCCGCACGGGCGGCTTCGACGCCGGCGTTCAGGGCAAGCAGGTTCGTCTGGAACGCGATGTCGTCGATGACGCTGATGATATTGATGATCTCGCCGGAGGACTTTGAGATCTGCTCCATGGCGGAGACGGCGCGACGAACCACTTCGCCCGATTTCTCGGCACCGATCCGGGCGCGCTGCACACGCTGGCCGACATCTTCAGCGCGACGGGCCGATTCCCGGACGGTCGTCGTCACTTCTTCGAGTGCGGCCGCGGTCTCCTCGACAGAAGCCGCCTGCTGTTCGGTACGGCGGCCGAGGTCGTCGGCAGCGGCACGGATTTCGACGGCGCCCGCGCTGATTGCGGATGCGTTGTCGCCAACTGCGCGGAGGGCTGCCTGGAGCTTCTCGAGCGCCTGGTTGAAATCGGTCCGTAGCCGGTCCAGACGGCCGGAGAACGGCTTTTCAAGCCGATAGGCGACATCGCCATTGGCAAGGCTTGCGAGGCCCGAAGCGAGCGAGTCCATGGCGAATTCAATCTCGGCGGCTTCCTTGGCTTTCTGCGCATCGTTGGAGAGACGTTCGCGCTCATTGGTCTCACGCAGCGCGTCGGCGTCATGGGCAAGCCGCTGCTTTTCGATCGCGGCATCCTTGAAGACCGCAACGGCCTTGGCCATCAGGCCCACCTCGTCACCGCGATCGAGAGCGGGAACATCAATGTTATGGTTGCCGCCGGCGAGAGAGGTCATGGCCTCCGTCATGCCGATGATCGGGGTGACGATCGCCCGCGACAAAGCCCAGACCAGGCCCGCTGCGATCGCGCCGGCGAGGCCGCCACCTAGGAGGAGCGCCATCAGCAAGTCACCAAACGCGTCGGCCTGCTCGATGCGCGTACCCGTCGTCAGGTCCATCGCCTGCTTCTTGATTCTAGCCGCGGCGTCGCGGAAGCCGTCGAGCTGGCCCTTGGCCTGGTTGCGGCCGATTTCGATCACCTGATCGATCGGCATATCGGTATTCTTTCGTGCGGCAAGCTGGGGTTCGGTCAGCTGGGTGTGGAAGACGTCGGCGGCTGCGCGCATGGCGTCGAGCGAAGCGATGAGGTCCGGGATGCCTGCGGCTGCCTTCTTGGCAGCGTCGATGGCGGCAATCATCTTGTCGCGGTTGACGAACACATCCTTGTAAGTGCTGTCGCTCTTGAAGAGCAGGAAGCCGCGCTGGTTGACAGCCTGCTCCAGCATCGCCTCGAGCGCCGCATCGACGTTCATCATGATTTCCTGCGCAGTGATCTGCTGCACGGAGGCGCGGTTAGACCTCAAGGACTGCCAGTAGACGCCCGCCGAAGCGAGCAGGCAGACCGACATCAGAGCCACGAAGGTAATGATCAGTTTTTTATTGAGGGAGAGATTTTTTAGTGACATGACGACTTTCGCTTTTTCCGGATGACACAGCCTGGGCGTCTCCTCCATCCGCAGAAAACCGCAAGTCGATTAAAATTACGTTGAACCGTCTCCCAAGTTTTCATAGGCGATGGCCTTGCCAGCAACATGCGGGGCGGGCATTGACATAATATCATGTCCAAAACCGCAGAAAACCAACGCCTCGACCAACTCCTGGTGTCCCTTCGACTGTTCGACAGCCGCTCCCGGGCGCGCGACGCAATTGCACGCGGCACGGTTACGGTGAACGGCCAGGTGGTGACCAAACCGGGCCAGCTGCTCTCACCGGATGTGAGGATTGCTGTCGATGACCCCGCAAAGCATTACGTATCCCGGGCGGCCCTCAAGCTCGTCGCAGCGCTCGATCATTTCTCGCTTGACCCACGCGGCACGAATTGCCTCGACGTGGGCGCCTCCACCGGCGGCTTCACGCAGGTGCTGCTCGAACGTGGCGCGTTCCATGTCACCGCGCTCGACGTCGGTCACGGGCAGATGCACGAGAAGATTGCCGACGATCAGCGCGTGACGAATATAGAGGGATTGAACGCACGCAATCTCACCGCGGACGATATCGGCGGCCGTGCGATCGATTTCGTTGTCTCGGACGTGTCTTTCATTTCGCTGAAGCTTGCCTTGCCGCCGGCGTTGAACCTCGCAACGCCAGGGGCCATATGCGTGCTTCTTGTCAAGCCGCAATTCGAAGCCGGCCGTGAGGCGATCGGCAAGGGAGGTCTGCTGCGGGAGCCTGAGACGGCGCCCCAGGTTGCGGCCGAACTGGAACGCTGGCTGACGGAAGATATGGGCTGGACGAGCCTTGGCCTGATCCCTTCCCCAATAGCGGGCGGCGATGGCAATCAGGAATTCCTGCTCGCAGGAAAGAAACCGGAATGAGCACAGAAACAGTCAAGATCACGCGGCTCGGTGCGCAGGGCCATGGCATTGCGGAAAGCGATCAAGGCCCGGTCTACGTGCCGCATACGCTGCCAGGCGAGACGGTGGCAATCGCCCGCAACGGCAACCATGGTTCACTGATGTCGATCGCGCAGGTTTCGCCGGACCGCATCACGCCGCTCTGTCGCCATTTCGACCCTGACCGGGACGCCTGCGGCGGCTGTTCGCTTCAGCATCTGGCCGAGACCCCTTATCGCGATTTCAAACGTGAATTGGTGGTCGAGGCGCTGAAATCCAAGGGTCTTGCGCCGGAGGTGGGCGAGCTTGTCGTCGCGCAGCCCGGCGAGCGGCGGCGGACGGTCTTTTCGGCCCGCAAGACAGAAAAGGATTTTCTGCTCGGCTTCAACCGTGCCGAGACCAACCATATCGTCTCGATCGAGGAATGTCCGATCGCCTCACCCGGCATCATGGCGCGGCTCGAAGCTATCCGGGCGGTCGGACAAGCGTTGGCGGTCGGCTCCGATACCTTTCACATTACGGTGCTGGAAACGCTTTCCGGACTCGATCTCGCCGCCCATGACCTGAAGCCGCTTTCCGACAAGCAGCGTCGCGCCGCGACTGAAACCGTCCTGGGCCTCAAGGGGATCGCTCGTGTCTCGGTCAATGGCGAGGTCCTCATCGAGCCACAAAAACCGCTGATCGACTTCGGCGGCGTCAAGGTCTCGCCGCCGCCGGGAGCCTTTACCCAAGCGACCAAACCCGCCGAAGACGCCATGGCCGATCTGGTGCTTTCCCATCTGCCAAAGGCCAAACGCGTGCTCGATCTCTTCGCGGGCTCCGGAACCTTTGCCCTGAGGCTTGCCCGCATGGCCAAGGTACATGCGGTTGAAGGCGAGGAAAAATCGCTGAAGGCCCTCGATCATGCCGCTCGAAACACACAAGGCCTGAAGCCGGTAAGCGTGGAAAAACGCGATCTCTTCCGCCGGCCGATGACGCTCCTGGAATTGAAGAACTACGACGCGGTGGTCTTCGATCCGCCGCGCGCCGGAGCCGAGGCGCAGGTCAAGGAACTTGCCCGCTCCGGCATCAAGAGCATAGCCGCCGTCAGCTGCAATCCGGGCACGCTTGCCCGCGATCTTCGGATCCTCGTCGATGGGGGCTACCGCATCACCTCAGTGACTCCGATCGATCAGTTCCTCTGGTCTCCGCATGTCGAAACGGTGGCGCTACTTCGGAAATGAAAATGCCCGCCTCACCGGGCGGGCACCAATCTCAAGTCGACAATCAGGCCGCGTAGCGACTAACCTGAGACCTTGTACCGGCCCCTTCGCTACCGCCAAGATTGAATTGCGAGAGCAATTCCATTAGCTTGGCCGCTTCCGCCGCCAGGCCATGGCTTGCCGCCGTCTGTTCCTCGACCATTGCGGCATTCTGCTGCGTACCCTGGTCCATGGCGTTGACCGCATGATTGATCTCGTTGAGGCCGGTGGATTGTTCGCGCGTCGCCGTGACGATCGCGCCGACATGCCGGCTGATCTCCTGAACCTGGGTCATGATGCTCTTCAACGCAGTGCCGGTATCGGCGACCAGCGTCACGCCGGAACGGACCTGCATATTGGATGCGCTGATCAGGGCCTCGATCTCCTTGGCGGCCTGAGCCGAGCGCTGTGCAAGTTCGCGCACTTCCTGGGCGACAACGGCAAAACCCTTGCCGGCCTCTCCCGCGCGGGCAGCTTCGACGCCGGCGTTCAACGCCAGAAGGTTCGTCTGGAAGGCGATATCGTCAATCACTCCGATGATATTGGAAATCTTGCCGGAAGATTCCTCTATCTCGTTCATCGCCGAGACTGCCTTGGCAACGATATTGCCGGATTGCTCAGCACCGTCGCGGGCTCGCGTCACCAGCGCACCAACCTCTTCGGCTCGATGAGCGGTATCGCGGACGGTGGTGGTGATTTCCTCCAGAGCAGCGGCGGTCTCCTCGACGGAGGCCGCTTGCTGCTCCGTGCGGTGAGCAAGCCCATCGGCCGCATGGCGAATTTCCGCCGCACCTGCATCGATCGTGCGGGCATTTGCTCCGACCGTCTGAAGAGCCGAACGCAACTGGGCGACAGAGGTATTGTAATCGTCCCTCAGGCGATCGAGATGCTGCGGGAATGCTTTTTCGATCCGATAGGCAAGATCGCCCGCAGAAAGCGCCTTCAACGCCTCGGCCAAACCTTCGACGACAGAACGTATCTCGGCTTCCTCGCGGGCCCTCTGCGCTTCCCGTTCACGCCGTTCGCTTTCAGTCAGACGGCGGCCAGTTTCCGCTTCACCTTCCAGCCGCTCGCGTTCCATCGCGTTGGCCTTGAAGACTGCGACGGCAGCGGCCATGGCGCCGATCTGGTCACGGCGCTCTTCGCCCGGGACGGCGATGGACAGCTGTCCTGCCGCGAGCATTTCCATGGCTTTCGTCATATCGGTTACGGGGCGCACCACAAACTGGTTCAGGACCCAAGCCATCGCGGCCATCATCAAGGCGACCGCCAGAACGGTCGCGACAATCGCGCTGTTTCTGAAATCGCGCAACGACGCATAGGCAGCGTCGCTGTCGACCGCAAAGCCGAGGGACCATTCGACGCTCGGCAGGCCGGCGACGGGGACAAAGCTCACCAGCACGTCCTTGCCCGCAAGGCGGGTATCGACGAGATCAGCCCCAAGCTTCGGCGTATCCTGCGGGAACATGTCGGCAAGCGTCTTTCCAATCAGCTTGCTGTCGGGATGAATAAGGATGGTGCCGTTCTTGTTGACCAGGAAGGCTGTGGCCTCAACCCCGACATCGACGGACTTGATGAGATTGACGATGGCGTCGAGCGCAAAATCGCTTCCGACGACACCGGCCAACTTGCCGTCCGCCTTGACAGGCACTGCGGCGCTGACGATCAGATTGCCGCTTGAGGCGTCCACATAAGGCTCGGTCAACACCGGTCCGTTTGCTGAGACCGCGTCCTTGTACCACGGGCGCTTGCGCGGATCGTAACCCTCCGGCATCGGCAGTTTCGGCCACATGGTGAACACGCCTGCTTCGTCGCCGAAATAGGTACTCACGAACTGCTTCGTCAGCACCTGATTGTCGAGGACCTTAAGAACGTCTGCGGAATTTGCCGCAACGGCATCGGCCACCATGCTTGTCAGCACGATGCGGCCATTCATCCAGTTTGCAAGACTTTCCGCTGCCTGCCGGCCCGAAGAGCTCATGTTGTCATGGACCGCCCTTGTCGTCGCAGTCTGCTGAACCCAATAGATATGCGCCGAAAAAGCTGCCAACGCGACCATTACAACAACCGATGCCGCAATGAGGATGCGGGTCATCAGATTCGTTCTCTTACGCATGCACGTCCCCGATTCTTGTACTACAGCAAGAGTTAGGGATGGCTTATTAAGATTTAATTGAATTTAGAAAACCGACACTTGCTCAATAGTCGAGATCTAGACGCCCATTGCCGACAACATTCGGGCAGCGGCAGCGTCCACCCACCCGTCCGGCGTCGACGCGGCAAACATAGGGCCGGTCGCGATCATCGCTCTGTGGCGGCGGGACCACGCAGACGTAGCGCTGAGGCCGTTGAGGCCGGTCATCAGTCCGGGTATGGGTGTCACCCTGATACTGGGCGAAGCTCCATGGCGTCTGAGAGCCTGCAAGCGGCGACGTCCCGGCAGAGGTCGTTGAACAGGCAGCCGACAGGATCATCAGACCAAGCAAGATAGTGCGCATGAGTCCTCCTTGCGGCACAATCTATTCCCGGCCGCGCCCCAAAAGAAGTCGGGACGCCCGTTCTCTTGATTGTCAGCGTTAACGCCGCATGAAGGCTTGGAAGGCGGCGCGCGCCTCGGCACTCTTCAACTGTGCTGAGAAATGCACCAGTTCCTCGTCCATGCGCGCAAGAATGGCCTCCCGCGGCCCGCGCACCAGATCGCGGGCGATCTTCAAGGCCTGCGGCGGTTTTTTTGCGAGGCTTGCGGCGAGTGACAGCGTTTCCGTTTCCACTGCATCGTGCTCGACAATCTTCCAGATCAGTCCGGCGTCGAGCGCTGCCTGGGCCGAAAAGCCCTCTCCTGCCACCAGCATGGCGAAAGCGCGCTGATGGCCGATCACTTTCGGAGCGAGCAGGCTGGAAGCTGCTTCCGGGACCAATGCCAGATCGACGAAAGGCGTCTTGAACAGGCTGCGGGAGGAGGCGACCGTCATGTCGCAGTGAAGGTTGAGCGTGGTACCGATGCCGATCGCCAACCCGTCCACGCCGGACACCAAAGGCTTTTCCGCAACCGCAAGCGCCTTGATGAAGACGGCGGCAGCAGGCGGTTCCGTCGAACCGGACATGGCATAGCCAAGGAAGTCGCCCATGTCGTTGCCGGCAGAAAAGCACCCCTCCGTGCCGAGGAATGCAACGGCTCTCACCGCTTCGTCCTCGTTTGCCTCGTTCAGCGCTGCTGTCATGCGGTTATACATGGCCGAAGTAATGGCGTTCTTCTTTTCCGGCCGGTTAAACCGGACGACCATGACGCCCGGCTGGGCTTCCGGACGCTCGACGAGGATATGGTTGTCGCTCACGGAAAAGCTCCTTCAGGCGAGGATTGCGCGGGCAGCTTGGAGACTTGCAGCGCCGGAAACGACGCGGTCCTTCAAGGCCGATGTTTCGGCGAGGAGGTTCTCCGCCGTGAAGCGGCATAGCGCGACGCGCTTTTCAACTCCGCCGTCCCCGGTATTGGCAAGCGCGCCCTTGGCGAGATAGCAGCTGGTCAAAGTCAGGCCGAAAAGGCGCTGATAGGGGGTCGCGCCAGCCAGAGCGTCAGCCGCATTTCCGGCAGCCTGCGTCTCCAGCAGCCAATGGGTCGTGGTTTCAAGAGCCGCAATCGCGGCACGCAGCCGGTCGCCGGTCTCACCGAAAGCCGTGTCGTTCGAAGCCGAGATCCTCTCGGCGATCTGCTTCAATTCGCCGATGAAGCCTTGCACCTGTTGACCCGAAGAGAGCGGCAGCTTGCGTGTCACCAGATCGATCGCCTGGATGCCGTTGGTGCCTTCGTAGATCGGAGCGATACGAGAATCGCGCAGGTAGCGGGCAGCTCCGGTTTCCTCAATGAAGCCCATGCCGCCATGTACCTGGATGCCGAGCGAAGCGACTTCGACCCCGATGTCGGTCGCAAAGGACTTGGCAATCGGCGTCAGAAGTGCTGCCCGCTCGGCCCAATGGCGGGCCTCATCACCCTCGGTGTGGTGCGACATATCGGTCGCATGGGCGCAGGCATAGCAGATGGCGCGCGCGCCTTGCGTCAGCGCCTTCATGGTGATCAGCGTCCGGGCGATGTCGGGATGTTCAATGATCGGGCTCATGCCGGAACCGGACCAGCCGGGAGCCTTGCCCTGGGTACGCTCATGGGCATAGGAGAGCGCCTTCTGGGTTGCGGCTTCGGCGATGGCAACACCCTGCATGCCGACCGCTAGGCGGGCATTGTTCATCATCGTGAACATGCAGGCGAGCCCCTTGTTCTCCTCACCGACGATCCAGCCGATGGCTCCCTTTTCGTCACCGAACTTGCCATCACCGTAGATCATCGTGCAGGTCGGCGAGCCGTGGATGCCGAGCTTGTGTTCGATCGAGTGGCAGAAGACGTCGTTTCGGGATCCAAGTGAACCGTCCTCGTTCACCAGGAATTTCGGGACGAGGAAAAGCGAGATGCCGCGCGTGCCCGCCGGTGCGTCGGGAAGCCGCGCCAGGACCAGATGAATGATGTTGTCGGCCACATCATGCTCACCCCAGGTGATGAAGATCTTCTGGCCGAAAATGCGGTAGGTGCCGTCGTCGCGACGCTCGGCGCGCGTTTTCAGGACGCCGAGGTCCGAGCCCGCATGCGGTTCGGTCAGGTTCATCGAGCCGGTCCATTCGCCGGACACCATCTTTGCGAGATATTTTTCCTTCAACGCGTCGCTGCCGTGCGTGACGAGCGCCTCGATCGCGCCCATGGTCAGCGTCGGGGCAAGCGCGAAAGCCATGGAAGCGGAATTCCACATTTCGAGCGCCGCCACGTTCAGCATATGCGGCAGGTTCTGACCGCCGAAGGCTTCCGGCGCCGTCAGCCCGTTCCAGCCCCCTTCCCGCCAGTGGCGGTAGAGTTCCGGCCACCCGTCCGGCGTTTTAATTTTCCCGTCGGTCAACCGCGCGCCCTGCCTGTCGCCGATCTCTCCCAGCGGCGCCATTTCGTTGCCAGCAAAACGGCCTGCTTCTTCGAGGATGGCTTCGACGAGATCGGCGCTGAGATCGCCAAATCTGCTCATCTCCACCGCCTCCGCTAGGCCTGCTACGTGATTCAATGTGAAAGCGATCTCTTCGACCGGTGCCTTATACATGATGCTCTCCTCCCACGGCAGCTCCGCCTGCCTGATGCTACCCGATTCCAACACGGCCGCATGCCTGTTTGCTTTTTACGTAAACGTAAATGTGATTGTCAATTGCTGCTAGGTTCCTGCTTGTGCGAAGGCGCTTCAGAAAGTTTTGTTGAACTGGCGTTACAAAAGGAACCTATGGAGTGATTTTCATGCTTCCGGATGCCACGCCGATGTCTCTTATAGCGCCCGTCGTACCCGGTCTCGTCTGGGCTTACCATTTCCGGCCTGGTGCGCCATGCACCCGACTGCCGCTTGATGCGGGCCGCAGCGATCTTGAAGTAACCGATGGTTTCCTTTGGCTCCACCTGAACCTCGCCGACTCGCGGGTCGCTGCCTTCCTGGAAAGTTTTCCCGACCTCCCGCCGCCCGCGGTCGCCGCACTCACGACCCATGACACGCATGCGGCCGTCACTCTCGACGAACAGGTCGTCTACGGAACCCTCGTCGATTTCCAGCGCGAGTTCGACAGCGAGACGCGCGACATCGGCTGGCTGCATTTCTTCGCGTCCGGCAAAGTGATCATCACCACGCGTCTCCAACCGCTGCGATCGGTGGACCGGGTGCGGGCGGCGATCGAGAAGAACGCGTCGCGTTACCAGAAGCCTATCGACGTGTTCGAGACGCTCCTCGCCGAGTTCCAACGGACGATGATCAGCCTGGTGATGGAGCTGACGGAAGAGCTGAACCTGATCGAGGACTTCGTCTACGACAATGCGCCACGCGACGAGCGCCGCAGACTGGCACCGGTGCGGCGGACGGTCGTTAGGCTGCATCGCCATCTGAGGACCGTGCTGACGCTGATGCGACGAGCAGCGGCTGTCGATGACGACGAGATGCCGCCGGGTTTCGACGATGCGGCCTCACGGCTCATCTCGCGGCTCGAGGCCGTGGATCACGACGTTTATGCCCTGCAGGAGCGTGCGCGGCTGCTGCATGAGGAAATCGACTCGAAGCTGTCGTCGGAAACGAACAGGCACCTCTACATCCTGTCACTGATGACGGCATTCCTGTTGCCGCCATCGCTGGTCACCGGCTTCTTCGGAATGAACACCTCGTCGCTTCCTTTTGCAGAAGGAAGCGACGGTACGGTCTACGCATTCAGCTTGATGGGCGTCTCAGTTTTCGCCGCCTGGTGGCTGTTGAGACGGGCAGGCATTCTCTGATCGCCCGCAGAGAAAGCTGCCTATCAGTAGTAGGGCGACAAGCAGGTCCGGCGGGGGCCGTAGTTCGGCTGGAACGTGTTGGAATAACTGTCATAGGACCGGTAGCGGTCGGCGCACCATTCGTAATGGCGAGGATTGATGTCGCCGCGCTCGACATAGGCCGGACCAGGTTCGACATATCGCGGCGCGGGTTCTACATAACGCGGCTGAGCGGCAATCGCCCCGCCGATGATGGCGCCTGCGCCAAAAGCGGCCAAGGGGAACCAGTAACCGTTATAATAACGATGGCCGTGTCGGCGTTCCCGGTAGCCACGGTGGCCGTTGTAATAGCCGTCGCGATATCCATCCCGATAGGCATCACGGCGCCACTCGCGACGTTCCCACCGATCGCGCTCCCAGTATTGGACCTCGGTGACGGCAGAATTTGCCACCGTCGGCCCGGCCGGAAGGGGCATGGCATGGGCCGGCGTCAGCGACACTATGAGTACCACGGCGGAGATTCCCGCAAGCGCCATCTTCTTGAACGTCATATTGAGCCCCATTCCTTAGTCGGTGCATCGAATTCTTAGCCGCAGCCGATGATTTCCATATCGGACAGACCGGATATTCGACACTCCTTTAGGAAATTGATCCTGAATAGGCGATTAACGTTTCAGGCATGAAAAACCTGGTCTCGGGCGTCATGCCCGAGACCAGGTCGCGACCGATAACTTGATGCTACCGGGTCAGTAAGGTGAGCGGCAGATCCGACGCACACCGGCACTGGCAACGTAAGTGTTGTCCGATGCACGGTAGGTGCGATAACGGCTTTCGCACCAGGCATAATGACGGCTGTTATAACCGCCCCGATCGGCCGTTATAGCACCACCGATGATCGCGCCCGCGCCAAAGGCGGCAAGCGGGAACCAGAAGCCGTTGTAGTAACGATATCCGGGCCGGCGTTCACGATAGCCGCGATGTCCCCTGTACCAGCCGTAACGATCACGGCGCCAGTCGCGGCGGTCGCGATACTGGACATCCGTGACGGCGGAATGCGCCGAAAAGGCGGGTGCCGAAGGCATCTGGAGTGCCTGGGCAGGGGCAAAGCTGGTCAACGTGGAAGCAAGGGCAACGGCCAATGCAGTCAAGCGAAGACGGTACCTCATCATGGTGTTTCCTCTGTCGTTGGTGAGCAAAGCAACGCCAGATCGAGGACTTTGTTCCTAGGATCCCCGGCAAGGATGCGATGCGGCCGATCACGAACAGGAGATCGGCCGCTCGTTGAGCTAGGCGACGATCGAAAGTTTTGCCTGATCCCCCTGCAGACGGTTGACCATGAAGTTCGAATACCATTCGACGAACTGCATGACGCCGCCCTCGTGCTCGGCCGAATACGGTCCCGGCTCGTAGGCCGGAGAGCGAATGCCAAAGGCGTTTTCCTCGACGATCTGGCGGTCCTGGTCGTTGGTCATGTTCCAGACATGCGTCAGCTCTTCGAGATTGTAATCGACGCCCTCGACCGCGTCCTTATGGACCAGCCATTTGGTGGTAACAGCGGTCTCCTCCGGCCCGAGCGGCGTGACGCGGAAGGAAATCGCGTGGTCGCCCAGCATATGATTCCAGGTGGTCGGGTAATGGAAGAGCAGCATGGTGCCGATGCCGTCGATTTTCACGTCGTCGGAAAGCCTCCGCTGCACGGCATTCCTGCCGGACATGGTGTAGCTCTCCGCTCCCTCGATCAGCGGCATGCGGGCGACACGGAACTGCCCGTCGGGTGAGATCCGGAACTCGCTCGGCAGATTGGCCGCCTCGCACCGCTGCCAGTGCTCGATGATAACAGGATCATCGATCGCGCCGGCAACGCCCGTGACCGTCGGCGCCTCCGGAAAGGTGCGGCAGAGCTCCGGATGATTTCCGGCACAATGATAACATTCCCGGTTGTTTTCCCAGACGAGCTTCCAATTGCCCTTCTCGATAATCGTCGACTGATGCGCAACCTTAGCTTCCGACAGGCGGTGCGGCGCCATATAGGGCTCGATCGCGGCGCGGACCGGTGCGAAATCCGGCGCTTCCTGAGCCAGGCAGATAAAGATGTAGCCGGCGACGCTTTCGCAATGCACCTTCTTCATTCCGAACTGGCTTTTGTCGAATTCCTTGCCCATATGGCGCCCGATCAACAACGAGCCGTCGAGTTCGTAAGTCCATTGATGATAGGGACAGACCAGCCGTACCGCCGAACCGCTTTCCTTGGTACAGACGCGGCTGCCGCGATGGCGGCAGGTATTGTGAAGGGCGCGAATCTGGCCATCGCGGCCGCGCACCACGACAACCGGATAATCGCCGATCTGAAGGGTGAAATAGCTGCCGTTCTTCGGCAGCTCGCAATCATGGCCAACAAATAGCCAGTCGCGATACCAGATCATCTCGAGATCGAGCTTGTAATAGTTGGGATCAGTATAAAACGCCTGTTCGAGACTGAAGCCTTCGCGGCGGTTCTTGAGCTGTCGCAGCGCCTGGTTGCGAATGTCCATCTTGCCTTCCTTGTCTTGCGGGCATGCGGAAGGACATGGAAAAACGGGCCGGCTCAGGCCTGCCAGTTTCCTGCCCCGAACGCCCGCCGCGATCGGTAACGTTTTTTTCCCCAAGGCTGGTTTCCGGGCTCAGGAGTTGCCCCTTTCGGGGCTGGTCCGGCGCCTTCCCGGGCGGCCCTTGCGGCTCTTTCCCAGTGGCTCTAGCCAAACCTTTAAACTCCACCACCGTTGCGGGGGCAGCGCCGGGCTTTGACCGGCTTCCCAATTCTCCGCCCTCCCTAGCCAGGCGGCACCTTGAGCTTGATGCGGATATAAGCATCCGCCCCGGCTGTCGCATAGGCGACATTGCGACATCGACAACCGCATTGACGACGACGCCAAAAGCCCTTCCAGCCTCGCATAAGGGAAACCTGTCATTAACGGCTAAATTCTAAAATACCGGCATCAACCGGAGCGGAGCCAGTGCAGGCCAAAGAAAAAATCCGCTATTTCGAAGCTCCCCCGCCAAGCCCTCCCGTGCCGGCGGCAACGAAATCCGCTGCTCATTCTGAATTTCTGAGAACCGGACGGATCGTCCGCCACAAACCCATCTGGCTGCCGCAGGAACGCCGCTATATCAGCCATGAGGAAGTCGCCGAGCGAACCGGCAAGCGGCTTGAAGCCGCCGGCGAAAAAAGCCACGAGCGCATCAACGCCTTTCACCGTTCCATTCAGTTTCCAAAGATCGTTTTCCATCGAACGCTCGAAGGAAGCCCGCATCTCGGTTATTGCCACGTGACGGCCGCGCGGACCCTTCTGGCACGCCGCGTGCCTGTCAGCTGGTCTTTCTATATCGCGAACTTCTTTTCCGAAATCGGGGAAGAGGAGAGATTCTTCGAGCGCATCCACACCTCCTATTCGCGCATGTATTTCGCCGTCGCGATCGAAGGTGAGCCAGGCCAACCATTTCAGGTCAGCCGGACGATCCGCAAGAATGGGCTGCTTTTCCAGACCAGCGACCCGATGGAGGCCATCAAGAACGTGCTTCTGCTCGGCGCGTCGAACGATGCGCTTCGCGAGATCATCAAAAAGCTTTGAAGCAGGTCGCTGTCCGCGCTATTGACGAGCGGACATGACGGCAGAGATCATCGACATCACCGCGGACCACGAGAACGCCATAGCGCGCGCCTGCGCGGTGCTGGCGGACGGCTTTCCCGTAGCGATCCCGACAGAGACGGTCTATGGGCTCGCAGCGGATGCCACCAATCCCGCCGCCATCGCGCGCATCTATGAAACCAAGGGCCGGCCTCGCTTCAACCCGCTTATCTGCCATATGGCCGATGTCGCCATGGCGGAGCGCTACGCCGTTTTCGATCCCATCTCGCGAAAGCTCGCAGCTGCATTCTGGCCGGGGCCGCTGACCTTGATCCTGCCACTGAAGCCGCAGAGCGGCATTCATTCGCTGGCGACGGCGGGGCTCGACACAGTGGGCATCCGCCTTCCTAAAGGCTTTGCTGCCGACCTCATCAGCGCCTTTGGAAAACCGCTTGCAGCCCCCAGCGCCAATACATCCGGGAAGGTCAGCCCGACCAGCGCGAAGCACGTGGCCGAAGATCTGGGCGACAAGTTGCAGCTGATCATCGACGGCGGGGCAGCTCCCGTCGGGGTGGAGTCGACCATCGTGCGGGTCGAGGACGGCATGATCCGCCTCTTGAGGCCCGGCGGAGTTGCAGCCGAAGAGATCGAGAAGGCAACCGGCCTTGCCGTGATGCGGCCGGATGGCCCGTCAGCGATCATCGAGGCGCCTGGCATGCTCGCCTCCCACTACGCTCCGGGAGCCGCAGTGCGGCTGAATGCCGAGCATGTGGAAAGCGGAGAAGCCTTGATCCGGCTGGGTTCCGCCCCGATAAAAGGCATCGAGCTTGCAAAGGAAGTCTTTGATCTTAGCCCCTCCGGCGATCTTGCGCAGGCGGCGGCAAATCTGTTCGACTATCTGAAGCGCGCCGACGCAACCGGTGCGATACGCATTGCTGTCACCCCGATACCCGATCACGGGCTTGGCGAAGCGATCAACGACCGGCTGGCCCGCGCAGCGGCACCGCGGGACTAGGAGGAGGAGACGCCGATGGATATTTCCGGGCCAAAGCCAGAGCTTCTCGACCGGTTCGCGGCCATCGTCGGCGACAACCACGTCCTGCGGGACCAGAAGGACCTCGCTCCGCATCTCGTGGAAGGCCGGGGGCTCTATGTCGGTTCGTCGCCGATGCTGTTGAAGCCGGGGACGACGCAGGAGGTTTCGGCAATCCTCAAGCTTGCGAGCGAGACGGGCACGCCGGTCGTGCCGCAGACCGGCAATACAGGGCTTGTCGGTGGCCAGACGCCGCGCAGCGGCGGCAGCGATCTGATCGTCTCGCTGGAGCGCATGAACCGCATCCGGGACGTCGATCCGGTTGCCAACGTCCTCGTCGCGGATGGCGGTGCGATCCTCGCCGACGTTCAAAGGGCCGCCGAAGCCGTGGGCCGCTTGTTCCCGCTGTCTCTCGGTTCGGAAGGATCCTGCCGCATCGGCGGCAATCTCTCCACCAATGCCGGCGGCACCGCGGTGCTTGCCTATGGCAATATGCGCCAGCTCTGCCTCGGCCTCGAAGTCGTGCTGCCGACCGGCGAAATATGGGACGGCCTCAGGCGTCTCAAGAAAGACAATACCGGCTATGACCTGCGCGATCTCTTCATCGGTGCTGAAGGCACGCTCGGCATCATCACCGGGGCCGTGTTGAAGCTTTTCCCTCAGCCGGTCGGGCATCAGGTCGCGCTTGCAGGCATCAATTCGCCGCAGGATGCGCTGAAGCTCTTCGAACGGGCCTCCAACCTCTGCGGCACGGCATTGACCGGTTTCGAGCTGATGCCCCGCATCGGCGTCGAGTTCACCACCCGCCATATCGAAGGCGTTCGCGATCCGCTCTCCGAACCGCATCCGTGGTATGCGCTGATCGACATCTCCACCTCAGATTCGGCAGAAACCGCGCAGTCGATGGTGCAATCGCTGCTGGAACAGGGTTTTGAGGCAGGTCTCATCCGTGATGCGGTCATCGCCTCGTCGGTCGCCCAGCAGAAGGCGCTCTGGCATATGCGCGAAAGCCTCTCGGATGCACAGAAGCCGGAGGGCGGTTCTATCAAACATGACGTTTCCGTACCCGTTTCCAGAATTCCAGCCTTCATGGAAGAAGCGGGCAAGGCTGTACTGGCAGCTATTCCGGGCGCACGCATCTGCGCCTTCGGCCATCTGGGCGACGGCAATATCCACTACAACATCTCGCAGCCGATCAGTGCCAACATGGGTGCCGACAAGGCTGCCTTCATCGGCCGCTGGCGCGAGATCAACGAGATCGTCCACGGCATTGTACTGGCAGCGGGCGGATCGATTTCGGCCGAACACGGTATCGGCCAGTTGAAGAGGGACGAGCTCGCTCACATCCGTTCCCCGATCGAACTCGATCTGATGCGGCGGATCAAGAGAGCTTTCGACCCGGCCGGCATCATGAACCCCGACAAGGTGGTGGCAATCCCTTGAGCCCGAAACCGAAAATCACGATCCGCATCGATCTCGACAACGGCGTGCGGCTGGGGCCCGGCAAGGCGCAGCTACTCGAGCTCATTGCCGCGCATGGATCGATCCGCGCCGCCGGAGCCGCGATCGGCATGTCCTACAGACGCGCCTGGCTGCTTGGCGATGAGATCAACCGAATGTTTCGCGAGCCTTCGATCTTCACCCGCCACGGCGGCAAGAGCGGCGGCGGCGCCGGCCTTACGGACTTCGGACAGGAACTGCTTTCACGCTACCGACGGATGGAAGAGGAAAGCCGGAACAGCATCCAGAAGGACCTCGACTGGTTGGCCGCCAATACCGATCCGGATTTCGAAGCCCTGGGAACAAACGTGGATGCGCAAAGCGTCGCTGAGAACTCGGATTAACCCATCCTGATCTGGGATAGCGCCCAAAGCGTGTCTGCGCTGATTCCACCTGAGCTGCCGCCGAGAATACTCGCCGCCGATGCCGTTGCCGATGTATCGTTCTCTATGTCGTACATGATCGTGAAGCGCTTGACCAACTTCTCCAGTTTTTCCGGATCCGCCAGATCTTTCAGGTCGAGCTTCTTTTCGATCAGCTTTGCCTGCTGATCGACCTCCATGTTGCCTATCTCCGAAGGAAGACTGAAGGTGATGCGGAAGAACTCCATCAGCGCCTCGTCGCCGAGGATCACGTAGGGATCGGTGATGGTGTCGGCCATGCGCTGGAAATAGAGCGCCAGGCGGACGCCGGCATTTTCCTCGCCCTGCTGGGTCTCCAGAAGCTGTCGCACATAGAGGCTTTGGGTTGCCGCGACCTCGCCGCCGTTTTGAGCGCGTCCGGCCGTGCTGCGATCGACATCGCCCTTCGCGTCGAAATTAAAAGTGCCGACGATCTGGGCCAACCGTTTGTCGGGCTGGCTGTTGACGAAGCTGTTCGGATCGCTGAGGTCGGAATTGAACGCCCTATTGAGGACATCGTTGGTGATCGTGGCAGGATCGATGCCCTTGGAGATGAGGAGGATATCGAGGAGCTTGCGGTCGGCAAGCAGCTCATCGCGGCTGTCGATGCGCTGTATCGTGTCGGTGTAGTACTTGGCTTCCTCCTGGGCCTTCTTCTTCTTGGCCTCCAGCTCATCGCCCTCGAGGAAGCGGGTCTGGCGTAGGATGTAATCCTTGGCCACATTGGTGATTGCTGAATTCGATTGGGCCAGAACAGGTGCCGTGACCTCGCCGTCCTTGCTGAAGTTGAACAATCTTGCCAGCGTCAGGAACCGCTCGTCCTTCAACTTGTAAATATAGCTGTTGGGATCGGACAGGTCGCTCTTCAGCGCGTTCTTCACAGTCAGCTTGGAGACCGACGACGGGTCTATGCCGACTGCGGTCAGTGCGAATTCATAGCTCGTCTGGGCATCGCTGCTCAGGAAGTCATTGAGGGATTTGACGGCCGCCAGATCCAGTTTGTAGAACCTGACCGCCTTCTCGTAGTCGCTTTCCTGCTTGTCGTCCCAACGGCTCATGTAGTAGTCGCGCGTGCGGCTGCTCTGCAGCGTCGTCTGCGCATCTCCAGCTGCGACCGTGCCGTCGGTGTTGAAGTTGAAGGCATTGGCCAGCTCCAGATATTGCGGGTTGTTTGCTCCGAACTTGTTCGCGTAGCTGTTCGGATCATCCAGATCGCTCGTGAGGATCTGCTCGATCGTGGACTTGACGACCGTCGCCTTGTCGAGGTTGAATGCGACTTTGATATATTTCAGAAGACGCGGATCGCTCGTGATGTCGGTGACATTCGTTGCGGTCGCGATTTTCTCTTCGAACAGTTGCTGATTGAACATGGCTTCGGCATGAGTCACCCGCGTCTGTTTGTTGAAAAAACCCGCTATGATCGCTTCAAGCTTGTCCTCGGTGACGGCGCCCCCGACCGGCACAGTGCCGTCGGCATTGAAGTTGAAATCTTCCGCCAACGCCTTCATGACACCGAGATAGGCTGCGTCGGCCTTGGTACCATTAATGATTTCAGCAAGCTCTGCACGCCGCTGGGCCGTCTGATCCACAGGGACGAGCCTCGCATTCAGTTCATCGAGCCGTGTCTGCTGCGTCGTGAGCTTGTTCTGATCCTCCTGCAGAAGGTTGTTGGTGGTGGTCAACTGCGTCTGAAGGGTATTTATTTCGGGCTGTAGCACCGCCGGATCGCCGCCGTTATCGAGCTCCGCCTGCTTGGCAGCTATCTGACTTTCCAGATCGGCCTTTTTTTCCTGACCGAGCGTTATGGAGTTTTGCAGCTGGGGAACCGTCCCGTTCAGGCTTAGCCGTTCCGTCAGCTCGGTGTCTTCCGTCTTGGCCGCATTGTATTGATCAAGATTACCGCCATAGGCGGTGTTGTAGTAGCTCGCGGGATCGTTCGGATCGCTGACGAGAACTCCTCGAATAGCTGTGTAGTTGTAGTATCTTCCGTCTATGCCATAGGCGGTGAAGAGATAATTGCGCAGGCGTTCGTTGCGGAGAAATTCGTCGACGTTCTTGATGTTGCCCGTCTCGCTCAGCATGACCTTGAAGTAGCGGGTGTCGTCCTCGATCTGCTCTTCCTGAGCCGCGATCGTCTGATCGTAGGTTTCGAAAAGCTCGTCCATCTGGCCGCCCGACTGGGCAACGGCGGTATCCGACGCGGACGAAGCGAAATTGAAGGATGCCGCGAAATTCTTGTAACGATCATCCGTCAGGCGGTTTGCGAAGCTGTTCTCGTCGCCGAGATCGCTTTCCAGCACCTGCTTCATGAAAGCCTTGGCGTAGATCATCTCGTCAAGGCCGTGGGCCGTCATCGCATAGGAATAGAGCCGGTAGTTGTCCAGGAACTCATCGACGGTTTTCACCTTGCCGATATTGTCCTGGTAATACTTGGTATCGTTTGCGACCGTCGTCTGTCCGGAGATCTGCTTCAGGCTCTTCAGGATATCGCGATTGACGAGATCGAAGGTGAGATAGGTCGATACCATGGGCTGGCCCCGCAAGTCGGAATGATGCTCGTGCAATCATCCCCGACTTGCCTTGCACGGGGCTTTTCCCTCGCCACCCGTTTCTTGTCCCGCCTCCGCACAGGTTTTGCCGATTCACATTCCGGAAACCCAAAGCGGTTCGTTTTCGCTAACCATCAGGTCAGGCAAACCTTCTTTAACCGCAATTTTTAAGCAGTCTCGAACAGGCCCGCCCTATGCTTTGGCTATCAGAGGACAAAAGTCCCGTGGAGAAACCGGCAACGGCTCTCAGGTAAAACAAGGGTAGCATATCGATGAACAATACAGTTCTGAAGCCCGTATGGGCAGGGTCGACACTGAGGCTCGATCCGTCTCGTTTCCCGCAGCAGGTTACCTATGCGCTGCGCGAGGCATCAGGAGATGTCACCATTACCATCGACAAGCGCGGTGCCGTTCTCCGCAAAATACTTCCGGCCAGCGGCCTGCCGCTGTCCGTCGCACTTCCCGCTCGGGCTTTCAAAGGCGTCGCCGCAAGAGCCATCGATCACGGTGATGGAGAAGTGACCGTTACGCTCGAACTGCACCATGAAGACCCGGATCTTTGCATCCCGCTTCTGGTCGCCCACGACCTCTGCGACATCGCCGCAGACTGGCGCAGCTGGGCGAATGCCTTCCGCATACCCATGCTGATGGTGGAGGCCGACGGCGTCGCCCGACCGCTGGAAACCCACCTTGGCGACATTCGCTCCGAAGGAGCCAAGCCGCGCCGCCGCCACTCCTATTTCGCAGCCCGCCGGCCGCGCTTCCTGGTTCGCAGGACGACCGGCAGCCTGGGCATCTCGATGAAGATCGAAGGCAAGGAAATTATCGCGCGCCGCTAGGGCTTTGTTTGTCCCTTTGTCCACCGCTTCTCGCGATAACGAAGAAGCCCGATCGTCAGCCGATCGGGCTTCTTGCTTTTTGAGCTATAGGACTATCGAGAGGGTGAGCCCAAGAAACAGGATGGCGCCGATGCGGGTGTTGAACTTGAAAAGCCTCAGGCACTGGTCGGCATTGTCGATATCGAGGATTACCACCTGCCAGGCGAACATCACGGCCGCCGCCAGAAGGCCGGCATAAGCGAAAAATCCGACGCCTGCGGCGGCGAAAGCAAACAACAGGAAGACGAGAGTGAAGCCATAAAGGCCGACGAGCCAGGCCCTGGTGTTCTCGGCAAAGAGGCGGGCCGTGGACCGTACTCCGATCAGCTCATCGTCCTCCTTGTCCTGATGGGCATAGATCGTGTCGTAACCGATCGTCCAGGCGATCGCGGCGAGATAGAGCCAGATCGACGCCGCCGAAAGGCTGCCGAATACCGCGGCCCATCCCATCAAAGCCCCCCATGAGAAGGCGAGGCCAAGGAAAAACTGCGGCCAATCCGTAAAGCGCTTGGCAAAGGGGTAAACCGCAACGACTGCCAGAGACAGGATACCGAGCACGATCGTGAAGGTGTTGAACTGAATCAGGACAAGAAGACCCACCAGGGCCTGCACGGCCAGAAATGTCTTCGCTTCGAAGCGGGACACGCGGCCGGACGGCAAAGGTCGCGAACGGGTGCGTGCCACTTCCATATCGATGTCGTGGTCGACGAGGTCATTATATGTGCAGCCGGCTCCACGCATCGCAACCGCACCGATGAAAAACACGATCAGGTGGAACAGGAAAAGCGAGGCCGAAAACACGCCCTCGTCATGCGCGGCATTGGCGGCAAGCGCTGCCGACCAGAAACAGGGCCACATCAGGAGTTGCCAGCCGATCGGGCGGTCCCAGCGAGCGAGCTGCGCATAGGGCCAGGCCGACCGCGGCAACACGCGGTAGACCCAATTGTCCGAAGGAGCATCGGCCACGCGGCCGCTGAAATTGTCGGCGTTCGTCATGGCCGAGGTTCTAGCTCTCGACCGAGCCGGCGGTCAAGCAGGGCTACCCCGGCTGGCTCCTCGTTTCCCTAACCCGCGATCTGGTCCAGCGGCATCCGGCTCGCTTCGAAAGCCTTCAACTCGGCCTCCCGTCCCTGGATATAGTTACGGTTGTCCGGGACCGCCATCCGCTTTTTGACGATCTGCATCTGGAAGATGAAGAAGTTTTCGTGGGTAAAGGCCATTTCCGAGCCTGCGAGGTAGAATTCCCACATCCGAACGAAGCGCTCGTCATAAAGGGCAGCAGCTTCCGCCTTGTGAGCCATGAAGCGCTCGCGCCAATGACGGAGCGTGTAGGCATAATGCATCGGCAGGATTTCGATGTCGGAGACGAGCAGGCCCGCCTTTTCGACCGCCGGCATGACTTCGGCGATGGAGGGAATGTAGCCGCCCGGGAAAATGTACTTCTCGATCCACGGGTTGTTGATCAGCGCCGGATAGGGCTGACCGATCGAATGCAACACCATGACGCCGTCATCGGCCAGCACGTCATTCACCTTGTTGAAGAACTTGCGGTAGTTCTGCCGCCCGACATGCTCAAACATGCCGACGGAGACGATACGGTCATATTTGCGCGGCGGCAGGTAATAATAATCCTGCAGCTCGAACCGGACGCTGCCGGCGAGGCCACGCTTGGCCGCTCGTTCGCGCGATACCTTGAGCTGCTCTTCACTCAGCGTGATGCCAGTGACGTCGACCCCACAGAACTCGGACAGATACATCGCCATGCCGCCCCAGCCGGAGCCGATTTCAAGAGCCCGCTGGCCAGGCTCGGCCCGCAGTTTCGCCACGATGTGGCGCTTCTTGGCGACCTGTGCCTCGTCAAGAGAAATCCCAGGCGGGTTGAAATAGGCGCAGGAATACTGCCAGTCCTCATCCAGGAACATGGAAAAGAGCTTGGCGTTGAGATCGTAGTGGTGGGCGACGTTGCGCCGGTTATGGTTGATCGGTACGCGATTGCGAAACTGCGTTATTGCGATCCGCGCCAAAGAGCGCAACAGGATGCCGAAGGTCAGCCCTTCCTTCAGGGTGTTGTCCTTGACGAGCGCCAGGAACTCGTAGATGTCGCCTTCTTCGATAAGAAGCCGACCATCCATATAGAGCTCTCCGAGCTTCAGCTGCGGGTCGGCGACAAGCTCCCGCTCGGCTGCCTCGTCTGTAAACCGGATGGTGACGGACCGCCCCCCTCCTCCGCCATAACGCTGCTCACCGCCTGAGCCTCTGACGACAAGCGTTCCTATCCTGATGATCTTGCTGAAGAGATTGTGAAGGGACGAGGCCATAGACTCACCTCCAAAGATACTAAGGCTGCCTTATGATTTTTGAAAAATAGTACTTTCCTCGCAACATGCAAGCACATTGGAACCTCAAAAATGCCACAAAAAGATAGGCCGTCAAATCTTGTTTGACGGCCTTAATCCGGCTGCAGGCATCTGGCGACTTCTATTTGCGCTTCAACGCTTCCGCGAGAGCCGCCCCGAATGCACCTTGAGAGGCCTGTTTTTCAGTCTTCGCGTATTTGGAATTGACCGGCTTGTCGCGAGCGCCGCTACCGGAAACGGGGGGTGCCTCGCCGCCGTCCTTTCGCATGGTCAGCCCGATGCGCTTGCGCTTTACATCGACCTCGACCACGCGAACCTTCACGACGTCGCCGGCCTTGACCACCTCATGCGGATCCTTGACGAAACGATCTGCGAGCTGCGAGACATGCACGAGCCCATCCTGATGCACGCCGATATCCACGAAGGCGCCGAAGGCGGCGACATTGGTAACCGTGCCTTCCAGCAGCATGCCGGGTTTCAAATCGCCAATCTCATCGATTCCTTCCGCAAAAGTCGCCGTCTTGAAGCCCGGGCGCGGATCGCGGCCCGGCTTCTCAAGTTCGGCAATGATGTCCTTGACCGTCGGAAGGCCGAACTGCTCGTCGATGAACCTACGGGGATCGAGACTCTTGAGCGTTGCGCTGTCGCCCATCAGGGTTCTGAGATCACGGCCGCAAGCGGCGACGATCTTCTTGGCGACACCATAGGCTTCCGGATGGACGGCAGAGGCGTCCAGCGGCTCCTTGCCGTTTGGAATGCGCAGGAAACCTGCGGCCTGCTCAAATGTGCGGTTGCCGAGCCGGGCGACCTTGAGGAGCTCCTTGCGGCTCTCGAACGCGCCGTTCTGATCCCGATGCAGGACGATCGCCTCGGCAATCGACCGGCTAAGGCCGGCAACACGTGAAAGCAGCGGGGCCGAGGCCGTATTGAGGTCGACGCCGACCGCATTCACCGCGTCTTCGACAACTGCGTCCAGGGAGCGCGATAGCTTCGTCTGGTCGACATCGTGCTGATATTGGCCAACACCGATGGATTTCGGCTCGATCTTGACGAGTTCGGCAAGCGGATCCTGCAGGCGGCGGGCAATCGAAACTGCGCCGCGCAACGACACGTCGAGGTTCGGAAATTCGGCCGAGGCGGTTTCCGAGGCGGAATAGACCGATGCGCCCGCTTCCGAGACGATCACCTTTGTCGGCTTTGGCGCCGGCAGGCTGGCGAGCATATCCGCCACCAGTTTCTCCGTTTCGCGGCTGCCGGTGCCGTTGCCGATGGCGATCAATTCCACCTTGTGCTTGCGGACAAGGGAAGCAAGCTCGGCCTGAGTGCCACGAATGTCGTTCTTCGGCGGGAAAGGATAGACCGTCGTCGTTTCGAGCAGCTTGCCCGTGCCATCGACCACGGCAACCTTGACGCCGGTGCGGATGCCGGGATCAAGCCCCATCGTCGCACGTGAACCGGCGGGAGCCGCCAGCAGCAGATCCTTTAGGTTGCGGGCGAAGACATGGATTGCGTCCTCCTCGGAACGCTCGCGCAATTCCCGCATCAGGTCCAGCGACAGCGATACGGAGAGTTTGACGCGCCACGTCCAGCCGGCGGCTTCCATCAGCCAACGGTCCGCAGCACCCCGGTCGCGGATATCGAAAGCCAGGGCAATGATGCGCTGGGCAGGTTTCACCGGCGACGGATCGTCCTGATCCACTTCGATCGAAAGCGTCAGAACCTCCTCGTTCCAGCCGCGCAACATGGCAAGCGCGCGATGGCTGGGAACCGTTGCCCAGCGTTCGGAATGATCGAAATAATCGGAAAACTTGGCGCCGGCCTCCTGCTTGCCGTCGACCACCTTGGCCTTCAACGTCGCGCCATTGCGCATATGCTGCCGCAGCTTTCCGAGCAGGTCCGCATTTTCGGAAATCGTTTCGGCAACGATGTCGCGCGCACCGTCGAGCGCCGTCTTGAGATCCGGCACCTCACCCTTTATGTAGGCTTCCGCCAGTTTTGCGGGATCGGCGGTCCGATCGGCCCATATCGCATCGGCGAGCGGCCCCAGACCACGCTCGCGGGCGATTTCGGCGCGGGTGCGGCGCTTCGGCTTGTAGGGAAGATAGAGGTCTTCGAGCTCGGCCTTGGTCGCGGCTTTTGCAATCTTCGCGCCAAGCTCTTCCGTCATCTTGCCCTGTGACGTGATCGATTCGACGATCGATGATCGGCGCGCTTCCAGCTCACGCAGGTAGACCAGACGTTCGGAGAGTGTCCGCAGCTGCGAATCATCGAGCCCCCCGGTCACTTCCTTGCGGTACCGCGCGATGAAGGGCACGGTTGCGCCATCGTCAATCAACCCGATTGCGGCGGCGGCCTGTTCGGGGCGGGCGTTTATCTCCGCAGCGATCGCGGCGGCAAGGAATCGGATATCGGCGGCCATGAACGTCCTCTTTGAAAACTGGAGGCGTGACCATAGTGAAAGTTTGTGGCAAGGCAACGTGGGCCGCGACAGGTCCACAAGTTGCCGAGGATGTGCCAAAGCGGGACGGGCGTTGGAAGACCGCTAACCATGGACCTGTGGAAAAGAACGGGGACTCTCTCACCCGCCGCAATCAGCACCTAAATTCCAGCCGCCGCATGATGCGGCCAGGAATGGAGGTATGAATGCCCAAGAAAGCTGCCAGAGTGCTGGCGTTCGACACGGCGGTTGCGGATGAAGAGCTCGAGGCCGCCATTTCCTATCTGGACGAAAAACTCGCCAATGCGTCCTCAAGAGACGAGCCGGTACCCTTCCTTGCGTACCGAAACCGAATGATCTTCCAGACGACGTTGAACATTCGGCGAGGCAAGGCCTCGACACCGTCGCGCCGTTAGAGGCTGATCGCAGCGGCCGGGCCACGAGATGATAGAGCATCTCGTGGCCCGGCACTTGACCTTTGCCGTCCCGCCCCTTAACCGCCGGTCAGGTTAGAAAACGAGGGCGAGACATGAAGGTTCTCTTGATCGGTTCCGGTGGACGCGAGCACGCGCTGGCCTGGAAGCTTGCCCAATCCTCGAAACTTACCCAACTTTATGCCGCTCCCGGCAATCCCGGCATTGCGGAACATGCTACCATCGTGGCGGTCGATATCGACGATCACCAAGCCGTGACAGCCTTCTGTCACGAAAAGAAGATAGATCTTGTCGTGGTCGGTCCTGAGGCACCGCTCGTCGCCGGCCTTGCCGATGCCCTCCGCGCCGAGAACATCATGGTTTTCGGTCCATCGGCTGCTGCCGCCCAGTTGGAAGGCTCGAAAGGCTTCACCAAGGATCTTTGCGCGCGCTACGACATTCCGACAGGCGCCTATCGCCGCTTTTCACATGCCGCCGAGGCCAAGGCCTACGTGCAGCAGCAAGGCGCGCCGATCGTGGTCAAGGCGGACGGCCTTGCGGCGGGCAAAGGTGTCACCGTTGCCATGACGGTCGATGAAGCGCTTGCCGCAATCGACGACTGTTTCGATGGCGCGTTCGGCGCAGCCGGCGCGGAAGTCGTGGTCGAAGCCTTTCTCGATGGCGAAGAGGCAAGCTTCTTCTGCCTCTCCGACGGCAGGACGGCGTTGGCGCTCGCAACCGCGCAGGATCACAAGCGCGTTGGCGACGGCGATACGGGGCCGAATACCGGCGGCATGGGCGCCTATTCGCCGGCGCCGGTGATGACGCCTGAGATGGTGTCCCGCACGATGAAGGAGATCATCGAGCCGACCATCCGCGGCATGGCGGAAAGCGGCTACCCGTTCGCGGGCGTCTTTTTCGCCGGACTGATGATTACGGCAAAGGGTCCGGAACTGATCGAATACAACGTGCGGTTCGGAGACCCGGAATGCCAGGTGCTGATGATGCGGCTGAAAAGCGACCTGCTTGAGCTCCTTTATGCCGCTGCCACCGGAACGCTCGATCAGGTCTCCACCGAGTGGAGCGATGACGTCGCTCTGACTGTGGTCATGGCGTCGAAGGGCTATCCCGGAGCCTACGAAAAAAACACACCGATCAGCCGGCTGCCGCAGACATCTACCGGTGAAAAAGTCTTCCATGCAGGCACGGCTCTGAAGGACGGCGCGCTGGTTGCGACCGGCGGACGGGTTCTCAATGTGACGGCCATGGGCAAAACAGTCGCCGAAGCCAAGGCGCGAGCCTATTCGCTGGTCGACCGAACTGAATGGCAAAACGGCTTCTGCCGTCGCGATATCGGCTGGCAGGCCGTGGCGCGCGAAGAGAGTTAAGCCCGCCCCCTCCCCGGGATTCATTCAAAATTTACCGATTGTCCTGACGGGATCGAAAGGAAACCGCGCTACCCTCCCGCCGATCAGGGAAGGATTCCGGTTATGCGTTTTGTTCTGACTACGGCTCTCGTGTTTGCCAGCAGTGCAACTTTTGCATCTTCTATTACGCCCGTCGGCGGTGTGCATCCATCCAGCCCCAGCATTATCCAGAAACGCTGTGCCGACTGCCCGGACGTTACGCGGAAAGCGAAAGAGCCCACCTACAAGGTGCCTGAGCTCGCGCAGGGGACCCAGAAGATGGAAATCGTCGATATCAACGGCGAGAAGAAGCTCGTTCGCACCGAAGCCTGGTTGGGCGGCTCGCCGGTCATCCATGTCAGCAAACTTCCAGAATGGATGATCGAAGATAGGGCCGCAGCCACGCTCCAGACCACATCCCAGGTTTCGACGGAAACCCAGCTCGCCACGATCGAAGCTTCCAAGGATGGCATCGATATCGAGGCGACAACCGGGGCGGTTATCGGTCCAGATCAACAGAAAGTCGATCAGGCAGCCATGGCTCCCGTTCCCCTATCTTTTGATGGGTTTGAACTTCGGCTTCGCTGATTGCAGCCAAGACCGCCTTCCGCGAGTCGAATGCAGCGGCCATCTACCAGTGCCAGATCCTGGCCTGATAATTAAAATTTATTCAATCATTTAGACGCATGGTCGCTTCGTGCAATGCGAGCACGCGACCAGCGCAGGAAGCGCAATTCCCCTCCGACCATCTACTCCGCCCCGGCTCCGTAAGGAGATCCGGCCGGGTGAAAGCGCGCGAACATGAAGAACCTAAAAATTTCTCATCAGTTATTGACCGTCGTGGCGGTCCTTATGGTGGCCTTCGCCACTGTGACCTATTACCAGATCCGCACCTCGATCGCCTCGATCTACGCCGAGCGCTACGACATGCTGCGCACGCAGGTGGAATCGGCGATCTCCATTCTTCAGAGCTACTACGAACTGGAAAAGGCGGGCAAGCTGACCCGCGAACAGGCACAGACCCAGGCTTACGCCACTGTCGCCGCCATCAAGTTCGAGCCGGCAGGTTATATTTTCGGCATGACGAAAGACATCGTCATGACCTTCCACTTCAATTCCAAGAACGTCGGCACCGCCCAAAAGGGTCAACCCGACAAGATGGGCAAGCTCTTCCGGGAGGAAATCGTCGCGAATGCACAGGCAGGCGGCGGCATCACGGAATATCACTGGGAAAAGCCGGGCCTGTCGAGCGATCAGGTCTACAAGAAGGCCGTCTACTCCAACATGTTCCAGCCTTGGGACGTGGTGGTCGCTACTGGCGTCTACGTGGACGATCTCGAAGCCAAGATCCAGCAGACGATCACGGAGGTCGTCTCTTTCGGTCTCGTTGCATTCCTCGCGGCGCTCGGGGTCGCAGTCCTCGTCATCCGCAATATCACCAAGCCTCTGGCGGCGGTGCATTCCGCGCTGGAAGCCGTTGCCGACGAGAATGTGAGCATCACCATTCCGCACACGGAAATGGCCAACGAAGTCGGGTTGATGGCGCGTGCCACACAGGCGCTGCAGGAGAAAATCCGCGAGCGCCACGCCATGGCGGAGCGGGAAGAGAAGCAGAAGCTGGAGCTGGACCGCGAGCGCCAGCAGAACCTCGACATGCAGCAGCAGGACGCTGTGGCACAGGCACGCGTCGTATCAACGATCGGGGAGGCGCTGGAAGCTCTCGCCGCCGGCGATCTGACCATCCGCTGCGGCGATCTCGGGCCGCGTTACGAAGCGCTGCGCCACAACTTCAACGAAGCCCTCGGGCAGCTCGAAGCCGCGATGGCGAAAGTCAATGCGAAGGGCATCGACATCAGCGGCTCGAAGGAAGAGATCCGCCGCGCCTCAAACGAGCTCTCGCAGCGCACCGAGCGCCAGGCGGCAAACCTTGAAGAGACCTCCGCAGCCCTCGACGAACTGACGGTTGCCGTGCGTCATACGGCGGAAGGTGCCCATGAAGCGGCGCAGCGTGTCGGCTCGGTCAGCACCGAGGCCACCCGCTCCGACCAGATCGTTGCCCAGGCGATCGAAGCCATGGGCGGCATCGAGCATTCGTCGGGCGAGATTTCAAAGATCATCGGCGTGATCGACGAGATTGCCTTCCAGACCAACCTCCTGGCGCTCAACGCCGGCGTCGAAGCCGCCCGTGCAGGTGAATCCGGCAAGGGCTTTGCCGTTGTCGCCCAGGAAGTGCGCGAGCTTGCACAGCGCTCCGCAGCGGCCGCGAAGGAGATCAAGGACCAGATCTCCCGCTCTTCCGGTCAGGTGCAGAACGGCGTCCGGCTCGTGGGCGAAGCCGGCGAGGCACTGAAACGCATCTCCAGTCAGGTCAAGGACGCGAGCGAAATCGTCGGCAAGATCGCCCATTCGGCATCCGAACAGGATACGACGCTCCGGTCGATCTCGTCCTCGCTGAACCAGCTCGACGCGGCGACCCAGCACAATGCGGCAATGGCGGAAGAGACAACCGCTTCCGCCGAGGCGCTGGCAACCGATACGGACGAGCTGCTCAGCTTGATCCGCAGCTTCCGCGTCGGGCATGACGGCGGCACAAGCGCGCTTCGTCACACTGCGCAGAAGATGCGTAAGGCGAGCTAACGGACCCTCAGGACTGGGGGCCGCAGGCCGCCGGGCGAAAGCCCGGCGGCTTTTGTTACGAGACGATCTTGGAGAAATCGGCGACCGTCGCCGTTGCTTCGCGGATGGCCTTCAGAAGCGCCAGGCGGTTGGCGCGGATCGCCGCATCTTCGTCGTTGACCAGCACCTCTTCGAAGAACCGGTCGACTGGCGCACGGAGCTTCGAGAGCGCCTCCATGGCCGAGCGGAAATCTTCCTGGACAATAGCCCCCGATGCTCCCCGCGATGCCGACTGGATCGCCGACCAGAGCGCCTTTTCCGCGTCGAGCCGCAGCAGTCCGTCCGCCACGCCATCGGCAACCACCGTGCCCTTCTTCTCCTCGGCGGCGAGAAGCTGGACGGCGCGCCTGGTGCCGGCAAGCAGGTTCTTGCCGTCTTCCGAGGTGATGAAGGCCGTCAACGCTTCCGCACGGCGGGCGACCATCAGGAGATCGTCGGCATCAGGCGTCAGCACCGCATCTATGATGTCGTGGCGCGCGCCCATGTCGCGCAGATAGACCTTGAGGCGGTCGTGGAAGAAGGAGAGGAGGTCGGTAGCGATCGCGGTGATACTCAGCCTTCTTTGATAGGTGCGCTCTACAACCCGATCTATAGCTTCGGAATCACCCGCAGCATCAAGACGAAGAGCGGCTTCGAAATCTTTGTCTGCCTCTGGATCGCGGACGTGGTCCTCCGCAGTGCTCAGCGCTTCGCCGAGGTTATGAAGAAGCGGCAACCGCACCTTGCGCTCCAACAGAATGCGCACCACGCCCAACGCCGCACGCCGTAGAGCAAACGGGTCTTTCGAACCCGTCGGCTTTTCGTCGATCGCCCAGAAGCCGACGAGCGTGTCGAGCTTGTCGGCGAGCGCCACGGTGATTGCCACCTTGTCGTCCGGCACGCGGTCGGACGGGCCCTGCGGCTTGTAGTGATCCTCGATCGCAGCCGCGACGGACGCGTTTTCGCCTTGGAGCAGCGCATAACGGCGGCCCATCAGGCCCTGCAGTTCGGGGAACTCGCCGACCGCTTCGGTTCGGAGGTCGGCCTTGGCAAGTACGGCGGCGCGATCGACCAATGCCGGATCGGCGCCGGTAACCTTGGCCAGTTCCGCTGCCAACGCCCGAATGCGGGCCACGCGCTCACCCTGGGTGCCGAGCTTGGCATGGAACGTAACGTTCAGCGCGTCGAGCTTCGCCATGCGCTGGTCCAGCGGCTTGTCGAGCTTGAGGCCAAACTTCTCGGCCGAGTCCTTCAGCGTCTCGAGGTCCGGCAGGTCGCCCTGGTCTCGGGTCCAGAAATGCTTGGCGTCCGACAGACGCGCGCGCACCACCTTGCCGTTGCCGTGGATGATCTCCTTGCCGCCGTCCTTCGCCTCGATATTCGAGACGAGGATGAAGCGGTTCGACAGCCCCTCCCCGCCTTGCGGCCGCGTGACGAAACATTTCTGGTTCGTCTTGATGGTGAGGCGGATGATTTCGGCGGGGATTTCGAGGTAATCCTGCTCGAACTCACCCATCAGCACATGCGGCCACTCGACAAGACCGGAGACCTCTTCCAGCAGACCCTCGTCCTCGACCAGATCGAGGCCGTTGGCGAAGGCGAGGTCGCGCGCATCATGAAGGATCACATCCTTCCGGCGATCGGCATCCAGCATGACCTTCGCTTTTTCGAGGCTCGCTACATAGTCCTCGAAGCGGCGCACCATGATCGGCTCGGGCGCATGGAAACGGTGGCCGTAGGTGATATTGCCGGCGACCAATCCATCGATCTCGAAGGGAATGACCTGCGTCTCTTCGTGTTCCGGGCCGAACATGCAGACGATCGACTGCAGCGGGCGCACCCAGCGCAGGCTTTCCGACCCCTTGCCCTCGACGCCGGAGAACCGCGCGCCTTTCGGCATGGAAGCCGCGCCCCAGCGCATGGATTTCGGCCAGGGGAAATTGCGGATGATGCCGGGCATCACCTCGGCGATGATCTGTTCCGCCGGACGGCCCGGCTTGGAGACGACCGCGACGTAGAAATCGCCCTTCTTCGGATCGTTGACGACTTGCGCCTCGGAAACGGCAGAAAGACCCGCCTTGCGCAGGAAGCCCTGAACGGCCTGCTCCGGCGCCTTGGTCGACGGTCCTTTGATCTCCTCGCGCTGATCGGCGGAACGCGCCGTCAGGCCCCGGATATCGAGGGTGAGCCGACGCGGGGTCCAGTATTCGCGTGCACCTTCATAGGTCAGCCCCGCTTCCACCAGCGCGTCGGTGACGAGCTTTTTGAGATCCCCCGCCGCCTTGCGCTGCATGCGGGCCGGGATTTCCTCCGAGCGGAGTTCGAGAAGCAGATCGGGCATCGATAATCAACTTTTTGATGATTGTTCAACAGGGTGTGGCCTTAGCAAGCCCACCGCAAAAAGTCATCAGGGGTATTGGGGAAAGTGGCCTACCACCCTCCCCCGCCGCCACCGCCTCCGCCGCCACCGGAGGAGCCGCCCGAAAAGCCGGACGAGGACGAGGAGGATTTCGGCGCGGGGATGGTCGAAGCGATGGTGGAAGACATCGAGGAGGCAAAGCCACCGATGCGGTCGCCGAAGTTCGAATGGGAATTGCCGCTGTACCAGCCAGGTGCATAGGAAGCCGCTGCGGCACCCGCGGCCGTTGCGAGCCATGCTTCAAAGGCGCGGCTCCACGGCTTTTCCACGCCGAGTGCCACCGCATAGGGCAGAAGCTTTTCGAAATGCTGCGGCGACATGGTCGGTGCGCCCGCCATGTTCATGCGGTCCTGTTCCGCAAGTGTCAGATAGGTGCGCAGGCCCTCGATGCCGTCCATCAGCTTGCGGCCGAGCGGCGTCGGCGCGCCCATCAGGAAAAAGAACATCACGTTGACAAGAACGATACCGCCGACGGCCACCAGGACGGGCCAATGATCGTTGCCCGTCATTTCGGACAGGAGTGCCACCATCACCGCCGACCCGATCGACAAGGCGACCAGGCCGATGAAACCGAGGATCACGACCGAAACGACCTTCGACAGCAGGGAAGAACCGCGCCTCAGTCCCTTTCCGAAGCTCACGGCAAAACCGCCGATAAAGACCGCGAAAAAGGCGGGCACGATCAGCATCGCGATCATGTCCGGCTCCAGATTCCCGAAGACGATCAAGGCGAGGATCGACAATACGCTGAGAGCGACGCCGCCCGCGATATAGCCCGTATTGGCCTTGTAATACTTGCCGCGATGCTCCTTTTCGATCGCCCGCCGGAAGCTCGCGCCGACCGACTGGACCGTCGTCCCGTGCGCCTCGTCTATCACGAGGCTTTCGCCCTTTCCGCCGATGGAACCCAGAATAGAGGCTTGACCGCTCGGCAGATCCCGCGGCGCGGTCTTGTCCGTCCGGCACAGCACGATCTTTTCCTTCAAATCATCGAGCACCACATATCCCTTGACGGCAAGATCGAGCACGCCCGCGGAAAAGGCTGTCCAACCGCCGCCCGAAAAACCCTTGTTGTCGATGTAGTTGACGAGTGCGGGGGAGATGCCGTCGGGAGCATCCCAGCGCGGCACCATGACCCCGCCGGCCGGATCGCGGCCGACGCGATTCCAGAACACCGCGTAATAGGCGACGACGAGGATCAGTCCACCAAGTCCCAAGAACAGATTGATGTTGTCGCGCAGCCACCAGTCGCGCTCCTGATCGGCAGAAGGCGGCGCGACCACGCCCTTGGGAAAGCCGACAACGACGGTCAGTCCTTCCTGTTCGCCAAGCGGACGGGTGGTGGCGAAATTTGCCTCGCTGCCGTTTGCCTGCATGCGCGCGTTGCGCTGCGTGGAGCCAAGGAGACCGGTATAGGCGGCGGTCTGAGTGACCCTTCCTCCCGGAAGCGTCACACGAGCCGAAACCTGCGCGATGCGAAACTGCCAGCCGTTGCCGGTGACGTTCCAGTAGAGTTCGTCATGGTCGTCGAAGTAACGGATCTGCCGGTCGGTCCGGTAGGTGACGACGTAGGTATGTTCTCCATCGCCAAGGAAAACATCCTCGGATCCGGCATAGATGCGGATGCCGCCGGCCACCGTTTCCGTATGATAAGGCTCGTCGCGCCCGTCGCGGGTGACCGATATGAGGTCGAAACCGACACGCACCGTGCGTCCCGCAGCGTCCTGCATGGTCAGCGGGAAATCGCGGAAGATGCCGCGCCTGATCCGGTTGCCTTCCGCATTGACAACTATCGTTTCGGAGACCGTCAGGTGGCCATCGGCGGCAACCTGGATATCGGAATGGTAGGAGCGGACGTATTCCTCCGCCCGTGCCGGCAGTGCCGCAAACAAACAGAGGAGAAGCGAGACCCACAAACCGGAGAACCACCGCATCACGACATATCTCCCTCGGCCCCCGCCGATCTTTTGCAATTATTCGATGTTTGTATAAGCGACACCCAGCGAGACCAGCACGTCCCAATAGGCCGGGAAGGTCTTGGCAACGCAATCGGGATCAAGAATGGTAATGCCGCCGATCTTCAGCCCCGCCAGGGCAAAACTCATGGCGATGCGATGGTCGGCGAACGTGTTGATCTCCGCCGGCAGGGTCTGGCCCGCCAGCGATGGATCGGAGGCGACGACGAGATCATCCCCCTCCTCCGTCGCGAGACCTTCGCGAATATTGTTGAGGCCGAGCGACAGCGCGCGGACGCGATCGCATTCCTTGACCCGCAAATTGGCAATACCGGTAAACCGCACCGGCGTCTCATTAAAGGCGGCAAGCACGGCGATAGTCGGAACGGCATCCTGCATCTGAGAACCGTCGATTTCCGCCGGCAAATGCGGGAATTGCGAGATGATCTCGTAGGCCTTGGCGTCCGGCTGCGTAAAAGCATCCGCCGGCACGCCGAGATCGATGGCGCCGCCGGTCAGCACTTCCGCCGCCCAGAGATAAGTGGCGGCCGAAGCGTCAGGCTCGATGGCGAAATCAGCGGCCTGATAGCCGGTCGGTTCGATCCTCCAAGAAGACGGCGTCGGCTGGGTGACTTTTGCTCCGAAAGCGCGCATGACCGCGAGCGTCAGATCGATATACCCTCGCGCGCCTATATCCGCGCCCGCGAGTTCGATGAGAAAAGGTTCGGAACCGCAGGCGGCGGCCATCTGCAGCGCCGAGACATACTGGCTGGAAAGACCGGCGTCGATAACGACCGCATTTCTGGTGAAGGCTCCATTGGCATCGATCGTGACGGGAGGGCAGCCGCTCGGTGCATCGATCGCTACGCCCAGCGACTTCAGTGCTTCGACAAGCGGCTTGATCGGTCGCTTGCGCATGTGTTCGTCGCCGTCGACGACATACCGGCCTTCCCCGAGCGCCAGAGCCGCGGTCAGAAAGCGGGTCGCGGTCCCGGCATTGCCGAGAAACAATGGTTCAGATGGCGGCATGAGCTTGCCCGTGCCGGTAACGACGAAGGTCGTCGCATCCGGCTCATCGACCTCAACGCCCATGGCCCTCAGCGCCTCTGCCATATAGCGCGTGTCGTCGCTCTTCAGCGCACCAGTGAGACGGCTCGTACCCTTTGCAAGTCCTGCAAGCAGCAGCGCCCTGTTGGTGATCGACTTCGATCCGGGCGGCATGGCGCGGCCGGAAAGCGGCTTGCCGGGCGGCAGGATGGTGAGTTTGGCTCTGCCCATGGTGATCGTCTCTTATGCCATCTGCAGCGCTGTCATGCCGTTCCGGCACGTCAGGGACGCCGCAACATTGATTTTACGCCGCAAAAGCGCGGCCGACCGCGCTCATAAACCGTTGCGTCCGAAAGGTCCAATAGCGGAGTTCAGAACTTGACGGCCGGCACGGCGCGGTCCGCCGCGTTCTCGATCTCGAAATATTCGCGCTTGGAAAAACCGAACTGGCTGGCGATCAGATTGGAGGGGACGCTTTCGACCTTGACGTTCAGATCGCGAGCCGCACCATTATAGTAACGCCGCGACATCTGAATTTCGCTTTCAATCGTCTCCAGCGAGGCCTGGAGTTCAGAAAAGTTCTGGTTCGCCTTGAGGTCCGGATAGGCTTCCGCCAATGCGATGATCTTGCCAAGAGCCTGGCCGAGAAGACCTTCTACTTGCGCTCGACCCGCAACATCTCCTGCAGGTACGGCCTGCGCCTGATTGCGCAGCTTGACAACCTCTTCGAACGTACCCTTTTCATGGGCGGCGTAGCCCTTTACGGTTTCGATGAGGTTCGGAATCAGGTCGGCGCGGCGCTTCAGCTGCACGTCGATGCCCGACCATGCCTCTTCAGCCATCTGCCGAGATTTGACCAGCCCATTGTAGAGCATGACAACGTATAGGCCGACGAGAACGACTATACCGAGAAGAATATACATGCGCGAATCCCCCAGAACCGTATAATTCCGGGCGGACACTAGGCATACTTCCTCAAGGGCGTCAAACGGACCGTCGAAGGCCTTAGAGCCTGCCGTCGATCACGCAGCCTCTTTGCCGAAATTCGCGCCGCCCGCTTCCGTCAACAGGAACGCTTCGCCGCAGGCTTTGGCAAGCGTGCGCACGCGCAGAATGTAGCTCTGGCGTTCGGTCACGGAAATCACCCCGCGCGCGTCGAGCAGATTAAAGACGTGAGAAGCCTTGATGCACTGGTCATAGGCCGGGAAGACGCATTTGTGCAGCATCTGATTGGCGTTCGCGCCGGGAGCGCCTGCCGCGAGCAGAGCCTGGCATTCCTTTTCGGCATCGATGAAGTGGCGATGCAGCATGGCGGTGTCGGCGAATTCGAAGTTGTGGCGCGAATATTCCTGCTCCGCCTGCAGGAAGACGTCCCCATAGGAGATCTTTTCCTCGCCTTCGCGGCCGTTGAAGTTCAGGTCGTAGACATTGTCGACGCCCTGGACATACATGGCGAGGCGTTCGAGGCCATAGGTGAGCTCGCCCGCCACCGGGGAGCATTCGATGCCACAGACCTGCTGGAAATAGGTAAACTGGGAAACCTCCATGCCGTCGCACCAGCATTCCCAGCCGAGACCCCAGGCGCCAAGCGTCGGGCTTTCCCAGTCGTCCTCGACGAACCGCACGTCATGAAGCAGCGGATCGAGACCGATCGCCTTCAGCGAGCCGAGGTAGAGCTCCTGAAGGTTGGAAGGGTTCGGCTTCAGGATGACCTGATACTGGTAGTAGTGCTGCAGGCGGTTCGGGTTTTCGCCGTAACGGCCGTCGGACGGTCGCCTGGACGGCTGCACATACGCCGCCTTCCAAGGCTTCGGCCCGAGCGCGCGCAGCGTCGTCGCCGGATGAAAGGTCCCGGCGCCGACTTCCATGTCGTATGGCTGCAGCACCGCGCAGCCCTTGTCTGCCCAATAGTTATGGAGCGCGAGGATCAGCCCCTGGAAGGAGCGGGTCGGGGACATATGGTCGGGCAGCTCGGTCATGGCGATATCAGGTTCGGTTGGAGGGATGCGGACGAGTGCCACGCATGAGGGGCACGGGTCAAGGATTAAAGGTTTAGAAACGCCGGGCCGCGGCGCTTACTCCTCGTCCCGCTTCACCCGGTATTCACCGGTCAACGGATCTTTTTCCAGCGTGCCGACCGCACCCGTCTGGCGCTCCTTCTCGTGCTGGCGGGAGCGCTGAGAAAGCCGTTCGGCATCCTTGGTGAACTTCTTGTACAACATCCAGCCGCCGCCGATCAGGATGATCAAAAATATGAGCTGCGCCATTTCCCCCTCACGTTTTGGCCGTTCAAAGACCGTAGCGGCTCCACAATGCCTTTTCCTCAAGCCCGGCGGCAAGTCCCGTGGTCAGCTCTGCGGCGATTTCGCCGGCCTTGCCCTCGCCAAATACCACTCCCGGCACGCGACGTCCGAAGAGCGTGCGGGCGCTGCCGATCAGTTCCAGCTTGGCATCCTTGCCATAGCGACGTTTCAGAACGTCTCGCATGTCGCCCAATCCGTCGACCAGACCGAGGTCAACGCCGCGCATGCCGCTCCAGAAGAGACCGGAGAAGATGGTCGCATCATCGGCCAGCCTCTCGCCACGCCGCATCTTCACCATGTCAATGAAAACCTTGTGGATTTCGAGTTGCAGCGCCTTCAGATACTCGATATCGCCTTCCTTCTCCGGCTGGAACGGATCGAGGATCACCTTGTTTTCGCCAGCGGTATAGACCCGGCGCTCAACGCCAATCTTGCGGAGCAGTTCGGGAAAACCGAAGCCGCCGGAGACAACGCCGATCGAGCCGACGATGGAGGTGGGATCGGCAAAAATCTCGTCGCCGGCAAGCGCTATCATGTACCCGCCGGATGCTGCGACGTCCTCGACGAACATCAGCACCTTCTTGTTCTTTTCCTCAGCGAGCGCCCGGATGCGCTGGAAGATCAGGCGCGACTGCACTGGCGAACCGCCCGGTGAATTGATGGAAATGGCAACAACCGGCGCCTCCTTCTTCGAGAAGGCCTTGTCCAGCATCGGTGCAACGCCGGCCAGATTGAGCGGCTGCTTGAATTGGCTGCCACCGGCCATGATCGCCCCATGCAACCGGACGACGGGGATCGTCACGCCAGTCTTACGGAACCGCTTCGGCATCAGCCTATTCCAAAACCCGCTCATTTTTCTTCCTTCTGTCGCATTGGGCCTGCCCCAGCATGTATGTGACGGATTCGCAAACACAATGGCCGCGCCCTGAAAACAGGCGAAAACGGCCGAAGAGCGCACCGCCGGTTCAGACTTTACACCGGCGGCAGATTTCTTTTCGGGCCGATTCGCCGATACGCGGCGCGGCCGTTGTTGAGGTCGTCCACGAACGGCGTGAAAGCGTGTCCGTCCGCGCCGTGCACGAAGAGCGGCGCCCTCAATGTCAGCCTCGCCCGCGAGCCCTTGATGGCCGTAACCAAAATGCGTGTGGCGCTTTCATCCGGACGCGGATGGAGCGCGGTTATCTCCAACCCACCGAAGCGTTTGCCGCAGGCATCGATAATCTCGGCGATCGATTGCGGCCGGGCAATCAGCGACAATTGCCCGCCAGGTTTCATGATTGCCCCTGCAGTGCGAACCCAGCCGTCGAACAGACCTTCGGTCATGGCATGAGCCTCGGCCTTCAATGCATCCGGCGTCCGGCGGTCGGCGGCATCGTTGAAGGGAGGGTTCATGATGACGTGGTCAAAGATCTCGTCCGGGAGCCCCGCAGTTATCCGTGGCTTGCCCGTCAAAGTGACATCTGCTTCGAGAACCTCAACACGCCCCGCCAGGGAAGCGTTTTCGAGCAGCGCAAGGGTCCGGCGGGCATAATCGGCCATCAACGGCGATTTTTCGACCAGCATTACTCTCGCTTCCGCGAGGCGCGCGGCAACGGCAAGCCCGGCCGCGCCGGCACCCGAACCGAGATCGGCGACCGTGACCGGCCTGTCTGACGCCACTAGCGAGGCCAGCAGCATTGCATCTACGCCGGAGCGATGTCCGCCGCCCTTCGGCTGCATGATGTGGAATCTGCCGCGATGAAATGCGTCGATGGTATAGGCCGATGCCGTCATCAGGACCGCAGCTCCGCCTCCAACCCCGCATCCGTCAAAATCCGCCGCGCCTCTTCGGCCCGCTCCTCATCCACCAGGAGGCGGCGTGGCAGCAGTCCAAGCGACCCCTCCAGTACACTCATCGACTGATCCGCGATCATGCAGTGAATGCCGGCGTCTTTCATCAGGCTTTGCGCCAGCGACAGGATTACGACGTCGTTGGTGCGAATAATCTCCAGCATGACTCTTTTTGAACTCCATTAGACCATGCAGCATACGATTTGCGCTTGCCGCACTATCCGCCTCTTTCTATTGTCGCCCGAAAGATTTCGCTAGGGAGGCCTCATCGTTGGGCGTCGTCATACCGCTTGAAGAAGGCAAAAACAAACACGCATCCGTCAAGCCTCTGGTGGACCTCACCAAAGCGGATATGGAACGGGTCAATCAATTGATCCTGTCCAAGGCCGGTTCCGACGTGCAGATGATTCCCGAGGTGGCCAACCATCTCATCTCGTCCGGAGGCAAACGGCTGCGGCCGATGCTGACGCTGGCATCCGCTTCGCTGTTCGGCTATCAGGGCGACGCTCATGTGAAGCTCGCGACCAGCGTCGAGTTCATGCATACGGCGACCCTGCTGCATGACGATGTGGTGGATGAAAGCGATCTGCGCCGGGGCAGATCCACCGCCCGGATGATCTGGGGCAATCAGGCAAGCGTTCTGGTCGGCGACTTCCTGCTGGGCCAAGCCTTCAAGATGATGGTGGAGGTCGGTTCGCTCGAAGCGCTCGACGTGCTGTCGACCGCCGCCTCCGTGATCGCCGAGGGCGAAGTGCTGCAGCTTTCCGTCGCCAAGAGCATGGAAACGACAGAAGACGATTATCTCTCCGTCATCCGCGCCAAGACCGCCGCTCTCTTCGCCGCGGCAGCCGAAGTCGGTCCGATCATCGCCAATGCCGACAAGGCGGGACGCGGCGCGCTCAAATCCTACGGCATGAATCTCGGCCTGGCATTTCAGCTTGTCGACGACGCACTGGACTACGGCGGAAAAGCCGCCGATCTCGGCAAGAATGTCGGCGACGATTTCCGGGAAGGCAAGATCACGCTGCCGGTCATCCTCTCCTATCGCCGCGGCACCGAGGCCGAGCGAGCCTTCTGGCGCCAGGCGATCGAAAAGGGTGAAAGCAGCGACGAGAACCTGGAAAAAGCCCTTGGCCTGATGAACAAATACGGCGCGCTGAACGATACCATCGCCCGCGCCCTGCACTATGGTACCATCGCTCGCGACGCGCTGGCGCCCCTGCCGCACTCGCCGATCAAGGCAGCGCTTCTCGAGGTCATCGACTTTTCGATCCAGCGCGTTAACTAAAACAGTACTGGCCAACAAAGGTTTGACCGGCGCCGCCTACTGCGGCGCTGGAGATTTCCTTGCGGACCTGCTTCAAAAAAGCCATTCTGTCGTGAATCAAATGGGCGCGAACGGCAGCGGCATTTACTGCTGCGCCATGCTCTACAAGAAAGGCATCTTCATGCGGCGGACATCCAGCCTTCTTCTGCTTTCCAGTGCGGCAGTCGCGACCCTCCTCCTGTTTGGTGTGGCCGCGAATGCCGCAACCGAGGAACCAAGGCCGACCGCAGCAGAGGTCGTGACCTTCAGCCCCGGCGACGTCAAATCCTTTTCGGGCGCCTTCCTCGCCGCCCGCACTGCGGATGTGGATCATGACTATTCGACTGCCATCACCCTTTACCGCAAGGCGCTCACCTTCGACCCGGCCAACCTGGAAATCCGCGAGCGGCTGATGATCTCGCTGCTGCTCAACGGCGACTTCGACGACGGGCTCCAGGAAGCGGAAGCCCTCAAGAGCGATTCGGCCGTCGAGCGGATCACGAAGATCGTGCGGGGCCTTGACGCGTTGCGCGACAAGAAGTTCGACACGGCCAAAAAAGTCCTCGCCTATGAGGGCCCGAACGATCTCGACCGGTTGACCCATCAGCTACTCCTGGCTTGGGCACAGGTTGGCGCCGGCAAGGGCAAGCAAGCCATATCGAGCGTCAGCAACCTGAAGGGCCCACCGTGGTTCAAGGTCTTCACCGACTACCATCTCGGCGCCATGGCGCTGGTAGCCGGCGACATCGGAACCGCCCGGCAGCATCTCAATACGGCCGTCACCAACAAGGAAGCCGTGGCAACCGCGCCCGATACCTTCATGCGTGCCGTCATGGCGCTCGCGCGCCTGGAAGCAGCCGCTGGCAACAGGCAGAAGGCACTCGACGCGATCGCCGTCGGGGACGGCATGGTTTCCAACTATGCGCCGCTCAAGGCATTGCGGCAGAGCATCGAGAAGGGCGAGAAGCCAGAACAGCAGGTGACCAACGCGGCGGAAGGCGCTGCAGGCGTTCTGTTCTCCATTGGCGGTGCATTGAACCGCCAGGGCGCCGAGGACATGGTTTCGCTCTATCTGCAGATATCTCACGCACTCGATCCGAAGAGCGCCGATACGCTGATCCTGCTTGGCGGCATTGCCGAAAAACTGAAGCAGCCCGAGCGCGCCATCCAGTTCTATGCAAGCGTGCCGACCGATTCGCCGATGCGGCGGATTTCGGAACTGCAGCTGGGTATAACGCTGTCGGAAACAGGAAAGGTCGATGAGGCCAAGCAGCATCTGAAATCGCTGATCGAATCGGATCCAAGCGATATCCGCAGCTATATCGCCTATGGCAGCGTGCTTTCTGAAGCCAAGGACTACAAAGCCATGGCGGAAACCTACGACAAGGCGATCGGCGTTGTCGGCCCCGTACCGAAGGCCGGCGACTGGACCATCTTCTTCCAGCGCGGCATCGCCTACGAGCGGCTCAAGCAGTGGGACAAGGCCGAGCCGAATTTCCGCAAGGCCCTGGAGCTCAACCCCGAACAACCGCAGGTGCTGAACTATCTCGGTTATTCCCTAGTCGACATGAGCAAGAATCTCGAGGAAGGCCTCGATATGATCCGCAGGGCGGTGGAGGCCCGGCCTGACGACGGCTATATCGTCGATTCACTCGGGTGGGCCTATTACCGCATGGGCAAATTCGAGGAATCGGTCACCGAGCTCGAGCGCGCAGTGCAGCTTCGTGCGGGCGACGCGACGATCAACGACCATTTGGGCGATGCCTACTGGCGTGTCGGCCGCAAACTGGAAGCGGTCTACCAGTGGAACCGGGCACTGATCTCGGAAGGCGAGGATATCAACCGCGAGCAGATCAAGGCTAAGATCGAGAAGGGTTTGCCACCGCTGGACCCAAATGCCACAACGGCCGACCGCAGCCAGATCGCACCCGTTCCCCCGACCCCACCGGCACCTGCCAATCCCGACAAGAAGTCCTGACGCATCATGTTTGCCGATGGCATGCCTTTTGAAACCGGGTCCACCGAGGAGGCGGGCCTTTTCGAGCTGGCCCCGGCGAAGATCAATCTCGCCTTGCACGTCACGGGACAGCGGTCTGACGGCTATCATCTGCTCGAAACTGTCGTCACCTTTGCCGACGCCGGCGATCGGCTGAAGTTTGCGGCAGCGGAGGGCGACGAATTCACCGCTTCCGGACGATTTGCGCACCTTCTACCCAATCAAGCGGAAGGCACCTATGGGAATCTGGTGCTAAAGGCTCGCGATCTGCTGCGGGAGAAGCTTAGAACAACCGGCTTCACCGCTCCGCCCGTCACAATCCATCTTGAAAAAAACCTGCCCGTCGCTGCCGGAATCGGAGGCGGGTCTGCAGATGCTGCAGCCGCCTTGCGGGGTCTCCTGCGCTTCTGGAAGAGCCCACTGCCGGAACCGGAAATCCAAGCTCTTGCCCTGGCACTTGGCGCCGATGTGCCCATGTGCCTCAAGAGCGAGGCCCTGGTCGCCAAAGGCATAGGCGAAGACATTGCAGCCTTGCCCACCTTGCCGTCGCTCGCCCTCGTGCTCGGCAATCCGTTGGTGGGCGTTTCGACGCCCGACATCTTCGAGCGGCTCAGCCGCAAGGAGAATCCACCGATCGGTGCCTTGGAAATGGATTGGATCCCTTTCCTCAAAAGCCTACGCAACGATCTCGAGCCGCCGGCACGCTCGCTGGTGCGCGAAATCGACCAGATCTCCAATATGATCGGCGCAGAAGGCGCCATACTGACGCGGATGTCCGGTTCAGGCGCCACCTGCTTCGGCATATTTCCTTCCGCCGAGATCGCAGAGAGAGCCGCGGAAAATCTGACCGGCCAAAGGCCGGACTGGTATTTCCAGGCGGTGCAGACCGTTGGCCAGAACGCTGGAAAGACATCATGAGCCGGATCGACGAAACCCGTTCCTTCATTCCGGTCGGCATTGCCGTGCTTACCGTTTCCGACACCCGCACATTGGAAAACGATAAATCGGGCGACACCCTTGCGGCACGCATTGCGGAAGCAGGCCATGAAATGAAGGCCCGCGCCATCGTGACTGACGACAAGGACAAGATCGCCGCTCAGGTGCGGGAATGGACGCTCGATCCCGAGATCGACGTGGTGATTACCACCGGCGGTACGGGCTTCACCGGTCGTGACGTCACCCCGGAAGCGCTTGAGCCGCTTTTTGAAAAACGCATGGACGGCTTTTCCGAGGTCTTCCACCGCATTTCCTACGACAAGATAGGAACTTCAACAATCCAATCACGCGCGACCGGCGGAGTGGCGAATGCCACCTTCATCTTTGTGCTGCCGGGCTCACCGGGCGCCTGCAAGGACGCCTGGGACGGCATCCTGAAGGCGCAACTCGATTATCGGCACATGCCGTGCAACTTCATCGAGATCATGCCGCGGCTCGACGAGCACCTGAAGCGCGGCGCCTCATCGCAGAAATAGCCGGAGCGGCTCCCGCCCAGCTAATGCACCGCCTTGGCGACCCAGGCGGGAATAATTTCGCTGACGAGCTTGATGGCTTTTTGCCCCTTCGCCAGCGTTTCAAGATCCATGCCTGACTTCGCGAGCGCGATTGCCTGGCGTTTGGGAAAAAGCAGGCCATGTTCCAGCGGAGGAACGGCCCGCCCGATGCGCTTGAAGAACGGCCGCCGGTAAGTCCGAGATGGGGCGAATCGGGCCGGTTGCCTCCCGAGTGCGAGATATTCCATGACCTCATCGATCCAGCCTGTCTGCAATCGGGCGCCGGGCTCCAGCAACAGCAGCCACTCGCCCCGCGCGGACCGCAAAATATCCTTAATGTCCCAATGGGTGTGGAAACGGCAACCGGCGGCATCGGCCACCCGGGAGGTACCATCCCGCGAGCCGTGATCAAGCACCACCACGTCGCTCACGAGCCCTTCCACCGCCGCGGAAACAAGCAGCGAGAGCGTCTGCGCCAGCTCTGATTCCTGATCGCGGCATTCCAAGATGACAGTCAGCATTCCTGACGTTTACCGCATCGCGCCACAGAAAACCAGAAACCTGTCGCCAAATTTTGTTCTTGCAATGTTCTTATTTTGCGGCTAGGAATTTAATCATCAGAAACGGGACGAACACCCGTCAGGAGCACCCCATGAACGAGCTGTCCCATTTGCGGCAGAGCGCTTTGGCGCCTGCTCATACGGCCGATATTGCCGATGCACTGGTAAAGTCCTCCGGTCTCAGGGTCGAAGTGGACCGCAGGCGCGGACGTGGGGCCGGGCTCAATCCGAGCGGCCGCTTCGAGGCAGAACGCCGGGAGGTGTTCGACGACGGGTGGCAGACCATCGAAGAACTCGAACCGTTCAAGACAGAGGTGCAAGTCGAAAAGCCGCGTACTGCAATCACCCGGAATGAATCCCCCGACCTGTCTTTCGACCGCTCGATAAATCCCTATCGTGGCTGCGAACACGGCTGCATCTATTGCTTCGCGCGGCCGACCCACAGCTATATGGGTCTTTCGCCGGGGCTCGATTTCGAATCGAAACTGTTTGCCAAACCCGACATTCCGAAGCTGCTTGAGCGCGAGCTTAGCAAACCGGATTACAAGGTGCGCGCAATCGCCATCGGGACCAATACCGATCCGTACCAGCCGATCGAGCGAGAATGGCGCATCATGCGGCAGATCCTCGAGGTCCTGAACAAGGCCAATCACCCGGTCGCGATCGTCACCAAGTCGGCACTCATTACACGCGATATCGACATCCTTTCCGAAATGGCTTCGAAAGGGCTCGCCAAGGTCGGCATCTCCGTCACCACGCTGGACCGCAAGCTTGCCCGCACCATGGAGCCGCGCGCCTCGACCCCTCCCAAGCGCCTCTCAGCCATCAAGGCGCTGACCGATGCCGGAATTCCGACAGCGGTCATGGTGGCCCCCGTGATTCCGGCGCTTAACGATCACGAAATCGAGCGGATACTCGAGGCAGGCCATGCGGCAGGCGCGACGGAGGCAAGTTATGTGCTGCTGCGCCTTCCTCTGGAAGTGAGCCCATTGTTTCGCGACTGGCTGCTGCAGAATTATCCCAACCGCTATCGGCATGTGATGTCGCTCGTCCGCTCAATGCGCGGCGGCAAGGATTACGACGCGGAGTTCGGAAAGCGGATGAAGGGAGCCGGGCCTTATGCCTGGCAGATCGGCCGGCGATTCGAAATGGCGACGAAACGGCTTGAAATGGTCCGCCGCGGTCTGCCGCTCCGGGACGATTTGTTCATTCGGCCGGATGGCGGAGGTATTCAGCTTTCGCTGCTTTGAGCCTGGTGTTTCGTCTTCACTGGCCATCTCTCGAAGGCATCAAAGGTGGATAGCGGAATCTTATGGAGCAGGCGTGAGGCCTTCACTGTTGTAATTCTGTTTCCGGCGCTTGCCCGTCCTGTCAAGCGCCGGATTCTCCCCGGTTCCACCGCCGCCCCTCGGTGGATAGCGACGCCGCATCGCCTGCCGGGGGTTGCAGGAGATCGGGTCGACGTGCGAGGTTGCCGCCATGTTGCCTCGCACGTCACCCGATTCTCCGATGCTCTTCGAAGAAGTGCCGGTCGTCCCGGACTTCAGCCTGGAACTTCTGGCGCGGAAAGCCGGCCACTGGCCGGTTGCCGGCACGGACGAGGCCGGGCGGGGACCATTGGCGGGACCAGTCGTTGCCGCGGCGGTGATATTGGACCCGGAGAATATTCCAGACGGCCTCAACGATTCCAAGCAGCTGACGGCTCTGCAGAGGGAAACCCTGTTCGAGGCGATCATGGCAACCGCAGAGGTGTCGATCGCGGCCTCCGGACCGCGCCACATTGACGAACGCAACATCCTTCGAGCGAGCCTAGACGCCATGCGCCGGGCTGTCGCGGGTCTCGCGGTCACGCCCGCCTATGTTCTTGCCGATGGGCGCGACGTGCCGCGCGGCCTCTGCTGTTCCGGCAAGGCGGTCATCCAGGGCGATGCGCGTTCCGTTTCGATCGCGGCGGCATCTATTGTCGCCAAGGTGACCCGCGACCGGATGATGACGCGCGCCCACCATGTCTATCCCGTCTACGGTTTCGCCAACCATGCCGGCTACGCCACCCCGCAGCATCGTGCGGGCATCGAGGCGCATGGCCCCTGCTCACTGCACCGCATGAGTTTCCGTCCGCTCAGGAAGGACGAGTTGCCAGGCACGTAAGGATACACCTTCGGGACTAGCATCCTGCGGTCAGCTCGTCGGGATCGTCGCTCGCATTGAAGCCCTAGAAGAAATCCGGTTCCACCAGGAAGCGAGCGCCGGAACTCCCCTCATCAGGCCGGGAGCGACTGGCGCCTTCATGAAATAATCCATCATCGGCGCCAAATGAAGATCGGCAAGGCTGAGGTCGGATCCGCCTGCCCACGGCCCATCCGTCATCAGATCCTCCAGCGCCTGTAAGCAGATTGGCGCCTTGTCGAGCGCGGTCTGCAGCCGGGAAAAATCCCTCTGTTTGCCACTACGGGGTTTCGAGACCTGCTCCACGTAGATACCCCAGACGAGGGTTGGATAGATATAGCCGTCGGCGATGCTGATGATCTGGTTCATCCGTGCTCGGCTGCGGATATTTACCGGCTGCAGTGCCGGCCCCTCGAAGGCCTCGTCCACATATCTGGTGATGGCGCCGGTCTCATACAGCGTAAAGTCGCCATGCTCGAGCGCCGGAATACGGCCGAATGGGTGCTTTTTCAAATAGGAAGCGGGCGGGCCATCCGCAGCAAAGACGTCGATCGCATCCAGTTCATAAGCGACGCGCTTTTCGGTGAAAGCTAGCCGGGCGCTACGTACATAAACGCTGTAGTCGGCGCCAAACAGTCTGGGCTTTTGCATCGATCCTCCCGGCAGTCCCATTCGCCTGAAAAACAAGCCACAAATGAAAAACCCCCGGAGGCACAGAGCTTCCGGGGGCTTCTTATTTTTCGCAAGGTATCGCAATCAGTTCAATCGCGACTGCACCTGGCCGAGGGCGTCCTTGAAAAGGGCGTCCTGCGTGGAAGTATCGGCCTTGTTGGCAATGACTCGTTCGGCGGCGGCGATCGCAAGATCGACAGCGGCGGCCCGAACGGCACCGATCGCATCGGCCTCAGCCTGCCGGATCTTCTGCTCCGAAAGCGCGTTCCGGCGAGCCACAAACTCCTCCGTCTTCTGACGGGCTTCTTCACTCAAGGCAGCGGCTTCGCGTTCGGCAGATGCCACGATGTGAGCGGCTTCCGCTTCGGCTTCCTTGCGCTTGCGCTGATATTCAGCAAGCAGCGCCTGAGCCTCTTCACGCAGACGTTTGGCTTCCTCAAGTTCCTTGCGGATGTTGTCGGCACGCTCATCGAGCGATTTCGCCATCATGCCCGGAACCTTGAGATAGGCAATCAGGGCAAGAAAGAGAACGAGACCGACGAAGGCGAAAAATGTTGCATCGAATGCCATTGTATCAGGCCTCCGTCTTCGCGGCTGCGACGGCAGCCTTGATATCGTCGCCGGATGCCTTGGCGCCGATCAGCTGATCGACGATGGCAGAGGCGGTTTCTTCGGCAATCTGGCCGACCTGAGCGAAGGCCTGAGCCTTGATTTCGCCAATGCGGGTTTCAGCCACCGAAAGCTTCTGAGCCAGTTCCGTCTCGATCGCGGCGCGATCGGCGGCAGCCTTGCCCTTGGCCGCTTCGCGAGCGGTCTCTGCAATGGTGTGTGCCTTGGAACGGGCGGCCGCCAGTTCCCTTTCGTAGGTCTCGACAGCGGCGTCGGCTTCAGATTTTAGGCGCGCGGCTTCATCGAGGTCCTGAGCGATCCGGTCGTGGCGGTGTTCGAGAATACCGCCGACGCGCGGAACGATGACCTTCTTCATCAACAGATAAAAGAGGCCGAAAGTGATGACGAGCCAGAGGATCTGCGACGGGAAATAGGTCGCATCAAATGGCGGGAAGGTGCCGCCACCGTGCTCGCCGCCATGGGCGACGCCGGTTTCGGTATGCACTTCGCCAGCCGGTGCGGCATGCGGATCGCCCGCGGGAGCGGCGCCCGGTGCTGCAGGCGTTTCAGGAGCGGCCGGCGCGGTCTGCGCATATGCCGAGGTCACGAACATCATCACCTCCAGGTGTATTCCAAATGCGAAGGATCACGGCGCGCTATCTTGCAAGCGGCCGCGATCCGGATGCCTGGTCAGGTCTTAGACTGCGTAGAGCAGCAGGAGAGCGATGAGCAGCGAGAAGATGCCCAGAGCTTCCGTAACGGCGAAGCCGAATACCAGACGGCCGAACTGGCTGTCAGCGGCAGACGGATTGCGCAGAGCGCCCGAGAGGTAGTTGCCGAAGATGTTGCCGAGGCCAAGAGCCGTACCGGCCATGCCAAAGCAAGCCAGACCTGCACCGATGAACTTTGCTGCTTCCGCTTCCATGAGAAACTCCTTCGAAATGGTTGTTGCGGCTGTAGACTGACGCCTAGGACGCCAATGTCGTTATCCTTAGTGCCCGCCGGGATGGATCGCGTCGTTGAGGTACATGCAAGTCAGCACCGCGAAGACGTAAGCCTGGAGGAAGGCGACAAGGAATTCGAGACCGGTCAGGGCGACGGTCATGATGAGAGGAAGGACGGCTCCGCCGATGCCCAGCGCGCCCATGGTTCCAAGCGAGGCAACGAAGCCCGCGAACACTTTGAGCGTGATATGGCCGGCCAGCATGTTCGCGAAGAGACGAACCGACAGCGAAACCGGGCGGGACAGGAACGAGATGATTTCGATCGAAACGACCAGCGGCAGAAGCGCGCCGGGAACGCCGCTTGGCACGAAGAGCTGCAGGAAGTGCAGGCCGTGCTTGTAGAAGCCGTAGACGAGAACCGTACCGATGACCAGCAGCGCCAGCGCGAAGGTGACGATGATCTGGCTGGTGACGGTGAAGAAATACGGGAACATGCCGAGCAGGTTCGCCGTCAGCACGAACATGAACAGCGAAAAGACCAGCGGAAAGAACTTCATCCCGTGGCTGCCCGCGCCTTCGCGCAGCATGCCGGCGATGAATTCGTAGGACATTTCCGCTACCGACTGCGCCCGGCCGGGGATCAGCCCGCGCTGCGAGGTGGAGAAATAAAGGAAGCCGGCTGCGCAAGCCACAGTGGCGACCATAAAGAGGGAGGCATTGGTAAAGGAGAAATCGATGCCGCCGATCTCAATCGGAACGATCTTGCTGATCTGGAACTGATGGATCGGATCGTTTGCCACCGTCTACCTCTTTCATTGCCGGGCCAGCGGCCCAATCTTCCTGCGGGAGGCGTCAGAGACCGCTTCCCTTTCCATTCTCGTCGCCCCGCTTGTGCATGGTCGGCGGCGGAGCCACCATACCTACTGCGCGAAGCACATTCAGAACGCCGGCACAAAAACCCAGAAGAAGAAGGACGATCATCCCCCAGGGCGACGTACCGGCAAAACGGTCGAGCAGAAAACCCAGAATGGCGCCAACGGCGACAGCGGAGATGAACTCGGAGGAGAGCTTGAAACCGAGGGCCATGCCCCTGCGGCTCTCTTCAGATTGCGCGTCCCTCTTCGCCTCTGCCGCGTCTTCAGCCTTCCTGTCCGCGAGTTTTGCAGACAGGCGCTTCCGGCGCTCTTCCAGACCATCGTCCCGGTCATCCGTCATTCACGTCGTCCCTATTCCCAGCTTCCGGGCAACCGGTCCTTAGAACCGGCCGACCGCCAAAAAGTGCAGCCAGCGAGGGATTTCGCGCCTTCAGGCCCGTTTTCAAGTCGCGCGCAACATAGTTTTGAGCGCCCCCATAGTCAAGGCGTCGGCGGCGCTTCATGCAAGGTTAATTAACCTTGGAAATTCAAATTGTTAGTAGCATTGCAACCGGGAGCGGGCAAAACTGTCGCGGGAATCGCTTCGCATTTGCGAGGCAGAAGGCGGTCAGCTCCAGCCGCCGCCATAGGTGCGGTAGAAGACGTGCAGGCCGATGCGGCCAACCTTCTTCATGGTGCGAGCCCAGGCAGGACGCACATAAACTGCGTGATAGTGGGTGGAGGAACCGACTTCCGGAAGCCAGATCTTTCCGGCGGTAACGGCCATCGCCACCTCGCGGGCCATTTTCCAATGGTATTCGGAGCGGATACGATCCTTGATATTGTCGCAGGCGAAGGAGAACTGGCAGCGGTTGCGCCAATCCTCGTTCTGGTAGACGACATCGCATATGGTGCCGGGATAGGCGGGATTGCGAACACGATTGAGGATCACCTGCGCCACCGCGGCTTGGCCGCGGGCTGCTTCGCCGCGCGCTTCGAAGTAGATGCCCGATGCGAGGCATTGCTGTTCGCGGGCGGAAAACGCCGACGGCGGTAGCGGCGTTGCGGCCCAAGCATGATCATCGGGCCCGATCGGCGGAATGAACCGTCCCCCTTTCGGTTTTTCCGTCAAGATTGCATCGAAAGGCGATTCTTCGGCGAAGTCGGGCTCCGGCGGCGCATAGGCGGTTGCGAGCACATCAGCCTGCTGGTTGTTGATAAGGCCGGCGATCATCGGCATCAAATCATCTTGCGGCTTCGGCTCTTCCTTCTTCCGGAAATAGAAGGATGCAAGCTCGATTGGCTTCTGCGCCTTGCCGGCTCTGGCAAAGGCGGCCAGTTCATCACGCCCCTCGATCGGCAGAGTGAGCGCGCTCGAGCGCTGAAGGACGGAGCCGGCGGAGAATGCCTTCGGCGGCTGCATCGGTTCGACCGCGACGATGCGGCCCTTCTTCCCTGCCCGGTTGACGCGGTCTTCGTCGGGCCGCGGATCTGCGGATTGCTTTTCATCGACCAGGGCAATCTTGCGACCATCCGCGAGCGTAACGCCCGCATTGCCGGAAACGGCGTCCTTCAATCCCGGGAATGCCAGCGACGCCTGGTGAATCGACCCTGCGGGGGAATCTGTCAGGACCATGCGCCATTGATCGGCCCGATCCAGCCCCGTCAGAAGATCGGCCAGATCGCCATGGGCGGGGGCGGACGGAAAGATTAGCCAACAGGCAAGGCCGAAGACAGCCGGGGAAGTCCATGCATCCCGACGGGATGCAGACTTGCGACGCAAAACGCTCTTCGAACGCAAAACCGTAACTCCACAAGGCAAAGACGACCCCGTGAAGATCAATCATTAACCTTGATGAGCGGTTAACGCCGGCAGTCGAAACACCTGCAAACCGGACTGAATTAGGACATTCACATAAATGTCAGCCTGCGGAACGTCAGATGATGACGTGGGAGCCGAGTTCCACCACCCGATTGGCAGGCAGGTGGAAATAATCGGACGGGTCGGTCGCGGTGTTGGCCATGGCGATGAACAGCCGGTCCTGCCACATCGGCATGCCCGACTCCGCATCCGGCACGAGCTTGCGGCGTCCGAGATAGAAAGAGGTGGACATGATGTCGAACTTGAAACCGGTCTTGCGCAGATAAGCAAGCGCTTGCGAGACGTTGTGCGATTGCATGAAGCCGAAACGGAGTTCGATCAGCGTGAAGCGTTCGGACACCTTTTCGATCTTGTAGCGCTCTTCCAGCGAAACGCGGGGCTTGTTGCCAGTCACGATCGTCAGGATGACGTTCTTATCGTGCAGGACATGGTTGTGTTTGATGTTGTGCAGCAGAGCCGCCGGAGCGGTTTCCGGATCGCTCGTCAGGAAAATTGCCACGCCCGGCACCAGGACCGGGGCATGATCGCTTTTCTTCTCGACCATCGGAATGAAGGTCGCGAGCGGCACGTCGATGCGGCGGGTCTTCTCGAACAGGATCGCGGTGCCGCGTTTCCAGGTCCACATGATAATGGTGAAGATGATCGCCATCATCACCGGCACCCAGCCGCCATCATGCACTTTCAGTAGGTTTGCCCCGAGGAAGACCAATTCCAGCGCCAGCAATGGTGCCAGGACGCCAATCGCAAGGCTCTGCGGCCATCTCCACTTCAGCCGCACGAATTCGTAGGCCATCAGCGTCGTGACGACCATGGCGCCGGTCACCGATATGCCATAGGCCGTCGCCAGGGCTTCGGAGCTTTCAAACCCCAGAACCAGCGCGATCACGCCCACCAAAAGCAGTGTGTTGACCGATGGCAAAAAGATCTGACCGGTATTGGTCTCGGAGGTGAAAAGTATCTGCATGCGCGGCAGGTAGCCGAGATGGATTCCCTGGCGCACGAGCGAGAAGGCGCCGGTGATGACCGCCTGGCTGGCGATGATGGTCGCGGCGGTTGCAAGAATGACCACCGGCAGCAGCGCCCATTGCGGGAACATCAGATAGAAGGGATCGGACATGGCCTCGGGCCGCTTGAGCACCAAAGCCCCCTGCCCCAAATAATTGAGCGTGAGAGCCGGGAATACGAGCGTAAACCAAGCCCACTGGATCGGCCTGCGGCCAAAGTGACCAAGGTCGGCATAAAGCGCCTCGGCACCGGTAACGGTCAGGAAAACCGCGCCCAGCACGACAATGCCGACAAAACCTTCGTGCAGCATGAATTGGACGGCATACCAGGGATTGAAGGCGGCCAGGATGCCGTAGTCGTCGGAAATATGGGCGATACCGCCCGCTCCCATGACCAGGAACCAGACGGCGGTGATCGGACCGAAGAAGCGGGAAACCAGTCCCGTGCCCTTCGACTGGATCGCGAAGAGCCCGATCAGAATGCCGACAGAGATCGGCAGCACAGCGCTGTCCAAAGCCGGGGTCACGAGTTTCAATCCTTCGACCGCCGACAGAACCGACAGCGCCGGCGTGATGATCGCGTCACCTAGAAAGAGTGCCGCGCCGATCAGCCCGAGCAGCATCAGGAACGCCCTGTGGCCGTTGGCTGATTTCGTGAGGAGCGCCAACAGCGACAGAGTGCCGCCTTCGCCGTCGTTGTCCGCCCGCAGCAGGAAGAGCACGTATTTGAGCGTGACGATGATGGTCAGCGTCCAGATCATCAGAGAGATCAGACCGATGATCTCCACTTCGGTGACGCCGTCATGGGAAATGGGCTTCAAAGCCTCACGGAAAGCGTAGAGAGGACTGGTGCCGATGTCGCCATAAACGACGCCGACGGAGCCGAGTGCGAGTGCAAACAGGCCTTGAACCTTGGTGGTTTCGGCAGCGGAATGTTCAGCAGGATGGCCCATGGGACGTCTGGCTTGCTACAGCCAGCCTTTCCAGCGGAAAATGAAAAAAGGGACGATGGCAGAGAGGATCATCGTTAAGATCGCCAGCGGATATCCGAGGTGCCAATCGAGTTCCGGCATGAAATGAAAATTCATGCCGTAGATGGAAGCGACCAGCGTCGGCGGCAGGAATACCACCGAAGCGATCGAGAAGATCTTGATAATCGAATTCTGCTCGACGTTGATCAGGCCAAGCGAAGCGTCAAGCAGGAAGGCGATATTGCCTGCAACGAAGGCCGCATGCTCGGACAGGGTTTCAACATCATGAGCTACGGTGGCGCAGAGGCTGCCGTCGCTCTTGTCTTCATGCATGAACGGCACGTTCCTCAGGAAGGTCAAGAGTCGCGAAAGGGAGCCCAGGCTGTCCCTTACCTTTCCGACCAGCCGATGACATTCGGCAATCTCTGCCAGTTTTCGCTCGAGGAATTGCGGCGGGCGCCGCTTACCGCGATCCCGGAAGATGTCCGTGGACAAGGTATCGACCCGATCCACGGCATTCTCCAGGATTTCCGCAGTGCGGTCCGCAATGGTTTCGAGAAGCCTCGCAAGCAGGGTTGTGCCGTCGCGCGCCTTGTCGGGAATACGGCCGAGGGCGGCGATAAAGAGCTGAAAGCTCTTTGGATCAGCGTAGCGGACCGTAATAAGCCGGTTGCCGGACAATATGAAGGCTACGTCGGTGAGCTCCGGATTCGTTCGGTCTGCATGCCAGACGAGCGAAGCAGTCATAAAAGCGGAGCTGCCCTCGATATAGAGCCTGCTCGAGGGCTCGATGTCCTTCAGATCGTCGCGGGTAGGTATTTGAACGCCGACCAGGCTCTCGACATAGGCATCTTCCTCCGGTGTCGGTTCGATCAAATCGATCCAGACAATATCGTCGGAGAGCTGGCGCTGCGCCTCAACTGGCGCAAGCGTCTTCATCGACCCATTGGCACTATAGGCATTGATCAAACGTGGTCTCCGACCGAAACCCTCGGCCTTAAAGAGAAGCGGATTTGCCGGTTCCCAGATCCGTGGCCATCAACGACCCCGGCGGGACGCGCCTATAAAGACAGCCATAGTCAAAATCAAGAGGTACCGAACTCCCGATGTGGCGCCGCAACATGACTCCGGCGCATCGGATATTCAAGAGGAGGCGGCAAGACGAGCCTTTTCATGGCCCGCATCAAAGCCTTGCGGGCGCGCAACGACCGCAAGCCCGCTCAAAGTCATAGCGCTCTAGGAAAACCTTTGCGTCAAACTATTCAAAGACGATGGCAGGAGCCTCCCGCGGCGTGCGTCCGCCCAGTTCCGCCCACACCTTGGCGGCGATATCCCGATAGATCCTGGCCGACGCGCCGTCCGGATCCGAGACGACCACCGGCGTACCAGCGTCTGAGCGCTCGCGGATGTCGATCGTCAGCGGCACCTCACCAAGGAAGGGGACGCCGATACGCTCTGCCTCTGCGCGCGCGCCGCCATGGCCGAAAATGTCATAACGCTTGCCGGTGTCGGGGGCCAGGAAGAAGCTCATGTTCTCGACGATGCCGAGCAGCGGCACCTCAACCTTCCGGAACATGGTAATGGCCTTGCGGGCGTCGATAAGGGCCAGATCCTGCGGCGTCGAAACGACGACCGCACCTGCCAACGGCACCTGCTGGGCCATGGTGAGTTGAGCATCGCCGGTGCCGGGGGGCATATCCACGACGAGAACATCCAGATCGCCCCAAGCCACCTCCCGCAGCATCTGCATCAGCGCCGACTGAACCATCGGTCCGCGCCAGATCATCGCTGTCTCTTCATCGACGAGAAAACCCATGGACATGGCTTTCAGGCCATAGTTCTCCATCGGCCTGATGATGCGGTTCTCGATCTGTTGGGGACGCCCCGATATCTTGAGGAGCCTCGGCACGGAAGGACCGTAGATGTCCGCGTCCAAGATACCGACCTTGAGCCCGTTCGCCTGAAGTCCGAGAGCAAGATTGACAGCCGTTGTGGATTTGCCGACTCCACCCTTGCCGGATGCGACCGCGATGATGGCACCGACACCGGGCACGCCAGCCTTCTCGCGCTGCGGAGGGTGGGCGTGGCCATGGCTATGGTCATGTGCCGGTCCGCCAGCGGCAGTCCGAGGCGGAACCGGTTGGGGAGGCGGCGCGGGCGAGCCCGCCTTTCGATCAGCCGTGAGCGTCACCAGCGCACCCTTGATCCCAGGCATGGCTTTGACGCTGCGTTCGGCCGCGACGCGCAGCGGTTCAAGTTCGTGCGCCCGTTCCGCCGGCACCGTAATGGAGAAATAGACCTTGTTGTCGGAAATAAAGACGTCGGAGACCATGCCGCGCGAGACGATATCGCCTTCCAAATCCGGCCCGCGAACTTTGGCCAGCACCGCCAGCACTTCTTCCTTCGTCACCTCGGACATAGCCCTCAAGACTCCTGCTTTCGTTAGAGCAGCATTCACCCGGTTAACAGGTCAGCCGCATCCGGCGATATATAGGAGTTCAATATTGTTGAGGGCAAGGAAAGAAGCGACCACCGTTCGACCGGCGGCCATATGGCGCACAGACCGAACGGTGGCTTTTCTTGTCACGCCTCTTGGGGCGCTTTTACAGTCCCCTCTGGACCTGCCACTAAAGAAGCACGAAACGTGCCACTCGGGAAGATGCTTACTTTTATTGAGCTTTTCCAACAACTATCGGCTATTGGCGCCGCCGCGACGCAGCAATTCCAGGATTTGCCTGCCTTTAACGGCGCCAAATGCTTAAGCAACGATGAAATAGTGTGCAATGCAGCACGCGCTTTATTTGATCAAGCCGATCCGCAACGCCTTGGCAACGGCCTGAGTGCGGTTAACCGTATCCAATTTCTTCGCGGCGCGGTTGAGATAGTGGTTCACGGTGTGCTCCGACAACCCCAAAATTTCCGCGATCTCCGCGCTGGTCTTGCCGGCAGCCGTCCAGTTGAGGCAATCGATCTCTCGTTCGGTCAGGACATCCGTGGCGCGTACGTCCAGATTGCGGATCTCCGCCAGCCGCTCGAACACATGGATGGAGATATACATCAACTCCATCATCTGCTGCCGGTTGAAGAGCGGACCTTCACCGGCGAACGAAACCGCAGCCCGAATGCCCGAGGCGTCGTGGACGGGGAAATAGGCGCCGCGCACCAGGCCGAACCTCCCGAAAATATTTCGGATCAACGGCCCCCTGTCGGAACTTACACTCTCCAAATCGAAGGTGAAAGGCAGGGTCGAACTGCGGAGCCTGCGAAGAACGGGGCTGGACTGCAGCAAACCTTCCCTGTCGAAATGAGATATCAGTTCGGCCGGCCAGTTCGTGATGATTGTGTTGCTGGACAGCTCGAGTGACGTCGCATGAGGAAGATTGACGACCATGAAGGTGCGGCAACCGTAATATTCCGTCACCCGCTTCATGAAGCGAAATACATCGAACTGGGTCTTGAGAGCCGCGATCTCCTCGACGTTTCCATCGAAAACCCAGGCCTCGGCAACTTTCTCGGTCTTGGACATCACTTACTTCTTTGCTCGGCCGCTCATCTGAGCAAATGCTGGCATCCCAACTGGATTCACACCGACGGACCGTTCGTATGGAGAGTATTGCGCAACCGGCCGAAGTCCGCGTGGAAGCTGCCTGGTCGTCGTCGCGACATCCCAAGAGCCATTCCACTCATGACAGGGCTTTACCTTCGATCGGCCGATGCTTTCAAGTCTTTACTAATAAACATTTCCAAAAATGATGACATCTGCTCGGGTTTAATGTCTTCTTGCACGGTTCCAACCCCTTGTCAGGAGATAATTATTGGGGATCAAATTAGCTATGCTCAGAGTTTGCGGACTCATGTCGCAATGATACAGAGTAATTACCTCTGACTGCAATTGGAGATTTTGTATGACCACCACTTACAATTTTGAAGGACGGATCCTCTCCCCCTCTCTCTGCTCACTTGGAGAAGGGCCGGCCTTCGAAGCAGCAACTGAGACGCTCTGGTGGTTCGACATCCTCGGCAAGGCACTTCATCAGCTGCATCTGCCGACGGCACGTGAAAGCGTGCATCCCCTGCCGTTCATGGGAAGCGTTCTCGCGCCCATCGATGCGGACCGACAACTCCTGGCAAGCGACAAAGGGCTCTTCATTCGGGACCGAGCCACGGGCGAGCTCTCCCTTTACCGGGAGCTGGAGCCGGAAAAACCCGGAAACCGTTCGAACGACGGCCGAGTGCATCCTTCAGGAAGCCTGTGGATCGGTACGATGGGGAAAAAGTCCGAGGACGGCGCCGGCGCAATCTATCATGTGGCCCAAGGCGTGATCACCAAGATCTTCGACAGTATCAGCATCCCGAATTCGATCTGCTTCTCGCCGGACGGGGCAATCGGCTACTATGTCGACACACGGGTAAACAGGCTGATGCGGGTTCCACTCGATCGGCAGACTGGCCGGCCCAATGGCGAGCCGTCCATACTGGTGGACCAGAATGGTCGGCCGGGCGGGATTGACGGCTCGATCTGCGCGAGCGACGGAACGATCTGGAACGCCCGGTGGGGTGAAGGGGCGGTCGACCACTATGACGCCAAGGGAACGCATCTTTCCCGGCACCTCTTGCCGGCTCGCCGGACGACGTGTCCGGTGTATATCGGCGACGGACGCCTTGCGGTCACCTCGGCATGGGAAGGACTTGACGAAGCGGCCCGTGCGGCAGACCCGCTGGCCGGATCGCTGTTTGAGATCGCAGCGCCCATCCACTGCGGTGCTGAGCCCGCCTATCGCCTTTGATCGGCAAAAACGCAAGCATTTCAAACTACGCAGCTCGAAAAATGTTCCGGAAAAATCGCCTAATATTTCAGGGGGATAATCCGGAACTATTCGCTTGTCATAACATTTCCCTCTCGAACCGACGCGGACAAGGATGACTCCGGCCCGGAGAACCGCGCGTTCGAACAGATAACCTTAGCAGGAGAAGGTAGGAACGTTATGAAAAAGACCAGGAACATGATGGCCGCGGCAGTTCTTTTGGCCTCAACCGCCATTGCTCCCGCATACGCCCAGACGCAGCCCGCTACACCAGCACCCCCGGCTCCGGCAGCGCCTGCCGCTCCGGCTGACCCAGCCGCAAAGCCGGCAGATAGTGCTGCAACACCAGCTCCGAAGACCGGAAGCGACTCGGCTGCCGCTTCAGGAAGCTATCTGACGGAACAAGCCGAAACCCAGATCAGCGCCAATGACTACATCGGCAAGCCGGTTTACAATGCCGAAGACAAGAGCATCGGCGACGTGAACGATCTGATCATGGAAGAAGATGGCGGCATCGTTGCTGCCGTGATCGGCGTCGGCGGCTTCCTCGGCATTGGCGAAAAAGATGTTGCCGTACCAATGGAAAAGCTCACGATGACGCGCGATGCGGAAAACAACAACGAGGTGCGCCTCACAACCACGGAAACCGCCGAAGCACTGCAGGCGGCTCCCGAGTTTAAGACTCTGAAGGACAAACAGGCTGAAACCGATGCAACGACCACGTCGTCCACCGGTACTCAGATGCCCGCAACCGGCGGCACCAACCCGCCGGCCGCTCCGAGCAAATAACACGGTTCAGGCCACATAGGTCATCACTGAAACGGGCGGCACGCATGTGCCGCCTTTTGTTACAGCAACAACGCGTAGCGCCTCAAATCCGTTCAATGGTGACGAATTCGCGGAAGTGGTCGTTCAGATAACGCAACGTCGCCGCGCCGTCCGCCGGCCTGCCGTAGTAGTATCCCTGGCCCATGCCGCAGCCGAGCTCCCTCAGCTTGTCGGCGTCGGCGCTCGTTTCGATACCCTCGGCCACCACCTGCAGATCGAGACCTTCGCACATGGCGATGATCGCCTTGACGATATGTTCCGAAGCGCGGTCGGTGGTGATGCGGGAGACGAAAGCGCGGTCGATCTTCACCTTGTCGAAGGTGAAGTCGCGCAGCCGGCCCAGGCTCGATTGACCAGTGCCGAAATCATCAAGGGAAATGCGAACCCCTTGGTGCCTGAGGTCTGTAATGATCCGTTGCGCCGTATCGGCCGAGGTCATCACGGCCGTTTCGGTAATTTCCAGCTCCAAACGGTAAGGATCGAGGCCGACGCGGGCAAGCGCCGACAGAATCGTGTCGGTGGTGCCGGGGTCCATCAGCTGCGCGGAAGACAGGTTGAAGGACAGGAATAATTCTCGCGGCCATGAGAGCGCAGCCTCGGCAGCCTTGCGCAGCAACGTTTCAGAAAGCGCGTCAATAAAACCGCGCTCCTCGGCCAAAGGTACGAAGACAGCGGGTGAGACCGGGCCCAGATCCGCATCGATCCAGCGCGCAAGCGCCTCGAAACCAACGACGCCGCCGTCCTTGATACGCACGATCGGCTGGAAGTGCACATCCACCGCGTCGGCGATAATGGCATTGCGTAGCGCCTGTTCGAGCTGTGTCGCCCGCTTCATTTCCTGGGCAATTTCGCGTGAATAGACGGTAATCTGGCCCCGCCCGCGCCGTTTGGAGCGGTAAAGGGCCGTCTCCGCGCTTTTCAGCAATTCTTCGAAGTCTTCTCCGGCAAAAGGATAGATGGCGAAACCGAAGGATGCAGAGAGGCGCACGTTGCGGTCGCCCAGATCGTAGGGAGCGGAAAGCACATCCTTGATCATTTGTCCGACGCGTTCGGCACTGTTCCGTTCGAACACAAGCGGCAAGACGAAGGCAAATTCGTCTCCGTCATGCCGCGTTACGGTCGCGCCGTCAGGGATGCACGCTTTCAAGCGGTGAGCGACCTGACAGAGAATTTCGTCGCCTGCCTCGGCGCCGAACAGGTCGTTGATCGGCTTGAAGCCATCGAGATTGGCAATGCAGACCGTAAAGGGCGCGGGATCTTGCGCACGTTCGGCTGCCAGCAGACGCACCTTGTCGCGCAGGCGGTATCGGTTTCCCAGACCCGTGAGTGGGTCGCTATAGGCCATTGCCTGCAGCTCATTCTGGCTGACCTGCGGCAACGGGTTTCCCGCCGGCTTCATGAACAATCCCATTACGCTTCACAAACGCAAGCAGGATGGGCGAAAAAGATTAAAAAATCATGCGTCGATCTTAACATATGTCAAAGAGCCTATTAATCGTCTAGGCGAAGGACCTTTTCATCGTCGCACCCAGGTAGCCTTCAAAAACGGCCTCGAGCGCCTCCGGACTGATTGGTTTCAGGATCACGTCATTCATGCCGGACGCGAAACAATGATCCCGGTCCCGGTCGAAGGCAAAGGCAAGTACGCCGATAATCGGAACGGAATTGTCGATCGTTTCCAAAGCGCGGATGCGCGCGCTTGCCTCGAAGCCGTTGAGCTTCGGAAGCGTGACGTCCATCAGGATGAGCCGCGGGGCATGTTGCTGCCACAGCCGAACCGCCTCTTCTCCGTCAGCCGCGATCGCATAACGATAGCCGAGGCCTTCCAGTATCTGCGAGAAGACGATCTGATTTACATCGTTGTCTTCTGCGACGAGGATATCGATGTCCGTACCTTCCGCACGGGAATCGAAAGTTATCTGCGGATTTTCGGTGTCGACACCGCGATCTTCTTTGTCTTCAAGCGCGTCATCAACGGCTGCAGCGAGCTCCTGCACCATACCATCGGCATCCATCGTGATGGTGGCTATGCCATAGTCGCCAGCGATCTCCAGGCATTGGACAGGCATGTCGGCGTCCAGAACGATGAGATCAACACCGACCCCGGCCTCTCCGGCAAGGCGCAGGAAAAGGTCAAGTTCCTCTGCGCTCGACACGGACGAGATGTCGAGCCGGAGAGTTGCAAGGATCGACAGCGCTTGCTGTTCCGTCCCCGGATGGGCGGAGACGACCAGCACCTTATGGCCAGATACACCCTTCTCGGCGACCTCCGGCTCCGGATTCGATTGACCCTTGGAGAGATTGAGCGTGGAAGAGATCAGGTCGACAGGATCGACATGCGAGGGCGCCGGTCCGCTCTCGCTATGCGTTTCAACCCGGGCCGTGACATCTTCCATCGCTGTGACAAGGTAATAGCGGCCTGGTTTGCCGATCCGGTATTTGCTGGCACTGATGACGATTTCGGCGCCATCCCGCCGCTTTACCCGTTCCGCAATCTGTACGGGATCCCCGGTCTCGAAAAGTTGCCGGTTGACCTCCGCGAGCCGCTTTTCCAGTTCGGGCGGATGAATGTCTGATCCCTTGCGGCCTAGCATCGCCTCTGGCGGCAGGTCGAAGAACCGGCAGGCCGCCTTGTTGACGGCAACGAAGGTGAGGTTCCTGTCCTTGACCGTGATGGGGAACGGGAGATTGTCGAGCACTTCTTCGGTAATCTGGACCCGTTCCATATCACCGCGCCATTGCTCCTCCCGCTTCTTGTGGTCGGACACGTCCTTGATGACGCACACGCCGTAACCGGAGGGAAGGCGGCGTCTTGAAAGGCTCAGCCATCGGTCCATGCCCCGGCGCTCCAATGCGTCGGTGCGCTCCTTCCATAGAGTGGCAATCTGTTCGGCGATCCAGTCGTCGCGATTCAACGTCCGGCGCGAGCCGGTTCCGTCGGTGGAAAAGCGCCCACCGCTGTCGTAAACGGCGCCAAGCAGGTCCCGGAGGCGGGTGCCGGGCGCAAGAAAACTCTTGGGGACCGAGAGAAGACTAAATAAGTGCTGACTTGCAAAAACGATTACGTCATTTTTGTCATAAATGAAAACGCCGCCCGAAATGCCTTCGGATATCACTTCGAGCATGGCAGTTTGAATGTTCGCGTCCGCGGACCACAAATCATTCATAGGATGAAACTCCCTGTATGCTTTTCGGACACGGGTCAAAGCCGGCCGTTATGCCGATTGTTTCCCTCTCGGCCAAATTCCTTCTAGTTTCAGTCGTGTAGGGTCGGGGACATGCTGGTTCCAAGTCTTCAACGGGTGATCCGGCCTTTTATGGCGGCGCCCAGCGAACCGCCATCCTGATCACCTGCGGGGAGCGGGCGCTCCTCCGGTTTCATCCAGTTTTAATACCGGTCAAATTATCGACTTTGTCTTAAGGCGCAATTAATGAACGACCCTGCGCCCGCGGAAGATGCCTTCAAAAGGGGTTGAAGCCCACCGGAAAAGCTTTCCTTCACGCCGCGAATCCCAGACAATAAAAGAATGTCCGTCAAACAACTGCCCGAAACGCTGATCAACCAGATCGCAGCCGGCGAGGTCATCGAAAGGCCTGCCAGCGCCGCGAAGGAACTGATCGAAAATGCCATCGACGCCGGGGCCAGCCGGATCGAGATCGCCACCGCAGGCGGCGGCAAGAGCCTCATCCGCATCACCGACAATGGCAGCGGCATGGATGCACAGGACCTCGACCTTGCGGTACGGCGCCACTGCACCTCGAAGATATCCGAGACGCTGGACGATATCCGCACCTTAGGCTTCCGCGGAGAGGCGCTGCCTTCGATCGGTTCGGTCGCCAAGCTCACCATCACCAGTCGCAGGGCGGGCAATGCGGCCGGTTCGCAAGTCGCCGTCATCGGTGGCAAGGGGACCGGGGTCAAACCGGCCCCCGCCAATCCCGGCACAGTCGTGGAGGTGCGCGATATCTTCTTCGCCACCCCTGCGCGTCTGAAATTCCTGAAAACGGAAAAAGCCGAAGCGGGCGCCATTACCGAAGTCGTCAAGCGGATGGCGATCGCCTTTCCGAAGATACGCTTCGTGCTTTCGGGAAGCGATCGCTCGACCCTGGAATTCCCGGCTACCGGCGATGACCACCTCGCCCGGATGGCCCAGGTTCTAGGCGCCGAATTTCGCGACAATGCGATAGAGATCGATGCGATGCGCGAGGATGTAGGCCTTTCCGGCTTTGTCGGCGTGCCGACATTCCACCGCGGCAATTCCGCCCATCAATATGCCTTCGTCAACGGCCGGCCTGTGCAGGACAAGCTGATCCTCTCGGCAATTCGCGGCGCCTACGCAGAAAGCATCCCCTCCGGGCGCTACCCGGTCGCAGTCCTGTCCATCACGCTCGATCCCGCATTCGTCGACGTCAACGTGCATCCGGCCAAGGCGGATGTGAGGTTCCGAGATCCAGGCCTGGTGCGTGGTCTCATCGTCGGAGCGATCCGTGAGGCGCTGCATAGGGAAGGCGACCGCGCGGCAACGACGGGGACCTCGGGCATGATGAGATCCTTCCGGCCCGGTTTTTCTCCTCCCCCGACTGCGTCGCGCACCCCCTGGGGCGCCGCCGCCTCACCCTTCCGGCCTCTTGATCTGCAGCCCTCTCGTGATTTTTCCGAACGTGTGCAATCGGATTTCGACGTCCTGACGATGCCGGCGGCGCGGGCGGATGCGGTCATCTCCGAGCCGGTTTCCCGGATCGCCGACGATGCCGCGCCGCGCTACCGCCTGGGCGCAGCACGGGCGCAGATCCACGAAAACTATATCGTCGCGCAGACTGAAGACGGCCTCGTCATCGTCGATCAGCATGCGGCCCATGAGCGCCTGGTCTTCGAGGCCATGCGCAAGGCACTCAACGACAAACGACTTGCCAGCCAGGTTCTTCTTATTCCCGAGATCGTCGATCTGCCGGAAGAGGATTGCGACCGGCTGATGGCGCATGCATCGGACCTCGACCGGTTGGGGCTTTCGATCGAACGTTTCGGTCCCGGAGCCGTTGCGGTGCGCGAGACGCCTGCAATGCTCGGCGAGATGGATGCGGGCTCGCTTGTTCGCGATCTCGCGGACGAGATCGCCGAATGGAATACGGCAGGCGGCCTTCGCGGGAAACTCGAATATGTCGCCGCCACCATGGCCTGCCATGGTTCGGTGCGTTCCGGCCGGCGGTTGAAGCCGGAGGAGATGAACGCGCTCCTGAGGGAGATGGAGGCGACGCCCGGCTCCGGAACCTGCAATCACGGCCGGCCGACCTATATCGAACTCAAGCTTTCCGACATCGAGCGGCTCTTCGGCCGGAGCTGAAAGCTCTGGCATTTGGAAACCGCGGGGTGTAGAGCAGTCCCATGTTTTTGCGCAGGAGACGAAAGATGAACCGGTTCGAGGGAAGCGGTTTCCGCGAAGCGAAAATCCGGTATCTCGACGGCGACTACCAGATCCTGACCTCAGGCTCCTATGTCGTCTGCGCCATCACAGGAAAGCAGATTCCGGTCGATGAGCTTCGCTACTGGAGCGTAGCAAGGCAGGAACCCTATGTGGACTGCGCCAGCTCACTCGAGGCAGACAAACGCGCCGGCATCCTGCCGAACCAGAGCCGCGGCTAGCCCTTCTCCCGGCCATTATCCCTCAGGCGCCGCTGCCGGTAATTGGCGATGGCAGTCTGAATGATCTTGCCGGGCGCCTGCGGATCGTCGAAGACCATGTCGACCTCGACCACCCTCACCTTTGACGCAAGCTCTTCCGTGCGACCGTGATGGCCCGTCAGCCGCACTGCGTCCTTTGCTGTGGTGACGAGCATAAGGTCGTCCTTTGCGGCATCGTCCAGCAGATCCGAAATTTCGTCTTCGCTGAAATGATGATGATCTGGGAAGGCCCGCCTCACCATGATCAGCCCGCCAAGCTGCTGGACGGTGCGGTAGAACTTCTCCGGATCCGCGATGCCGGCGAAAGCGAGCAGCGCGCTTCCCGCAATCTCATTGGTTTCCCGGGGCTTCAACGATGCGACATAGACCTGCTTGCCGGCACGCGCGGCTTGCCGAACGAGGCGGTCGGCCGCCACTCCGTCGCCAACCTTCAGAATAGCTGAGAGCTGACGCATCTGTTCGGCAATCGGTGCTCGCACGGGGCCGCCGGGAACCAGATGGCCATTGCCGATGCCCCGCACGGTATCGATGACGACGAGCGCGAAATCCAGTGCCAGCCGTGCGCTCTGGAAGCCGTCGTCCATGATGATCAGGTCCGCGCCCTCCTGGACAAGCTTGCGAGCCCCATCGGCGCGAGTGCGCGAGATCACCGTCAGCGTCTCGCGGCAGAGCAGCAAGGCTTCGTCGCCGACGGCTTCGGCACGATGGTGATCAGGGTCGACAACAGTCGTGACATCAATCGACCCGCCATAGCCTCGGCTCAGGAAGCCCGGCTTGAGCCCCTTTTGCTTGGCGGCACGCGCCAGCGCGATCGCGGTGGGTGTCTTGCCCGCTCCGCCGACCGTAAAATTGCCGACGCAGATAACCGGTACGGGAACGCTCGCCCGCCGTGCTCGCGCCATGCGGCGTCCGGCTATCCGGCCGTAAATGAAGGAAAAGGGCGAGAGACCCCAAGCGCGCCAATCCGCTTTCGTCCACCAGAATGGCGGTGCTTCCGATACCATACGCTAATCCATAGTGAGACTGCCCGCGCAGAAAATGGGAGTTTTTCCAAAAAGGCAAGTCTTCGGGGTACTTAGTGTGCTTCGGCGGCTTCCGGGAGCAGACTTTCGAGCAGGGTGATGTCGTCCAGGCAAATGTCGGAGGCGGCCGACAGGGTCTCGCGGGAACCGGTGCCGGTCAACACCGCCACTTTCAATCCAACCCCGGCGTTCCTACCCATATGCATGTCATGGTTATTGTCGCCGACCATGGCAACCGCAGCGGGTTCGATCCCGACAGTACGGCAGAAGCCTAGAACCATCCCGGGCTCCGGCTTTACGCCATGGCCGCTGTCATAACCAGCGATGAAATCCAGGTGGTCGATAAAGCCGAACCTTATCGCCGTCTGCCGGATGGCCTCCTCATTGTCGCTGGAAGCCACCCCCAGCTTCAGGCCCCTCGCCTTCAGTCGCGAAAAAAGCGCCGAAAGATCGGTGACAGGCACGGAGAATTCGGCAGAGCGCACGAAGAGATCGTCGAGCAGCCGAGTGAGTTCGTCAACTTCGATCGGTGAACCGGCAGACACGAAACCGGCAGCGATCTCGGCGGCATTGCCGGCGGCGAGCAGGCTGTCCGGCCGCGTATGACCCGAGACAGGATCCATGCCGCCCGAAAACAGAAGCTGAGGCTCAAGGTCGGCATCACCCGCTGCTGCGATACGCGCCGCCTCACGGTTGACCGGTCCCCAGCTCTCGTCGTAACGCAACAGCGTTCCGTCCTTGTCGAAGAGGATGCCGGCGATCTTTTCAAAACCTGCAGAGGTCATCGGACGGCAGCGGCCTTCGGCTGCAGCCGAGCGCTGACGGTCAGCGGATTGATGTAAGGCTCCAGCGCCTTGATGGTCTTCGACAGAGCGCCACGCATCTCTTCCATCGCGTCATGCCCGGAATCCACCATCTTGCGGCGGGCAAGGTCGTTGATCATCAGATAGTGAACCGCCTTGGCGAGCATTTCGACATCCTTGATGATGCGAGCACCACCCTTGCGCACGAGATGCTGATAGGCGTCGCGAAAATTCTGCACCTGCGGCCCCGAAAGCACCGCACAACCAAGCATCGCGGGTTCCAGGGGATTTTGCCCGCCTTGCTGCGACAAGGACTTTCCGACAAACGCGATCTCGGTGAGCCGGAGATAGAGGCCCATTTCCCCAATCGAATCCCCGAGGAAAATGTCCGTCTCCGGCGTCAGCACGTCGTTGCGGGAGCGGCGGGCCACAGTGAGCCCGGCTTCCTTCAGCATCGCCTCGATCGCATCGGCGCGATCCGGATGGCGTGGCACCAAAATGGTGAGCTGGCCGTTCTTCGGTCTCAACGTCCGGTGCACGGCTGAGACGATCTGTTCCTCGCCGTCGAAGGTGGAGATCGCTGCCCACGTCTTGCGGCCGCCGATTTCCTTGCGGTAGCGAGCCAGGACGTCCTCGTCGCAGGGCGGCGGGTCGGTATCGCTCTTGAGGTTGCCGGAAACGATCACAGGCCAAGCACCGAGGTCTCGGAACCGTTCCGCATCAAGGTCCGATTGCGCGATAACCAGCGCCATTTTTTCGAACAATGCCTCGGCAACGGAGCCGTAATTGCTCCAGCGGGCAAAAGAGCGATCGGATATGCGGGCGTTGACCCGGATCTGCGGGATGCCGCGCCGAGCCAACTCGGCGACCGTCGTCGGCCAGATTTCGGATTCGGCAGTAATGCAGGCGTCCGGCTTCCAATAGGCAATAAAGCGCTTGATCGGAAATTTGACGTCGAGCGGCACATATTGATGGATTACCTCATCGGCGAGGCGCGACTGCACAAGATTTGCCGAGGTGACGGTACCGGTGGTGAGAAGGATATGGATCTCACGACGGCGCAGCTCGCGGATCATCGGCATGATGGCAATGGTTTCGCCTACGCTCGCCGCATGCACCCACACCAGCGGACCACGCGGACGCGCCAAGCTGGCATAACCGAGCCGTTCCAGACGCCGCGCCCGATCTTCCTTGCCCTTCATGGCGCGGTAGCCGAGGTAGGGACTTGCCAGCGGATAGAGGGCCACGCCCGCCAAGCGATAACCGAGAAGAGCTGTGCGCGCCAAGCCGCTGGTCATCGCATCTGTCCCCGATCAATCATGGCTGCCGTCAATGTGATAGCCCCTCCGATTAAATATCCGTAGCCGAGTTTTATGTGTTTTACAAATGCGTCAAAATAGGGTTCTCGTGCTCACGCCAAGGCGGGAGAACCGGCATTCCATGGCATAATCTATCGCGCGTGGCTTATCTCAGACCGACTTGCTGTCCGGGTCGAGCAGCCGGTGCATATGGACGATAAAATAGCGCATCTGCGCATTGTCGACCGTTTGCTGCGCCTTTGCCCGCCAGGCAACCAGGGCGCTAGCATAATCTGGATAGATGCCGACGATATCCAGGGCGGAGAGGTCTTGGAATTGAAGGCTCTCCAGGTTCTTGAGCTCGCCACCGAAGACCAGGTGCAGGAGTTGTTTCTTTTCGCCTGTTTCCGTCATTTTCCGTTATCCGTCTATTTTGCTCTCCTCTGCTGCATTCTGCCGCAAAGGTCAACCCGCAGCACCCTCCGTAACGTGCGGTAAAAGGCTTTGCAAAGCGTGAGCAGCGCCGGCGATCAGCATCTCGTGGCTGACGCTTTCGCGATTGTAGACGAGCCGGTTGCCGTCGAGGTCATGCAGGCGCCCGCCGGCGCGCTCCAAGATCAGGTCTGCGGCAGCAAGGTCCCAGTCATGGGAATTGCGCTTGACGACGGTGCCGTCGATCCGGCCATCCGCCACCATGGCCAGCCGATAGGCAAGCGAAGGAACGTGGCGGACGCGGCGCACTTCGGCGCGGAAGTCCGGAGCAAACTTCTTGACGAGATTTTCGTCCGCGGCAATGACCAGCTCGCCATCGGTGCGGCCGGCGCTGACGGTGATCGATCGCCCGTTTTTGAGCGCAGGGCCATCCTTCGCTGCCGCGAACTCCTCCTCCAACGCCGGAGCGAAGAGGACACCTGCGACCGGCTGACCGCGATGGACCACCGCCACCGAAACGCACCAGGTCTTTTCACCATTGATGAAGGCACGCGTGCCATCGATCGGATCGATCACGAACAGCGTTTCCAAAGAGAGCCGCGCGGCATCGTCGTCAGTCTCCTCCGAAAGCCAGCCATAATTCGGCCGCGCCTTCAGAAGCAGGCTCTGGAGCCTGTCATTTGCGGCGAAATCGGCGGCACTGACCGGCGACTTTCCCTCGTTCTTCCACCAAACCTCCGGCGAGCGGCCGAAAAAGCCATGAGCGATCTCGCCCGCCTGGTGTGCCGCATGGCGAATAAGTTCGAGGTCTTCTTGCCAATTTTCTGTTTCCATCGGGAATCAGCGTCCCGCCAGCGTCATGCCCTCGATGGCAATCGTCGGCGATGCGACGCCGAACTTTCGATCGATGTCGTTTGCCGGAGTGATCCGCATGAACATGTCCTTGAGATTGGAGGCTATCGTCACTTCAGAAACAGGAAACGCAAGTTCGCCGTTTTCGATCCAGAAGCCGGTCGCGCCACGACTATATTCGCCGGTGATCATGTTGACGCCCTGACCGATCAGCTCGGTGACGTAGAACCCCGTGCCGATGGAACGGATCAGTTCTTCCGGAGAAATATCACCGGGCTCCAGAGCCAGATTGGTAGATGCCGGTGTCACTGCCGTGCCGCCGCGTACGCCGCGGCCATTGGTGGAAAGCCCAAGCTCGCGGGCTGTGGACGTCGACAGGAACCAGTGCTTCAACACCCCGTCCTCGATCATCACCATGCGCTGCCCGCAAACGCCTTCGCCGTCGAAAGGACGGGAGGAGGAGCCACGTACCACGAGCGGGTCATCGGTAATATTCAGTCCCGCCTTCAGAACCTGCTGGCCCATCTTGTCGCGCAGGAAGCTCGTCTTTCGAGCAACCGAGGCCCCGTTGATCGCGCCGGCAATATGGCCGACGAAACCGCGGGCGATGCGTGGATCGAAGACGACAGTGACATTGCTGCCCGTATCGACCTGGCGAGGATTGATGCGTTTCACCACGCGTTCGCCGGCGCGGCGACCGATCACATCGGGATCGTCCAGATCGGCGGCATAGATACGGCTGTCGAAATCGTAGTCGCGCTCCATCTTCGTGCCTTCGCCGGCGATGACGCTGACGGAGCGCCCGAAGCGGGTCGCCATATAGCTCCCCGAGAAACCATGCGAGGTCACCAGAACCAGCCCGCCCATGCCGGCGGATGCGCCGGCGCCGGAAGAGTTGGTGACGCCGGAAACATCGAGCGCGGCCTGCTCCATTGCGAGCGCCGCTTCGCGCAGATCGTCGGTCGGCAGGTCGGTTGCATCGAAAAGCTCGAGGTCCGGATAGGACTTGGCAAGATCGGCCTCGTCCGCCAGGCAAGCGAACGGGTCTTCCGGAGAGACCTTCGCCATGGCAACGGCGCGTTCCGCCAGTGTCTTCATGTCGAAGCCGGGATTGGCCGAAACGCTCGCCACCCGTTTACCGATGAAGACGCGCAGCGAAAAATCGTCGCTTTCGGAGGCTTCGGTTCCCTCGACTTTGCCGAGACGAACACTTACGGAGCGGGAGCGGGAACGCACAACCACCGCATCCGCCTGATCCGCCCCCGCGGCCTTGGCTAGATCGATGAGTTCGCTGGCGCGGGAAAGCAGGTCGGCGGAATCGATTTGGGAGGTCATGATTGCAAGCCTTTCATTCTCGCTCCATTTATTGTGCACTGTCAGAAGCATCAAGGCCGGCTCGCCGATTCTTGAGACGACCAATCGCCTATCTATTCGAAAGTATCCCTATGGCCGCGCCGGATTCCATGTTTTCCCAAATGCTGCTTCTCCTCGGCGGAGCCGTGATCGCAGCACCCTTGTTCAGGAAGCTCGGGCTCGGTACCGTCCTCGGATATCTCGCTGCAGGCGTGGTCATCGGCCCGATCCTGCAGCAGATCGTCGAGACGGAAGAGGTGTTGCATTTTTCCGAATTCGGCATCGTTTTCCTGCTCTTTATCATCGGCCTCGAGTTGAAGCCTTCCCGCCTTTGGCAGATGCGCGGCGATGTCTTCGGGCTTGGTCCGGCGCAGGTGGTGATCTCCGGGCTGGCGCTCACGGGGCTCGCCTATCTCGCAAACATGGCGGACTGGCGCGGCAGCCTGATTATCGGTTTTGGTCTGGCGCTATCGTCGACGGCCTTCGCGCTGCAGATCCTGAACGACGACGGCGACATGAACAGCCGTTACGGGCAACGATCCTTCTCGGTCCTCCTGTTCCAGGATCTGGCGATCGTTCCGCTTCTCGCCATGATCACTATCCTTTCCCCCGGGACGGTGGAGGCCGAAGCTACGCCGCTTCTCGATTTTGCGATTGCCGTCGGCGCTGTCGGCGCCATGGTGCTTGCCGGGCGGTACCTTCTGACCCCGATGTTCCAGGTGATTGCCCGCACCGGCGCCCGGGAAGTGATGATCGCGGCTGCCCTGCTGGTCGTGCTGGGATCGGCTGCGGCCATGCAGGCAGTCGGCCTTTCCATGGCGATGGGGGCCTTTCTCTCCGGCGTGATGCTTGCAGAATCCTCCTACCGTCATGAACTCGAAGCGGATATCGAACCCTTCCGCGGACTGTTGCTGGCGCTGTTCTTCATGGCGGTCGGCCTGTCGCTCGAAGTCGGCGTGATTTTCGACAACCTGCTCTTCATCCTGCCGGCCGTGCCGCTTTTCATGGCGGTGAAGGCATTGGTCATCTACGGGCTCTGCCGGCTTTGGGGCTCTCCGCACCAGGATGCGGTGCGGATCGCCGTCCTGCTGCCGCAAGGCGGCGAATTCGGTTTCGTGCTGTTCACCACGGCGACTGCGGCAGGCCTTCTTTCCTCCGCCACCGCATCGCTGCTGATCGCCGCGGTGACGCTCTCCATGGCGCTTACGCCGCTCGGGGCGGCACTTTCAAGACGCCTCCGCAGCGCCGAGACGCGCGAAGAACTGGCGGAGGATTTCAGCGGCGCCGGGGCGGACGTGCTGATGATCGGCTTTTCGCGCTTCGGCCAGATCGCCGCGCAAATCCTGCTGGCCGGCGGACGCGAAGTGACCGTCATCGATGATTCCGCAGATCGCATCCGACAAGCGGCCAGTTTCGGCTTCCGCATCTATTTTGGGGACGGCACCCGCCGGGATGTGCTGATCGCCTCCGGCATCGAGCGGGCAAAAATCGTCGCGGTCACCACTCAGAAGCGTGAAACGACCGACCGCATCGTTGACATGATCCGTTCCGAATTTCCGGACGTTCGCCTTTTCGTGCGTTCGTATGACCGCATCCATTCCCTGTCGCTTCGGGCTCGCAATGTCGACTACGAGCTGCGCGAAACACTCGAATCCGGCTTGGTTTTCGGTCGCCGTTCGCTGGAGGCGCTTGGCATGAGCGAGAACGAAGCGGAGGAAATCAGCGATGATATCCGCCGGCGCGACGAGGAGCGGTTGCAGGTTCAGGCGGTCCAGGGGCTCGGTGCCGGCCGCGAAATGCTGCTCAATCGGCCGGTCCGGCCAGAGCCTTTGATCAAACCGAAGCGAGCAGCTCTCGTGGAGGAGGTGAGCGCCGACGCAGCGATTACCGAGAGCTGATCAGCCTTCGGCAGCCGCAGAGTGAAGCGCGTCGATCGCGCGTTTAAGCTCGTCTTTCACGCTTTCGGATTCGTTCAGAATTTCCCGTGCCCTCAGAAAATCCAGAACCCGGAACCGGTTAACCGAGGGCCGCAGGAAGATCTGCGGCGGATTGAGTTTCAGCTTCAGGGAAATACTCGCCTGCATGGTGAGCTGGCTCGCTCCGAATAGGCTGTCGATGCGGTTGGGCGGATGCGTGCCATCGCCTTCCGGCGCGCCGACCACATCGACGCCGATCACCACATCGGCAAGTTCCATCAGTTGTTCGTACGGCACCGGATTAAAGACACCGCCGTCGATCATGACCCGGCCATTCACCCAGATCGGCATGAAGAGGCCGGGGATGGCGGCGGACGCAGCGATCGCCTGGCGCAAATCTCCCTTCTCCAGGATCACCTCTGCCTGACCATAATAATCGGTAGCCGAGATTTTCATCGGGATTTCGAGATCCTCGAAATCCTTCGGGACCTGAGGCGGCAGGAAGGCATCGAGAATAAGCTCCAGATTGAAGTGCCCGAAGCGGAAGCCGCCGAGCTTGTCCCGCATGGTTGCCGGGCCAAGGCTCCAGAGCTTATTGAGCAGCGTGCCGCGATGACCGACGGTTTCCAGCGTATAGTCCCGGATTTCGCGTCCGGTCATGCCCGATGCCATGCCGGCGCCCATGATCGCGCCGATCGAGGAACCGGAAATTGCCACCGGGCGAATGCCCAGCTCGTCGAGCGCCTCGATGATCTGGATGTGGGAGACACCCCGCGCACCACCGCCTCCGAAGGCCACGGCAAAAGTCGGTTCACCTTTTTGCTCTGCGGTCTCAAGGTCCGGAAAGGCAAGCCGGGTATTCATCCCATTCCCTCTCAGATCGGCTGGTAGCGGAAGAAACCAATGCGGGTATCGCCGAAGACGCGGCTTTCGAGCGGCTTGAACACCGGATCGAGCGTCGGCGTCACGTCGGCCCGCTCCTCCAGCACCGCAAGCGCTCCGGGAAGCAGCCAGCCGCCGGCATGCGCCGAAAGCAGCGCCGCTTCACCCAGTCCCTGACCATAGGGCGGATCGGCAAAAAGGAAATGGAATGGCTCTATGGTGCCGATGGTGCCGAGTTTCGTAGCGTCGCGACGAAGGATGCGCGCCCGGCCATGCAGACCGAAGTTGTCGATGTTCTCCCAAAGGAGACCTCGTCCCTCAACGCCGTTTTCGACGAAAAGCGCGCTTCGGCAGCCGCGCGACAAGGCCTCCAGCCCCACGGCGCCAGTGCCGGCGAAAAGATCGATCACCCGGGAGCCGTCGATTGCCTCCGGATAGACGTGCCCGATGATGTTGAACAGGCTTTCGCGCGTCCGGTCGATCGTCGGCCGGATGTCGCTGCTTTTTGGCGTGGCCAGCGACCGGCCGCGAAATTCACCACCAACGATCCGCACCGCGCGCTACCCCCTTGGCGTACGCGGCTTACCGCCGGGCCTTGCGCCACCTGGACGACCGCCGGGCTTGCTGCCACCTGGCTTGGCCCGTCCGCCGGCCGGTTTCCCGCCAAAGCCTTTTCCGCCGCCCGGCTTTCCGCCGAAGGACTTTCCACCGGGCTTTCCGCTGCGCGGCTTGTCGCCAAAGGGCCGGTCACCGGCAGGGCGTTCGCTGCGGGCGGGCCTATCACCGAATGACCGCTCTCCACGGGGTCTTTCGGAGCGACCCTCGCTCGCGAAAGGCCGTGCCGGACGATCGCCATCCTCACGGGGCTTGCGGTCGCCACGAGGCCTGTCGCCGAAGAAACGATCTCCCTTTGGTTTGTCGAAAGAACGATCGCCGCGTGGGGGACGATCACCAAAAGTGCGCTCGCCGCGTGGACGCTCGGAACGGCCTTCTCCTTCCGCGCGCGGCTTGCGGTCTCCGCGGGGTTTGTCGCCGAACGGGCGATCGCCCCTGGGCGGCCGATCTCCGAAGGAACGATCGCCGGAAGACCGCTTGCGGCCGAAATCGTCCTTCTCCGGTTTGGCCGGGGCATCGGCACGGATCCAGTCGCTGTCCTCTTCGGCCCGCTTGACCACGACGCGACGATCATTTTCCGGAGCAGGCTTCTTGAACAATTGTTCGGCCTCGGCACGCGCGGACGTTCTCGTTCCCTTGCCATCGGCGGTCGGCCGCGCGCCAGGCGCCATCCAGACATTTGCCGTGCGGCTCGTGCCCATCGGCGGCCGCTTCTTGGGACGTTCCTCGCCGAAGTCGCGATCATTGCTCTTGGCGCCGCCCTTGCCGCGTGGCTTGTCGCCGAACTTGCGGTCTCCAGGCTTGGTGTCGAGACGGCCAAGCGCCTTTTCACGACGGTCCTCGGTTTTGCCGAAGCGCGGGCGCTCCGTCTTTTCCGGCTTCTCGGCCCAATCCGACCGTTCCGTACGCGCCGGCTTTTCGTCTTCGGCTTCTCGATCGTTATAGATCGGCGCGTCGAAATTCGCCTTGGATTCATCGATCAGCCTCGGACCGAGCTGGTCGCGCAGCATGCGACCGCGCACCTCGATGACCTCGCTCTCCGGAAGATCCCCGAGTTGGAAAGGGCCGTAGGAAATACGGATCAGACGGTTTACTTCGAGGCCCAGCGCCCCGAGGACGTTCTTGATTTCCCGGTTCTTGCCTTCGCGAAGTCCCATGGTGATCCAGACGTTACGCCCCTGGCTGCGATCCAGCGTCGCGTCGATCGAGCCGTAGAGCACGCCGTCCACGGCGATGCCTTCCTTCAGCTTGTCGAGCGCCTCCTGGTCAATCTCGCCGTGAGCGCGCACACGATAGCGGCGCAGCCAACCGGTCGTCGGCAATTCGAGGACGCGCGAAAGACCGCCGTCGTTGGTGAGCAGCAGCAGCCCTTCAGTGTTGATGTCGAGGCGGCCGATCGACATGACGCGCGGCAGACCTTCCGGCAGATTGTCGAAAACGGTCGGACGACCTTCCGGATCGGAATTGGTCGTCACAAGGCCAGCCGGCTTGTGGTAGAGCCACAGGCGAGTGCGCTCGATGCCGCGGATCGGCACACCGTCGACTTCGATCTTGTCGTCGAGGGTCACGTTGACGACCGGCGTCTCCAGCACCTTGCCATTCAGGCTGACGCGGCCTTCCATGATCATGCGTTCGACATCGCGCCGGGACGCGACGCCGGCACGCGCAAGGATCTTCGATATACGTTCCGCCTTGCCCTCGGCTCCAGCGGATACGGTTGCGATCGGCGCGGGCCTGCGCGCTGCCTTCGCAGGCTTTTCCTGAACCGCGTTCTGCGCAAACTTTTTCTTGGCTCCCGCCTTGTCGGCGGGCGCAGCCTTTGGAGCCGATCTTGGCTTGGTTTCGCGAACGAAGGTCCTGCCTTCGCCGCGCTTCGGCTTGTCTTTTGAATTCATTTGTTGTTTGCCTGAAGCGTGATGTCTAACGGAGCGATCCGGACATTCTTGTTCGTGTTGACTGAGACGGGTTCACGCCCGCAAATCGGGCTCTGGTTGGATGCTTCCTACCAGTTCACGCGATCCGGGTTAAGAGGGAATCGCCGAAATGCCTAATAGCGACGGGTTCATGGATGCGGCACTCGCCGAGGCAAGGGCCGCAGCGGCTCGCGGCGAGGTTCCCGTCGGAGCCGTGCTGGTGCTCGACGGCACGATCATCGCCCGGTCAGGAAACCGCACCCGCGCCGACAACGACGTTACCGCCCATGCGGAGATAGCCGTCATCCGCGAAGCATCTGCAGCGCTCGGCCAGGAGCGGCTTGCAGGCGCCGATCTCTACGTGACTCTGGAGCCCTGCACGATGTGCGCGGCAGCCATTTCATTCGCGCGTATCCGCCGCCTCTATTACGGCGCGGACGATCCTAAAGGTGGAGCGGTCGACAACGGCGTGCGCTTCTTCCGCCAGCCGACCTGCCATCACGTCCCCGAAGTCTATTCCGGCCTGGGCGAGACCGAGGCGGCCGCACTGCTCACCGGCTTCTTCAAATCGAGAAGAGATACCGATGGGACCGCCGGGCACGAAGAAATCTGATCAGAACAGCTTCCACCAGTCGCTGGACTTCTTCGCGTCCGCGGCTTCCTTCCTGCGGCGCTTTTCCTTCTGAAGCTCCGGTTCGCCGACATCGCTAAGATTGGCCGCATCGGTGGAGCGGAACTCTGCCGGCGGTTCGACGAGCGAGCGACGGCGGGCCGAGACATCGACGGTTTCGGCGTCCTGCTTGGCCTTGCGAAAGGCTTCCCATTTTTCGGACTCGGTCATCTGCCCTGCCTGGCCCTTGCCAGCCAGCAGCGGAGAACGATAGCCGGGATCCTTTTCGTTCGCTGCGGCCTCGTCACGCAGGCGCTGACGGGTCTCTTCCGGAGATTCGACCCAGTTCGGGTTGGTCTCACGATTGGCCAGCGATTGCTGCGGCGGCGGCAGGTTCGCCGCATCTCCCTTTGCCACGACCAAAGCGGGACGGGGATTGTATTTCAGATTGCGCTTCGCTTCGTCATTCTTGCCGCCGAGCGAAACGGACTGGCCGAGATCGTCGGTCAGCTGCTCGAAAGCCGTCTTGTCGGTCCCGTAGGTCGGACCGCCCGCGCAGCCCGAAAGGGCCGATGCCACGGCAAGGACGCCGGCCACGCCCATGCCGACACGAAACGCAGATGTGGTTGTCATCAAAACCCTTCCAGCGGCGTCCGTCCCGACGCCTCAGTCTACTTGCACCCCAAGTGGCCGGAAAATCCGGCCAATTTCAGGCAGAAATACCGGATGACGCGCCAAAGCGCAATCATCCGGCCATTTTGGATCAACCGAGGCGGCCAAGGCTCGCAAGCTCGCGAAGCGCGGAAGCGTCACGGGCCGAGACATCCGGATATTCCGGATCGGAGCCCACATCCTTCGTCACCCGCCAGGAACGAGCGCATTTCACGCCCTCCGCCAGCGTCGGATCGACAACCACACCCGGCACTTCCGGCAGCAGGAAGGCGTCCTGCGGTCCCTCGCCTGCAACGATGGCGATGCCTGACGTGATGCAAGTTTCCTCGAAATCGTGCCCATCAAGCGCCTTGAGAAGCTCCGGATCGGTGACATAGACTACCGGCGCCGCCTCAAGCGAGGAGCCGATACGCTTGTCCTTGCGCTCGATCTCGAGAGCGCCGGTGACGACCGAGCGGACCTTGCGGATCTTCGCCCATTTCTCCGCAACAACGTCGTTCTTCCACTCGGCCGGAACGTTCGCGAACTGTTCGAGATGCACGGAGACCGCCTGCGGGTTGCGCGAAAGCCAGGCCTCTTCCGTCGTGAACGGCAGCATGGGAGCAAGCCAGGTGACCGTGCAGTCAAAGATCTTGCGGATGACGGCAAGTGCCGCACGGCGGCGCAGCGAAGACGGCGCGTCGCAGTAGAGCGCGTCCTTGCGGATGTCGAAATAAAAGGCCGACAGCTCGATATTGGCGAAGTCGATGAGCGCGCGAGCGATCTTCTTGAATTCGAAGGCGTCATACCCCTCGCGGACGACTTTATCGAGTTCCGCCAGGCGGTGCAGCATCAGCTTTTCAAGTTCGGGCAGGTCGCCATAGGCGATCTCCTCGCCCTCGTCATGAGCGAGCGTGCCGAGCATCCAGCGGATGGTGTTACGCAGCTTGCGGTAGGCGTCCACATTCGTCTGGATGATCGTCTTGCCGAGACGCTGGTCTTCCCAGTAGTCCGTCGTCATCACCCAGAGGCGCAGGATATCGGCGCCTGCATCCTTCATCACGTCCTGCGGCGCCACGACATTACCCAGTGACTTCGACATCTTCTGGCCCTTCTCATCCATGGTGAAACCATGGGTGACGACCGTGTCATAGGGCGCCCGTCCGCGGGTGGCGGCGGATTCCAAGAGCGAGGAATGGAACCAGCCGCGATGCTGGTCGGAACCTTCGAGATAAACGTCAGCCGGCCATTTCAGGTCCGGACGGTCTTCGAGCGTGAAGGTGTGCGTCGAGCCAGAATCGAACCAGACGTCGAGGATGTCCATGACCTGCGTCCAGCCTTCGTTGGCGCGAGAGCCGAGGAAACGCTCGCGGGCACCGGCGGCGAACCAGGCGTCGGCGCCTTCCTTTTCGAAGGCGTCGAGGATGCGCTGGTTGACCGCCTCGTCCTGCAGGATTTCGCCCTCGTCATCCACGAAGACGCAGATCGGCACGCCCCAGGCGCGCTGGCGCGACAGCACCCAATCCGGACGCTGCTCGATCATGGCGCGCAGACGGTTCTGGCCGCCCGCAGGAACAAAACGGGTGTCGTCGATCGCCTTAAGCGCACGGGTGCGCAACGTCGTGCCGTCCTTGAGGTCCTTGTCCATATAGACGAACCATTGCGGCGTGTTGCGGAAGATGATCGGCTTCTTCGACCGCCAGGAATGCGGATACTGATGCTTCAGGCGACCGCGCGCAAACAGCGCGTTCCTCTCGATCAGCGCCTTGATGACGCGATCGTTGGCATCGCCCTTCTTGCCGTTGTCGTCCATGACCCTCACGCCGTCGAAGCCCGGCGCATCTGCCGTGTAGGTACCGCTATCGTCGACCGGGAACGGGATCTTCGTGTCGATGCCGCGCGCTTCCAGCTCCCGGACATGATGCGTCCAGGCCTCGAAGTCCTCGCGGCCGTGCGAGGGGGCGGTGTGGACGAAGCCGGTGCCGGCATCGTCGGTGACGTGATCGCCGGCGAGCAGCGGGACGTCGAAGGTGTAGCCGCCGCCAAGGCCCTTGAGGGGATGGGCGCAGGTGATCGCACCAAGCTCATCGGCGGAGATATCGCGCAGACGTTTGTACTGGAGCTTTGCCTTGGCGAAACTCTCTTCAGCCAGCTTGTCGGCGAAGATCAGCCTTTCACTCGGACGCGGGCCGAAGTCATTGGCGGCTTCCGTGACCTCATAGAGGCCGTAAGCGATCTTTGGCGAATAGGAGATCGCGCGGTTGCCGGGGATGGTCCATGGCGTAGTCGTCCAGATGACGACATGAGCATCCAAAAGATCGGATTTGCCCGCACCCGGCTCAACTTGGACCATCAGAACGGGAAACTTCACCCAGATCGTATCGCTCTCGTAGTCCTGATACTCGACTTCCGCTTCCGCGAGCGCGGTGCGCTCGACGACCGACCACATGATCGGCTTGGAGCCGCGATAGAGCTGGCCGCTCTTGGCGATCTTCAGCAGCTCGCCGGCGATGCGGCTTTCCGCGTGAAAATTCATCGTCAGGTACGGATTGTCGAAATCGCCGACGATGCCGAGGCGCTTGAACTCTTCCGCCTGAACCTTGATCCATTTTTCCGCATAGGCGCGGCACTCGCGGCGGAACTCGATCATCGCGTCCGGCTGCTTCAGGTCCGGCTTCTGCTTGCCCTTGGAGCGGTAATTCTCCTCCTCGATCTTCCACTCGATCGGCAGGCCGTGGCAGTCCCAGCCGGGAACGTAGTTGGAGTCAAACCCACGCATCTGGAACGAGCGGGTGATGACGTCCTTCAGGATCTTGTTCAGCGCATGGCCGATATGGATGTTGCCGTTGGCATAGGGCGGGCCATCGTGCAGGACGAACTTTTCCCGGCCGGCGGCGGAAGCGCGCAGTTGCTTGTAGAGATCCATCTGCTGCCAGCGGGAGACCAGCTCCGGCTCCTTCTGCGGCAGGCCGGCGCGCATCGGGAAATCGGTTTCAGGCAGATAGAGGGTCTTCGAGTAGTCGAGCTTTTCGGCGGTATCGGTCATGGCGGGTAATCGTCTCTGGCAGCGCTCAAGGGGCGCATCGTGAATGAAAATTCGGTGGCGGAAGGCGCTTTACGCAAGCGCCGAAAACCCGGACCCTCCGGCCGCTCCTAAAGCGCGCGGAAGGCCGGGCCTATAATTCGAATGATCATCTTACCTGTGATCTGGGCCGACCTGGATTTTTTCATGGTGGCGGTTATTACGGGTTTTTGCGCGGGAAAGGAAGGGGAATTCCAAAAAGTCAAAACGCAATCCTAGCGTCCAGCTCGCTCAATGGCCTCACTCCGGAGAGTAGCGCCCGTGCTTCTTCCTCATCCCGCCTGATCTGGGCGACCAGCGGATCGAGGCCATCGAATTTCAGTTCGTCGCGCAGATGGCCGAAGAAGGAGACGCAGCAGGTTTCTCCATAAAGGCTGTCGGAGAAATCGAAGACGTAGGTCTCCAGCAGCGGAACACCGTTTTCCGTCACCGTAGGGCGGCGTCCATAGCTCGCCACGCCGTCATGGAGCGTCCCGTCCGCACGGCGAAAGTGCACGGCATAAATGCCGGGTTTCAGCTCTGCTTCCGGCGGAAGCTGCATGTTGGCGGTGGGGAAGCCGAGCTGACGTCCGAGTTTTTCGCCGCCGATCACCTCCGCCTCCACCGTATACCGGTACCCGAGCAAGCCGGCTGCGGCGCTCACATCGCCTTCACCCAGCAGCGCCCGGATGCGGCTGGAGGAAATGACCTCGGCATTCTCGTCCCGGAAGGCGTCCATCAAGTAGACCGTGAAGCCGTGTCGCTCTCCGGAGGCCATCAGGAAGGCCGGGCCGCCTTCCCTGCCCTTGCCGAAATGGAAGTCGAAGCCGGTGACAACCGCACTGGCATGAAGCCAGTCGACCAGGATCGTCTGGATGAATTCTTCTGCCGAACGCATCGAAAAATCACGATCGAAAGGATATTCGATTACGGATCGGAAGCCCATCGCCTCCAGAAGCCGTGCCTTCATGGGAGCGGGTGTCAGGCGGAACACCGGCTCCTCGGGCCGAAACACCGTCCGCGGATGCGGTTCGAACGTCAGCACCAGCGCCGGAACGCCCCGCTCTGCGGCAAGCGTCAATGCACGCTCCAGCACGCTGCGGTGACCGCGATGCACGCCGTCGAAATTGCCGATCGCCACAACGCCGCCCTTCAGCGCTTCGGGCAGCGGCTCCTTCTTCTCGTTGCGGTGAAATACGGTCATCGATGCAGTTCCGCTTCAGGCCAGGCGCGGCATCCAGTATTTCGGCGTTGCATTCTCGCGCTTCAGCCAAGCGTTCAAAATCGCCTCGTCCGTCTGACCGTTGATCGTATATTCCGCCACGTGGATGCCGCTGCTGATATAAAGAAGGTCGAGGCCATAGGCGAGAGCGCCGCGCACGTCAGTCGGCATGCCGTCACCGATCGCCAGAACCCGGCTCATCGGGAAATCGCCGCGCACTTCCCGGGCGGCAGCAAGCGTCGCTTCGTAGATCGGCCGGTGCGGCTTACCGGCAACCCGGGTCTTGCCGCCCAGCTCTTCGTAATAGGCGGCAACCGCTCCTGCGCAGGGAATGATGCGATGGCCGCGCTCGACCACCAGATCGGGATTGGCACAGATCAGAGGCACCTCGCGCTTGGCGAAGTCGGTCAGCATCTCGGTATAATCTTCCGGTACTTCCTCTTCGTCGTCGAAGAATCCTGTGCAGACGATGCAATCCGCCTGGTCTGCGGAAACGACTTCCACGCCGAGGCCGTCGAACAGGTTGAGATCGCGGTCCGGCCCGATCAGGAAGACTTTCTTCGGGCCATCGACGATCAGGTGCTGGGTCACGTCTCCGGATGTCACGATGCGGTCGTAGGTTTCATCCGGCACGCCGAGTGCGCGCATCTGCTGGATGACGCCGGGCGCCGGGCGTGGCGAATTGGTAATGAGGACAACGGTCGCCCCTGCTTCACGAGCTGCGGCGAGCGCCTTACAGGAATGCATGAACGGGTCGACACCATTGTGAACGACGCCCCAGACGTCGGAAAGAACCACATCGTAGTCGCCGATGACTTCGCTCAGATTCTGGATGCGCTTTGCCATGCCTGCTGCCTCGTGATTTTCGATTGGCGCTGATGTCGCAAAGCTTGCCCGCGAAGGCAAGGGCGATTTGCGTTCCGCGCCGTTCGATTTCACCGCGGCGTCACAGGAGAGCCGGAAGCTTGAGCGCCAGACCGGCGAGAGCGCATATGGCCAACACAGGCACCATGCCAACCCTTATCCGGAACAAAAGAACCGCCGAAAGCAGGAAAAGCAGGAAGGCGGCCAGGTCAAGGCTCGTCCAGACCGGCCAGGAAACATGGAGGCCGGCCGCCGGCCACAGCGGGATTTCGCCGACCTCGCGGAAGAGGACATGCATCCCGAACCAGATGGCGAGATTAAGGATGACCCCCACCACAGCGGCCGTGATCGCCGAGAGGGCCGCTGAAAATGTCGCGTTGCCGCGGAGCCGCTCGATGAAGGGTGCCCCGGCAAAAATCCAGATGAAGCTCGGCACGAAGGTGGCCCAGGCGACCAGTAGGGCGCCGATGACGCCGCCCGTGACGGCTCCCAGCCCGGCAGCTTCGCGGAAGCCGACAAGGAAGCCGACGAAAGAAAGCACCAATACCAGCGGCCCCGGCGTTGTTTCCGCCAGCGCCAGCCCGTCCAGCATTTCGCCCGGCCTCAGCCAGCCGTAATCCTGGACTGCGACCTGCGCCACGTAGGCAAGCACCGCATAAGCCCCGCCGAAAGTGACCAGGGCCATCTTGGAGAAGAAAGTGAACATCGCCGACAGGGCCTCTGTACCGGAGACCAGCCAGAGGGCCAGAAGCGGAAGCTGCCAGACAGCGACCCAGAAGACGAGCGTCGCAACCGCCTTCAAAGCCGGCGGGCGTTTTGGAAGATCGATGGGCGCGGCGGCTCCTGTCGGCCGGCTTCCGCCGGGACGGACGGAGACGAAGCCAGCGATGCCCGCCAGCAGCACGACCAGCGGAAACGGAAGGCTGAAAAAGAACAGCGATATGAAGGCCAGAGCCGCAATGGCGACGAGGAACCGGCTCTTCAACGTCTTGCGGCCGAGCCGGATCACCGCTTCGACGACGATCGCCAGCACCGCCGCTTTCAGGCCATAGAAGAGGCCGGTCAGCCAGGTCGTGTCCTGGTAGAGCGAATAGGCGGTCGAAAGGCCGATGATGACTGCCAGGCCGGGAATGACGAACAGAAGCCCGGCGATTATGCCTCCGCGGGTACCATGCATCAACCAGCCGATATAAGTCGCCAGTTGCTGCGCTTCAGGCCCCGGCAGCAGCATGCAGTAATTCAGCGCGTGAAGAAACCGCTCCTCGGAAATCCAGCGCTTCTCATCCACCAGGATCCGGTGCATCAGACCTATCTGACCCGCGGGGCCACCAAAGCTCAATACTCCAATCTTGGCGAAAACCGCCGTCATCTCCCTAAGTCCGACAGGGCCGGAAACCTCTTCCTTCACCATCGCGTCCATTGCCGTGTCACTTCCGTCCGCCATGGGATACCCAATCATGTTTCTCGTCCGCCGCGTCGCGAGCCCAACGATAAAGTGCGTCATAGATGAGCATACCCTGCTCCATCTGTTCCAGATCGCTGGAATACATCCGCGACAGGCCAAGCGATATCGCCAGGAGCCCCGCAGCCTGAGGCTCAAGGTCGGGTCGGTCCGTGTCGGCGCCTCGGACGATCCGAGCGAGGTGGCCGAGTGCGGGAAATGACAATCCGAACTCCTCGATCATGACATCGAAGCTGCAGAGTTCGCCGCGATGGCTCCAGAAGACGCCTTCGATATCGAAAGACGTCGCGCCGAAGCGGTCGGCGACGGCCTCGACCTCTACAGCCGAGACGAATAGAAAAGTGGCGCCGGGATCAACAAAGCGGCGGATCAGCCAGGGACAGGCGATGCGGTCGATTTTCGGCCGGGCGCGCGTTACCCAGAGTGTCGCGCCGTCGGCCTTCCTGTCGGGGATCCTTTCCACAGGCAGGAGCGGCAGCCCGAGTTCCCGCCAGCTTTCGAAACCTCCCTCCAGAACCTCTGCCTCGGCGCCCGCAATACGCAGGAAGGCCGCAACGCCTTCGCTCAGCTTGCGGCCCTTCTGGCAGACGACCACAACCCATCGCCGGTTCAACGACGGAGCCCAATCGGCGACATCGTGGTGAGCCTTCTTGAGCGAAGCCGGCAGCAGGAAAGGGTTTTCGGCAAAGTCGTCCCGGTCGCGCACGTCGATAATCAGCGGCGCCTTGGGAGTACCGATTAATCGTGCCAATTTCTCAGATGAGATAGCATTATAAGTCGCCATGGTCGTGCCCTCTAAGGTTCATATGTGATAGTCATATGAAGGACGCGAACTTCGGCATGGCGCCTCGTGGGGCACTCGCAAACCCCATATATCATTTAGACGAAATTGCTACTCCAAAGTCAAGTTTCAGCAATCGCCCGGCTCCTCGCGAAGCGCTGTTTTTTCTGTCCCTATCCTTGACTCTTCCGCTCGCCGAGCCTACATCCGCGGCGCTTAGCACTCCCTGGAGGTGAGTGCTAACATTCCAGCGGATCATCACGTGATCCGTCAATGTCATTTGATCGAGGGATTAGACAATGGCAAACACCAATTTCCGCCCCCTGCACGATCGCGTCGTCGTTCGTCGCGTCGAGTCTGAAGAAAAGACCAAGGGCGGCATCATCATTCCTGATACCGCCAAGGAAAAGCCGCAGGAAGGCGAAATCGTCGCCGTCGGTTCTGGCGCCCGCGATGAATCCGGCAAGGTCGTCGCTCTCGACGTCAAGGCTGGCGACCGCGTTCTCTTCGGCAAGTGGTCCGGCACCGAAGTCAAGATCAACGGCGAAGACCTTCTGATCATGAAGGAAGCCGACATCATGGGCATCATCGGCTGATAAGCCGCCTGTCCTTACCGAAATTCGCTGACACCCCTTTTCAGGAGTTCTCAAAATGGCAGCTAAAGAAGTCAAATTCGGCCGCACCGCACGTGAAAAGATGCTGCGTGGCGTCGACATTCTCGCTGACGCAGTCAAGGTAACGCTCGGCCCGAAGGGTCGTAACGTCGTTATCGACAAGTCCTTCGGTGCGCCGCGCATCACCAAGGACGGCGTCTCCGTCGCCAAGGAAATCGAACTGGAAGACAAGTTCGAAAACATGGGCGCCCAGATGGTCCGCGAAGTCGCTTCGAAGACCAACGACATCGCCGGCGACGGCACCACCACCGCTACGGTTCTCGCTCAGGCTATCGTTCGCGAAGGCAACAAGGCCGTCGCAGCCGGCATGAACCCGATGGACCTGAAGCGCGGCATCGATCTCGCCGTAGCCGAAGTCGTCAAGGATCTCCAGGCCAAGGCCAAGAAGATCAACACTTCGGAAGAAGTTGCCCAGGTCGGCACGATCTCCGCAAACGGCGAGCGCCAGATCGGCCTCGACATTGCTGAAGCCATGCAGAAGGTCGGCAACGAAGGCGTCATCACGGTTGAAGAAGCCAAGACCGCCGAAACCGAACTCGAAGTGGTCGAAGGCATGCAGTTCGACCGCGGCTACCTGTCGCCCTACTTCGTGACCAACCCGGAAAAGATGGTTGCCGATCTCGATGACGCTTACATTCTCCTTCACGAGAAGAAGCTCTCGAACCTGCAGGCCATGCTCCCGGTTCTCGAAGCCGTCGTTCAGACCGGCAAGCCGCTCCTGATCATCGCTGAAGACGTCGAAGGCGAGGCACTTGCTACCCTCGTCGTCAACAAGCTGCGCGGTGGCCTGAAGATTGCTGCCGTCAAGGCTCCGGGCTTCGGCGACCGCCGCAAGGCCATGCTGGAAGACATCGCCATCCTCACGGGCGGCACTGTGATCTCCGAAGACCTCGGCATCAAGCTCGAGAATGTCACCCTCGACATGCTCGGCCGCTCCAAGAAGGTCTCGATCTCCAAGGAAAACACCACGATCGTCGACGGTGCCGGCGCCAAGTCCGACATCGAAGGCCGCGTCAATCAGATCAAGGCGCAGATCGAGGAAACCACCTCGGATTACGATCGTGAGAAGCTCCAGGAGCGCCTCGCCAAGCTCGCTGGCGGCGTTGCCGTCATCCGCGTCGGCGGTTCGACCGAAGTCGAAGTGAAGGAAAAGAAGGACCGCATCGACGACGCTCTCAACGCGACCCGCGCTGCCGTTCAGGAAGGCATCGTTCCGGGCGGCGGTATCGCCCTGCTGCGCTCCTCCGTCAAGATCACGTCCAAGGGCGCTAATGACGACCAGGAAGCCGGCATCAACATCGTCCGCAAAGCATTGCAGTCGCTGGTCCGCCAGATCGCTGACAACGCTGGTGACGAAGCTTCGATCGTCGTCGGCAAGGTTCTCGACAAGAACGAAGACAACTACGGCTACAACGCACAGACCGGCGAATATGGCGACATGATCGCCATGGGTATCGTCGATCCGCTGAAGGTCGTCCGCACGGCTCTGCAGAATGCTGCTTCGGTTGCTTCGCTGCTGATCACCACGGAAGCCATGATCGCCGAGCTGCCGAAGAAGGACGCTCCGGCCGGCATGCCTGGCGGCATGGGCGGAATGGGCGGAATGGACATGATGTGAGGCTGATGCCTCGCATCTGAGCCATCTGGTTCAGTTAGGAAGGGCGGTTTTCGGACCGCCCTTTTGTTGCTCTGATCCATCAAAAACGACGCTAAACCAACGCTGACAAAAGCCGCGACGGGAACTACAGTCGCCGCATGAGTTTCTTTGAGAGCCTGCTTGTCCTCTTGCTTGTCGCGGTCGTGCTGTTGCAGGTCTCGCGACGACTTTCGGTGCCCTATCCGTCCATGCTCGCGCTGGCGGGTGCGGCGGTCGCGCTTTTGCCGGGCATGCCTTACATTTCGCTGGAGCCTGCGACGGCTCTTGCTCTCTTCATTGCGCCGGCGCTGCTCGACGCCGCTTTCGATTTTCCGGTCGGGATCGCGCGCCGCTTCTGGTTGCCGCTCCTCGTCTTCGCGATCGGGGGCGTAGCCGTCACCGCCGCTGCCGTTGCCTTTGTCGGCTGGGCCGTCGCCGGCCTGCCCCTGGCTGCAGCGCTTGTTCTCGGTGCGATCGTCGCACCGCCCGATGCGGCGGCTGCAACGGCGGTTCTGTCATCTATGGCCATTCCGCGCAGCACCGACACCGTGCTTCGGGGCGAGAGCCTCTTCAATGATGCCGCGGCACTGCTGATATTCGATGCGGCCTTGGCGGTTCAATCCGCAGGCAGCCTCGATGCGCCCGTCGCCCTGCATCTCACCCTCGCGGTGCCGGGCGGCATCCTGCTCGGCATTGTCGCCGCATGGCTGTCCCGTCATCTTTACCGGCTGGTTAGCGGCACGCTCGGCGGCAATCTCCTGCAATTCGTCCAGACTTTCCTGCTCTGGATCATCGCCGCGCGACTGGCGTTTTCGGCGGTGCTTGCCATCGTCGCTTTCGCAATGATGCTGGCCCGTAGCGACGGGACACGATCTTCGGCGCGCATGCGTGTCCAATCCTATGCCGTCTGGAGCGCGGCGGTCTTCGTGCTCAACGTCATGGCCTTTCTTTTGATGGGCATGCAGGTGCGTGGTATCCTCGACAGCATGTCGGCCGATCGCCTCGGAGAAGCCCTCCGCTTCGCGCTGCTGACCGTGATTGTCGTCGTGCTGGTCCGCTTCGTCATCTGTATCGGCTTTAACCGCCTACGCGCCTGGTATGCACGCAGCCACGGCAGGCCGGAACCCGCAACGCTGAACCAGGCGCTGCTTGCGGGGTGGTGCGGCATGCGAGGGCTCGTCACGCTTGCAACTGCCTTCGCCCTGCCCGCAGACTTTCCGCAACGCGATATGGTGGTCCTGACGGCTTTTGCCGTCGTTCTCGCCACCCTCGTAGTTCAGGGACTGACATTGGCGCCCGTCATCCGCTTACTCGGCCTCGATCGCCGAGCTGAAGGCAGAGGCGAACTCGCGACGCGGCGAAGCGAAATTGCGGCCGCCGGTCTTGCCCCACTTGAAGGACTACAGGAACCGGAAGCCGAATTGCTGCGCGCCAAGTTCCAGCTCGAACAGCGGGCAATCGCCAACGCGGCCGGCGCCGCTTCTTTGGAAACCTATCGCCGGCTGGCGTTAATGGCGATCGCGGCCCAGCGCGATGAACTCGACCGGCTGCGGGTGGCGCATCAGGTCAATGTCGATGAATACAATCTTTTGCTTGAAGAGATCGACTGGCGCGAGCTTTCGGTCCTGCCGGAAGAGGCCCGCCGCATCGAAGAAATTTGACCGCCCGACCCAGGCCGGGCAGTCAGCGGGCTTGACCAGCACCCTAGTAGAGATCCCGTCCATTGTTGGACTTGCGGTAGATATTGCGAGAGGCCCTATCCTGCATACGCTCGATCCGCTGCCGCTCCCGATAGGAGACGTAGCCGTCACGGGAAGCCCGCCACTGCGCCCGGTCGATCCGCTGCTGCTGGCGGGAGAGATTGCGCAGCTCCTGCGGTGTCAGTTCGCCGCGCGCCATGCCGCGATAGATGCGATACTCCTGACGGTATTCCCGTCCCTCGCTGCGGTAGGTCTGGGCCAGGCCCGGGACGCTCGAGGCGACCAGAATGGCAAGAGCACTGACGATGATCTTCTTCATCACATACCTCCTTTCGGGGAAAATTTGCTTCGAAAACAGCTGCATCCTGATGATCCAACGATGAACCAAGGCTGAAGGTTGCGTTCAGGAAGGCTGGGAAGATGTGACGCCGGAAGCTTGCCGGTTCGGGATCAGGCCAACCGTTCGCGCCTCGATGCCCGAAGCTCCGGCGGCGGCATGCTCCGCCTGCGATAGTCCGACGGAGTGAGGCCAACCAATTTACGGAACAGTCTGCGGAAGCTTGCCGGCTCCACATAGCCCACCTCGGCCGCAACGTTGTCGAGCGACATATCGGAGGTTTCGAGTATCTGCTTTGCCTCCTCCATACGAAGCGTCTGGATATATTCAAGCGGAGACTGGCCGGTCGCGGCGCGGAAACGTCTCAGGAAACTGCGCTCCGTCAGACCGCTCCGTGCCGCCATTTCTGCGACCGGGTTCGGACGCGGGTAATTTTCGGCCGCCCAAATCTGCGCGGCGGCGATCAATCGGTCTTCGTGCTGGCGCCCCACGGTGAGGGAGGCGAAAGGCAATTGCCCTTCGCTATGCCATTGCAACAAAAAGATCTTCGCAATGCGCCGCGCCTCCTCAGAGCTGACGAAACGGCCGATCAGATAAAGGAGGAGGTCGTGCCAGGACGACGCGCCACCGGCACTGATGATACGGTGGCCCTCGCCTGCGGGAATGAGGATACGCTCACGCCGCACGCGGACCTTTGGATAGCGGGCGGACATCTGGCTCGCGTAACCCCAATGGGTGGCAGCGTCCTTCCCGTCCAGCAGGCCGGCTTCCGCGAGGAGCAGCGAGCCGGAACAGACCGAACAGATGATAGCTCCCGTCTGATAAGCGGCGCGGATCCAGTCCACCACCGCATTGTAGGAATTGGGATAGGGCTGAGTGAGATCGACAATGATATCCGGTACGATGACGATATCGGGTGCGGGTCGATCGCTCAAAGCACCGTGCGGAGTGACGATCACGCCGTTCGGTCCAAGAAAGGGCTCGCCATCGAGCGACAGCATCATCGGCGAGAATGCGGGCGGCAGCGGTGTACGGCCGTGCAGCAATTCCCAGTCCCGACCGACCGATGAGAGAACATCCACCATCATGATCATGCCGGTGGCCGTCATCTCCGGAAGGCTCACGATCACCGTCTCGATCGGTTTTTGTCCCGAATCCATGTCCCGCATGTCCGTTCTGGATCGCTTCCGCCTGAAACGAACCTATCAGACACCCTTCTCTCCGCATAGAGATCGCAATCAGGCGGACGTCGAAAGCAGGCCCGTCTAATCAACTCGGGAGAGAGACAATGACCACCAACACCGCACTCGCGGGAACGCAAAACACATTCAATGAAGCCAAGGCGGAAGCCTTTGCCGGGCAGATGATCGGCGCGCTCAACAGCGCCTCGCTCGTGCTCATGACCTCGATCGGCCACCGTACCGGCCTCTTCGACGTTCTTGCCGGCACGCCGTCCACCACAGTCGCCAATCTTGCCCAGAAGGCAAACCTGGCCGAGCGCTATGTGCGCGAATGGCTCTCTGTGCTGGCCACCACAGGCGTTGTAGACTATGAACCGGCCACGAAAACCTTCACACTTCCGGCTGAACATTCCGCCTTTCTGACCCGGGCAGCAACACCGAACAACATTGCCGTCGAGGCACAATTTCTTGGCGTTGCCTTCGAAGTGGAAGAGGAAATCATTCAGCGCTTCCGCGACGGCAAGGGCCTGCACTACCATCACTATGGGCGTTTTCACGAGGTGATGGCGGAATCGAGCCACCAATCCGTCGTCTGCTCGCTCAACGAACACATCCTGCCGCTCATCCCTGGTATTCTTGCCAGATTGAGGAGTGGTATCCTGGTGGCGGACGTCGGCTGCGGCCAGGGCCTGGCGCTTCTAAAGCTCGCCGAGGCGTTTCCGGCCAGTCGTTTCATTGGCTACGACTTATGCACGGACGCCTTCCAGCAGGCTCAGAAGACGGCGATCGAGAAGAAGCTGACCAATCTCACCTTCGTAGAAAAAGATCTTTCGACGGCAACATCTCTCGGCACCTACGACCTGATACTTGCCTTCGACGCCGTGCACGACCAGAAAGACCCTCAAGGCCTGCTCGATACGGTGCGGAACTCGCTTGCCGAGGACGGAGTGTTCCTGATGCAGGACATAGGCGGGTCCAGCTATCTTGAAAAAAACACGGACGTGCCGCTTGCTCCCTTCCTCTATATGATGTCGACCATGCACTGCACTCCGGTTTCGCTCGGCCAAGGCGGAGCCGGGCTCGGTACGATGTGGGGCGTGGAAATGGCGGAAGGGATGTTGAAGAAGGCCGGTTTTTCAACAATCGATCTGAACCGGCTGCCCCATGATATCGTCAATGCCTATTTCATCGCCCGGCCATGAAAGGGAGACAAGAGCGCGCGGTCGCTCTTGTCGTTCACTCTCCGTAGACAAAGCGTCTATGATTGTTCATCTTCCGGACACGATCAAAAAAGGGCAAATAACCGATCAGCAAATTCAAACCGTCTGTCGACCACAGACCACTGATCGGAGATCGAAATGTCCGCCACTTCTACCAATTCCCTGCTTCTCGTCAGCCGCCTCCTCCTGTCCGGCATGTTCGTCATGTCCGGCTTCCAGAAGCTCGTCGATCCGTCCGGCACGGCCGGCATGATCACCGGCGCCGGCCTTCCCGCCGCCACTTTGCTCGCCTATGCCGCGGGCGTCTTCGAACTTGTTGCAGGTCTTGCAGTGCTGACCGGCTTCCAGACCCGCATCGCGGCGCTGCTACTGGCCGGCTTTTCACTCTTTACCGGACTGGTCTTCCATTCTGGCGCCATCGCCATCCCCGGCTTTCCGGATGCCGCAAACGGCCTGCTCAGCCTCTTCAACAGCCTGATGATGATGAAGAACATCACGATTGCAGGCGGCTTCCTGGCACTCGCCGCTTTCGGCGCCGGCGCCTACTCGATCGACGCCCGCCGCGGTTCTGTCGCAATCGCTGCCTAAGCTTTGCGAGTTCCCTGCCTTTGACTTGATCCGCCGGACATCCGTCCGGCGGATTTTTTTAGGTTCAATCCGTCTCGCGCGCCGGCAATTCTGCCAGCTCGGAGAGCCACGGTGCAGCCGAACGGCACCAGACCTGGCGCTGGGGCTTCAGTTCCATCCGTTGATCGATGCTTCCCCAGCGGATACCCCAGATTTTTGCGGCCTCCCCCTCACCGTTGACGAAAAGTTGCGAGCCGCATTCCGGACAGAAATACTGGAGGCGGCCCCGGCCGCTTTCGGCCGTCTTGCGATATTGCTTCGGGGGATTGCCGGTGAGTTTGAAGTCGCCTTCCGGCACGACGGCGGTGACCCGGAAGGGCGAGCCCGTGAGCTTTTGGCAGTCGGTGCAGTGGCAGATGGAGACCCTTTGCGGGTCAAGTTCGGCTTCGTAGGTCACATGCCCGCAATGGCATCTGCCGGTGATATGCATCGATCTTTCTCCTCATCAATCAGAGGGCCGCGCGGACTGCCTCCATGATCCTTGAAACCCTCGGGTCATCATCGTGCGCCGACTTGCGCGCCCGCACCAGGCAGGCTTCGGACTTCAGGATCACCCCGTCCGACAGGATCTTCAAGTGGTTTGCCTTGAGCGTCGAGCCGGTCGAGGTGATATCAACGATGATATCCGCCTGCCCCGCAGCCGGCGCGCCCTCCGTGGCGCCCAGGCTTTCGACGATGCGGTAAAGCTGGATGCCATGCTGCGACGAGAAGAATTGCTGCGTCAGCCGCCAGTATTTCGTGGCGATCTGCAGCCGTCTGCCGTGGCGGGCGCGGAAATCGGCCGCCACATCGCCAAGATCGGCCATGGTTTCCACATCGAGCCAGATTTCAGGCACCGCGACGACGACATCCGCCTGGCCGAAGCCGAGGCGGGCGCAGAATTCTACCTTCTGGTCGGCGCCGACCATGCCCTCGCGAACGAGGTCTTCTCCCGTGACGCCGAAGTCGACTGCACCGTTGGCAAGCTCGCGGGCGATCTCCGAGGCCGACAGATAGGTGATTTCGACACTCTCCATGCCGTCGATCCGTCCCCGGTAAGACCGGTCGTTGCCGACTGCAGAAATGCCGAGGCCGGCCCGTTCGAAGATCGCCGCGGTGTCTTCCTTGATGCGGCCCTTAGACGGCAGGGCAATCGTAAGGACGCTCATTATTTTGCCCTCGCCGCTTCAATTCTATCGAGCCAGAGCGAAAAGCCGACGGCCGGGATTCGTTCCTTCGCTCCGAGAAGGGTCAGCAGCCGGTCGAAACGGCCGCCCCCGGCGAGCACCGCAGATGAACCACTTACCGTTACCTCGAAGACGAGGCCGGTGTAGTAGTCGAGCGGCCGGCCAAAGGCAGCGCGATAGGTCATGGCGGAAAGATCGGCTCCGGCATTGGCAAGCGCTGCCAGCCGCGCGTCGAAGAGCGCGATCGCTGGCCCGAGCTTCAGATCCGCGGCGTCGGCAAACCCGGCCAGAGCCGCCGGCGCCTCCGCCAGCGGAAGCCGCAGTGTCAGGAATTCCCGCAGCAGCAACAGCGCGCCACCATCGAGCCGTGTTTCGGCAAGCTCCAGTTTCTCCTTCAGCCGTCTTGCGATCTCGGCCGGCGACCGGCTCGCATTGGTCGAATAGCCGGTCTCCTGCATCGTGCGGTCGATCCGTGCGATGAGCTCGGCCTCGTCGCCGGACGCGACGAGTTTCGCCACCTCCTGATCGAGCCCCGTTACCGGCTGCGGTCGGGCAAGCCGATCCAGCAGAGCCTCCAAATGCACCATGTCCCCGAAGGCGTGGATCAGCCGCTTCTGCCAGCCGAGCGGCAGGCCGAGCGCCCGGACGACCGCCTCGAACACGGCCTGGTCACCGAGCGTCAGCTCCAGCTTCCCGCCGGGCAGGAGCGCCCCCAGAATGCCTGTCGCGTCGATGATGGCACGCGCGTCGGCACGGGCGATGTCCTTGTCGCCGAGGTCTTCAATGCCGGCCTGGTAGAATTCATGCGCGCCCTCGCGGCGCTGGCGGAACACCTCGCCGAGATAGGAATAACGCTTCGGCGTGCCGGTTGCGGTCTCGATGTGGCGCAGGCAGACCGGAATGGTGAATTCCGGACGCAGGCAGAGATTGGCGCCGGTTTCACTTTCGGTCAGAAAAATGCGCCGGCGCAGATCCTCGCCCGCCATGTCGAGGAACGGTTCGGCCGGCTGGATAACCGGCGTATTGACCCGCTCGGTACGGCGGGCGGCGAATTCATTGAGGAGGTCCGTCGAGAAATCGGGCATGTCGATCAGGGGCATGGGGTTGCTCCCGCTGTGCCACGAAGCACCCCTCTGCCCTGCCGGGCATCTCCCCCTTGGGTGGGAAGATCACAAGCCGCACGACCGCCGCTTCCAAAGCGACGCTGCGGAGATCGGGACGTCAGAGAGGAAATGAGAAGCTGGCCTCTAGCCAATCCCCCCCCTTGAGGGGGAGATGTCCGGTAGGACAGAGGGGGGTAAGCCTTACGCATTGCCCGCCCTTTTCCGATCCTCCGCCTGGGCTGCCAGGATTTCCTTCACCTTGGCGACGAGATCGGCCTCGGCAACGGTATCCTGCGCCACCCGCGCCTCCCGCCAGGTGGCATTGTCCTCGATCTCGCCGGAAAGCCGCTTGCCTTCGATCAGGTCCTTCAACTGCACAACGCCCTGCGCCCGTTCGTCGCCGCCCTGGATGATGGCGATCGGGCAACCGCGGCGATCGGCATATTTCAGCTGGTTGCCGAATTTCTTCCAGTTGCCCTGATACATTTCGGCACGAATGCCTTCGTTGCGCAACATCTGCGTGAAGCGCTGGTAGCGGCCCATGCTCTCGACATCGCCGTCCATGACGGTGACGAGAACCGGCGCGAGAACTTCGTCCTGGCCGAGCTTGCCAAGGTTTTTGAGCGCCGTCATCAGGCGCGAGACACCGATCGAAAAACCCGTCGCCGGCACCGGCTGGCCCATGAAACGCGATACCAGGCCATCATACCGCCCACCGCCGCCGACCGAACCGAAGACGACCTTTTCCCCTTTTTCATTGGTGACGTCGAAGAGGAGCTCGGCTTCGAAGACGGGGCCGGTGTAATATTCGAGGCCGCGGACGACGGAAGGATCGATCTTGATGCGGTCGTCGGTATAGCCAGCCCCCAGGCATAAGCCTTGGATGACATTCAATTCATCCATACCAACCCACGCCAAATCAGCTCCGCCGGATTGGAAGAGATTCTTAAGTGTTGCGCTCCAGTCAACCGCAGACGCACCTTCGATGAACTTAGTGACGAAGGCGATCTGCTCAGCATCGAGTCCGGCACCCTTGGTGAAGTCACCGCTCTCATCCTTGCGGCCCGGTCCAAGCAGCAATTTCACGCCATCGACGCCAAACTTGTCGAGCTTGTCGATGGCCCGCAACACGCTGAGCCGCCGACCCGCATTCTCATCGCCACCAAGCCCGATGGCCTCCATCACACCATCCAGAACCTTACGGTTGTTCACCCGGATCACATAATCACCGCGTTTGATGCCGAGCGCTTCCATCGTGTCGGCCATCATCATGCACATCTCGGCATCGGCCTGGACGCCTGGGGCGCCGACGGTATCGGCGTCGAACTGCATGAACTGGCGGAAACGGCCGGGACCCGGCTTCTCGTTGCGGAAGACGTAACCGGCGCGATAGGTGCGGAACGGCAGCTGGATCTCGTTGAAATTTTCCGCGACGTGGCGGGCGAGCGGCGCGGTCAGGTCGTAGCGCAGGCTCATCCACTGGTCGTCGTCATCCTGCAGCGAAAAGACGCCCTCGTTCGGGCGGTCGCTGTCCGGCAGGAACTTTCCGAGCGCGTCGGTATATTCGAATAGCGGCGTCTCGACCGGGTCGAAGCCGTAGCGCTCGTAGACCTCGCGGATTTTTGCGATCATCTCGTTGGTGGCATGGATATCGGCAGCGGAACGATCGACGAAGCCGCGCGGCAGGCGGGCCCTCAATTTCTGCGGTTTCTTTTGCTTGTCGCTCATGATCGGATTCCATTGCCTGCGGCCTGAAGAGGCCGGATTTGTGTGCGGTTTCTTAGAGGATAGAGGCCGGAGCGGCAAGGGCAGCGGCGGGCGAAGAATCGTTGCGGGCGGCATGACAATCCATCTCTGGCGGCGTCCCCGCTTGTCCGCCGTTCCGCGATCCTCCATATGAACGGTTGGAGGAAGTTTGACATGCGCCCGATTACTGCGATCGGTTTCGATGCCGACGATACGCTCTGGCAGAACGAGCAATATTACCGTCTGACGGAAGAGCATTTCCAGACACTGCTCGGGGATTATGCCGAGGGTACGCATATTGCAGAGCGTCTGCTGGAAGCCGAAAAGCGCAATCTTGCCCACTATGGTTTCGGCATCAAAGGCTTCACCCTGTCGATGATCGAGACGGCAATCGAGATCACCGACGGTAAGGTGCCGAGCAAGACGATCGGCCAGATTCTCGATATCGGCCGCGACCTTCTTCGCCACCCTGTGGAAACCCTGCCGCATGTCGAAGAGACATTGGAGGCCCTCAACGGCGAATATCTTCTGGTGCTGATTACCAAGGGCGATCTCTTCGACCAGGAGCGGAAGCTGGCGCAATCAGGGTTGGGCGACTATTTCGACGCGATCGAGATCGTCAGCGACAAGAGCGCCACGGTCTATCGGCGCATCTTCTCGAAATTGGCCGACGGCCCCGAACGGGCCATGATGGTCGGCAATTCCCTGAAGTCCGATATCGTCCCTGCAATAGCCGCTGGAAGCTACGGCGTCTTTGTGCCGCATGCGCTCACCTGGGTCCTGGAGCATGTGGACGCGCCGACCGACGCGCCGCGCTTTCGTCAGATCGAGAATCTCGGCGACCTGCACCAGGTTCTGCTCGAGATCACGGGCGTTTGAACCTCAACCGCAATTCATCGACCTCCTGTCGGCAAAAACAACCGTCGAGATGATCGTTGACGAGACCCATCGCCTGCATGAAGGCGTAGACAGTGGTCGGGCCGACGAAGGTCCAGCCCCTTTTCTTCAAAGTCTTGGAGAGCAGCACCGAGACCGGCGTGGTCGGATTGGCGCGCAGCGTCGCCAGATCCATCATTTCCGGACGCTCATGTGTTCCCGGCTCGAAGCTCCAGAAGAATTTTGCCAAAGATCCGAATTCGTCCCGCAATTCCCGTGCCCGGCCGGCATTGTTGATGGTGGAGACGATCTTGCCGCGATGGCGGATGATGCCGATGTCGCCCAGCAGGCGGGCGACATCCTCTTCTCCGAACTCGGCCACCTTGTCGAAGTCGAAACCGGCAAAGGCGGCGCGAAAATTCTCGCGCTTGCGCAGGATCGTCAGCCAGGACAGTCCCGACTGGAACCCTTCGAGACAGATCTTCTCGAAAAGCCTAAAGTCATCCGTCACAGGCCGGCCCCATTCCTCGTCATGATAACGACGATAGTCCTCCAGGCCGCCGTGCCAGAAGCAGCGCCCCTTGCCATCATCACCGATGATGATTCCTGCCTTTTCCATCCCAAACCCCGATTCTTAACAGCGTTTGCCGCCCCTTTAGCACTGGTCAACCATGTTTCAAAACCGAGCGGTAACCCTGCCAAAAGGTTTATAGGCAAGATGCGTTTTCGTGTTCCACCCGTTTACCATTCGCTTTCACCTCGCGCTCACCATGCCGTCAACACGCGTGCCGCCCTCGTCTTGGGATGGCGCCCGTCGGTGATTGTAACGAGTGGATCCGACCATGACGAAAACCCTGTTTCTGGCGCTTGGCCTTGCGGCCGCCTTTTCCAGCGCCGCCCTCGCAAACGACCGCTACCGCGAACGCCCGCCGGTCATCGTCAGCCCAGACCTTGCCGCTCCTTGGGTGATGCAGCTTGCCGGGCCGAATGCCCGACCGGTCGTTTATCCCCGGCAGGTCGCTCAGCCTCGTGTCATCTACCGTCAGCGCGAATACCAGCAGCCACGCGCGGTCCAGCGACGCGGCATCTTCGGAGAGAGCCGGGTGGAACCCGCTGCAGTCCGGCCGACCGGGCCGGTCCGTAGCCAGATCGAACCGCAGTTCCTGCCTCAGACGGTGGCCTACGATACTTCGGAACGGCCGGGCACCATCATCATCGACACCAATAACCGCTTCCTCTATCTGGTAATGGGCGATGGCCAAGCCCGCCGCTACGGAGTGGGCGTCGGCAAACCGGGCTTCGAATGGGCCGGCGAACATCGGATCACCCGAAAGGCGGAATGGCCGAACTGGACGCCTCCGAAGGAAATGATCGCCCGCGAAGCCGCCAAGGGCCACTACCTGCCGGCGCGCATGGACGGCGGGCCGGAAAATCCACTCGGCGCCCGCGCCATGTATCTCGGCTCGACGCTTTACCGCATTCACGGCACCAACGCTCCCTGGACGATCGGCAGCGCGGTGTCTTCCGGCTGCATCCGCATGCGCAACGAAGACGTGGTGGATCTCTACGAGCGGGTAAATATCGGCACAAAAGTCGTGGTCATGTGATCCGTTTACTTCAATGTGAGGCGGCGGCGACACAGTCCCGCCGTCTTTTGACCTTCACATCTTCTTTATTAGCCATGTACAGTCTTGCTTTGCCGCCGGAGTCAGTTAGCTTCCCGCCATTCTGAAATTGAGAAGGACTGCGGGAATGAGGAGAGGCATGACCGTCGCGATGGCCATGGGGATGGCTGGCGCGATATTTCTGACGGCCGGAAACGCAGGCGCGTTCACCACGGCCGCATCGCAAATCGAACGTCCGGCAAGCGACGTCACACTTGTGGCCCAGCCCCGGGAAGTACCCGAGAAATACAAGCGCCGCATGGTGCGTTTCTCGACGAGCGAAAAACCCGGCACGATCATCGTCGATACCGACAACAAGTTCCTCTACTACATCGAAGGCCCGAACCGTGCGACGCGCTACGGTATCGGCGTCGGTCGCGAGGGCTTCGGCTGGTCCGGCATCGTCAATGTCGGCCGCAAGGAGGAATGGCCGTCCTGGAGGCCGCCGGCGGAAATGCGAGCGCGCGAAGCCCGCAACGGCCGTATCCTGCCGGTCGTACAGGAAGGCGGCATCGACAATCCGCTCGGTGCCCGGGCGCTCTATCTCTATAAGGGCGGGCGCGACACCATCTTCCGCATCCACGGCACCAACCAGCCCTGGACAATCGGTCTCAACATGTCGTCCGGCTGCATCCGCATGATGAACAAGGACGTCGAGCACCTTTACGCCCGTGCCGGCATCGGCTCCAAAGTGGTTGTCATCGGCCCCGGCAACCGTCATGGCAAGGTCGATTACAAGGACCGCGGCATCGATATTTTCGGCACGATCTTCGGCGGATGAGAAGACCATTCCGAATGACAAAAAGGGCGGCGGGAGCTGCCCTTTTTGCCGGTTTACAGTTCATTAACCATAATCGATCTAGCTTCGTAGGCGACTGGTGCAAAAAAGGCACAGACCGACGCAGCATCCGCCGCTAATGTGCACCGCAAAAGCCAATATCCTTTTTCTGCAGGCTGATTCCATGCGCAAGCTTCTTTCTCTTTCCTTAATTTCCACGGCGCTTGCCGCCGGTATTGCATTCACCTCCGCCCATGCCGCCGATCCCACCCAGGCAGAAGCGCCTTATGTCGCTCCGGTCGAGACGGGCGGATGGGAAATCTCCGCTTACGGCGGCTACCAGTTTTCGCCCCACTCGGACATCGAGGTTTCCGACCAGCCCGATTTCACGGCCGGCTGGGATACCAAGCCGTTCCAGATGCCGCCTTACTGGGGCATCCGCGGCACCTATTGGTTTGACGGCGGTGCCCTCTCCAACTGGGGTATCTCGCTCGACTACACCCATGCAAAGGTCTACGCGGACGACGACACCCTGGCTGATGCCGGCTGGTCGCATTTCGAGTTCACCGACGGCATCAACCTGCTGACGTTGAACGCGCTCTACAAGTTCCCGATCGAAGGCAGCAAGTTCACGCCTTACGTCGGTGCCGGTGTCGGTATCAACGTTCCACATGTGGAAGTCACCCGCGCCTCAGGCCGCACATTCGACTATCAGTTCGGCGGCGCGACCCTGCAGGCGCAAGCCGGCGTGAAGTACCAATTCACCGACAACTGGTCGGTCTTTGCCGAATACAAGGGTAATTATTCCTGGGTCGACGTGGACATCGACAGCGGCGCTTCGCTGAAGACCAACATCCTCACCCATGCCGTCAACTTCGGTGTGTCCTACAAGTTCTGAGGCGTTGAACCCTCTCGCAAAAAAGCCGGCGTCACCGCCGGCTTTTTTGTGCCTCTTACCTGGCAGAAAGCTTTTGCGGCTCAGGACCGCCATAGGCCCAATCAAGCAACTCCACGGTGTGGAGGATGGGGATGGCGGTGCCCGTGGCGATCTGGGTGATGCAGCCGATATTCCCTGTCGCGATCACATCCGGCTTGGTCGCCTCGATATTCTTGACCTTGCGAGCCTTGAGTTGGCCGGAAATCTCCGGCTGCAGGATGTTGTAGGTCCCTGCGGAGCCACAGCAGAGATGCCCTTCAGCCGGATCGCGGACGGTGAAGCCGGCCACCTTCAACAGGTTCTTCGGCGTAAGCGTGATCTTCTGGCCGTGCTGCATCGAACAGGCCGAGTGATAGGCAACGTTGAGGCGTTTCGGCTCCAGCTTCGGCAGATCGAGAACCGATAGATATTCGGTGATATCCTTGGCGAGCGCGGAGACCTTTGCCGCCTTTTCCGCATAGGCCGGATCGAGGCGCAACATGTGCCCATAGTCCTTGATGGTGGTGCCGCAGCCCGATGCGGTGATGATGATGGCATCGAGGCCGCCGTTTTCGATCTCACGGATCCAGACATCGACATTGCGGCGGGCAAAATCCAGCGCCGGCTCCTCGCGGCCCATGTGATGCACCAGCGCGCCGCAACAGCCCTCGCCCTCAGGCACTACCACCTCAATGCCCAGCCGAGACAGGAGTCGCAACGCTGCTTCGTTGATGCCGGGATCCAGCACCGGCTGGGCGCAGCCGGACAGGATCGCCACCCGGCCCCGCCTTTCGGCTTGCGGCGCGCGCGTACCGGGCGTTGCCGCGTCTGAAGGCCTAGCGATGGATGCCGGGGCAAGATCCAGCATGGCCCCGAGCGGCTTCAACGCCGGGACCCGCTTCAGGATCGGCGCGAAGGGGCGACCGAGCTTTGCGAACAGGACGGCGGCGCGGAAGCGCGCCGGATAGGGTAGCACGGCCGCAAGCAGGCCGCGGATCAGCCGATCCATCAACGGGCGCCGATAGGTCTTCTCGATATGAATGCGGGCGTGGTCGACCAGATGCATATAGTCCACGCCAGAAGGACAGGTGGTTACGCAGGCCAGACAGGAAAGACAGCGGTCGATATGGGTGACGACTTCCTCGTCCGCGGGGCGACCATTCTCCAGCATGTCCTTGATGAGATAGATGCGGCCGCGCGGGCTGTCGAGCTCGTTGCCGAGCGTGACGTAGGTCGGACAGGTCGCGGTGCAGAAGCCGCAATGCACGCAGCGACGCAGGATCTTCTCCGATTCGGCCACATGCGGATCGGCAAGCTGTTCAGGTGTGAAGTTGGTCTGCATCAGAGGGCTCCCGCCATCTTGCCCGGGCTGAAGATGCCGGCGGGATCGAGTTTCTGCTTCACGCGCGCCGAGAGCGCCGCAACCGCGTCGGGTTGAGGTTCAAAGGCCGGCGTCACTGCTCGCACCTGTTCCGATGCCCGCATGAGCGTCGCATAGCCACCACCAAGCGCCTTGATGTAACGGCGCAGCAGCTCGGCCTCCGGATCGGCCTCCATGCGCATCCAGATCAGGCCGCCCTGCCAGTCATAGAAGGCATCGACGCCTGCTTCGAGGCGAAGAGCGGCGACCAGCTGATGGCCGATCGACGGCGCGACGGAAACGCGCCACAAGGGTTTCTGAGTGCCGTCGGCATAGGGATGGACGTCGCGGATCTCCCGCCAGAGAGTGACGCTCGTATCCTGGCCTAACCGGGAGACCGGGCCAAAGGCTTTCATGACGGCTGCAAGCTTTTCCGCCCGTACCGCCACCGAAGCGGCAAGCCCTTCGAGACGCAGCACGGTCGCTTCCCCTTCCGGGAGAGCGCCGCCGACAAAGCGGCCCTTGACCGTTTGAGGCAGATGCGCCGCGCCCGATACCTCAACCGGCAGCGCCAGCGCCGATGCCATGGCCCGGGCCGCCGCCGCGTCGTCCAATCCGGAGATGACGATCGTCTCAATCGATTGCGGCACCGGCAGCACCCGGAATGTCACCTCCGTCAAGAAGCCTAGTGTCCCGTGCGAGCCTGCCAGCAGCTTGACCAGATCCAGACCTGTCACGTTCTTCATGACCCGGCCGCCGGCGCGTATCACCTGCCCTTGGCCATTGACGAAGCGGATGCCGAGCAGGCTGTCGCGCGCAGCCCCTGCTACGAACCGCCGGGGACCGGAGACGTTCGCGGCAAAGACGCCGCCGATCGTTGGCTCGCCGGACGTGCCCATGATGCCGCGGTGATCCATTGGCTCGAAGGCCATCATCTGCCTGTTCGCGGCAAGTGCCGCTTCAATTTCGGCGACCGGCGTGCCGGCTCTTGCGGTCATCACCATTTCGGCGGGCTCGTAGTCGACGATACCGGAGAGCCCGCGGGAGCTCATTGCTTCCGCCCCCTCGACGGGATCGCCGAAACCCACGCGACTATTGCCGCCGCAGAGTGAGAGCCTCGTCCCTTGGGCGGCTGCGTTGCGGATCACGTAAGCTGCGTCCGTCTCGGTATGCGGTATCAACGTCATGCAGCTGGCCGTCCGTCGAGCGGGAAAACCTTGGAGGGATTGAGGATCCAACCCTCATCGAACGCCGAACGCACCGCCATCTGCTGGGCGAGATCGGCATCCGAATACTGATGCCGCATCAGGTCGCGCTTCTCAATTCCGACGCCGTGCTCACCGGTAAGGCAGCCGCCCGCATCGACGCAAAGCTTGAGAATCTCATTGCCCGCCGCTTCGGCCTTGGCCGCGTCTTCCGGATCGTTCGCGTTGAACAGGATCAGCGGATGCATGTTGCCGTCGCCCGCGTGGAAGACATTGGCAACCCGCAGGCCGAAGCTGTCGGTAATCTCGGAAGTCTTCTTCAGCACGTAGGAAAGCTTGCCGAGCGGCACCGTACCATCCATGCAAATATAGTCGGCAATCCGGCCGGTCGCCCCGAAGGCGGATTTACGGCCCTTCCAGATCAGCGCTGCCTCGGTCGCAGACTGGCTTTCGCGGACGGTTTTCACTCCGTGGCGGCGGGCGATCTCGACGACGCTTGCCAATGTCGCTTCCATTTCCGCCTCGGAACCTTCGACCTCGACGATCAGGAGAGCGCCGACATCGAGCGGATAACCCGCATGGGCAAAGGCCTCGCAGATTTCGATCGCCGGCTTGTCCATGAATTCGATCGCGACCGGAATGACGCCTGAGCCGATGATATCGGTCACGCACGCGCCGGCCTCTTCCGAGGTTTCAAAGCCGAAGAGCACCGGGCGCGCGCCTTCCGGCTTGGCGATTAGCCTGACCGTGGCCTCGGTGACAATCCCCAACTGGCCTTCCGAGCCGCAGACAAGGCCAAGCAGATCGTAACCCGCACTGTCCAGGTGCTTGCCACCGAGATCGACGACCGTGCCGTCGACCAGCACCATCTTGACGCCGAGCAGGTTGTTGGTCGTGACACCGTATTTCAGACAGTGTGCACCGCCGGAGTTCATGCCGATATTGCCGCCGATCGTGCAGGCGAGCTGCGAACTCGGGTCCGGTGCGTAGAAGAAGCCGTCGACGCCGACCGCCTCGGAGATATTGAGGTTCGTGACGCCGGCCTGAACCGTCGCCGTGCGGTTGGCATAGTCTACCTCCAGGATGCGCGACATCTTGGAAAGACCGAGCACGATCGCGTCTTCTTGCGGGATCGCGCCGCCGGAAAGCGAAGTGCCCGCGCCACGCGGCACGACAGGAACGCCGTAGCGATGACAATATTTCATGACCGCTGCCACCTGGGCCGTCGTTTTCGGCAGCACCACAGCCAGCGGCAGACGCCGATAGGAGATAAAGGCGTCCGTCTCGAAAGGGACAAGTTCGCGCGCTTCATGAATGACACATTCCGCCGGCAGAAGATCCGTCAGGTCGGCAATGATTGCCGTCCGCCGCGAAAGGACCGCAGGCCGGGGCGGCAAAAACTCTATCGCTTCGGACACCGCAACCTCCCTATATGCCAAAGCCGGCAGTTCCTCGTCATCCGTATTCCACGATCCCGTTACCGCTTCAACGTCCTTGTCGCATTTAGGCGATACCGATTCGCGATACCACAATTGTTGAACAGGTGTGCAAACTACGTATTGACCTGAAACCAAGCCGGGTCACAATTGTTATAGCTCCTGCGAGCTCGTCCAGCCTGATTCTCTAAAAAATGGTTGTGGATGGCTCGTTAAGCTTCACGCAATTCCCATATTAGTAAAATACGAATCACTCGGAGGTACGGCAGAAATTGGGCTTCATGGATCGGGTAAGCAGCAATCTTCGGTTGATGTTGCAGCGGCCACCGCGGCAGCAATACGCAGCGTTGTGTTATCGGTTCAAGAAGAAGCAGGGCCTGCTCGAAGTTCTGGTCGCCACCAGCCGCGACACCGGCCGGTGGGTCATTCCCAAAGGCTGGCCGATGACCGGCAAGAAGGCCCATCAGGTTGCTGAACGCGAGGCCTTCGAAGAAGTCGGCGTCAAAGGTCAGGTCGAGAAGGAGCCCTTGGGCTTTTACCACTACCGCAAGATGCTCGATAACGGCCTGAAGATCCCGGTTCGGGTGCAAGTGCATGCGCTGGAAGTCACCGACTGCCTAAAGAGCTTCCCTGAAAAGGGCTCCCGGACACTGGAATGGGTATCCTGCGAGGAAGCGGCCCTGCGGGTCAACGAACCGGAGTTGAAAATCCTGTTCCTCCAATTCGCGGAGAAAATGCAGCCGCACATTCCCCCACAACCGACCAAGGCTGCGAGCTGATCACTTTGCAATTCGACAACATTGCCATCGCAACTTTCTGCGACTAAGCGACAAGCCACGATTTTCGCCGCAGGACGGGAAATGGCCGGACGCCATCCTCCGCTTGCTTTTCATTCAGGGACGGAGACATGGGCCAAAAACGGCCGCGCCTGGCGAAGCCGACGCTGGACAAGGATTTGGAGAAATTCTCTTCCGTGGAGGAAGCCGCACGGCAGATGTCGCGCCGGTTTGCGGCGCCGGGAACGGCGGTTCTCTTCATTGTCCTGGTCGGCATCTTCGCAGCGTCCTATGTGACCGGACAGCCCGGCACCTTCCTCGTCATCGCCGCTTCCGGGCTCGCCGCCTATATGGCGATGAATATCGGCGCCAATGACGTAACCAACAATATCGGCGCGGCTGTCGGCGCGCGAGCCATGACGATGACTTTCGGCCTCGGGCTTGCCGCGGTTTTCGAGGTTGCGGGCGCGGTCATCGCCGGCAGAGGCGTCGCCAACACCATTGCCAACGGCATCATGCAGGGCGGCATGATGGTCAGCGCGGACATATTTGTCTGGGCGATGATGGCGGCACTGCTTGCCGCAGCCATCCTCATCAATGTCGCGACCTGGTCCGGCGCACCAATCTCCACCACCCATTCGATCGTCGGCGGGGTGATGGGTGCCGGAATAGCGGCCGCAGGCCTTTCCACCATCAAGTGGGGGACGATCGCCGGCATCACCGTAAGCTGGGTCTTTTCGCCGATCCTTGGTGCGGTCATCGCGGCAGCCTTCCTCGCCCTCATCAAAGAAACCATTATTTATCAGGCGGACAAGATCGCCTCGGCGAAGAAGTGGGTGCCGGTACTCATCGGCGTCATGACCGGGGCTTTCGCGGGCTTCCTCTCCCTGGTCGGGCTGGGGCAGCTCGTGGATGTGTCGGTGCCAGTCGCGACGTCGATCACGCTTGCGACCGGCTTCGTCGCCTGGCGGCTTCTTATCCCGATCATCGCAAGGCAGGCGGAAGGGCTTGAAAATCGCAACCAGTCGCTCCGCAAGCTGTTCCGCATTCCGCTCGTTTTCTCAGCTGCCCTGCTCTCGTTTGCGCACGGCGCCAATGACGTCTCGAACGCCATCGGACCGCTCGCGGCTATCGTTTCGGTGGCACAGCAAGGTGCTGCCGCGAATATCCATGTGCCGTTCTGGGAGCTGGTTATCGGGGGCCTCGGGATTTCGCTCGGGCTGCTGCTCTACGGCCCGAAACTCGTAAGGGTCGTGGGCGCCGAAATTACCAAGCTGAACCCGATGCGGGCCTATTGCGTGTCGCTCTCCACCGCGCTGACGGTAATTGTTGCTTCCTGGCTGGGCCTGCCCGTTTCTTCGACGCATATCGCGGTCGGAGCGGTGTTCGGAGTCGGCTTCTTCCGCGAATGGTACACCAGCCACTCAAAGCGCCGCTACGAATACATGCGCATTCGGGCCGGCAAGGAGCTCGACGTGGACGAGCCCTTCGAACGCAACGACGACGAGTTGAAACGACGCTATCTGGTACGCCGTTCGCATTTTCTCAGCATCATCGCCGCCTGGTTGATCACGCTGCCGGCCGCTGCCGCTCTTGCAGCACTGATCGCAACGGCTATGTTCGCCCTGTTCGTCTGACACGGGATATCCATGCGCGCCAATTTCCGGATGCAGAGACTGTTCATCGACGCGCCGCTTGCCCTCGGACAGCGGCATGAGGTGTCCGCAGAACAGTTCAACTACCTCGCCAATGTATTGCGGCTGACGGAAGGAGCGGAAATCCTGGCCTTCAATGGTCGAGACGGCGAATGGAGGGTGAAAGTCACCTTCCCCAGCCGCAAGAAGATCGCGCTTGAAGCGGCTGAACAGACCCGACCACAACCGGCGGCATCCGATCTCCATTACCTCTTCGCACCATTGAAGGTCGGGAGGCTCGATTACCTGGTCCAGAAGGCGGTGGAAATGGGCGCAGGGCTCCTGCAGCCGGTCATGACCCAGCATGTGCAGGGCAAGATCACCAGCCTGGAACGGCTTCAGGCGAACGTCATCGAGGCGGCCGAGCAGTGCGGCATATTGTCGGTGCCGGAGGTCGTGCCGCCGAAGAAGCTCGGCGACCTCTTGGATCGATGGCCCGAGGATCGCCGCATCATCTTCTGTGATGAAGGAGATGAGGGCCAAAATCCCTTGCCGGTGCTTTCGGCTGTCCAAGAGAAGAAACTGGCGCTTTTGATCGGTCCGGAGGGCGGGTTTTCCGAAGAAGAAAGGCGCAGCTTGCGCAAACGCCCCTTCGTCACGGCCATCCCGCTCGGCCCGCGGATTCTCAGGGCGGACACGGCAGCAGTCGCCGCCCTTGCGGTCATCCAGGCGACGATCGGCGACTGGCGGTAACGAGGATTGCACGGTTGACACACTGGCTGTGAAATTCTGAAGCTATCTTGAAAGAAATTCACTTGCACCGCACATCAATCCGGTTCAATCAGCCGGACATTCGTCCAGATCAGGCATTCCGCACAGGGTAGTTTCAATGGCGCGTGACACCATCGACCAGACACCGCTTTCTTCGGTGTCCGAGCTTTCCGCCTACCTGGCGAAAGGGCCGCGGCCGAAGGACCAATTCCGCATCGGAACCGAGCACGAGAAATTTGCCTTTTTCCGGGCGGACAACAGCCCGGTCCCGTATTTCGGCGATGCCAGCATCTCCGCGCTGCTCAAGGGCATGCAGGAAAAGCTCGGCTGGGAACCGATCATGGATGGCGAGAACATCATCGGGCTCGGCGAGCAGTCCGGCATGGGCGCTATTTCCATCGAGCCCGGCGGACAGTTCGAACTTTCCGGTGCGCCGCTGGAGACCATCCACGAGACCTGCAGGGAGTCCAACCGGCACTTGGCTGTCCTTAAGGAGATCGCGGAGCCGATGGGCATCCGCTTCCTCGGCATGGGCGGCAGCCCGAAATGGACATTTGCCGAAACTCCGCGTATGCCGAAATCGCGTTACGAGATCATGACGCGCTATATGCCGAAGGTCGGCGCGCAGGGTCTCGACATGATGTATCGCACCTGTACGATCCAGGTGAACCTCGACTTCTCCTCGGAAGAGGACATGGCGGCCAAGATGCGGGTCTCCATGAAGCTGCAGTCTATCGCAACCGCGCTTTTTGCCTCGTCGCCCTTTACCGAAGGCAAGCCGAACGGCCTGCTCTCCTGGCGCGGCGACATCTGGCGCGACACCGACAACCAGCGCTCCGGCGTGTTGCCCTTCGTGTTCAATTCGGATTTCGGATTCGAGGATTATGCGAAGTGGGCGCTCGACGTGCCGATGTATTTCGTCGTCCGTGACGGCAAATATCACGACTGCACCCATGTCACCTTCCGCCAATTCATGAACGGCGCGCTGAAGGGCGAGATCAAGGACTGGGAGCCAACGATCGGCGACTGGACAAATCATCTCTCCACCCTGTTTCCGGATGTCCGGCTGAAGCGTTTTCTCGAAATGCGAGGCGCCGACGGCGGACCGTGGCGGCGCATCTGTGCCCTGCCCGCGTTCTGGGTCGGATTGCTTTACGACGATACGGCGCTCGCCGACGCCGAAGCGCTGACCAAGGATTGGACGTTGGAGGATGTCGTCGCCATGCGGAATGCGGTGCCGGCGAAAGGCTTGAAGGCCGAGATCCGCGGCAAGGGCGTGCTGGATGTCGCCCGCGACGCGGTGGCGATTTCCAAGGCCGGCCTGAAAGCGCGAAACCGCCTGAATGGCGAAGGTCAGGACGAAAGCATTTTCCTGCAGCCGCTCGATGAGGTGCTCGCCAAGAAGACAACCATGGCGGAAGACATGCTCGCACTCTATCATGGCCGGTGGAACGGCTCCGTGGAACCGGTGTTCGAGGAATATCAGTATTAGGAAATCGAACCGGTTCTAAAAATCGGTTTCCGTCAATCACTTTCTGGATATAGTGTCGTCACACGCAAGCCGGAAAGGATTGGTCCATGGTGCCACTGTTCGATATGATGCTGAGAGCTCAGAACGGCGCAGGCATAGAGGCCATCGCCAAGCAGTTCAACCTGGCGCAGGAACAGGCGACCCAGGCCATGGCGGCTCTGATGCCGGCCTTTTCCTCCGGCCTCAAGCGCACCACCAGCAATCCCTACGACTTCAGCGCTCTCATGAGCAGCATGTTCTCCGGCGCCTATGCAAAATATTTCGAGGACATGACGAAGGCTTTTACGCCGCAAGGCCTGACGGACGGCAATGCAGTGCTCGAAAAGCTGTTCGGCTCCAAAGAAGTCTCTCGCGCCATTGCCCAGCAGGCGGAACAGTTCACCGGCATCGGCCAGGAAATATTCAAGAAAATGATGCCGGTTATGGCCGACACGCTGATGGGCGGGCTCTTCAAGCAGATGACCGGGCAGATCTCCGGCGCAAGCGACGCCTTTTCCGCCTCGCCAATGGGCCAGATGACGCAGCAATGGCTGGAAGGCATGGGGTTGCAGCCGAAGGCTGCGCCACAGCAGGCCGCAAATCCGTTCGACAACCCCTTCACGCAGGCGATGCGTTCGATGTGGGGACTGGACAAGGCGGAACAGCCGCAGCCGGCGAGCGGCAATCCGTTTACGGACAATCCGTTCGCCAAGGCCTTTCAGGATATGATGGCCGGCAACTTCAGCGGGCAAGCGGCACCTTCACCGGAAAAGCCCGGCGAAAAACCGGCGTCGGAAGCAAACCCGTATCGCGACGTTCTGAACAATATGTTCGACAGCGGTCTTGAGGTGCAGAAGAACTATCAGAAGAGCATGGAAGCGATCTTCGACAACTATCTGCGCAGCGCTTCAAGTGACAAAGGCGAGCCGGCTCCTGTTCCGCCCGAGACGAAACCTGCCAAATAAAAAAGCCCGGCGCGGATCGACCGGCCGGGCAAGAGGCAGGGCTATTGGCTATCACCCTGCGGGGAAAACGGTAAAGTCAGCGATTGGCCGGCCTTGCAAAGCGTGTACGAGCCCGCTCGCGAGCCGCGCGCGACAGAAGAAGCGACGGATCGTCCAGAACGCTGGAACGGTCCAGGGCCTTCACCAGATCATGTCGGGTAATCCCGATGTCATTGAGCTGCCTGTCGTCGAGATCATGGAGGCCGTTGGCTGCCAGACGATTGCGAAAAGCACGCCATACGGATTTCGTTCGCTGCACCAGACCGGTCGAGCGGCCTTTCGTGGCGCTCGTTCTATGAAGGAGGTCGAGTTCAGTTCCGCAGTCGGTCGTGCTCATCGGTTTATCCTTTCGCAGGCACGAGAAAGGCCGTCCCTTCCGTGGAGGTCCGCGGAAGGGCTGCCTGGTTGGGCGCCTCAGGGAGAAGGCGGCCCGTCGAACTTGATTTGCGATCTCGTTATGCTGAAAATCTATTGATCAGTCCAACGAATGTTCCTAATGATTAGCATCAAACCTTCTGATGGATCATCGCCATGTCTGCTCCACTCGACATCGACCAATTGCATACCTTCCTCGCAATCGTGGATACCGGCAGCTTCACCAAGGCTGCAGACCGGGTCTTCAAGACTCAGTCGGCGGTCTCCATGCAGATGCGCCGGCTCGAGGAAAGGATCGGCAAGCAGCTTTTTGCCAAGGATGGCCGTGGCAACCGGCTAACCGCCGAAGGCGAAAAGCTGTTGAATTATGCGCGGCGTATCATCCGGCTGAACAACGAGGCGATCGCAGCCTTCGACGACAACCGGCTTGAAGGAACGCTTCGCATCGGTACACCGGACGATTATGCGGACCGGTACATGCCGGAGATCATCGGCCGCTTTGCAAAGACCCATCCAAACGTCGAGCTCTATATCGTGTGCGAGAACTCCGCGAGCCTCGCGGAAAAGATGGCGCGTGGCGAACTCGACATTGCGCTTGTCACCCACAATCCCCGCCAGCGGATTTCCGACGTGGTGCGGACTGAGCCACTCTGCTGGGTCGGTTCGGCCAACCATCCATTGAAGGACGATGCGCCGGTACCGCTTGCAGTCGGCCGGCGCGACTGCCTGTGGCGGCAGCTTGCCTGCTCCGCGCTTGACGCCGATGGGCGGGAATATCAGGTTCTGTTCACAAGCTGGTCTTCGACCGTGGTCGCGGCTGCGGTGCTGGCGGGCATGGCGGTTTCGGTACTGCCGGAATCGGCGTTACGGACGGGAATGAAGGTGCTTACGGCATCCGACGGCTTCCCGCCGCTGCCACCGGTGCAGATCGGGCTCATGAAGCGCCCGGGCCTGTCGCCCTCGCTGATGAACGCCATCACCGATCACATCACCGCCTGCCTCGACAACATTTCGCCCACCGTCATTCCCGACGATCTGGATGGCGAGGTAAAAGCCTTTCAGCGCATTGGACGAAGCCGAGCCGCTCAAGTCATGCCCGGTTGGTAAAAATCATCGGGCTTGAAAGCCGGGGCAAGACCCCGGCTTATTATTTCAAAGCTTCACCGTATTACTCGGCAGCGGTCGGCGTCGCGCTGATCGTATCGACCTTGTAGCCATGCTGCTTTTCGAGCGCTGCGCGGACGCCTGCCTCGTAGTCCGGATGGATCAGCTTGAAGTGGGCGAGCTGGCGCTCGATGATCTCGCTTGGTACTCCGCCCATCGCAGCTCCGATATTGGAAAACAGGCGAGCCTTCTGATCCGCGTCGAACAGGTTAAAGAGCGCGCGCGGCTGCGAATAATCATCGTTGCCGTCACGATGATTATAGCGGCCCATGTCGCCTTCGATCTTCAGCGGCGGCTCCTTGGCCGACGGCTGCTCGATCGGCCCATTGACCGAATTCGGCTCGTAATAGGCATCCGGATTGCCGGACAGCAGACCGCCATAGGTATTCATCTGGCCATCGCGATGATAGTGATGGACCGGGCATTTCGGCTGGTTGACCGGAATATGCTCGTAGTGAGTGCCTAGGCGGTAGCGGTGAGCGTCCGCATAGGAGAAGACGCGCGCCTGAAGCACTTTGTCCGGCGAATGGCCGATGCCAGGTACGATATTCGACGGCGAGAAGGCGGCCTGCTCGATCTCGGCGAAATAGTTTTCGGGGTTGCGATTCAGCTCCATGACGCCGATGTCTACCGGCGGAAATTCCGCATGCGGCCAGACCTTGGTCAGATCGAACGGATTGTAAGACGTCGCCTCCGCCTGGGCTTCGGTCATGATCTGGACCTGGACCTTCCACTTCGGGAACTCGCCCTTTTCGATCGTCCCGAAGAGGGCTTCCTGATAACCCTCGCGGGTCTTGCCGATAACCGTCTCGCCTTCCTCGTTCGTAAAGTGCTTGTGGCCCTGCTGGGTCTTGAAGTGGAACTTGACCCAGAAGCGCTCACCCGCATCGTTCCAGAAGGAATAGGTGTGCGAGCCGTAGCCGTTCATATTCATCGGCGTCTGCGGCAGGCCGCGGTCGGACATCAGGATGGTGACCTGATGGAGGGCTTCTGGCGACAGCGACCAGAAATCCCACATGGCGGTCGCGGAGCGCAGGTTGGTCTTCGGATGACGCTTCTGCGTGTGGATGAAGTCGGGGAACTTGTAGGGGTCACGGATGAAGAAGACCGGCGTATTGTTGCCGACCAGATCCCAGTTGCCGTCCTGAGTGTAGAATTTCAATGCAAAGCCGCGAACATCGCGCTCGTGGTCGGCCGCTCCCATTTCACCGGCTACGGTCGAGAAGCGGGCGAGCATCGGAGTAACCGCGCCGGGCTGCAGACACTTCGCTTTGGTGTATCTGGAGATATCGCCGGTGATGGAGAGGGTACCGTAGGCGCCCCAACCCTTGGCGTGTACGACGCGTTCCGGGATGCGCTCGCGGTTCTGATGAGCCAGCTTTTCGATCAATTGGTAATCTTGCAGCATCAACCCGCCGCGCGGGCCGGCGGTCATCGAGTTCTGGTTGTCCGGCACCGGCGAACCGGCAGTCGTCGTCAAAATCGGACGATCGGTCATCGTTATCTCCCTACTGAAAACTATGGAACCTTTCGAAGATTCCCCGGTTGAACATCCCACCTGCCATTGATAATTTCCAATCGTATTTGATGCTCAATGCGATTGGAAAATCTTATCGTGCTTACCCTTCGACAGATGCGATACTTCGACGCGCTCGCCTCCACGCGCCATTTCGGAAAGGCTGCCGCCCAGGTGCATGTCAGCCAGCCCGCGCTGTCTGCACAGATTATCGAAATGGAAGAGCAACTTGGCTGCAAGCTCGTCGAACGCAACCGTTCCGGCGTTCTCCTGACCCGCAAGGGAATGGAGGCGCTGCGGCGCGTCCAGACAATCCTGGCGGAGGTGGAACGTCTGGAGGATGCGGTCCGTGAAGACGGCGGCATACTGCATGGTCTCGTGCGGATCGGCATCATCCCGACGGTCGCTCCCTATCTCGTCCCCCGGCTGGTGCCGCATCTGCGGCGGGATCATCCCGACATCGAAATCGAGTTGAGGGAAGCCGTTACCGACCGCTTGGTGACGGATCTTCTCGATGGACGGCTGGACACGGTCATCGCGGCCCTTCCGATCGAGGCGGACAATGTCGAGGTCCAACCGTTGTTTTCCGACCGCTTCTTCATGGCAATGGCAAACAATGACCGGGACGTGCTGATGTCGCCGCTGACGGAAAACCAGGTGGACGTCGACCGGCTCCTGCTCCTTGAAGAAGGACACTGCCTGCGCGATCAGGCGCTTGCCGTCTGCGGCACGGCGGGCAAACGGAGCCTCGTCAATTTCGGCGCGACATCCATGACAACGCTCTTGCAGATGGTGTCGCACGACATGGGCATGACGCTCATTCCCGAAATGGCGATACCCACCGAGACCGCACGCAACGATCTTAGAATCATACCGTTCGCCGATCCTGCGCCATCGCGCGAGATTGGCCTCATCTGGCGGAAATCGAGCGGCCGTGCCGAAGACATGGCCGCTCTTGCGCAAGCCATTACCGCCTGCGTCCCCGCAAACGCCGCTTAAGCCAGGTTCTTCTTGAAGAAAGCGACAGTTCGGCTCCAGGCGAGATCAGCGGCAGCCTTGTCATATCGGGCCGAGGACGTATCGTTGTTGAAGGCGTGGTTCGCACCCTCATACACAAAGATCTCGAAGGTCTTGCCGTTCTTTTCGAGAGCTTCCTTAAAGGCGGGAATGCCTGCGTTGATGCGCTCATCCAGCCCGCCATAGTGCAGCATCAGAGGTGCCTTGATCGCCGGAACGTCTTCCGGCTTCGGCTGCGAACCATAATAGGCAACACCGGCATTGAGATCCGGTGACTTCACCGCGAAATTGTTCACCGCGCCACCACCCCAGCAGAAGCCGACCGCACCAACCTTGCCATTCGCGCCGCTGATGCCGGCGAGATAGACCCTGCTCGCCTCGGCGTTCGCCGCAACCTCGCCGGGATTGAGCGACGAGAACATTTGACGGGCCTTTTCCTCGTCTTCAGGCGTGCCGCCACTCGGGGACAGAAAATCGGCCGCCAGGGCGTTGAAGCCTTCGAGCGCCATGCGGCGAGCTACGTCCCTGATGTGATTGTTGAGCCCACGATTTTCATGGATGACGATGACACCGCCCGGAGCCCCCGAAGCGCTTTTGGGCCGGACAAGATATCCCTTCATCGTGACGCCGTTTGCGCCTGGATAAGTCACGTCCTCCGCCGTTAGGCGGTCGTCATCGGCGGGAACGATTTCGGCTTTGGCGCCGTTGGCCGCAAGCATCGGTGCGATCGCCGCCGCCGCGGCACCCGACCCTGCAAGCTGCGTCAGCTTCTCCATGAAGCGGCGGCGGTCGAGGGTGAGGTGGGTATATTCGTCATAGGCATTGATCATCGCCTGCGTGATCTTCGGCGTTTCGTTGTCCATATCTCTCTCCTCCTGGCTTTTTGGCAGGGCGGAAATCTAACGCCGCAAGCGCTCCTTGAAGATGAAACAGTCCGTGAAAAGCGGGCCGACGACTACACTTGTTCGTGAGAATGACGACGGGCGGAGCCCTTTAGGCTAACGCCAGCCATATGGCGAGCCACGTCCACATCCCAACTAAAGACAGGAACCCGGTAATGAACAAGGGACGGCGATGCCGAAGACGATTGCTGGTGATGTGTATGTAGGAGTGGGCATACCGCGACAGAACGAAGATCCAGGCCAAGGCGACCGTCGCCCAGTTATCCGCGGTCGAGATATAGAGCGCGAAGGAGACAGTGTGGAACAGGACCGGGAGCTCGAACTGGTTCCTGAGATTGTTGTGGACCAGCAGGCTTGCAGGTGGTTCCTCGCGATTTTCCCGAAACTGTGCGGCTTGCGCGCTGCCGGAACGGACAGCAGCAAACCGTCTTTTTGACAGCAGCCAATAGAGAAGGAAGACAAGCGCCGCGTGCGCGATCATCGGCCAGAGCGTGGCGTTCGACAGCATATTCCCCCCAATCCGAAACGATCCAGCGAACTTGTAAGGCCCGTCCTGCAAGTGTCAACGGCGCCAGCAGCGGCGCCGTTGAAGTCATTCAGGTGAACAAAATGTCCTGGCTGTTGGCTATCAAGCCCCGGCACCCGGATAATTGGGGCTTTCTCGGGTAATGGTCACGTCGTGAGCATGGCTCTCGCGGAGGCCGGCACCGGAGATGCGTACGAAGGTGGCGCGCTCCTGGAATTCCTTGAGCGTCGCGCCGCCGACATAGCCCATGGCGGCCTTGAGGCCGCCGCCAAGCTGATGCAGCACACCCGAAACCGGCCCCTTGTACGGCACCTGGCCTTCGATGCCTTCCGGCACAAGCTTCAAGGTATCGCGCACCTCCGCCTGAAAATAGCGGTCGGCAGAACCACGAGCCATGGCGCCCACCGAGCCCATGCCGCGATAGGCCTTGAACGAGCGGCCTTGGTAGAGATAGACCTCACCCGGGCTTTCGTCGGTACCCGCAAGCAGGGAGCCGACCATCACCGCCGATGCACCGGCGGCAATTGCCTTGGCAAGATCACCGGAAAACTTGATGCCGCCGTCGGCAATGACCGGGATGTTTCGCGTACGGGCAGCATCAACCGCCGCCATGATCGCCGCGAGCTGCGGTACGCCGACACCGGCCACGATGCGGGTCGTGCAGATCGAGCCGGGACCGATGCCTACCTTGACTGCGTCCGCACCGGCATCGATCAGCGCGAGGGTACCGTCGGCAGTCGCGACATTGCCGGCCATGATGCGGACCGAATTGGAGAGCTTCTTAACCCGCGTGACCGCATCAAGAACGCGCTGCGAATGACCGTGCGCGGTGTCGACGACCAACAGGTCGATACCGGCATCGATGAGGCGTTCGGCGCGCTCGTATCCGTCGTCGCCGACGCTGATCGCGGCGGCGGCGCGAAGCCGACCCTGCGCGTCCTTGGACGCGTTCGGATTGAGCTGCGACTTTTCGATGTCCTTGACGGTGATGAGGCCGACGCAACGGCCATCGCCATCGATAACCACAAGCTTCTCGATGCGGTGTGTGTGAAGTAGACGCTTGGCTTCAGCCTGGTCGACGCTTTCCTTGACCGTGATGAGGTTTTCCCGCGTCATCAGCTCATAGATGCGCTGGCTCGGATCGGAGGCAAAACGAACATCGCGATTGGTCAGGATGCCGACAAGCCGGCCGGTCGTATGTCCACCGGAACCACCATTCTCGACAACGGGGATGCCGGAAATGCCGTGTGATTTCATAAGCGACAGCGCTTCCGCGAGCGTCGCATCCGGACCGATCGTCACGGGATTGACGACCATGCCGCTTTCGAATTTCTTGACCTGACGGACTTCCTCCGCCTGCTCGACGGGGGTCAAGTTGCGATGGATGACACCGATGCCGCCCGCCTGAGCCATTGCGATGGCCAGACGGCTTTCGGTCACCGTATCCATGGCTGACGACAGGATCGGCAGGTTGAGGTCGATATCCTGCGCGATGGTCGTCGAGATGTTGGTCTGGCCTGGCAGGACTTCGGAATGGCCGGGCTGCAGCAGCACGTCGTCAAAGGTAAGCGCATCAGCGCCGGTTGCCGTTTCAATGATGCGTGCCATGGCCAATTCCTCGATCAGAAAATGCAGATCATGCTCCGGAACGTGATCTCCGCCCGGGCGGTCTTGCAAGAGTTGCTTGGAAGTTGGCGAGGGCTGGTAACACGTTCATGACAGGAAGGGAATAGCAAAAACCCGACAAGCCATTATGCCGGGTTTTTCCAAAGCTTTCGATGACGTCAGATATCGAACTGATAGCTCTTCGGCACGAAGCGATAACCGGTTTCCTGCCTCTCCACGAAACCCACGGCGGGGAACGGCATGTGATAGCCTAGGAAAGCGACCTTGTCGGTCGCGATCATGTCGTAGACTTTCTTTCTGGTCGCGGCAGCTTGGGCCTTGTCCATGTCGAAACGGACTTCCCACTCCGGGCGCTCTAGTGAAAGAATGTAGTGATTGGCGGTGTCGGCCGTCAAAACGAGCCGCTTGCCCTCCGACTCGATATTGAAGACCAGATGGCCGGGCGTGTGGCCAGGAGCCATCATCGCGGTTATCCCGGATACGACGTCGCCGCCGTCCTTCAGGAACGTCATCTTCTCCGCATGCGGCTTTACGTTCGCGAGCACGGCCTTGTGATTTCCTTCGGTGGGCGTTCCCGCGCGCGCGGCATCGCTCCAGAAGTTGTATTCGGTCTCGCCGGCCACATAACGCGCCTTCGGGAAGGCGGGTTTTCCGTCCTCCATGATGCCGCCGATGTGGTCGCCATGCATGTGGGTGATGACAACAATGGAGATATCCTCGGGCATATATCCGGCGGCGGCCAATCCTTCGATCAGTCGCCCGCCACCCTGAGCGCGGGCCGCCTTGCCGAGGCCGGTATCGAAGAGGATGACCTCGCTGCCCGTATCGACAAGTGTCGGCGAAAAGCTGTTCACGAACTTGTCGGCGGGCAGAAAATTGTCGTTCAGCAAAGTTCCGACTGCTTCTGCGGATTGGTTCGTGCCGAAGATTTCCTGCGGGTTTGCGGAAGGGCGGGCGCCGTCTTTGACGACGAGGACCTGAAAACCACCGACCTTGAATTTATGGATATCGGGCGGCGTCACGCGGTCGATAGCCTGCGGTTTGCTCTCCTGCGCCAAAGCCCTGCCACTGATGATAGCGGGCGAGGCAATAATCCCGAGGCCTGCCGTTCCAAGCAGTGTCCGCCTGTCAATTTTAATCGACGTCATTCTTCAGCTCCCTATGACTTGCCCAAAACCCGGCATCGAGCCCGCGGCGACTTGGAACATAACCAAGCTCAGGGACAAGAAAATCGCATCTCACGCAGACGTGACCCAAAGAGGAAAAAGGTGAGATTCGATAATTGGCAGAAACGGTTTTGAGGTTTACAGGAAAGCCGTTCCGCGCACCGCAGGCCGACATGAATCGCGTCATTCCGCTTATTCTCGCCGTTGCTCTTTTCATGGAGCAGATGGATTCGACCGTTATCGCCACGGCGCTTCCGGCGATCGCCGCCGACCTTAATGTCGGGCCGATCACGCTGAAGCTCGCACTGACCTCCTATATGGTTGCGCTCGCGGTTTTCATTCCCATCAGCGGCTGGATGGCAGACCGGTTCGGCGCCAAGAAGATCTTTCGACTGGCAATCCTGGTCTTCGTTATCGGTTCGATCTTCTGTGCAATCTCGTCCTCGCTGATCGAATTTGTACTGTCGCGATTCCTGCAAGGCATGGGCGGCGCGATGATGACCCCGGTCGGTCGCCTCGTTCTCCTGCGCACTACGAAACGCAGCGAACTCGTGTCGGCCATGGCGCTGTTGACCATCCCCGCCCTTATCGGGCCGTTGACCGGTCCTCCGATTGGCGGCTTCATCACCACCTATTTCTCCTGGCACTGGATTTTCATCATCAATGTACCGGTGGGCCTGCTCGGCATCTACCTTTCAAGCATTTTCCTGCCGGAGATAGAGACGACCAATCCGCCCTCGATCGACTGGATCGGCTTCCTACTGACTTCCGTCGCGGCGGCGGGAACGGTCTTCGGGCTTTCGGTGGTCGGCCTGCCTGCGCTGCCGCCCGCGGTCGGCATCTCCTCAACCGCGATCGGCGTTGCTGCCGGCCTCATCTACCTTCGCCACGCGCGGCGACACCCCTCGCCGATCCTCAATCTCTCGATCTTCAGGAACGACGCTTTCCGAGCCGCCACCTCGAGCGGCACGCTCTTCCGCATATCAACCGGCGCCATTCCCTTTCTGATGCCGCTGATGCTGCAGCTTGGCTTCGGGCTCAACCCGTTCCAATCCGGCCTGATCACCTTTGCGGGCGCTCTCGGAGCGCTCACCGTCAAGTTCGTGGCGCGGCGTGTCTTTGCGGCAACAGGCTTCAAGGTCACCCTTCTCATCGCCGGCGTCCTTGGGGCCGCCACCACGGCGGCGAACGGGTTCTTCACGCCGGAAACATCCCATGCGCTGATCGTCGCCTTCCTGGTGGCGTCCGGCCTTTGCCGCTCCTTCTTCTTCACCGGCTCGAACGCACTCAGCTATTCGGAAATCAGCGACGAGCAGGCCAGCCAGGCAACGTCGATCGCCTCGGTGCTACAACAGGTCAGCATGGCTCTCGGCGTCGCTTTCGCCGCCTTCATCCTCGAAGTCTCGGCGGCCTTTTCAGGGACGTCTCTCGGGCTTGCCGATTTCCACCTTGCTTTCTTCGTGGTGGCCGCTCTTTCGCTCTTCGCCATTGGTCCGTTGCTGACGCTCGACCCGATGGCGGGAGCAGCGGTTTCCGGCCATCGTGGCGGCAGAATCCAGCCGGAAGCGGGGGAATGATCAGGCTTCGGTTCCGGCTTCGGCTTCGATCGCCGCGGGTTCGGCTCTGCGACCCTTGAAGTGTTTGGCCAGCAGGAACATTTCCACCGATTCCGAGCGCGACGCACCCGGCTTGACATGGATGACCTGCCGGAAATTCTGCTTCAGCATGTTGAGCAGGTCCCGTTCGGTCCCCCCTTGGAAGGTCTTGGCAAGGAAGTGACCGCCTTCGCCCAAGACCTCGACCGCAAAATGGGCCGCGACTTCGCAGAGATGCATGGTGCGCAGGTGATCCGTCCTCTGGTGGCCGGTTGTCGGCGCTGCCATGTCCGAAATCACCAGATCGGGCGTCCCCCCGACCGCTTCGATGAGCAGCTGCGGCGCCTCAGGATCCAGGAAGTCGAGCTGCAGGAATTTCACGCCCGGCAGCGGCGCCATCTCCAGAAAATCGATCGCTGCGACGCGAATATCCTCGTCGGTGGAATCGGTCACCTTCGCGGCAATCTGCGACCAGCTTCCTGGGGCAGCGCCGAGGTCGATGATGCGGCGGGCGCCTTTCAGGATGTGATGTTTCTCGTCGATCTCAAGAAGCTTGAAGGCGGCGCGGGCACGATACCCTTCCAGCTTGGCGCGCTGTACGTAGGGATCGTTGATATGGCGCTCCAGCCAGCGGCGCGAAGACGCCTTCAGCTTGCCCTTCTTGACTTTCTGGCCGAGCTTGCGGCCCGTACGATTGCCGCCCACCGGTGGTTTCGCCATCGCCCTGCTCCTGGTTGTTACTGTCCGCCGGTTGCCGGCCGGCGCTGGCGCGCACGGCGCCACACGCCGTCGTCCGCCATCATATCCGTCAACAGCCCTTCGCGGAGCCCCCGGTCCGCCACCCGCATCCGCGGGCTCGGCCAACGGCGGCGGATCGCTTCCAGGATGGCGCAACCGGCAAGCACCAGATCCGCTCGGTCCGGCCCGATGCACGGATTGGCCGCGCGGCCGGCAAAATCCCACGAGAGCAGCTTCGCCTGCATGGCGCTTACTTCGGCATCGGTCAGCCAAAGGCCGTCGACCTTGCGGCGATCGTAGCGCGGCAGATCGAGATGGACGCCAGCGAGCGTGGTCACCGTTCCGGACGTGCCTATCAGATGGAAGTCCTCTGCGCCGTGACGCCGGACGGCTTCGAGCGGCGGGCAGTAAAAATCCGCCAGCATGCCCTCGACTTCCGCCACCATGGCGGAGAAAACCTCCGGCGTGACATTACGCCCGCCGTGGCGCTCCGACAGCGTCACCACGCCAACCGGCAGTGATGTCCAATGGGTAATGTGGTTGGCAAGCCGGCTGGACCGATTTTCGCCGATGCGGATGACCGCGATTTCCGAAGAACCGCCGCCGATATCGAACAACACCACGGAACGGGCTTCGCGGCCAACCAGCGACGCACAGCCCGACACTGCGAGCCGCGCCTCCGTTTCGCGGTCGATGATCTCCAGTTCCAAGCCCGTTTCCGAGATAACGCGGTCAAGAAATTCTTCACCGTTCTCGGCGGCGCGGCAGGCTTCCGTCGCAATCAGCCGCATGCGGCGGATCGGTTTGTTGGCAAGCTTGGCAGCGCAGATGCGCAACGCTTCGACCGCACGATCCATCGCCTCCGCCGAGAGCCTTCGGCTCGCTGCAAGCCCCTCGCCCAGGCGTACGATACGCGAAAAGGCGTCGACGACCCGAAACTGTCCGGGGCGGGTGGGCTGCGCGATCAGCAGACGGCAATTGTTGGTGCCGAGATCCAGTGCTGCATAAAGATCGTTGACGAAGGGAAACCTGTCTCCCCGCGGATCGAAAGCCGACGCATCACCGCCACTCCTGTTGCGGCCCTCCTTGCCGGGCGCCGGCGCGGGCGGCACGACTTTTGCGACGTTCGGCTGCGTCTTGGCCGGCGCCAGCGGCCGGCCCTGCAGACCGCGGCCGCCGCGATTCTTCTTCCGCCGATGGCGCGACTTTCCGGAAGGCGCCAAGGTCTCACTCGGGCGAACGGATTCCACCGCTGCAACGTCGCTTACCGCCGGTGCCGCCTGCTGGGCGCCACCGGATTTCCCACGTCGACGCTTGCGCTTGCGGGCCGGTTGACCGGGCTCCTGGATATGGGAACGTGCGGCAGGGCCGGCAGAATCAGCCGAACCCAAGGGTGCGAACGACGCCACGTCGCGGCTTTTGCCGCGTCGTTTCGCCTTTCGGCGCCGAGAGGATCTTTCCTCTCCGCGCGCTGCCGACGCCCCGCCTTCCGGCGTCTTCGCGCCGCTATCGGGGTCCATCACTTCTATGTCCATCTCGCCGCGCAACGCCTTCGTGAGGCATGCCGCTGGCGTTTGTTTGTTTCGTTGGCGTGAAGATAACAGCCCAATGCCTTTTCGCCAACGGCTTTTTGCCGCCTGCTGCCGTTGCGAATACCAGTATCGGAAAGAGGCTTTCGTCTCTCTATTTTTTTCCAAATCGGTATTTGCAATTCGTCCGCTTTTGTTTATAAGCGCCGCACATCAGCCGAGCCGGTTTACCGGTTGAGCCTGCTGGGGAATAGTTCAACGGTAGAACGACGGACTCTGACTCCGTTAATCTTGGTTCGAATCCAGGTTCCCCAGCCAATCATCTCTTTTTCCATATTTTTCAGTCACTTAGACAATCGGCGCCAAAGGCAACCGGAACAGTTTTCCGCACCGCTTTTCCGGATCACACCGAGCCGAGGTTAACGGCTGGTCGACCTCTGTATCGGCACCTCCCTGCCCGTAGCTTTTCATCAGTCCCGATCGGGTCGATTCGAGTCCACGGCAAGCAGCTCAAGCTTCGATCGTCCCGATCGGTTCTTTTTCGTGCAATCATTCGGCTATTGTGCTTCAATGATCCCGAAAGGGATGATTCACATGGAAATAGTTTCCGATAGCGTAGCACTCGGCCAGCTGATCCGCGCGGAGCGAAAACGTCAGCAATTGACCCAGGAACAGCTTGCCGGCGTCGCGGGCGTGGGCGTTCGCTTCGTGCGCGAATTGGAAAGCGGCAAAGAGAGCTGTCGGGTCGGACTCGCTCTGACCATACTGCGGACGCTCGGTTTGACCGTGAGTATTACCTCTCGCGGTGCCTCCTCATGAGCCGCGTGCTGGACGTCTATCTCAAGGATCGCAAGGCCGGCGAGCTCAAGCAGGACAGCGACGCCTCGCTCACCTTCACTTATGACAGCGACTACCTTGCCAGTGATCCAGTCGCCTTGTCAGTCTCCCTACCGGTTAGGGAAGAACCTTTCGTCGATCGCGTCGCCCGTCCTTTCTTCTCCGGCCTCCTGCCTGATGAAGGTGCCAGACGTCGATTGGCTGCGGCACTAGGCATATCCTCGGGTAATGCCTTCGGGCTGCTTGAGGTTATCGGTGGGGAATGTGCGGGCGCCTTGTCACTTGTTCCGCCAGGACAGCTCCCACCGGCCGCGACGACAGACGATGCCGAAGCACTCGATGAGCAGAACCTTGAAGAGATCCTCTCCCTGCTCAGACAGAGGCCCTTGCTCGGCGGGGAAGCGGACGTGCGCCTTTCGCTTGCCGGCGCTCAGGACAAGCTGGCTGTCACCGTTCTCAACGGTCAGATATTGCTGCCCCGAGGCGGGCGCCCGACGACGCATATCCTGAAACCGTTCATCGAGGGCCTCGACGGCACCGTGGAGAACGAAGTGTTCTGCATGAGCCTGGGACGTCGTCTCGGCCTCGATGTCCCCGCTGTGTCGAAGGGCGCAGCCGGCAAGGTCGATTACTTCCTGGTCGAGCGCTACGATCGGCTGACGCTTGAAGACGGGCGGATCGAGCGGCTGCACCAGGAAGACTTCTGCCAGGCGCTGAGCGTGCCGCCGGAGCTCAAATATGAGGAAGAAGGAGGCCCCGGCATCAGTCAGTGCCTCCAGCTGATCCGGCAGACGACGGCCAAGCCCGCAGCCGAGACATTGCGTTTCCAGCGAATGCTCATGTTTCACTACCTGATCGGCAATGCCGACGCTCATGCCAAGAACTATGCCCTGCTCTATCGTGGGAAGGCGCCGGACCTGGCGCCGATGTATGACGCTATTTGCACGGCTGCCTATCCACGACTGTCAAAGAACATGGCGATGGCTCTTGGCGGCAGGTCACTGCCAGACACGATCCAGATGGAGCACTGGGCATCGCTCGTGCCGTCCAACAAGGCCGCGACGCGCATGCTCGCCGGCGAGTTGATGCGAATGGCAGACGCGATCGGGGCGGAAGCCGACGCGCTGATGGAAGAGATGTCCAAGAAAGGCACCCACGATCCAATCCTGAAGACTGTCCGGAAAATCATCGACACCAGATGCGCCCTGGTCAGAAGGGCGCTGGAGAAGCCTAGCCTGTAGGCGCCAGAGGTGGCCTCTCAGGAAGAGCCGCCTAACCGTTCTACGGCGGTCTTGTTTGCCGAATCCTGAGCAGCGTCCTCAGCCGCCTCGGATTGCCTCAGCGCTTCCATGAGAGCCCCATGCCTCTCATTCTCCCTCGCCACAAGGTCACCGGCGTCCCGCGGTTTGTAGCCAGCCTGGCCCGCCGAATGAGCTTCTCCCTATTGTCGTTCATCGTCTTCACCTCGCAGTTGACGGGTCAGAGGCAGTGTAGCTCTGCCTGTTCGCCGTTTCCACCCTACCATATTCCTCGACGTAGTGAGCAGCCCGAAACGGGGAACGGCAGCGTTCCTTGGGATCGACCGACGATGCGTTGGGAATATCAACGCGAAGACACCTAAGGCCTCCTGACCATGAGCATGTGCCGGATGCACACAGCCGAACCGCTGCAATCCAACGTGGTTAAGGCTCAAGTCTGAGTGCGCCTTGCCCTTATTAGGTGAACTGAGAGGTTCCCACCGCTTGACCAAAGCGGCGAGCCTCGAGTTCACTTTCATCCACGAACATGAACATTGCGCCATCACCCCATGTCGGCATGAGCCGCCAGAGATAGGTCTCGGCATTGATTGTCAGCACATGCCGCCAACGCTCGCCGGCGGAAAGGACGGTCTTGGCGTAAGCCACTTCGCTGTCTGCTTTACCGCTGGAGATCAATTCCACTTCGCCATGCATGTTTCCTTGAATCGGTTCCTCCCATCCACCAAGCTGATCACCGCCGCCCTCCTTCATCTCGAAGCGTTCATCCCGATCAGGGCGATTTGCGCCCTTGCCCAACGTTTCAACCATCAATCGTCCTCGGTCCTTTTTCGTGAAATTATCCAACGATGGCGCTTCAATCATCCCGAAGCAGATGCGCACCTTTCGCTTGACGGAGCCCAAGACCAGTTGGACGTCGCCGTCACCAATGGTCAGATATCGCAGCCCGAGGGCGAAGATCGATGACACCCCTTCTGAAGCCGTTCATCGAGGACCTCGATCGGGCGGTGGAGAACTAAGTCTTCTGCATGAGCCTCGGACGCAGTGTTGGCATGTTCCTGCCGTATCGAAGGGCACGGCCGGCGAGGTGGAGATCGATATCGTCATCGGCACCAACATGTTGGCTGTCAGTATTGACTGCCCGGTGATCAGTCTTATGCAGCTGGCCGAAGAAATGAAGGCGGAAGTCGCCCTTCGTCAGCGCGTCGGCCGTGGACTGCGCGCCAAGAAGACCAGCGTAGCGCTCAATGCGGCGAATTCAATAAGCCTAACCCGCCGCCTTGTAACTCGGAGATTCATCGCCATATCTAGGAGACGTTGCAGCCTTTTTGGCTACCTGATCCTCCCGGCACAGCCGGTTGCTTGGCAAACCTCGATCTTTGTGGACGTTAAGAACTCCGCCGTCGGCAGGAGTGCGGCAAGGCACGTGTGTCTCTTGCCGGAACCTGAGGATGTCAAAATGATCAGAAGTAACTATCACTCCATTGAGCAACTGTTCAACCGACCCATTGCTGAAGAGGGTTCTGATGCGGCCAAGCTTCAAGACGTAAGAGGAAGGCTTGCGCTGCGCCAACGAGAGGCACGGTTAGATGAGCGGCAAGTTCGGCTAAGGAAACGCCAAAAGAACCTTTCTCTCGCCGTCTTCACGCAGTGACCGGCCCCTCCCAGTTGGTATCGTCGGCCAAACAAGTGGCCGTCCCGTTCAGCAGCAAGTCCCGGTTCAATTATAACGAGGGGGCGGGCTTCTATCCGTGCCGGAGCAGGCAACGAGCAAGCGGCCACCGTTACAGGCGCTTTGAGACGGCTGCCGAAGCTCTGCGTTTTGCCATCGAGGAATTCCCGAGCTCCTTGCTTCGCGGTTCGGTCCTGGAAGTGGATGAAGCCCGGTACGATGGCGCCCAGATGCAGGCACTCTATGACGGTGATGCCTACCCACTGAAGCGGCGCACCTAAGTCGTCCAAGAGGATGGCAGCCTCGCACACGCGATCATTCTGGATTGCCGTCAGACTCAGAACTGGAACATCCAATGTCACTAACATTTCCAAACGCGAGCAGAAGCTTCGATGACGTCAGGAACCTGATACGCTTCACCGGCTATGACGGCATGTTCGAAGTCAAGTTTTTCGTGGACGCTGCCGCTCTTTCAGCAACCAGACTGTCAGAACAAGATTATCTGCGTGCCTTTGATGCTGCGCGGTCCAAAATCCAGCAGATTGCACTGAAGCTCTACAATCCGAAACACGGCATGACCTACACGCTCAGAGCTGCCGATTTACGCTAGCCTGAGCGGCACAGTTCAAGGAGCTAATCATGAACATAAAGACAAGCGTCAGGCGGGTCGCCTTCCAGAACACCTTCATGTTGCCAGGAATGGATAAGGCACATGCTCCTGGCGAATTCGATGTTCAGGTGGTCGAGGAGCCGCTCAATGTGATGTGGGAAGGCTACCACCGAACATTGACGATCATGATAACCTCAGGTGCCTTCACGGAAGCCATTGCGGTTACCGAAACCGCCCTTGATGAGGCTCTGGCTAACGATAGTCAAGCTGCCCAGCGCCCTGCCTCCTCAACATGACGAGGGCACGCGATCCGGCCAGCTTCCACAACGAATGGGAACAAACGACATGAACAACGTACAACAGTTTTCTTCCAGCTCGAATGGGGATCGGTGGTTCCTGCTTACTGACGACGCTACTCAACAAGCTTTCGTTCTTCATAAAGCAAACGAGCCTTCGGGTGGCCACCAGACACAAATGCCCGTTGCGGACTTTCTCAACCAGAAACCGTTCGGCCCGGAAAGAGAGGCGCTCATCAACATCCTTGGTGTGGGTGACGACACCGCAGACGCAACTCAGGCCAGCTACACCTCTTCGTCCCTATAACCTTTCAAACAGGCTGCCTTGGTAAATGCCATGGCGTCGCTGGAGGACAATATGCGCATAACCAAAACCATACTCTATGACGGCATCGGCCACGTCGGCGTCTTCTTTGAAGGGCTGCCAGAAGCGACGCTTCTTGGAGCCTACAGCACACCCCCTCAAAGCTCCTACCACGCAGACGAAGTTGAAGCCTTTGTTGCTTTCGACGTCCTCGGCACTGACGCCGCTGTCTTAGAGCTAGCCGTTATCACCGGCCATCCGGAAGACGGCGTCCGTCATGCGATTGGGCAATACAGAGAAGAACTTCGCAGGAAAACGGACGACTACTCGGTACCTAATTAGCGATACCCATAACAGCAGAAAAAGTCACGATTTCAAACAACTTACGACTCGGTCACACCTACTCCGCTCTGCAGGGTACGGGTGCGACGGTTGTGCAAATCTGCTGTCGGACGGGTCTGGTCGCCAAACTAAGGCCCGTCGCTTGGGCGCTTCTGCGCCCAACCACCCGACATTTCAGGAGGTGAACCCCCTTTACGCGCGCACGCAAACGCTGCCGAGGCACCGAATTCGGTCTCCGTCAATTGGGACGGCATGAGGAATCCAGGAGAGGTCGTCGAACGAAACATGGGCGGGAATCATCGCCGTGAACCTCACTTACTCGGTGCGCATGTCGAGGAACGTTACGGCGTCGGCCATTTCCTCGGGACCTGGGACGTGCTGGCCACAAGAGCCAAGACATGGTCGAGAGCCATATTTTCCTCCACTACAATGGTGTAGGCGTGAAATCCAACTCAAAGGTGCGGTTGGGCATCTCCGGATGCTACCGGATACGCCCTATGTCGGAAACCCTCTAAAGAGATGGGTTTCCAGGAGCATTTCCGTTCTTTCGGCCTCGGGAGACGGGTTCGCCGAATTAGCGAGGAGTCGGCGCCGATACATGCTAATGTACTTAAGATCGGTGGACACAACGACCATCTTGGCCATTGCCATCCTTCATGAGGTTAGCATGGCCGACGAAACAATGAGGTATGCGGTTCGTCAGGAACTCGATCTCGGCTGGACGGTTTACGACGTCTTTACCGGTGGGCCGGCAATGCCTTCCACCTATTGCCTTACAAATCTCTCCGAGAGTCAGGCCGACATGTACTGCACGGTGATCAACGCGAGAGATATCGCCCGTCGACAGCGCGTGGGGTTCCCGTTTCCGTGATGGTGTTGCAAAGCAGGAAGGGGTAAGGGCGCTATCGTGCTTTTACCCGTTGGAGCTATTGACGCCCAACCCCACAGGTGACCCTATGAATATCCGACAGACTGTTTGAAGGCCTAGGCGGGAAAAACGCCTGGGCCTTCTCTTTGCTCACCATTTGTGACTGGGGCGCGCAGGCGCGAAGCAGATTTGCTGCAAATAATTGATTATCCTCTGAGACATTGACTGCGGGTTCAGTGACATGGCCGAAGTGACGTCGCTGGCCTCCGATTTCTCTGGACATGGCGGTCAGCAAGGCGCAGCCTGTTTTTAGCGATGACAGTTGCCCCGGGCGCCGTCGCGTGAGCACACAGCTTCCGCCCATACCAGGTCGGAGGTGGCCCATGCCAAGATACTTCTTTCACACAAAAGACGGCAGAATGGCCGTTGATCATGAGGGCCTCGTGCTCGGCAGCGAGGACGAGGCGCGTATCGAAGCCATGCAGGGCGCAAGTGAGATGTTGATTGATAACGACATGAGCCTCTGGTTGGGAAACAACTGGGTCATGACAGTGGTTGATGAAGAGGGCACCGTTCTCTTCAACCTGAACTTCTCGATCGACCGACCGAAACGTCCAGAGTTGGCCTCGCTTCAGTGAAGTGTCCCACGCTAGTCTGTTTCAGTGTTCGAGGGGAAACGGTTCAAGATAGTGCGGCTCATTTTTTCCCCAAGCCATTGATCTGCGTGTCGTGTGTTCTTGCTATCCCAGTCACTCAAAGCCGCTACGAAAAAAGAGGCGTTGTTTGGGGCGACGAGGGAAATGTTTGTCGTCAATTCCTTGGCGGTGCCCTCGAAATCCACAAACACAAGAGGACCCGCTGAGGTTATATCAAAGTGCTCCCCGAGTTGCCGTTTGACGTGGGCGGACTCTGCACTCAAGTCGGTGGTCAGCGACAATAGGAAAATCATAGGCTTGTTCTCGCGTTGCATAGAACAACGCATCACCTCCGTTATCGGCCCAAACTATTTTGGAATCTTGACACCCGCTCGGTGGTTAGGGCGGTGGTCCGCCTTCGACACCACCTGGTTGTCATGAAGACAAATCCGCGCAAGCCTTGCCAGACACTTGACCTACGCCCGACCACAATGGGTGGCAGTGGACGGAATGGGGCGGTCCGCCTCGGTCCGCGCGCTATAGGATTTGGATCGGTTACTTTCATCTTTGTTGTTGCTATGTCCAGGCAATGAGCGCGTTATGGAATGGGAGGCGCCAAGTCTCCTAAGGAGAATGCAATGTTCACCCAATGGAAAACCCAGGTCCGCGACTTGCTGAGCGCTCGGTATTCGCTTCTCGGGCTCAAAGGTCAGAAGGCCAAGGCTACTAAGGCTCTTAAAGAGCAGGCCTCTAAGCAACCCTATCAAAATCCCGGGAAGGATAAAATCCACCCCGGCGACGACGCCGCAGTTCGAGCGTCTACTGAGCCCCAGGAAGTGCAACCGGCTCATCGGTAGCACCGTCTCGGCCGGGCGGTGCCCCAGCCGATCGTTTACCAGAAACGGGGAAGTGGCAGGATCATCATGTCCATAAAGGATAGTTGTTCCATCACAAGGCGCCTCATCCGCTCGTATTCCCGAATACGTCGGACTCGGACCTCCGCCCGTCGAAGTGAAGCCGGTCGCGAGATTTTTGGTGATCTTTCGAGGAGTGAATATCCCTTGAATACCGTAATCCGGATCGCATTTACCGCCCGCTGGAGAAGTCCAGTGCACGTTGGGGGCGCCGACTTGCTTGACAGAGCCATCATAGGCCCCAGCGATGCTCTTCGATACATGCATGAGCACTTCCATCACAAATCGGGGCCGCTTTACTGGAGCGCATTTAATCTCTGTCATAGCGCGATCCGCGGCGAGGTGCGTATCGAACAAGCCCGCCCCCATTTCGTTGCAGCCTGTGCTGAGGAAGATGCCCGCCATCACCTCCACCATTAGAATCTCTCCTCTTGCCGCATGTGGACGTGGCTTTCATAGTCAGTCAGATACTCAGCCAAGGTGGTGAGGCCGCGCTTCTTGTGAAGGCCATGTCGCGGATGCCGCGGGCTTTGGCTCCGCTCAGATTTTCGCGGCTGGCATAGCCGCCGTCGGCCGCCGCCTGACGCGGCGGCTCGCCGTAAAAGGCAATGTGGCGTTCCAGCATCGGCAGCAAGCGCTCGCTGTCGGTCGGGTTGCCGGCTTCGATGACGAGGTCGAGGATCAGTCCGCTTCTGCCGGTGGTGAGATTGAGTTTGTGGCCGTAGTCGACGTCGCGGCTGCCCTTGACGATGATGTCGGCATGCGGCTCGAACAGGCTTACCAGCTTCTCGCCGGCCGGAACCGGATCCCCCGGCCAGGACCCGCCGTTCGGTCTGGGCGATGATCCGCTCGATGAGCGGCGGTAGTGGCGGAGTTGGGCCTGCCACAGTTCGCCGGCCGAGCCTGCCGTCAGCGGCAACTGTTCACTGGCCTGCTGCAGAGAACTCAAGGTCGTGCGCGTGATCTTGAGCAGTTCGCGGTAGTGCTTGATCCGTTTGGGGCGGCAGCGGATATATTCGATCGCCCGAGCCCGCTTCTTTGCCGCGCGGCGATGGTCGTGCCATGGAATGGTGCTACCCAGTGCCTCGGTTTGCTGCAACAGCCGCACCGTCACCCGGACAGCGTCCCATAACAGGCTGCTATCGCTCGGTTCATGGATCAATGCGGCGGTAACGGTGCTGTCCACGCGCATGACCTTGCCACTTTCCAGCTTCTCCTACCGGGTGCTCGCCAGCAGCACGCCGTTGATCTCTTCAAAGGTTTGCGCCCGGATCGCGCTGATCGTCTTGTGCAAAACCGACTTCTTCGGGTTCCAGCCCCATGGAAGCCAGGCAATTCCCGGAACGAGGCGGAATCTTCGAGGTGGAAGGCCAGTTCCTGGTAACTCAATTGGCGATGCTGCTTGAGCAGCCCGCCGCGCAGCACAGCCTCGGCTGGTAGCCCCTCGCGGCCGGTCTGTCTGAGACCATGCCGGCGCGGGTCCCGCGCCACAAGCCCGAGCAAATCGCCATGCTCATCCAGCCATTCCGACATCGCCTTCAGTTCACGACCGATCTAGTGTTCGGCGAAAAGATCAAATATGCTGGCTTGGACGGTGCGTTCTTGGCGCATTGTCGGTTCCGGCGGTTACGGGTTTGTCTTTAGAATCAGTAGCTTGATGTAAAGTATACTGAAACCGCCGGGCTTTGCCCGCGCAGATGACGCGATTCGTCCAATAAATTCAGCAGTTTACCGCTTATGGACCCGCACTAGCTAGATCGATTGGTGGATTACGGCCCGTTGGCGCTGATAATGCTCGCCACCTGGTCCGCGACCATATCCATGGCCGGCTGTATTAAACGTTGTGCTGGTAAAGGTTCCACCAGTATCAAGCACGTAAAACCTCACCTCGAACATACCGTCATGGCCGAGGAACCGAATGCGTGCATGGGCTTCGTCGCAGCTTCTGGCGCAGTTCGGGAAGGAGAGAGCCATCACTGGCCTCCTTCGTCCTGCCACCTTTTCAACCCTTCGGTCAGGGGTAAACCATCATCCGCTGACCGCTCTGGACGGGAGCCTTGTTTTCTTCGAATAGCGAGGAGCAGACTTTCCCGCGTCCTGTTCCCGTTGTGGAATTCCGTTTGGAGAAAGTCCGACGCGGCGCGTTTAGCGTCTGAACTCTTCTGTGCGTCGAGACCTCTGAAGCCTTCGGTTCTCAGCACATCCCTGATCATTGCAAGATCAGCAGGATCAAGTTCTTCTCGGTTGGCAATGGAAGACATGACGCCCTCCTTCGTTGGGGCACAAGCTTGGTAGCCCGCAACAGCAGCGCCCGTAAGACGAGCTGCTATCTCTATACAAATCGTGCTACCTGATCTTCTTTACAAGTGGCGCGGCTGCCACGTGGCAAAATCGTTGCGCGTTAAGAGCTGAGCGGGCCACGCCTCGTTAATGAATGAACGGACCTAGCCAAACCCGTTGGCTGCTCCATATACCGTTCTTCGCTGTTCTTGTGCACTAGCAACGCCCTCGTGAGCGGATGCCGGCGGTCCCTACGACAATTCGTGCTGGACTGACGCTTGGCGCAACAGAGATCAATCAAATGCGTATCGCGCAAGTCGCACCCCTGGCGGAATCCGTTCCGCCGAAACTCTATGGCGGCACCGAACGCGTCGTCTCCTGGCTCACAGAAGAACTCGTCCAACAGGGTCACGATGTCACGCTCTTTGCCAGCGGGGATTCCGAAACTTCCGCTGAACTCGTGCGAGCAGTCCCCGAGGGACTGAGGTTAGGGGGCATACGCGATCACACTGCGAGCCTCCTCGTCATGCTGGAAGAGGTTCGGCGGCAGGCCTCCTCGTTCGACGTCATCCATTTCCACGTCGATTTGCTTCAGTTTCCAGCGTTCCGAAATTCTCCGGCACAGTGCCTGACCACGTTGCACGGGAGACTGGATCTACTGGATTTTCACCCCGTGTATCGTGCATTCACGGAGATGCCGCTCGTCTCGATCTCCAGGAACCAGCGCCTGCCGCTTCCCAATGCCAATTGGCAGGCCAACATCCAGCATGGCCTTCCCCCAGGTCCCGCGCCTTTTGAAGTGGCGAAGCGGGATTATCTTGCATTTCTGGGACGCATTGCCCCGGAGAAACGGCCGGATCGGGCAATCGAGATTGCAAAGCGAACCGGTATTCCGCTGAAGATGGCCGCGAAGATTGACCCCGCCGACCAAGACTACTTCGATCATGTCATTCGACCACAACTCGATCATCCCTTGATTGAGTTCGTCGGCGAGATTGGTGACCACGAGAAACGAGACTTCCTCGGGAATGCGATCGCGCTCCTGTTTCCCATTGATTGGCCCGAACCATTCGGCTTGGTCATGATCGAGGCCATGAAGGAAGGAACACCGACGATCGCTTGGCGTCGCGGCTCGGTCCCGGAGGTTATCGACGAGGGCGTAACTGGATTCACTGTCGAATCCATCGAGGAGGCAGTTGAGGCAGTCGGTAAGGCTGCGGATCTTGACCGGCGGGCGGTCCGGCAGCGGTTCGAAGAACGGTTCACCGCTGCACGCATGGCTCGCGACTACGTTGCCGAATACGGCCGTCTGGCAAAAACGTCGGCGATGATGGTGCCGCACCACCGTCGCATCGCAAATAATTCCCTATTGCCCTTGGATCCTGTCGCTGCTGCGGCAAAGGTTTCCGGCGGCGCCGCTGGGGCAGCCTTGCCCAATCAAAGGTCCGTATGATGATGCTTGATATTGATCCGACCATCGATGATGCCGGGAGCTTCGACACCGTTCGGTATGATCTGGAAGTAGACACTTCTCTTGTGGGTCGCCCACTTCAAAACCTCAAGGATGGAGATGCGTTCGCTGTCTTAAACAGCCATGGCGACATTGCCGGGAGCAATTCGGTGGAAGGCCTGTTTTACCGTGACACACGGTACCTGTCTAAGCTGGAACTGCGTGTTCAGGGGCGAAAGCTCCTACTGCTTAATTCGTCCAATCATGACGACAAAGCAGCGCTTTCTGTCGATCTTACCAATCCCGAGGTCGATCATGATGCTGAGACCTTGCCCCGCGAGACCATCTTCTTCGAGCGTACGAAGTTTCTCCATCACGGGGTCTGTTACGAACGACTCAGTGTCCGAAACTTCTCGACGACTGAACGCCGGTTGACCATCGACTACACCTTCCACGCCGATTTCCGCGACCTTTTCGAAGTTCGCGGGATGAAGCGGGAGATGCGGGGTCGGGAGAGCTCCAAGCTCGTCGCTCCAGACAAGGTGGAATTTCACTATGGCGGCCTTGATGACGTGGAACGTTGCACCTCGATCGCCTTCACACCTGTTCCGAAAAATCTCGAGTCACACCGAGCGACCCTGGAGGTGACGATCGCGCCGGGGGAAAAGACATCGATCTTCGTGACGGTTGCCTGCGAGGAAGGCGGACCCGCTGTCGTGCTGGATTTCTTCCGCGCCTACCGCGAGAGCCGCCGCGCCAGACGCAAACAGACGCGGCACATTGCTACCGTGCGGAGCTCAAGCGATCTGTTCAACGAAGTAGCGTGTCGAGCCACCTCCGACGTCTACATGCTGACCACCTCGACCCGCTTCGGTGCTTATCCATACGCGGGAATTCCTTGGTTCAGTACGATCTTCGGGCGCGATGGGATCTTCACTGCGATGTTCATGCTGTGGATGGACCCGTCGATTGCGCGGGGTGTATTGCGAACGCTGGCGGCAATGCAAGCCCAGCAGACTGATCCTAATGCCGATGCGCAGCCGGGCAAGATTCTCCACGAGATACGTCACGGTGAAATGGCCAATCTTGGCGAAGTTCCATTCGGTCGCTACTACGGAAGTGTCGATTCGACGCCGCTGTTCGTCATGCTGGCGGGCATGTATCTCGACGCCACAGGCGACCTGGACACCGTTTCTGAGGTCTGGCCAAACATCCTTGCTGCGCTGCGCTGGATCGATGACCATGGCGACAGGGACGGCGATGGGTATGTGGAGTATCAGGCAGAAAGCAGCGGCAGCCTGAAGAACCAAGGCTGGAAGGACTCCCACGACTCCGTCTTCCACCAAGACGGTACGGACGCGGTAGGGCCGATCGCCTTGTGCGAGGTTCAGGGATATGTATTCGCGGCAAAGCGTTCTGCGGCACGTATGGCTGAGCGCCTTGGGCATCGCCAACTTGCAACTGATCTGACAAGGGCCGCTGAAGACCTGCGCCACCGTTTCGAAGCAGATTTCTGGGATGAAGAACTCGGCACCTACGCCCTGGCCCTAGATGGGAAGAAGCGACCGTGCCGCGTGCGGAGCTCCAATGCGGGGCATGCCTTATTCACCGGCATTGCTGCGCCGGAAAGGGCTAAGCGTGTCGCGGCAACACTTCTCAGCAAGGAAGGGTTCAGCGGCTGGGGCATCCGGACACTTGCGCAGGGCGAGGCCCGGTTTAACCCCATGTCCTATCATAACGGTTCCGTTTGGCCCCACGACAACGCCGCAATCGCAATCGGCTTCGCCCGCTATAATCTCAAGCATGAGGCGGCGCGCGTGTTCGAAGGTCTGCTTGATGCTGCAAAACAGCAGGAGATGCGGCGCCTGCCGGAACTCTTCTGCGGCTTCATTCGGCGCCCCGGTCGCGGGCCGACGCCTTATCCAGTGGCGTGCTCACCCCAGGCTTGGGCGGCTTCTGCCGTGTTTGGCGTTCTGGGAGCCTGCCTTGGCCTTGAGCAGGCTCATTCCGAGAATGAATTCCGAGTCCGCAACCCGATCATGCCTGCATTCCTGGATGAGATCGTCTTGCGCAATGTGCGGCTCGGTTCATCGCAAGCGGACTTTCGTATGCATCGCTATGGAGATGATGTGTCCACGAATGTTCTGGATCGGAAAGGGAACGCGAAGATCCTTGTTGTGAAGTGAAGCATTGGTCGTCGAGGGAGTGAATGCGGCCGGAACCTCTCTGACTGCCCACCCTCGGCCGTTCGGAAGTGGCAACCCCTTAGCTGAGGGCTGCGTCCCAGTGCAGAACCGCCTAGACTAAGGGGGACACTTCTAACGTCACATTGACCTCTGCGCGCTCTACCTAGCCTCGCCGTGCTATCCACGAAGCGTCGGCTTCGTGCATCACAGGCACTGACCGTTATGCATCCCTAAGGATGCACCCGCACCATATATTCGGCGTAAGCAACGATGAAACGGGTACGGGCATCCTCTATATCGCCGCGGCCAAGCAGTGCCGAGATACATGCTCCGGCTGCCGTCCAGTAGGCTTGGCCCGACCGCATTTCCAGTTCCTCTTGCAGGTACTTCAACGCTACTCGCGGCCCAAGGATAAGCTTGTCGTTGATGGGACCATCTCTTACGCTGACCGGGAACTCCCATTCGGCGCGAAAATCAACGTTGATCACCGTTAGCATCGACTACCCCTTCTGAGACAAGAGGCACCGCGTCAGTCTTCAAAAACGTACGGTTGAACGGCGGCCATGCATTCAGTGGAGGCTTCTCCCTAGAATTATGCTTCTCATTCACGATGGCGCAGCAAATACGCGCCTCGCGGTTTGATAGACCTCCGAGCGACCACCCCAACGCGATTTCTGGTTCGCTGCTGTAGGTATCGTAGACAGTCCAGGAGCTATTTGCTTCCTGCCTCATTTCGTACCGGCATAGGTGTGAGGCGTTGTCATCTTCGGTCGTCGTGCACGATGGATTACTCATCCCTGACACCATTCGCGACCGAACCGATCTGGGTGTCACGGCGCTCGCTGAGAGAAACGCTGGCGTGCGCGACCCCTCCTGGAGTGGGACCAGTGCCCCATAAATGGTTCTGGAGCCTGCAGATCAAGTAGCTCGCATGGCTTCGCCGGATAAGTGCAGTTTCGTTGAGAGCGGTCTCGTCGGCGACACGCCGAAGTAGCTGCGCGAGGGCAGCCGCTTTCGATGACCCTGCTTCTGGTGCTTCGGAAGACATGTCTGTCCTTCCTTTGCTTGGGGCACGGGCTGTGTCGCTCGCAACGGTAGTGCCCTGAAGGAAGCCTACCGATAGAACACCATGCGCTCATTCGGCGACATTGCAAGGAAATCTTTGACACAGCCCAACGCTCAGGCTGTCAGTAGCCTCTAGGGCAGAAGCCAAACGAGGTTAAGCTCTTCAACAGGTGCTGCACGAACCAATTCGTCCGCGATAATTTCGGCGCAGTAAACGGAAATTATTGCCGCTCGCCCGTGCTGTTGACTGATGCCCAAAGGCGGGGCTCAATGGTGGCATGCAAGGTCGCTCGCGAGAGGAAAAGATAAGGAAAATAAGGGTTGATCCTCTAAGGCATTGAAATCATGCGAAAATCCTGGTCTCCCAGCCAATTCTCCCTGATGTCTTATCCCCTCAGACCCGCCGAATCCGGTATGGCGTCATCGACTGCCTGATGGCCACCGTTTCGAGTGCGGGAATCATCGCCAGTCCAGCAGAGCCGCCATCACTCATGAGGCTAACTCCCCGCCTTCCAGAGAAGAGTGCGAGGAGAAAATGGTCGAGCATCGGTGAGATCGTCAGGCGGCGTAAGCGTCGCTTACACTTGCCAGGCCTTTCACATGAGAAATCAGATCCGCGATGGTGATCAAAGGCATCTCGTGCCGTGCGGCAAATTCCAGGAGATCCGGCAGCCTCGCCATGGTGCCGTCTTCCTTGGCCACTTCACAAATGACACCGGAAGGCTCCAGGCCTGCAAGGCGGCAGAGATCGACAGCGGCTTCCGTGTGCCCCGGTCGGGCAACCACTCCGTTCGGATGCGCACGAAGCGGAAAGATGTGGCCCGGGCGCGCGAAGTCGTCGGGCTGCGCCTGCGGATCGACCAGGGCTCTTACCGTGGCGGCGCGATCCGATGCCGAGATGCCGGTCGTCGTGCCAGGGATATAGTCGACGGAAACCGTGAAGGCCGTCTTGTGGGATTCGGTGTTGCGGGGAACCATCAACGGGATGTCGAGTGCGTCCAGCCGGTCACCTTCCATCGCCACGCAGATGAGACCGCGGGCGTGATTCATCATGAAGGCGATCGTTTCCGCAGTCACGGATTGCGACGCCGCGATGATGTCCCCCTCATTCTCGCGATCCTCGTCATCGACGACAACGATCATCCGACCGAGAGCAAGCGCCTCAAGCGCATCTTCAATTTTCGAGATTTTCATTCCACTGCCTTTCAAGGGTTATCCGCGTTAGCGGCCAAACCGCGGCCTTGCGAGCCGCTATTTATCCCTTGGGCGAACAAGCCAAGCACGTCCCCGAACCGGGGACGTTCCAGCGTGTCCTCTTCCATCCGGACTATGACCGTCGGCTCCGGCATCTCACCGGATCTGCTGACCTTCCACTTTCGCAGAAGCGCTCGCGGGCTCCGGGATCACTCCCGATACCGCCGGTGGGGAATTACACCCCGCCCTGAGAACGACGACAAGATAGTAAAACTGCTACAGGAAATGCAAGAGGCTCGCGATGAACACGCTGTTCAAACTTTTTCATCCGGCCTCCGCAGATCTCAGGACATGATCAGGCCGCCGTCGACGTTGATCGTCTGCCCGGTGATGTAGGCAGCGTCGTCGCTGGCGAGGAAGGTTACGAGACCTGCTACGTCCTCTCCCGACCCTGCCCGCTTCATGGGAATGCCCTGGACCCATTCCTTCATCAGTTCGCCCGGTCCGTAATTGCCGAGCAGTTTGCCCCACACCTCGTCGTTATAGGCCCACATGTCGGTCTCGATGATACCGGGGCAGAAGGCGTTGACGGTGATGTTCTCGGTGGCGACTTCCTTGGCTAGACTCTGCGTGATGCCGACAACCCCCATCTTCGAAGCGGCATAGTGGGGCGTGTAGATGAACCCCTGCCGGGCCTGGCCCGACGCGGTGTTGATGATCCGGCCGCCGCGCTTGTGCTTGCGCATACGGGCGATCGCCTCCTGGGCGCAGAGGAAAACGCCCTTGGTATTCACCGCCATCACCCGATCCCACTCGGACTCCGTCATATCCTCGATCCGGGCAATGGTGATCACCCCCGCATTCTGGACGGAGACATCGACCGAGCCGAAAGCTTTTTCGGCTGTATCGAAAAGCTCCAGGACACTGCCTTTATCCGTGACATCTCCCACGAAAGAGATGGCCTTACCGCCCCCATCATTGATGTCGCGGGCAACCGCTTCCACGGACTCCTCATTGGCCGAAACAACTACTTTCGCGCCCTCTCGAGCGAAACGCCTTGCGATCACCGCTCCGATGCCCCGGCTTGCCCCGGTGACGACGACAGTCTTCTTTTCGAAACGCTTCATTGATGTCCTCCAAACAGCAAATATGGAACCGTCGCAGAGCGTCTGCGAAGATCAAATCGCGACGCCTTTACGGCTCGTTCGATCAGCGTGAAGGACGGGCGGACGACGATATCGACGCCGTACCGCCCGCTGGCGCCTTCAACGCCACGGTCTCAGCCAGGGAGGCAGCCGGACCGATCACCTTCCAATTGCCTGCGGAACCTTCTCATGGGATCACCAGCAGCAGAAACCACCGTCTACGAGCAGATCGACACCCGTCACAAAACTTGCCGCGCCCGAGAGCAGAAAAACGGCAGGTCCAACCATCTCGTCGACACTCGCCATGCGCTGCATCGGGGTCTGCTCCTCAAACAACTTTGTCTGGTGGACCATTTCGGGGCGCGTGTTCATCGGGGTCGCGGTATATCCCGGAGAAATCGTGTTCACCCGGATGCCGCGACCGACCCACTCCATAGCCAATGATTTGGACATATGGATCACGCCGGCCTTCGAGGCATTGTAATGGCATTGGCTGAGGCCGCGATTGACGATGACGCCGGACATCGAGGCAATGTTGACGATCGATCCCCTGCCATGCTTCAGCATGGCGCGCGCCTCGGCCTGGCAGGAGAGGAAGACGCCCTTCAGATTGATGTCCATCAGCGTCTGATATTGCTCTTCCTCCATCTCTTCCGCCGGATTGGCATTGGCGATCCCCGCTGCATTGACTGCAAGGGACAAAGCACCGAGCTCGGCTTCGGTCCGAGCCACGGCGTCGGCAAGTGATGCCTTGCTGGTGACGTCCGCCGCAATCTCGATCGATTTTCGACCGGCCGCCCTGACATATTCAACCGTGCGTGCAAGTCCGTCGTCCGTACGGCGATCGAGAAGCGCGACGTCTGCGCCGCACTGGGCGAGCCCGACTGCAATCCGCTGACCTATGCCGCTGCCCGCTCCTGTTACGATAGCGGTTTGACCGGAGAGATCGAAAAGCTTCGGAGCGTTGAGAGTGATGTCCGCCACCGCTCTTCCTTTCTATGTTCTGCTAGATCGTTGCCAGTTCCATGACGGAAACGTCGTTCGCCTCTTCACGGGTAAGAATGCCCGCCTGTTTGCCTTGCGCGAGCACGAGAATGCGGTTCGATACGCCGAGCACCTCTTCGAGATCAGAACTCACGACGATGACGGCGACGCCTTTCCTCGCAAGGTTCACGATGATGTCGTAGATCCCGGCGCGGGCGCCCACATCGATCCCCCGCGTCGGCTCATCGAGGATCACGACCTTGGGATCACGCATCAGCCATTTGGCGATCACCACCTTCTGCTGATTGCCGCCGGAGAGATCCGATGCATATTGTTCGGCCCGCCCCTTCACGCCGAATTTGGATATCGCCTGCTCGGCGAATGTCCGCTTCATTCCGGATGTAATCCAGCGGCGCCCAAACATGTCGAGGTTGGGGTAGACGACGTTTTCGCTTATCCGATGGGTGACGACGATCCCTTGGTCCTTCCGGTCCTCCGGCACCATCACAATGCCTTTGGCGATCGCATCCGCTGGGCTGCGAAGCTTGAGCTCTTCGCCGTTGAGCTTGATCGTTCCCGCGCTGATCGGGTCCGCGCCTGAAATCGCCCGAACCAGTTCGGTTCGACCAGCCCCCACAAGCCCGGCAATGCCGAGGATTTCTCCCGACTGCACCTCGAAGGATACGTCGCGGAAGGAGCGGGCTGGCGAGGTTAGCCCCGAGACCTGCAGGACCGGTCGCCCGCTCGGCTCCGGAAGCGGCGGGAACATGCGTTCAAGGGGACGCCCCACCATGCTTTCAACGATGGTGCGCACCGGGGTCGCGCTGTCGGCGAATTCCTGAACACGCACGCCATCACGCAGCACCACGACGCGATCGGTGATCTGCTTGATCTCTTCCATACGATGGGAGATGTAGATGATGCCGACGCCTTCCGACCGCAGCTTCCTGACCTGGTTGAAAAGAGCTTCCGTCTCGGCGCCGCCCAATGCGGCAGTCGGCTCGTCGAGAATGAGCAGCTTGGCATCGAGCGCCAGTGCTTTTGCAATTTCAATGAGCTGCTGATTGGCCGTGGAGAGGCCAGCCACTTTGCGGGTGGCGGGGATATGTAGGTTCAGACGCGACAATTGTTCCTGTGCGCGGCGAACCATTTCACCGCGATCGATAACGCCGTTCTTCATCGGCCATCGGCCGATGAAGACGTTTTCCGCAATGGAGAGTTCCGGGAGAAGCTGCAGCTCCTGATGGATCAGCACCACACCCTTGTCGATTGCCTCTCTCGGAGTGGCCGGGGCATAGGGTTGCCCCAGCCAGGTCATCGTTCCTTCAGACGGTGCGCGGGATCCGGCGATGATGCCGGACAGCGTGGACTTGCCTGCGCCGTTTTCGCCAAGAAGTGCCACGACCTCCCCGGCATAAACATCCAGGCTCACGTTGTTGAGGACCTGGAGCGGCCCGTAACGCTTCGATATGCCTCTCAGTGAAAGAACTGGCTCGGTCACCACGCGCCCTCCTCAAGCCTTAAAACCTGTTACGGATGGTTGGTGATAAAACCAGCCACATTCTCCTTGGTCGTCAGCGTCGCGTCCATCAGCTGCACCGGAGGCACCTTCTCGCCGGCGACAAGCTTCACCGCGTTGGCGACTGCGTCACGACCCATCTTCTGGGTCTGCTGGGTCGCCGTCACGTTGAACACGCCCTTGCTGAGAGCCTCAAGCGCTGCGGTATCGCCGTCAAAGCCGCCGACCACGATCTTCTGGGAAGGATTGGCGACCTTGATGGCTTGCGCAGCACCAAGCGCGAGTGCATCCGCCTGGGCGAACACGATCGAAACATCCGGATTGGCCTGCAGCATGTTCTGCATGATCTGGAATCCTTCGTCCTGGCTCCAGATGTTGGAATACTGTTCGGCTACCACTTTCACATTCGGATAGGCCTTCAGAGCTTCCGCGCAACCTTTCGAGCGGTCCACCTCGGGCGTCGTGCCCTTCTGGCCGTGAATGATCACCATCTTGCCCTTTCCGCCCGCCTCCTTGAGGATATAGTCGCAGACGGCCTTGGCGGAGGTCACAGAATCCGTTGCGAGAAAGGTATCCCCCGGCGCGCCTTCCGCATTGCGGTCGACGTTGACGACAGGGATACCTGCGCTCTTTGCGAGCTTTACCGGCACCGTTGCCGCCGCAGCGCCTGCTGGAATGTAGATCAGCGCATCAACGTTCTGCGTCAGCAAATCCTGAACCTGGTTGACCTGAGTGGGGCCGTCACCCTTGGCGTCGACGGTCACGACCTCGATGCCGCGTTTCTTGGCTTCGGCTTCGACAGCCTGCTTGATCTGATTGAAGAAATTGGCCTGCAAATTGGCCACGGCAAGGCCGAGTTTTTTGACTTCGGCGGCATGGGCGGAGCCGATCGTCAGACCCAGCATGGCAGCCGAAGTCAGGAGAATGCGCGCGAGTTTCATTTCATTTTCCTCCGTTGTTAAACTGAACCCTCGAGTATTCCTCCACCCTTGGGCCGCTGATCCGCTCCAACCGTTCGGAGAGGAATTCATGAGACGTCCGCGCTACCGCGAAGCCGATGTCAGGTTCGCCGACGGCGAATGGTTTCGGCGCCGACCGCAAGCACGATGACGATGCCGATGATGACCTGCTGCAGAAATGGCGAGACGTTGAGCAGATTGAGCCCGTTGCGCAGGACGCCGATGATCAGGACCCCAATGAGGGTGCCGCCGATACCGCCTGCCCCACCGGACAGGGATGTTCCGCCAATAACCACCGCCGCGATCGTATCGAGTTCGTAGCCGAAACCGCTCGACGGCTGAACCGAGTCAAGGCGGGCTGCCAGAACGATGCCCGCAAGACCCGCCAGCACCGCGCTGACGACATAAACGCTGATCGTCACGAGCTGAACATTGATGCCCGCCAGCCGCGCCACCTCGGGATTTCCGCCTACGGCATAGAGCATCCGGCCTTCGGCCCGAAACTTGAGGAACAACCAGGCGATCAGCACCACGATCAACATCAGGAAAACTGTCGCTGTGAGAATGCCGAAATGCCGGTCGATCGCCAGCATCATGAACCAGTCGGGAAAGCCGACGATCTGCTGACCATCCGTGATCATGTTCGCGACGCCCCGGGCAGCCGACATCATCGCGAGCGTGGCAATGAACGCGGGGACCCGGAAGATCGTCACCAGCAGACCGACGATCAATCCGCTTACGGCGGACGCGATCAACGCGAAGCCGATACCCACCCCAAGAGGCATTCCCGCGACATTGGCCGTCCAACCCATCACCATCATCGACAGCGCGAGCACCGAACCGACCGAAAGGTCGATGCCGCCGATCAGTATGACGAAGGTCATGCCGACGGCCATGATGCCAAGCACGGTGATCTGATCCAGGATGTTCAAGCCATTGCGAAGCGAAAGAAACGCGTCCGTGGAGAAGCTCAGGAAGACGCAAAGCGCGAGCAGACCGAGAAGCGGGCCAGTAGCTCCAGCCAAGCGCCTAAGCCAGACGCCAGAGGGGCGGCTTTGTTCAGTGATGTCGATCGCCACCATCGTTCCTCCCTAGATACGAAGGGTATTTCACCATAAGAATATTTATTCATCTATGTTGGAAAATTCATTAGCAAGCTGCTACAGATGTGTCAATCAAATTTGTAGCGAGACCCTTATGCCACAAAAGTCAGTTTGCACTTGACATGAATTCGCCATGTGCAAAAATATGTTAATATGAATAAATATTCAGATCGAGGAAACAATGGAGCCCACAGAACTCGAACGTGTCGCACGCCAGATACGGCTGCGCGATCTTCAGGCGGTGTACGAAGCCGGCGCGGGCCATATCGGCGGCGAGATGTCGGTGATCGACATTCTCACGGCATTGTATTTCCGGGTACTGCGCGTATGGCCGGATCAACCGAGGCATCCGGAACGTGATCGGTTTGTTCTTTCGAAGGGCCATACGGCCTGCGCACTATACGTGGCGCTTGCCAAACGCGGCTTCATTCCGGAGGAGGAAATCTCCACGTTCCTTCAGCCTCACTCCCGGCTGAACGGCCATCCCAACAACAACAAGGTGCCGGGCGTCGAAACCAATACCGGACCTCTCGGTCACGGGCTCCCCGTCGCGGTGGGGATGGCCAAGGCCGCCAAGCTGTCCGGCGCGAAATACCACACCTATGTCGTCACCGGGGATGGCGAGATGCAGGAAGGCTCGAATTGGGAAGCCATCATGGCGGCCGCCCAGTTCGGTCTGGACAATCTTACTCTGGTCATCGACCACAACAGGTTCCAGCAGGGGGCGGCACTTGCCGATACCAATGACCTGGCCCCGCTCCGCCCCAAGCTTGAAGCTTTTGGCTGGGACGTGACCGAAATCAACGGCAACGCCATGAGCGAAATCGTGCCGGCTCTGGAGCATCGCGGCTCCCGTCCCCATTGCATCGTCGCTCATACCAACAAGGGCCACGGCATTTCCTTCATGCGGGATCGCGTCGACTGGCATCACAAGGTGCCCAGCAAGGAACAATACGATCTCGCGGTGGCAGAACTATCGGAGGCAATTTGATGAACGCGCCAGTAACAGCCACAAAGCTCCATGATTGCCGAGATGCATTTGCGGCGACGCTCGAAAAGCTTGCGGCAAATGACGAGACCATTGTTGCAGTCTGCAACGACTCGGTGGGGTCTTCGAAGCTCGGCGGATTCAAATCTAGATTTCCGGACCGCCTCGTCAATGTCGGCATCGCCGAACAGAACATGGTGGGCGTCGGCGCGGGTCTCGCGAATGGCGGGCGGCTTCCGTTCGTCTGTGGAGCTTCACCATTTCTGACAGGGCGTGCGCTGGAGCAGATCAAGGCCGACATCGCCTACTCGAATGCCAATGTGAAGCTGGTCGGCATCTCGTCCGGGATGGCATATGGCGAACTTGGCCCGACCCACCATTCGATCGAGGACTTTGCGTGGACGCGCGCGCTGCCGAATCTTCCGGTCATCGCCCCCTGCGACCGTATCGAAACGGCGGCTGCCGTCGAATGGGCTGCGGGCTACGACGGGCCATGCTTCCTCCGCCTTTCCCGCGTCGGCGTTCCCGATCTGCTTCCTGCAGATCACAAGTTCGAACTCGGCAAGGCGAACCTGCTGCGTGAGGGTTCGGATGTCACGCTTATCGCCAATGGCACTCTCACGCACCGCATGATGAAGGCCGCAGAAATCCTGGGAAGTCAGGGCATCAGCGCGCGGGTGCTCAACATGGCGACGGTCAGGCCGATCGACGAGGAAGCCATCGTTGCCGCTGCTCGCGAGACCGGGGCGATTATAACTGCGGAAGAGCATACCATCTTCGGAGGACTCGGGTCGGCCGTGGCCGAAGTGATCGTGGAACACGCGCCTGTGCCGATGAAGCGCCTTGGCGTTCCGGGGATCTTCGCGCCGACCGGCTCGGCCGAATTCCTCCTGGATGAATTCGGTATGAGACCCGCCTCCATCGCCGAAGCTGCCCTAGCGGTTATCAAGAGGAAATAAGCGCTCGACGCAGGCGTTGGCCGGAGCCAAGTATTTGCCCGGCCGTTTCAAGGGAGGACATGAATGCGGGCTATTCTGGCCATCGACCAGGGCACGACCAATTCCAAAGCCGTCCTGGTTTCGGACAAGGGAGAACTTGTCTCCCGTGGTTCGGCACCAGTTGGCATCGCCTATCCGAAACCCGGCTGGGTAGAGCAGGACCCGCAAAGAGTCTGGAAGTCGGTCTGCGAAGCGGTTACCGCCTGCCTTCAAGCTGCGCCCGATATTGGCGTTGAAGCCGTCGCAATTTCCAATCAGCGCGAGTCCGTCACGATCTGGGATGCCGAAACGGGTGAACCACTCGGCCCGGTCGTCAGTTGGCAATGCCGCCGCACGGCCGAGGATTGCGAACGTCTTATTCATGAAGGACACCTGGATCGCGTCCAGTCGATAACGGGACTGCCTCTCGATCCGATGTTTCCCGGACCGAAATTTCGTTGGCTCCTCGATCGGGCTCCGGCGGGCCGCCACCTCCGGGTCGGCACCATGGACAGTTGGCTCGTCCACTGCCTGACCGGCGGGCAACGACATGCCTGCGACGCATCGAACGCGGCAAGAAGTCAGCTGTTCGACCTCCAAAAGCAGGCGTGGAGCGAAGAATTATGCGCGATCTTCGACGTCGACATATCGGTTTTGCCGGAGGTGCTCGACAGCGCAGCCGATTTTGGAACAACGCTTGGCCTGCCGGGTGTCCCCGATGGCACGCCTATCAGATCGGCGATCGGCGATAGTCATGCCGCCCTTTTCGGACATGGGGCCTTCAACCCGGGCGACGGCAAGGTGACGTTCGGGACAGGTTCGTCTGTGATGACGACACTGCCCGGCTTCATTGCGCCGAAGAGCGGCATCACAACCACGATTGCCTGGCGTATTTCTGGAAAACCCACATTCGCCTTCGAGGGAAACATTCTCGTGTCGGCGGCAAGCCTGCCCTGGATGACCGAGATCCTCGGACTGCCCGATGTCGCGGCCCTGATCGATCTTGCCGCGACAGCTGAACCGGACGGGCCTGGTTTCGTACCCGCCTTCGTCGGGCTCGGCGCGCCATACTGGAACTCCGAGGCGCGCGCGCTCTTCTCGCAGATCAACTTCAACACGACGCGTGCGCAGATGGCGAGGGCTGTCACCGACTCGATCGCATTCCAGGTCTATGACGTTTTTTCCGCCATGCAGAACCAGAGCGGGGGCGGCATCGGCGCGCTTTATGCGGACGGCGGCCCCAGCCAGAACAGGTTCCTGATGCAATGCGTCGCCGACGTGCTCATGCGGCCCGTGATGCAGTGCAAAGCGCCCGAAGCCTCTGCTCTTGGAGCAGCTTATCTTGCGGGACTGTCGATGGGAATGTGGCCCGCCCTCGAAACTATCAGCCGCCTTCCGAGGCAATCGCAACTCGTCAGTCCCGAAGCCAACGATAGTGCAGAGCGGAGAAAGACATGGGGTGATGCCGTGGCCCGCTCGACGTGGAACCCCGCAATCGTTAAAGGTGAATAATAATTCACACCGGGAACGGCCATGAGTCGCTTAAACGAACTTCGCCTGATCTCACGAGTTGCTCAGATGTATCACATCGAGGGACGTCGGCAGGCGGATATCGCGCAGCATCTTCGCCTGTCGCAGGCAACCGTTTCCCGCATGCTGAAGCGGGCCGAGGCGGAGGATATCGTGCGCACGAGCGTCATCCCCCCCGTCGGAACCTATGCGGACCTTGAGAAGGCGCTTCGGAAGCGGTTCGGTGTCCCTGAAGCGGTCGTCGTGGAATGCTCGGAAGATCGCGACGGAGCGATCATGGCACGGATCGGCGAAGCGGCCGCCCATCTTCTCGAAGTGACGCTTGCGCCCGGCGAGATTATCGGCGTCTCGAGCTGGAGCCAGACCATTTTCAAGATGGTCGAGAACATCCATCCCCAGAAAAGTGCACAGGCCAAATATGTCGTTCAGACACTGGGCGGCATGGGCGATCCCTCCGTGCAGACGCATGCCACTCAGCTCACGACGCGCCTGGCACGCCTCACCGGCGCGGAACCGAAACTGCTTCCGGTACAAGGGGTGACGTCATCGAGGGAAGCGAAACTTCTGATGATGGCAGATCCATTCGTCCGGGAAACAATCGACCTTTTCAGCAGCATTTCACTCGCAATCGTCGGCATCGGAGCGGTCGAACCCTCCGAATTGCTGGCTCGCTCCGGCAACATCTTCTCGTCCCGGGAGCTTGCCGACTTGGCTGATGCAGGAGCGGTGGGGGACATATCGCTCCGGTTCTTCGACAAGGAAGGAAAGGCGGTCAAAACGCCGCTCGACGAGCGGGTGATCGGGCTTCCGCTTGAGGAGCTTGCGAAAGTTGAACGAGTGATCGCGCTCGCGGGCGGCATGAAGAAAACGGTAGCCATCGCCGGAGCGCTCCGAACCGGCGTCATCGACATGCTTGTGACGGACAAGTTCACCGCTCAGCGGCTGATCGAACTTTAGCGTCGCGCCATACCAAGGCAGCCGAAGCCGCCCGCCGCCTGGGATCGCTAATGCAGATGCCTCAGCTTGTCGGGGTTCCGCACCACATAGATGGCCGTGATTTTTCCGTCTTCGATGTCGAGTGCAGTCGTCTGAAGTTCGCCATCCGCTTCGAGTGTGACGAAACCAGGCAATCCGTTGACGAAACCGGCACGGACGAACTGCGAGCCGTTTTTCTGAAATTCGCCTGCAAGATAGACGTGCACTTTCATGACGGCTTCGAAGCCGAAGATCGGCTCCATGGCCGCAGGACGTTTTCCGCCGCCATCCGCATGGATACTGACATCGGCCGCCAGCATCGCACCAAGCGCCTTCATATCGCCGCTGCGCGATGCCGCGTAGAAGGCTTCAGCGAGCTCTACGCCGCGCTGCTTGTCCACCTGAAAGCGGGTTCTCGCCTCGCGAACGTGGGTGCGCGCCCGGGCAGCGAGCTGACGGCAGGCGGCTGAGTCGCGTTCGATGGTCGTGGCGACTTCCTCAAATCCCAGTCCAAAGACGTCGTGCAGCAGGAAAGCCGCCCGCTCGAGGGGCGACAAGCGTTCCAGTGCAAGCATCAGCGGCAAGGTGACGTCCTCCTGTTCTTCCTCTTCCACCACGGGGTCGGGAAGCCAGGGACCGACATAGGTTTCGCGCTGGCGCCGCGCCGACTTCAATTGATCGAGGCAGAGCCGCGTCACCGTGCGGCGGAGGAACGCTTCCGGCTCCAGCACCGTTTTGCGGTCGGCCTTCATCCAGCGGATAAAGGCCTCCTGCACCATATCTTCTGCGTCGGTTACCGATCCGAGCATGCGATAGGCGACGCGCAGGAGCTTCGGACGCAGCGGATCGAAACTCGCCGCTGCGTCTTCCTGGTGGAAGCCGGTCATCATGCCGCCGCCTGGGCAGTCTTCGCGGCTGCCGGACCGGCCCAGAGGCCGAAGCCGACGGCGAGACGATTCCAGCCGTTGATGACATTGATCATCAGTGTAAGCTTCACCTGTTCCTCCTCCGTGAACTGGGCCTTGAGGGCTTCTCGCGCGCTTTCATGCGTGTGGCCTTCCGACAATCGGGTCAAGGCTTCGGTCCAACCTAGCGCGGCGCGTTCGCGATCGGAATAGCAAGGAGCTTCGCGCCAGGCGGACAACAGATAGATGCGCTGCTCGGTTTCGCCCTTAGCCCGCGCTTCCGCCGTGTGCATGTTTATGCAGTTGGCGCAGCCGTTGATCTGCGATGCGCGGATCTTCACGAGTTCGATGACGTTCCACTCAAGGCTCGAGTCAACGTCGACAGAAAGGCCCATCCACTTCTTCATCAGCGAGGGAGCGGCAGTGAAAGGATCAAGTTTGGCACTCATGGTTCGTTTCCTTCTGTTGGTTACAGCACCATGACGAGACAGGATTTGCCGATGTGACATTGCTTGAAATTTATTTGACCAGGCTCCTCTCACTTCACTGCATGCCGCGACAAAAATCCCTGCGCACAGCTTCATTTTTCATTTGCGCCGCAGCATCCTGGGCGGCATGTTCGAAACTTCGAACTATAAAGAAATGGGAATGGAAATCAGACCATGACAGCGGATGCGATCGTGCTCGGAGCCGGCATCATCGGCGTTTCGACAGCGCTGCAACTGGCCCGGCGGGGCAAATCGGTAGTACTCGTCGACCGGAAAGAACCGGGCATGGAAACCTCCTATGGCAATGCCGGTCTGATCCAGCGCGAAGGCGTGGTGCCTTACGGCTTTCCGCAGCAATTCGGCCTGATCCTGCGCTATGCACTAAATAATCGCATCGACGCTCATTATCACTGGCGGGCAATTCCTTCGGTCACCTCATTCCTGGCGAAATACTGGTGGCATTCCAACTTGACCCGTCATCAGCTCATTGCGCGCGCCTATGCGCCGCTGATCGAACATTCGATCTCGACCCACAACGAACTGATCGAGGAAGCCGGCGCCGAGGCCCTGATTGCCAAAGACGGCTGGACCGAGGTTTTCCGCAGCAATGCCAAACAGGACGCAGAGTTCAGGGAAGCCGAACGCCTGGCCGGCGAATACGGCGTCTCTTTCAAGAGATTGACGCCTGCCGACCTCGCCGCTCAGGAACCACATCTCTCCAATGATTTCGTCGGCGGCCTGAAATGGGAGGATCCGTGGTCGGTCAGGGATCCATTGGCCCTTACACGCGCCTATATCGCTCTCTTCGAAAAGCTGGGCGGCCGTGTTTTGAAAGGCGATGCAAAGAGCCTGTCGCAGACCAGGACGGGCTGGCAGGTGGTCGCCGGTGACGGGATCGTAGAGGCCAAGGACGTGGTTGTTGCCCTGGGGCCCTGGTCGGATACGGTAACAAAACCGCTCGGCTACAATTTCCTGGTCGGCGTCAAGCGCGGCTACCATATGCATTATGGGACGACGGGGAACGCGAAGCTCAACGGCTGGACCATGGACGCTGAGCGCGGTTATTTCCTCGCCCCTATGAACCAGGGCATCCGGCTGACCACCGGCGCGGAATTTGCCCGCCGGGACGCACCGAAGACTCCGGTGCAATTGGAGCGGGCGGAAGCCGTCGCCCGGACGATCTTCCCCCTCAGCGAGCGGCTCGACAAGGAGCCGTGGATGGGCGCACGTCCGTGCACGCCGGACATGATGCCGGTGATCGGCAAGGCGCCGCGCCATGATGGCCTTTGGTTCGCCTTCGGGCACGCGCATCATGGCCTGACGCTTGGACCGGTAACGGGCCAAGTGATCGCCGAAGCCATTACCGGGCAGAAGACGCTCATCGATATCTCCGCCTACGGCCCCGAACGCTTCAACGCCTAGCTCAAATGGAGAGACTGGGCTATCTGGTGTTCCATGGATGATATCAGTTCCGCGCAGATCTTCTTCGAGGGCAATCCCGATATCGAGGTTCTTGAAGCCTTCGTCATCGATGTAAACGGCGTGCCGCGGGGAAAGTGGATCCCGAGGGAGCGCGCATTGGACGTGCTTGCCAAGGGCATGGCCATGCCACGCTCTGTCTATGCCCTCGACGTCTGGGGCCGCGACGTCAACGCCGCAGGCCTTGCGGAAGGCACCGGCGATCCGGATGGCATCTGCCTCCCCATTCCCGGAACGCTGTCCCGGGTCACCTGGCTTAATCGTCCGACTGCGCAGGTATTGCTTGGTATGCGAGACACCGATGGCGCCGGATTTTATGCCGATCCGCGCCAGGTGCTTGCCAATGTCGTCGCAGGATTTTCAAAGCTTGGCCTGACGCCGGTCGTGGCGACGGAGCTTGAATTCTACCTGATCGACCCGGTGCGCTCGGCGCTCGACCCCGTCCGCCCACCGAATTCGCGCGAGGGGCGATGGCACACGGGCCAGACACAGGTGCTGTCGATCTCCGAACTGCAGGATTTCGAAGATGTCTTTCACGGGATCGCCAGCGCGGCGCGCGCACAGGGTATTCCCGCCGACACCACGCTGCGCGAAAACGGGCCGGGTCAGTACGAGATCAATCTCAACCACGTGCCGGACGCCCTGAAGGCCGCCGACTATGCCGTACTCCTGAAGCGTATCGTGAAGGGTGTCGCACGCGCCAACGACCTTGACGCGACCTTCATGGCCAAACCCTATGGCAGCCAGGCCGGCAGCGGCATGCATGTGCACTTTTCGCTGGTCGACGAAGCCGGACGCAATGTGTATGCCGGCGAAGACGGGCCCTCGGAAATGCTTTTCCACTCCGTCGGCGGGCTTCTTGAGAATATGGGCGAGAGCATGGGGGTCTTTGCGCCGCATGCCAATTCCTATCGCCGCCTTCGGCCGAGCGAACATGCTCCTACCTATGCCTCATGGGGTTTCGACAACCGCTCGGCGGCGGTGCGTGTCATCACCGCCTCGAAGCCCGCCACCCGCATCGAACACCGCGTCGCAGGCGCCGACAGCAATCCATATCTGGTCCTGGCGATGATCCTTAACGCAGCGCTCTCGGGCATCAAGGAGAAGCGTAACCCGGGCGGAGCAATCACCGGTGACGACCACGCCGTCAGCCATGAGCCGCTTCCAACCAACTGGGACTATGCGCTGCAACAATTCGCCCGGTCTACATTTGCCTATGCGACGCTCGGGCCGAAATACCGCGCGCTCTACACGGCCTGCAAACAGCAGGAACTTGCGGAGTTTGCCACGCGGGTGACCGACGTCGAATACGATGCCTACATCCGGACGGTGTGAGATGGTTTTAAGAGCAAGCGACAACCCACGCCACGTTAATTCCTGGTACGCCGCGTCCGCCAAGGATAAAAAGGTCCGCCCTGCCCTCGATGGCGAAACCTCGGCGGATGTTTGCGTGATCGGCGCGGGCTTCACGGGTATTTCTGCGGCACTGGAGCTTGCCGAACGCGGCTACTCTGTCGTCGTGCTGGAAGCCGAGCGCATCGGCTTCGGAGCATCCGGACGAAATGGCGGCCAGATCGTCAATGGCTACAGCCGCGATCTTGAAACGATTGCCGGGCGATATGGCCGGGAGAAAGCCGTAGAACTTGGAAAGATGTCGCTCGAAGGAGGCGAGATCATCCGGGCGCGCGTCGCCAGATATGCGATCGATTGCGATCTCGTCCATGGCGGTTTTTTTGCCGCCTTTACGGATAAACAGATCCGCGAGATGGAGGCTCAGAAGAACCATTGGGAAAGGCACGGGCACACCGGGCTGGAGATGGTCGCCAAACGGGATATAGGGAAATACGTGAAGACGGACCGCTATGCCGGCGGCATGATCGACATGCTTGGAGGCCATATACATCCGCTCAATCTCGTACTCGGAGAGGCTGCCGCCGTGGAAAACCTCGGAGGGCGCATCTTCGAAGGTTCGCGTGTCGTCGGCCTGGAGCTTGGCGAAAGGCCCGCGGTCCGTACGGCCAAAGGCTCCGTAAAGGCGTCCTACGTCCTCGTCTGCGGTAATGCTTATCTTGCGCCACTGCTGCCTGAAATTCACGGCCGGATGATGCCGGTCTCCAGCCAGGTCATGACGACGGAGCCCCTCGATCAGGCGCTCATCGAGAGCCTGCTGCCGTCCAATTATTGCGTCGAGGATGCCAATTATATCCTCGACTATTATCGCCGTACCTCCGACAACCGGTTGCTCTATGGCGGCGGGATCGGCTATGGCGGACACGATCCGAAGGATCTGACGGGAATAATCCGCCCGAACATGCTGAAGACATTCCCACAGTTGAAAGACGTCCACATCGATTATGCATGGAGCGGCAATTTCGCGCTGACGTTAACGCGCATTCCGCATATGGGCCGGCTTTCCGACAAGGTCTACTTTTCCCATGGTGACAGCGGCCATGGCGTGACGACCACGCATCTGCTCGGAAAGATTCTCGGTGAGGCCGTCGCGGGGCATGCCGAACGCTTCGATGTCTGGGCTTCGTTGCCGAACCTGCCATTCCCCGGTGGCAAGACTTTTCGGGTGCCGCTGACCGTTTTTGGTGCATGGTGGTACGGGTTGAGGGACAGGCTCGGATTGTAAGGCCGCGATCTCAGAAACTCGGATAGTTTCCTTTCATGAACTGCCCGAGCTGGATTTTTGCCGAAGCCTTGAAATTCTCGATTATGCCTTCCGCCTCCTGCTCTGGAACCAGCAGTGCCAGGCGCACGGCGCTGGCAGCAAGGTGAAACATCATAAACACCAGGCGGACATACCGCTCCCGCAGGTTGTCCGGGACGAACGCTCCTGTCGCATCCGCAAAAATCCGACTATGCACGCGCGACTCTGCGATATCCATATCCGCAAGCGCCTTGTCGGCCTGGATCGCGTTGATCAGATCCTGGACCGGCGGGTTGTTTCTGACGTTCGCGTAATAGAGGTCGATCAGCTTGTCGATAGCGCCGAATGCATCCTGTTCGGTCTGCAGGTCCGCAACGCATTCGTTGACGAAACCGAGAACCTCTTCCGCATACTTCTCATAAAGCATCGCGATGATTGCGGACTTATTCGGGAAGTACTGATAAACCGAGGCGATCGGACCACCGGAGAGCGCCGCAATCTCTTTCATGGTTACCGCATCGATGCCTTTCCGGCCGATCAGTTCCATGGATACCTTCAAGATTTCGTCGATACGCTCGCGGCTTCTTTCCTGTTTCGGTATCCGGCGAAGGGTGCCCCGCCCTGGCCCTTGCGTCGAATCTGGCATTCGCGAACCGTCTCCCCTCGCGGTGCATCTGGCGGCGCTGGTTTCGACGCGCCCGAATGCACCTACATAAATCTTGTCGTTTTATACGATGGGTGGAGATATCCGGATCAAGCTAATTAGATTTTTTTACAATACTTACCGAAACTTCGCCGAAAAACGCAAGATGGCCATCAGATAACGAGCTCTTGGGCATTTGCTTACCGCCACTGCTCAACGAGCGCCGTCATAGCTCCGTCCACGATCGTTTCCAGGCTGGCATCGATATCCACGGTGACGACACCTTCCTCGTTCACCGGACTCTCCAAGGTCGCAAGCTGGCTGTGCAACAAGGAAACCGGCATGAAGTGTCCCTTTCTCTCGCCCATTCGCTTTTCCAGCACGTCCACCGCGCCGGCAAGGAAAACGAAATTGAGCGATCCGCCGCTCGCCTCACGCAAACGTTCGCGATAGACCTTTTTCAGTGCCGAGCAGGTCACCACGACGCTTTCGCCGCGCGCCCGAGCCGCAGCCAGTTCGCCTCCGACGAGATCCAGCCATGGCCAACGGTCCTCGTCGGTCAGCGGAATGCCTTTCGCCATCTTCTCTACATTCGCGTCAGGATGCAGGCGGTCCCCCTCGACAAAGGCGCAGCCGAGCCGTTGGGCAAGCAGTTGTGCGACCGAGGTCTTGCCCGCCCCGCTGACCCCCATGACGATGATTGCTCGAGGAGACTGTTGATGCATGTCAATGCTCACGTCGATGTTTCCTTTCCCGATTGTCTATCGCAATATCTGTTCAAACATGGGTTTCACAAGCTTGCTCAGCGCCGGCGTGCATCTTTGCCGAGGACCAATGGCATCAGTACGGAAAGAACCATCAGCCGCAACACATGATGAGCACCGACATAGGTTGGATCGGCGTGCAGCATGACAGCCATTGCCGCCATGGTCTCGAGGCCGCCGGGCGCAAAAGCTATCAACGCCGCCGCAAGCGGGATTCCGGTCACATGGGAGACACCAAAAGCAATCGCCGCGGCCAATGCCATCACCAAGACCGTCACCACGGCCCCTGCGATAAACGCCGTGCGGATCGCACCGAGCGACACGCCACTAAAACGGGTGCCAATCATCGATCCGAGAATGACATAGGTCGGAATGAGTAACCAATTGGGGACGCCGCCTGCAACCAAGCCGGTTACATGCGTGCCAATCGAGACCGCAACACCGCCGAGAAGGAGCGCGGCGGGAAACTGCCAGCGCAGGAAAAGCAGGCCAACGACGATCGACACCCCGAGCGTCGCGAGGAGGACCGGCATGCTCATCGCCACTACCGGCACTGCCGGCTCCGTCGCTGCCAAGCCGAAAACCTCGACGATAAGCGGAGTGGTGATGGTAAGCGCCAATACCCGCACGCTTTGGGCAATACTGACGGTGCGCAGATCGCCTCGCGTTTCCGCGGCAAGGCTGAGAACGTAACTCAGATGGCCGGGGGACGAGGCCAAAAGCGCGGTGGTCCGGTCATAGCGAAATATCCGCTGCAGCATCCAGCAGCTGGCATAAAGCAAAAGGACAACTGAAATTGGAACCATGCCGAAGCTAAGCGGCCAGGTGCGCGCCGCCACGACCACATCCGGCGTCACGCTTGTTCCCATCGAAACGCCCACGACGACGAAGCAAATATTGCGAAGCTGGATCGGTACGCGGAGCGTCAATCCAAACAGTCCGGCAACGGTGATAACAACGGCGGGGCCGATCAGGTAAGGGGCGGGAAGTCCGACAACGATGGCTGCTGCGGCGCCGGCGGTTCCGAGCAGCGCAGTCAGCGCGTAAGCGCGCAGTTCCAGAAAAGGCATGGCTTGGTCCTGAAGGCGCCACAGGAAGAATGGCTCCAAAGCCGAAAACGCCTATCGTCCTTCTATTGCAAATGCAGGGAAGGTCAACCATCAGACATGACAAAAATCAAAAGGCGCCGTCGCTGCGGACGGCGCCCCTGAAAGCGTAGGCAATCGGATTCAGGCAGCCGGCGCTACGATTTTCGGCATATGCGTGTCGATACCGAGCAGGAAGTTGATCTGCGGGCGAGCCTTCACCAGATCGTCGATCGTGTAATCGGCAAGCACATCGAAGAAAGCATTGAGTGCCTTGCGAAGCGCCGAATTCAGGCCGCAGCTATCGACGAGCGGGCATTCGGCGACGCCGTCTTCAAAACACTCAGCCATCGCGAAACTGTCTTCCGTTACCTTGACGACATCAAAGAGCGTGATGCGGTCAGCGCTGCGGCCAAGCCTCACACCGCCGTTACGGCCGCGCACTGTTTCGACCAAACCAGCCTTGTTGAGCGGCTGCAGGATCTTGAACAGGAAAAGTTCGGAAACTCCGTAAGCCCGAGCGATTTCGGGGATGCGGCTCAAACGGCCCTCATTGGCAGCGCAATACATCAGCATTCGTACTGCGTAGTTCGTCTGTTTGGTCAAACGCATGCTGGTCTCCCAAGACTCGTACTTACTTATATAGAGGCTTCGCTAGTTTTGAACAATTCCAAAATAAGAAAATTGTGATCAAGTTTTCTGTCCGACCTTAAACTCCGCCATTGACGCGGGATTGAGAACATGAATGTTGGCGTCAACAAACAACCCAGGAGGACTTTTCATGCCTATCCGCAGCCCGCTTCGGCTCATTGCACTTCTAGGTGCCTCTATGCTTACGACGGCCTCGACGGCATGGGCCGATGGTGAGGTGAACATATACTCATATCGTCAGCCGGAATTGATCAAGCCGCTGCTCGACGAGTTCACCAAGGAAACCGGCATCAAGACCAATGTACTCTTCCTCGACAAAGGGCTTGTCGAGCGCATCCGTGCCGAAGGCGCCAACTCGCCGGCGGACGTGATCATGACGGTCGATATCGCCCGCTTGATGGAGGCCAAGGAAGGCGGCGTGACCCAGCCCGTTGGGGACAACCCAACCATCAGCAAGGATATTCCCGCCAATCTTCGCGATCCCGCCGGAGAATGGTTCGGGCTAACGACGCGCGGCCGCGTGGTCTATGCTTCGAAGGAGCGCGTCACCGATACGGCAATCACCTATGAGGGACTGGCCGATCCGAAATGGAAAGGCAAGATCTGCATTCGAGACGGCCAGCACTCCTACAATATCGGCCTGTTCGCCTCGATGGTCGCAGTTCATGGCGAAGCCTATACGGAAACATGGCTAAAAGCGTTGAAGAACAACCTCGCTCACAAGCCCAGCGGCGGCGACCGCGACCAGGCAAAGGCAATTCTCGCCGGTGAATGCGATATCGCGCTTGGCAATACCTACTATGTCGGCCTCATGCAGACGAACGAGAAGGAGCCGGAGCAGAAGAAGTGGGCGGAGGCGATCAAGATCATCTTCCCGAACGCTGCCGATCGCGGCACGCATGTCAACATTTCCGGCATGGCGCTTGCCAAGAACGCCCCGAACAAGGCCAACGCCGTGAAGCTGATGGAATTCCTGGCTTCCAGTGACGCCCAGAAGATCTATGCCGAGCAGGTGTTCGAATATCCGGTCATGCCGGGCGCCGAACCTTCCGACATCGTCAAAGCATTCGGGCCGATCAAGCCGGACACGCTCTCGCTTGCCGACATCGCCGCCAACCGCAAGAAGGCTTCCGAACTGGTCGACAAGGTCGCCTTCAACGAAGGTCCCGAGAGCTGAGTTAAACCGGATCTCGCCCTGGTGGCCCACAACAAAACAAAAGCCGGCTGCGACGCCGGCTTTTGGCATTATGGAGATAATGCGCCCGGAGACCCGCTGGTCAGGCTTCGCGTTCCGTGACAGAATATTCCATGCTGTCGCGCGACCTGCACATTGTCCTGATGATTCTCTATGAAGCGGGCGCTTCGCGCGTGCCGGCCTCGCAGGTTGCCTGGACGAGCGACATGGCACCCGCTTTAAATCGGGCGCTGAACATGCAGTATATCGTCCATCGCGAGGGCAGATCCGAACGGCTCTTTTCGCTGACGGAATCCGGCTATATCGCGATCGGGCGGCAGCCTCCGGCCTACATGTCGATCTCCCGCACGATGAGGGCGTTTTTCCGCATCGGCGGCGGTTCGACGGAATGAGCGATCCTGGAATTTAGCTTGCCATCGAAACGGCGAACCAAGCAGGTACTGCCAGTGCCGCCAGGATCACAAGCAAACTGATGCCCATCTTGGCCAAATATGCGCGGCGCGCGCGCCTTGCATCCCACTCGTATACCATGAACTCCCACTCCTACTCCGCGAGCTAAATTAGATCAGTCTTCACAGACGTCAACAGTCAGCCATGAAACACGGCTACCTTGCGCCAGACCGACTTTTTAGCTCTTGCGAATATTTGCGGATGTCCTGCTGGCGCTGCGGTGTGCCAGGATGGCTCGACAACATGCTCGTGTCGCCGTGATCGCCGAGTTTTTCCTCCAGAAGCGCAAAGAAGCGGGCGAGCGCCGCCGGATCGTAACCGGCAACATTCATGAGTTCTACCGATCGGCGGTCGGCTTCGGCTTCGGCCGAGCGTGAATAGGACAGCGCAACCAGGGCGCCTCCCTGGGTGAGGATGTCCTCGACGCCGGATCCGACGTCCCCGGCGATCAGCATGACAAGCGCCGCAACACCGGCAACGCGATAAAGCTGGCGAAGACTATGCTCTCCTTCCACATGGGCAATCTCGTGACCAAGGACGCCAAGGATCATCTCGCGATCGTCCCCGGCCAGTTTCACCAGATCGTCGGTGAGAATGAGATTGCCGTCGGGAAGGGCGAAGGCGTTGGGACCGATCACCCCGCCATCGCGGAAATTCAGCGTATAGGCCTTTTTGCCGCCTTCCGAATGCGCGGCAAGTTTTCCGAACCCTTCGGAGATCGCCTGCCGCTCCGCTTCCGGCAATTGCGAGGGCTTGAGGACAGTTCGGTCGAGCGAGGCGAGCGTACCCGAACCGATCATCTCCGGCACGAAAGGCGGGGTTACGAGGATCGCGACTTCCACAAGTGCCGGCAAAGCGAACCGATAGATGGAGGCAGCCAGCACAATGACGGCGATCGTGATAACGATCAGGCGCGGGTGAAACTCTTCCAGCCGATGAACAAAGCCGCTGCGTGCACCCCGTTGAGAACGAAGATAGGCGTCAATGGCATCGTTTTCACGCGTTTCCAGCACCGAGCCGTCCGGAAAGGTCAAGCGCCGCGGAATCGTTCCCACTCTCGGGCTGATCTCCACTCGCTCCGGAACCGCCACTGCAAGAACCGCCCCCTCCCCTTCGGCAACCAGTCGACCATTCTCCACCCGCAGGACGGAGGGCGTCGCGTGGCTCGAATTGGCGGGATGCCATTCGCCTTTGGCTATGACGGCGGGATCAGAAGCCAAAATCAAACCCTTCCATGTCCATGTACTCGGCGCTAATCGCCGCACCTGTCGCCTCGATCGAAGACATGACCTGGCCTGGATCTCCGTGGATGCGGATGGCTGTGTGCTCGTTGACATACCTCGCCATACGCACCGCGGCCCAGGGCCTCATCAGCCCGAGCGTAAAGATCGTGACGACAACGTTGGAAATTGCAATCCAGGCAAAACGCCACCGGGAAAGATCGCTCAGCAGTTCGTGACGGTCATCCAGTTTCGCTGCCGACCAGGCCACATTGCGCACGCCTGCGCGATAAAAGAGGCCGGCAAGGCCGTAAAGAAGAAAGGCAAGGACAACGACCGGGAACGCCGCGAAGGCAAACATCCCGACAGTCTCCTCGCTCGATACGCCGTCCCCACCGGTGAGCGTCCCCGAAGCGACCGCGATGGATATGATTATGGCCGTAGACACAAACGCTCCAAAGAGGAACATCAGCGCCGGCAGGATCCAGACGCGATAGAGCGACCCCAGGGAGGGATCCGTCGAAAACGGCCGATCGCCATAGCGGAAATTGTTGAAAACATAGCGCCAGACCCAGCGGCTTGCCAACGGAGCCAGAATGCCAAGGGAAACGAAGGCCACGATGCTGCCGAGGATAACCGCCACGAAGGCACCACCTGCCGAACCCGCGAAATCAAAACGCACGTTGCGATAGCTCGTCACGCGGGCATTGAAGCGCAAGCCGCGCATGATCAGCCAAGGCAAGGCGAGGAGGATCAGAACGGTCGTGACAATAGAGAAAAGCGGGTTGATGGCGGAAAGCAGGTTGACCACGATCAGGAAGGCAAAGACGATCAGGCGTCCGATAAAAATCTGCTTGCCGGTCGCGTGATATTCGAAGGCCCGGCCAAGAATAACTGTATTGCCATTGAAATAGCGCTTACGTCGGACTTTGGCCCAGGCGGAATAGATGCCCAAGGTAATGATTGTCAGCAGGATGTTGACGATCCAGATGCCGAAATATTCGCTGGCATTGCCGGTGAAGGAAGCGCGCTCAAATTTTCCCGCCTCGACCGGAGGTTTTGCCTGAAATTCCATGAAACAATGTCCCCCATTGAACCCTTCAGATTCGGTTGACCGAATCCGGGAGCATCTTAAGGTCAAAGGTTGTCATTTCAACTACAGGTAAGGGCACCAATTCCCATCAACGGAAACGGGCCTCCGAAGAGGCCCGTTCTATGTTTGAAGCTGACTTTTCGCCTATTTCATCGTCGGCATGACAAATTCGGCGCCGTCCTTGATGCCGGAGGGCCAGCGCGCGGTGATCGTCTTGGTCTTGGTCCAGAATTTGATCGAGTCCGTCCCGTGCTGATTGAGGTCTCCGAAGCTCGACGCCTTCCAGCCGCCGAAAGAGTGGTAGGCGAGCGGAACCGGAATGGGAACATTGATGCCGATCATGCCGATATTCACGCGGCTGGCAAAATCGCGGGCAGCATCGCCATCGCGGGTGTAGATGGCGACGCCGTTGCCATATTCGTGCTTCATCGGAAGGGAAAGCGCGTCCTCGTAGTTCTTGGCGCGAACGACCGACAGAACCGGCCCGAATATCTCCGTCTTGTAGATATCCATCTCCGGCGTCACATGGTCGAACAACGTGCCGCCCACGAAATAGCCGTTCTCATAGCCCTGCAGCTTGAAGCCGCGGCCATCCACGACGAGCTTGGCACCTTCTTCGACTCCGCGGTCAATCAGACCATTGATGCGGGCATGCGCCTCCTTGGTGACGACCGGACCCATGTCCGCCTTGTCGTCGGTATAAGGGCCGATACGCAGCGACTCGATCTTGGGCGCCAGTTTCTCGACCAGAAGGTTGGCCGTTTCCTCGCCAACTGGCACGGCAACGGAAATCGCCATGCAGCGCTCGCCGGCCGAACCATAACCCGCACCCATCAGCGCATTGACCGCCTGGTCCATGTCGGCGTCCGGCATGATGATCATGTGATTCTTGGCGCCGCCGAAGCACTGGGCGCGCTTGCCGTTCATCGCCGCCGTTCCATAGACGTAACGCGCGATTGGCGTAGAGCCCACAAAGGTAACGGCGCCGATATCCGGGTCAGTCAGGATTGCGTCGACGGCCGCCTTGTCACCGTTGACGACGTTGAGGATGCCGGCAGGCAGGCCTGCCTCGATCATCAGTTCGGCAAGCCGCAGCGGCACCGAGGGGTCGCGTTCGGACGGTTTCAGAATGAAAGCATTGCCGCAGGCAATCGCCGGGGCGAACATCCACATCGGGATCATGGCCGGAAAGTTGAACGGCGTGATGCCGGCGCCGATACCGACGGGCTGGCGCATCGAGTACATGTCGATCGCGGGGCCGGCGCCTTCGGTGAATTCCCCCTTCTGCAGATGCGGAATGCCGCAGACGAATTCGCAGACTTCAAGACCGCGCACGATATCGCCCTTGGAGTCTTCAACCGTCTTGCCATGTTCCTGGGAGAGCAGTTCGGCAAGCTCGTCCATGTGCTTGTTCAGCAGCTCCACGAATTTGAAGAAGACGCGGGCGCGACGCTGTGGATTGGTCGCCGCCCATTTCGGCTGCGCTGCCTTGGCATTCTCGACGGCTGCGCGAATTTCCGAAACGCTGGCGAGAGAAACCTTCGCCTGGACCTCGCCGGTCGCCGGGTTGAAAACGTCCGCAGTCCGGCCACTGGTGCCAGCGACGTGCTCTCCGCCTATGAAATGCCCGATCTCACGCATGGGATGCTCCTCCTACTGTTTCTGAACGACTTATCTGTATAGGCGAAGGATACGCGCAGAATTGCACAAGGCAACGCCGTAGTTTACGCATCTGTTGTGCAAAATTCGACATCGGAGCGCTGGATGAATTGGGATGATGTGCGCCTTTTCCTAGCCGTGGCGCGGACTGGGCAAATCCTTGCTGCCTCCCGGCGGCTCGGCATCAACCATGCCACACTGGGGCGGCGGGTGACCGCGCTCGAAGAGGACCTGCGGACCCGGCTGCTGATCCGCCGCACCAATGGTTGCGAGTTGACCGTAGAAGGCGAGATCTTTTTCCACGCCGCCGAACGCATGGAAACGGAAATGCTTGCAGCGCAGGCGAGTACGGGACGGATAGACACCGCGGTTGCGGGAACGGTGCGGATCGGTGCGCCCGACGGTTTCGGGGTCTCGTTCCTGGCATCCCGGCTCGGGCGGTTGACCCGCCGACATCCGGACCTGAAACTGCAACTCGTACCGGTGCCGCGCTCCTTTTCATTATCCCAGCGGGAGGCCGATATCGCCATTACGATCGAGCGACCGGAACAGGGCCGGCTCGTCTCGTCAAAACTTACCGACTACACGTTGGGGCTTTATGCCTCTAAAAGTTATCTCGACCAGGCCGGAACTCCAGAAACCGTCGAGGCATTGAGAGCACATCCCCGCATCGGTTATGTCGAAGACCTGATCTTTTCCCCCTCGCTCAATTTCACGGGCGAAGTGATGCGCGATTGGGATGCAAGTTTCGAGATATCGAGCGCGATCGGGCAGACGGAAGCGGTTCGTTCGGGCGCCGGCATCGGCATCCTGCATGATTACGTAGCGCGCCAATCCTGCGAACTGAAGCGCGTGCTACCGGAAATCGTCATCCGGCGCTCCTATTGGACCACCTATCATGAAACCACGCGCGACCTGATACGTCTGCGCACCGTCGTCGACTTTCTGAGGGAACTGGTCGATGAGGAGCGACACATCTTCGTGTAGGCAGGAAATCGACCCTATACGGATGGAAGAATGAGGACCGGCCGCCGAAGCGGCCGGACGCCTGAACATCAGGTAAGCAAGAAGGTCGAAATCGGAACCTGCAGGGCTGCGGCAATGCGTTTCAACTTTGCCGGATCTGCGTCCATGCCACTTTCAACACGGAGAATCTCGTCACTGACGAGGCCGGTCGTGACGGCAAGTTCGTCAATACTATAGCCCATCGCCCGTCGGGCTTCGGCAACTGCAGAGGCGATGTGCTGCGGAGAAAGCGTAGTTCCGTTCGCAGATGCGAAATTATTGATGGAAATTGTCATCCTCATGACTCCTTCTAAAAAGGCCTGCCGCGCAGGGCGAACAGGTGAAGGGGGCCAAAGCCCAAGACGCAAGTGTCCAAAATTTTGGGCACTCGCTGCCGCAAACATAGGCATGTCAGCGATTGTGACAAGGCCTGATAGTGCAGTGCACAAGATTGTGTTCGTTTCCGGGCCAGACAAGGGCCGAGGTATCCGGAAACCGTCGAATGTCCGAAGAACGTGTCGGTTTGGCGTTTACAGGCCAGCAGAAATAAGACTTAGAGAGACTGTTCCAGGCGGAGACAAGCCCCGTCGATCAGTTTGCCTTGAATGAAAGTGGTACGGTTGGTGGGAATCGAACCTACGACCTCAGGTGCCACAAACCTGCGCTCTAACCAACTGAGCTACAACCGCACAAAAACCGCTCAAAGCGGCATTTCGGGTCACATACGGCGATCAGACTTGTTTTGCAAGTCCCTTCTTCAAATAGAAGAGGGCCGAAACCTGCTCCGGCCCTCTTCTTGAAATCGGCGCGTAGAAATCAGGCGGCCTTAAAGGTCGCCATGACCTTTTCAGCTGCAACCTTGCCCGGCTGCGAGACATTTTCGGCAAGCTTGCGGGCTGCGTCCTGCATGGACTTCGCCTGTTCAACCGTGATTTCGGCCTGCTTGCGGATGAAGGCGGTCTGCAGCTCGAAAAGCTCCGATACGGACTTCACGCCGAGCAGCGCTTCCATGTGGGAAAGGGACATGTCGGCATTCGTACGCAGCGCGTCGATAGCCTTCAGGCCGAGCTCTACAGACCCTGCCTGAGCCGACTGCAAAGTGGTCTCCACCGTCTTGGTGGCTTCCTCAGCGGCGGTTTTCATCTTAGCATAAGCGTCACGCGACTGAGTGGCGCCCTTTTCGGCAAATTCGCGGAAGCTCTCGGTCAGCTTGGCCGGGTCGAAAGCGGTGAAGGAAAAGATGTCGTCGGTCTTGTATGCCATCGTTTCTGGTCCTCGTTGGCGTTTTCTTCGGCAGAACCGAAGATGTGATGCCTCTTATATAACCCATCTTATTGTGCATTGCAATATATTGTGCACCGCACAATAAAAATTTCGGAATTAACCCTGTTAGCGGTTTGAGGGCAACCGCTCTCGACCCGCAGGCGGGGGGGAGATATTAATAATCCGTTAAATCCCGTAGAAATGCGGTTAAACGACTCTGCAGGTTTCGCCTATGTCCGCAGTCCAATATCCGTTCATCGACATTGCCGTACACGAGCATGTGCGCGACCGTTTTGCGGCGGGTGAAGCGATCATCCTGTTTTCTCAGGACACAATGGATCCGTTGTGGTGCAATGGCCGCGGCGCCGATCTTTTTGGTTTTGAGTCCATCTATGACTTTCTCGACCAGGGGCCGAACCGCAATGACATCGTCTTCCGCCAAATAGAAGCGGCGGCGCGCCAGCTCGGTGCGGCGGGCGACGTTCGCCATCTCATGATCCGCATAGCCTCCGGATTCCAGCGTGTGCCTATCCAGGCTGCGTGCGAGCTCATTCGGATCCAAGGGAAAGCGGCAGTATTGTTCAGCGCACCCGTTGAAAAATCTCGCCTTTCCCTTTCAGCCCGTGCCGCGCGAATGATCGAAGGTTTCGACGATCCGGATACGCACATGGCGGTGCTTGACGAGAACGGCGAGGTGCTTGCCGCTTCCGCCAAATTTGCGGACCTCGGAATTTCCAATCAGACAGCAAAAATGCTGTCTGTCACGGCCGGCAATGACCCCAGTCGGCTGGTCAAGCGGCCGATCCCGACGGCCAAGGGCTATCTGCCGGCGGCCATCGGCCGGCTTTCCGAGGAGCCTGCACTCAATCTTCTGTTTACCGTCGAAACCGTGCAAGACCGGACTGCCGCTGACGATGGTCTAAAGTCCGCCAGCCAGATGGCAACGGTCCATGCGACGGAAGCAGATGCGGACGGGGCATTTGGTTCCGACGTCCGCGAAGAGGATGAGGATTTCACCGTCGAGGCCGTGCCTGGCGCCGGTTTCGAAGATGTGATCACCGCCGTCTCCGAAATCGAGGATGCCGAGGAACTGGAGGAAGAAATCTCGCTTGAGGCGCAAGTCCCTGATGGTTTTGGCCAAGACGAGGACGTGCCTGCCGAAGAGACAAACGACGTTTCCACGGACGAGGCGGCTGGGTCGGATGCTCAGTCGATAGCGGGCGGCGGGTCCGAGCCTGTTGCAACGGCCGGCGAAGCTTCAACCCAAGACCCCACCGGCTTCGTGTTCCGCCGCGACGGGCGCGCGATCCGCTTCGTATGGAAGATCGACGCCACCGGCCGGTTCAGCGAAGTTTCCAGTGAATTCGCCGATGCGGTTGGCCCGAATGCCGCTAACATCAACGGCATGGGCTTTGGCGATTTGGCCGCTCTCTTCGGTCTCGATCCGGATGGAAAGATTGCCGAGCTCCTCAATAAGCGCGACACCTGGTCGGGCAAAACGATCTGGTGGCCGGTCGAGGGCACGTCGCTCGTTGTGCCTGTCGATCTCGCGGCTCTGCCCACCTATACCCGAACCCGGGAATTCGACGGCTTTCGAGGGTTCGGCATCGTCCGCATCGGCGACGCGGCGGAAGATCCCAATGCCATCGGCCTGACGCTCACGCCTACCCTAGCGGAGGATGTGGCCGGCGCGACAAATACGACATCCCTACCAGCCGACTCGCCGTTCATCGCATTCGAGTTGGAAGACGATGAGCCGTCAGCCCATCCGGAAGGGAGCGTAGCGAACGCTTCAGGCGCGGATGAGGAAGATACCGTCGATGAAATGACGCAGACGAAGGCGACTGAGGAACCTGCCGAGACCGAAGCCATCGCCGCCGAGGACGATCAGCCGGCCGGTGAACCAAAGCCGTTATCGCTGACCGGCAGACAGGTCCCCTCACTGCTCGACTGGCCCGAAGGCGAAAAGCCGGCGCTGCGTATCGTTGAAAATGCAGGCCGCCGCTATTCCGACAAGGTGATCCAGCTTGAGGAACACCGGTCGAGCGGGCGCGAACGTCTGACCCCCGTGGAGCAGGCCGCCTTTCGGGAGATCGCACGGCAGCTCGACAGCTTCATCGACCGACACGCCGAGCAAAAGAACGCGGAACCAGACGCCCCCTCGCCTGTTTCCGAGGCAAACGAAACTGCGCCCATCGCCATCGATCCCGTTCAGGATGGGGCGTTTTCAGAGAAGGAACAACGGGATCTTGTCCAGGAAGGCGGCATCCGTGCCTCGGCGGAAAGTCTGACCGAGACTCCGGACAGAGTTGAAGAGCAACCTGCTGAAGCGGCTGAGGACGCTTCCGACAAGGTGGCCACGATCACCGGTGAAACGGGCAACATTGTTGCCGAGGAAGAAGTACCGGTCGACGCCGACGGAACGGAAGAGGCGATTGGTCCCGGACTGGAGCTTTCCGACCGTGAGCTTCTCAATCGGATGATGCCGGTGCGAGAGCGGATCGGACTTTCGGCGGAAATCGTCGATCAGATGCCCGTTGCGCTGCTTATTCACAACGGCGACCACTTGATCCACGGCAACCCGGAATTCCTGAGGCTGACCGGCTATGCCGCGCTCGATGAACTGGTTGAAGTCGGCGGCCTGGATGCGCTTCTGCAGCGCCAGGATCTCGAAGGCAAGACGACGGAAGCTGGCGGTATGGTCGTCGTGCGCTCGGACGACGTTGTGGTTCCGGTGACAGCGCGGCTGCAATCGGTCCGCTGGGGCGATTCGACCGCCCTGATGCTGGCGCTCATGCCGGTCGTCACCGAAAGCTCGGCATCCGACGGCACCGAGGCGGCCGAGGTCATTCCCTTACATCCCCGTCGTCCGGCCGATCAGCTCGCAAAGCTGCAGGTCGAGGTGGAGGAGCTGCGCGCCATTCTGGAGACGGCAACCGACGGCGTGGTGATCATTGGCGCCGAAGGCGATATCCGTTCCCTGAACCGGGCCGCGAGCGGGCTTTTCAACTACGACAACGAAGAGATCAACGGCAAACCCTTCGTGACGCTCTTCGCCCATGAAAGCCAGCGCGCTATTCTCGACTACCTCGGCGGTCTCTCCGGCCACGGCGTCGCCAGCGTCCTGAACGATGGTCGCGAAGTGATCGGGCGGGAAGCCTCCGGAGGGTTCCTGCCGCTCTTCATGACGATCGGCAAGCTCACCTCGTCCAATGGCTATTGCGCAGTCATACGCGACATCACCCAATGGAAACGCACAGAGGAAGAGCTGCGCACGGCCAAACGCGCCGCCGAGACGGCGAACGCCCACAAGAGCGAGTTCCTTGCACATGTGAGCCATGAGATCCGCACACCGCTGAACGCCATCATCGGATTTGCGGACATGATGGCGACAGAGCGTTTCGGGCCGATCGGACATCCGCGCTATATCGAATATGCCAACGATATCGGTCGCTCCGGACGACATGTGCTCGATATCGTCAACGATCTGCTCGATATTTCGAAGATCGAGGCGGGCGAGATGGAACTCGATTTCGTCGCTGTAGGCCTTAACGAAACAGTATCCGAGGCTGTGTCCCTGGTGCAGCCGCAGGCAAACAGCCAACGCGTCATCATTCGCACGGCGCTTTCGCATGCCGTGCCGCAGGTCGTCGCCGATCTTCGCTCCGTGAAGCAGATCGTCCTCAACATTCTGTCGAATGCCATCCGCTTCACGCCGTCGGGCGGGCAGATCGTCGTGTCGACGGCCTATGAAGCCAATGGCAACGTGGTGCTTCGCATTCGCGATACGGGCATCGGCATGACGCGCCCGGAACTCGAACTCGCCATGAAGCCGTTCCGTCAGGTAGCAGGCGGCACACGTAAACGAGGCGACGGCACCGGTCTTGGCCTGCCGCTTACCAAAGCGATGGTAGACGCAAACCGCGCAGCCTTCTCGATCACATCGGCTCCGAACGAAGGTACATTGGTGGAAATTACCTTCCCTTCGCCGCGAGTGCTTGCGAACTGACTTTTCAATGATTAGCACTCCTCTTTGAAAGAGGAGTAGAATTTGCAGGTTTCGACGACACCCGCCATGCCGACGCAGAAAGCACGGCAGCCGCGCCGACCGCTTTCCTGGACCGCGGTGGGCGTCGCCACCGTGATCGCCTGGCCGATCCTCGCTATATTATGGATTGCGATATCCGGCGACGATGGCACCTGGCAACATATCATCGTCAATGTCGTACCGCGCGCCACCGGGCGCACGCTGCGGCTTCTCTTTCTAACCGGACTGGTGACCGCGTTTTTTGGCGTGCTCACCGCCTGGCTCGTCGCAAGTTTCGACTTCCCTTTCCGCCGGCTTCTCTCGGCCGCGCTGGTGCTGCCGCTTGCTATTCCCTCCTATCTTGCCGCGTACGCCTTCGGAGAGTTCCTCGATTTTACCGGTCCGCTGCAGACCTGGTACCGGCAGATCTTCGGCTACCAAACTGCCCGTGAATACTGGTTTCCAGACATTCGTTCGCTCGGCGGGGCGGTGCTGGTGCTCTCTGCCGTCCTCTATCCGTATGTTTATCTGGCCTGCCGTTCGATGTTCATGATGCAGGGCCGCGCGGCTGCCGATGTTGCCCGCACACTCGGCGCCGGCCCTCTTCGAGTGTTCTTTCAGGTGCAGATTCCCATGGCGCGGCCAGCAATCATGATCGGGCTGACCCTCGTCATGATGGAGACGCTGAACGATATCGGAGCGGTGGAATTTCTCGGCGTCAATACTCTCACCTTCTCGATCTACGACACCTGGCTGAACCGCGGCAGTCTTTCCGGCGCCGCGCAGATCGCCGCCGTGATGCTGCTGGTCGTCTCGATCCTGATTCTTGTCGAACGGGCAGCCCGCCGGCAGCAGCGGTTTTCCGGCAACAGGACGACGACGCTCGCCGATGCGGCAATGCGGCCGCGACTGAGCGGAGTAAAAGGCTTGCTTGCGGCTGCCTTCTGCGTCCTGCCTGTTGCTTTTGGCTTCGGCCTCCCATTCCTGGTGCAGGGCCGCTTTGCGCTGGCACGGATCGAGGATTTTGCCGATCCTCGCCTCCTTGACGCGCTGTGGAACAGCATTACCGTCTCCACGGCGACCGCTCTCTGCTCTGTTGCTCTCGGCTTTGTCCTTTCCTACGCGGCACGCAGCGAACGCTCGGGGCTCGTCGCATTCTCCAACCGGCTCGCGTCGCTCGGTTACGCGGTCCCTGGCACGGTCCTTGCGATGGGCGTGCTTGTTCCGCTTGCCGCCTTCGACAACGCGTTGGACGGCATCCTGCGGGAGAGCGCTGGGATTTCGACGGGCCTGCTGCTTTCCGGTACCGGCTTTGCTATCGTTTATGCCTGCACTGTTCGTTTCATGGCCATGGCTGAAGGCAATCTGGATGCCGGCTTTCAAAAACTCTCGCCGCATCTCGACATGGCCGCGCGTGCTCTTGGCCGAAATCGCCGGCAGACCCTCTGGTCCGTGCTGCTCCCCAACATGCATCCCGCGCTTCTGACAGCCGCCCTCTTTGTCTTCATTGAGACAATGAAGGAACTATCGGCCACAATCCTGCTTCGGCCATTCAATTTCAACACCTTGGCAACGCTCGTCTACGAGGACGCCTCGCGAGCCCGGATAGAGGATTCCTCCGTCGCCGCAATCATCATCATTCTTGCCGGGCTGGTGCCTGTCGCGCTGGTGTCGCGCTCGCTCAACAGATTGCACTGAGGATGATTGCAATTCTGAGATGCATTGAAGGCTAAAAGAAAGGCAGCCAAAGCTGCCTTTAAATTTAAATGCTGTCCAACGAAAGTTGGCGGAGACATCATGTCTATGAAAGCTCGCGGCTACCCGTCTTCATACACCGTATGAATCCCTATTGCTCCACTCTTGAGCATTTCCACTTAACAGCCGGTAAACTGCGCCTCGTTTTGGGAAGCGTCATTTCTGATGGGTTGTCATGATACACATCAGGACCTTCCGATGGTATGTCTTCAGTTCTCAAGTTCGGTCAACCCGGCAAAAAGATCGAGCGCTTCCGGATTGGCGAGGGCTTCCTTGTTCTTGACCGGCCGGCCATGGACCACGTCGCGTACCGCCAGTTCAACAATCTTGCCAGATTTTGTGCGCGGAATATCGGCAACCTGGACGACCTTTGCCGGCACGTGACGCGGCGAGGCACCGGTGCGAATTCGGCTCTTGATCGCCTTGACGAGATCTTCATCGAGCTGTCGGCCTTCCGACAGGCGCACGAAGAGGACGACGCGCACATCGTCTTCCCAATCCTGGCCGATGCAGATCGCTTCCGCGACCTCCTCCATCTGCTCGACCTGATTGTAGATTTCCGCCGTGCCAATACGCACGCCGCCCGGATTGAGAGTGGCATCGGAACGGCCATGAATGATGATGCCGCCGTGTTCCGTCCATTCGGCGAAATCGCCATGGCACCAGATGTTCTCGAACCGCTCGAAATACGCTGCCCGGTATTTCCTGCCGTCGGGATCGTTCCAGAACATGATCGGCATGGATGGGAAGGCCTTGGTGCAGACGAGCTCCCCCTTTTTCCCACGTACCGGTTTCCCGTCGTCATTCCATACATCCACCGCAAGACCCAGTCCGGGTCCCTGGATTTCCCCCCGCCAAACGGGCTTTAGCGGATTGCCAAGTACAAAACAGGACACGATATCCGTGCCGCCGGAAATGGATGCAAGATGCACCTCACTCTTGATGCCCTCGTAAACGAATGAAAAGCCTTCCGGCGAAAGCGGTGAGCCGGTCGAGGTGATCAATCGCAAGCTCTGGAGATCGTGGGTCTGCTTAGGGAGGATGCCGCCTTTGCGGACTGCATCGATGTATTTTGCCGAGGTCCCGAAGACGGCAAATTTCTCCTCCTGAGCATAGTCGAAGAGAACGTTTCCGTCCGGCGCGAAGGGCGAGCCGTCGAAGAGGCAGAGCGTTGCGCCGACGGCAAGGCCGGAGACCAGCCAGTTCCACATCATCCAGCCGCAGGTGGTGAAATAAAATAACTTCTCACCGGGCTCCAAGCTGCAGTGAAGGCGGTGCTCCTTCAAGTGCTGCAGAAGCGTGCCGCCTGCCGAATGAACGATGCATTTCGGCACACCAGTCGTTCCGGAGGAGAAAAGGATATAGAGCGGATGCGCGAAGGGCAGCTGCTCGAACTCAACCGGCTTTGCCTGAAAAGGCGCAATAAAGTCCGCGAGCATGCGTCCGTCGGAAAGCGAGGCGGCCAGCGCCGGAGCATCTCCCGCATAGGGAACGACCAAGACCGGTGTCTTCAACGCTTGGGAAACCGCCTTCACCTTGGCAGCGACATCCTGACGTTTGCCGTTATACCAATAACCGTCGCAGGTAATGAAGAGCTTGGGTTCGATCTGGCCGAAGCGGTCGAGGACGCCCTGGTCCCCGAAATCGGGAGAACAGGACGACCAGATCGCGCCGATAGAGGCTGCCGCCAGCATGCAAGCCACGGTCTCCGGCATGTTGGGCATCATGGCCGCAATCCGGTCGCCTTTTTCGATACCGAGAGCCCTGAACGCCTGCTGCAGGCGGGAAACTTCAGCACGCAGCCTATCCCAGGACCAGCGGTCGCTCGCCTTGTCCTCTCCGCGAAAGACAAGAGCATCGGCCGCGCCGGTGGCGGTCAGGAGGTTTTCTGCAAAATTCAGCGTCGCGTCGGGGAAAAACCGGGCTGCGAGCATATCGTCGCCATCCTCAAGCGAGCGCTCCCCACGCTTGCCCTTAACGCCGCAATAGTCCCATATCGCGGACCAGAACGCCTCCCGCTCGGCAATCGACCAGGCGTAAAAGGCGTCATAATCCGCGAAGCTCTTCCCGTGGCGCTCAGCGCACCAGCCGATAAAGTGAAAAAGCGGTGTCTTCTGCCGGGCTTCCTGCGAAGGACTCCACAGCGGCTGTTGGTTGGCCATTCCCATTCCTCCATCCCAGAGAGCCGTCTGACCAAACGAACTCTTTCCTTGACCGCTCAGGCTTGAATTCAAGCTGAATTGCCCTGGCCTGTATAGCATGCTGCACTGCATGATAAAGAGGATTGCCGGCCAAGAAAGTGCGGATTTGCGCGATCTTGGCATTTCCTATATTCGCGTTGGACATGCTGACCGTGGGGATCAAAAATCTGCCAAGACACCTGAAGCGCCCGCTCAGCCGGCGGATCCGCGGTCTGCTGATCGGGGTCCTTACAGGTTTGGGGCTCTTTGCCCTTTTCCAAATCATCGCCCCCTTCCTGATCTCCTCGAGCCTGGTGCGGGCAGGCATGGAGGAGGCCGTTGCCGAATGGACGGGCCACGACGTTACGATCGAAGGATCTCCGGACATCCGGTTCTGGCCTGAGCCGAGGATTACGCTCCGCGACATCACCATCCGCAAGCCGGTGGACGGCGGCGAACGGGTGCTCGGCCGCGTCTCGCGCCTTTCCGCCTCGTTCGACCTCCTTCAAACCCTGATCGGGCAGCCGGAATTCAAGGATTTCCGCCTGACCGATCCGCAAATCTACGTTCTGCGAGAGCCGGACGGCCGCCTTGATTGGGCGAATGATGGGCTGTTGAGCCGGGCGGTAAGGGAAGCAAAGCCCGATGCCAGCGGCCAGCAGCTTGCCGCAGACGCCGACGCTCCGATGGGAGAGGTCCGCATCACCAATGGAATTCTAGAAATATCCGAGGTTTCGAGCGGTCGCACCCTACGATTTACAGCCATCGATGGCGATCTCAATTGGCCCTGGCTTTCCCGCGGCATGGAGATCAAAGCCAGGGGCGAGATCAACGGCCGCAAGATTTCAGTGGACTTCAATTCGACGCAACCTCTCCTTCTCCTCGCTGGCAGAAGCGGAAACGCATCCGGGGCTATCGTATCCGAGCTGTTTCAGGGGCGTTTCCAAGGCGTCGCCAACCTTGCGACACATGCTTTCCTATCCGGCGATGCCGAATTGACTATTCCGGACCTGCCAACCGTCATGGCATGGTCGGGGGTAAATTTTGCAGGCGCCGAGCGCATTAAACGCCTCTCGTTGAATGCGCGTCTCGTCACTAACGACAACACGCTGCGCTTCGAGAACCTGTCGCTCGGCCTCAACGACGATAAGGCAACAGGCATCCTGGATCTGATGGTTCCCGACGATCGGTTACCGCGGCTTACCGGGACGCTCGCGTTTGATCGCCTGGATTTGTCCGGAATCCTAGATGCACTGACACCGGCAGCCGATGAAGCAAGTAAAAACAACAACCTGCAAACAGGAATAGAATTCGACCTGCGGCTTTCGGCGGAGCAGGCAGTGCTGGGGCCTCTCCATCTTTCCCAGGCGGCCATAAGCGTGCTGGACACGCCGCACCAGTCACGGGTGGACATCGTCGACAGCGATTTCGAAACCGGCAGGCTGACCGGGCGCCTTGCTACCGCAGGCATCGACCGGCAGGACGAGATGGCCCTCCATATTGCCGTGCAGGGCGCCGATTTCGGCAATATCATCAAGAATCTGGGCCTTGGCGGCCCGTTGCCCATGACCCACGGCTCCCTGGATTTGTCGCTCAACATCCGCCGGCCGATAAACCCGCAGGCGTGGCGCGAGGCAGAGGGGAATTTCCGCTTGCGCGGAGGAGAGGGTTTTCTTCCCGGCGTCAACATCGCAAGTGTCAGGCAGCTCGCAACTCACAAGCAGTATTTCTCTCTGAGTGAGGTCGGCAGCGGCAATCTGCAGTTCGACAGCATCGACCTGGCTGCGCGCATCGCGCATGGCTCGGCCGAGATCCACGATGGAAAGATCACCGGCAGCGACGGTACGTTGGCGATTTCCGGGGTGATACCGTATGCCAGCAATGGCCTTGCTCTTTCCGCGACCATTCGGCCGGCAGCCGATGAACCAGCACAGCTGACCGTTTTCATTGGAGGATCCTGGCCCAATCCGGTGATCTGGCCAGTTTCGGAGACCGCGCCAAAACCGGCGGAGTAAGCCCGCGAACAGAGCTCCCTGCTCCCGATCAGGTCGTACCCCGCAGGGCGACATGCTCATCGCGGATACGCCGCAGTTCGGTTCGCTTGGTGCTGATCGAGGCGAGAATCACGCCGATGGTCACAAAACCGATCAGGATGGTGCAGATCGCATTGATCTCCGGTGTTACACCCAGACGCACCTGCGAATAGATCTTGATCGGCAGCGTCGTCGCGCCCGGGCCGGTGTTGAAGCTCGCGATCACCAGATCGTCGAGCGACAGCGTGAAGGCGAGCATCCAGCCGGCGATTACAGCGGGCAGGATCAGCGGCAGGGTGATCTTGAAAAAGGTCCTGACGGGCGGGCAGCCGAGATCGAGTGCTGCCTCTTCCAAACTGCGATCAAAGGTCATAAGGCGCGACTGAACGACAATCGCGACATAACACATCGTGAAGGTCGTATGAGCGATGGTGACCGTCCAGAAGCCGCGGTCGATATTCAGCGCCACGAAGAGGAGCAACATGGACAGACCGGTGATCACTTCCGGCATGACGAGCGGCGCGTAGATCATGCCGGAAAATAGCATCCTGCCGGGGAACTTCTGGAAACGGACAAGGGACAGGGCAGCGAGCGTTCCAAGCACAGTGCCCAGGGTCGCACTAAGGACGCCGACACGCGCTGTTACCCAGGCTGCATCCATCAGCCCCTCGTTGGACCACATGGTGCGATACCACTGCAGCGAAAACCCGCCCCAGACCGTCACCAGCTTGGATGCGTTGAACGAATAAACGACCAGAATGATAATCGGGATATAGAGAAAGGCGAAGCAGAGCGTCAGGACGGTGGCGTCGAAACGGGACGATTTCATCTCACACGACCTTCTTCTGCTGGTTCTGGAAAATCATGATCGGCACGACCAGCATGATCAGCAGGACCACGGCCACGGCCGAGGCGAGCGGCCAGTCGCGATTGCCGAAGAATTCCGTCCAGAGCGTCTTGCCGATCATCAGCGTGTCGGCACCTCCCAAGAGATCGGGGATCACGAATTCACCCGTAATTGGAATAAAGCAGATCATCGACCCGGCAATGACGCCCGGCAGCGACAGCGGAAAGGTGATCTTCCAGAATGCCTTCCACGGCGGGCAACCAAGATCGCTCGCGGCTTCCAGTAGCGTATTGTCCATCTTCTCCAGCGCCGAATAAAGCGGCAGGACCATGAACGGCAGATAGGAATAGACGATACCGATAAAGACGGCGATGTCGGTCCTGAAAATCTGGACCTGCTCGTTCGGCTCCAGGAGGCCGATCGTCTGAAGAAGTAGTGTCATGAGGCCGTCAGGCTTCAGGATGCCGATCCAGGCATAAACACGGATCAGGAACGAGGTCCAGAACGGCAGGATGACCAGCATGACGAGGGTCGGCCTGAGCGTGATCGGCGCCCGCGCCATGGCGAGCGCCATGGGATAGCCGATCAGGAGCAGCAGGAAGGTGGAGATCACCGCGATCCTCAGCGAGGACAGATAGGATTTGATGTAGAGGGGATCCTCCGTAAGGAAGAGATAATTTTCAAAATCCAGCTTCGAAATGTAGCCGCTGATCGCGCCAAAGCCGGGAAAGACCGGTGTATAGGGCGGCATGGCAATAGCCGTGTCCGACAGCGAGATCTTGAAGATGATGAGGAACGGCGCCGTGAAAAACAGCAGCAGCCAAAGATAGGGCACGACGACAACGAACCAGCGCGCCGGGTTGGGCGTATTGGCGGCTTGTGTCTCCGAAACGCTCGCCATCTCCCCCTCCTCCTTGGTCAGCGCGTCAACACAAGGCCGGCATCGAGCGGCCAAGTGAGCCAGACCATGTCGCCAAACGTAATCGGCCGATCGACCAGGCGCGATACGTTTGCCTGCGCTGCACGAACGATGCGGCCGTCAGCCATCTTGACGAGGAAGACCGAAAAGTCGCCGAGATAGCCGATATCCCAGACTTCGCCATAGACGGCATTGAAGGACGTATCCGTCGGTTGATCCGGGGATATCCGTACCTTTTCGGGGCGGATCGCGAAGGCAACTCTGTCGCCTTTCACGGCCTGGCATTCCTGCTCGACGGCAACGGAAACGCCATCGCAATCGATCCGCACTGTTCCCGGCGCTCCGAGCGCGCTTTCGGTGGTGGAAACGGTGCCTTCGAGAATATTGATGTCGCCGATGAAGTCCGCGACATAGCGGCTGTTCGGGGCTTCGTAAATCTCTGCCGGCGTCGCCACCTGCATGATCACGCCCTTGTCCATGACGGCGATCCGATCCGATACGGTCATCGCCTCCTCCTGGTCGTGGGTGACGATCAGGAAGGTGAGCCCGAGATTGGTCTGGATGTCCATCAACTCGAACTGCGTTTCCTCGCGCAGCTTCTTGTCCAGGGCGCCGAGCGGCTCGTCGAGAAGCAGCACTTTAGGACGCTTGGCGAGCGAGCGGGCCAAAGCAACGCGCTGGCGTTGGCCGCCGGAAAGCTGGTTCGGCTTGCGTCTGGCGAAGGGCTCGAGTTTTACGAGCTTCAGCATTTCCTCGACCCGAGCCGCAATCTCACCTTTCGGCAGATTGTCCTGCTCCAGCCCGAAGGCGATGTTCTTTTCAACCGTCATGTGCGGGAAGAGCGCGTAGCTCTGGAACATCATGTTGGTGGGCCGGCGATAGGGCGGCACACCGGAAATATCCTTGCCCTGAAGCAGGATGCGACCCTCCGTCGGCTCCTCGAAACCGGCCAGCATACGCATCAGCGTGGTTTTGCCGCAGCCCGAAGGACCTAGGAGGGAAAAGAATTCGCGCTCGTAGATATCCAGCGTCAGATTGTCTACGGCGGTAAAATCACCAAAGCGCTTGGTGATGTTTTCGAAGCGGATGAAAGGAACGGCCGAAGGATCGGTCCAGGGAGAGAATTTGCGTTTTACCGGCCCAAGAGACTTCGCCATGCCTTACCCCGTTTCGCCCACCACAGCCCGATAGCATTCGAGGCAGACGCTTCCGCCTGCCCCGCTCTCTTGTCTCAGCTGCCGGTCTTGATCTGCGTCCAGACCCGGTTCAGCACGCGCTGTTCTTTGGCGCCATAGGGCGAAATCGTGAAGAGCTTTTTGACGACATCCTCAGGCGGATAGACGGAAGGGTTTTCGAGAACCTCCTTGTCGAGGAACTTCTGAGACGCAAGATTACCGTTTGCATACTGAACGTAGTTCGATGCCTTGGCGATGATTTCGGGCTTCATCAGGTAGTTGATGAACGCATGGGCTTCTTCGACATTCTTGGCGTCTGCGGGAATGGCCAGGTTGTCAAACCACATATAGGTCCCTTCCTTCGGAATCACGAACTCGACCTTCACGCCGTTGTTCGCTTCCTCGGCCCGATCCTTGGCCTGCAGCACATCGCCCGACCAACCGATCGAAATGCAGGTGTCTCCGTTCGCGAGTTCATCGATATAGGCCGACGAATTGAAGGTCTTCACATAGGGGCGGACCTTCATATAGACGTCGCCACCCGCTTCCAGGTCGGCCGTCTCCTTGCTGTCCGGATCCTTGCCGATGTAGTTCATCGCAATCGCAAAGGTCTCGTCGGACGCGTCGAGGATGTTGATCCCGCAAGACTTCAATTTTGCTGCGTTTTCAGGCTTGAAAAGTACGTCCCAGCTGTCGACCGGCACGTCTCCCAGCGCAGCCTTTACCTTCTCGACGTTATAGCCGATGCCGGTGGTGCCCCACATATAGTTGACGGCATATTGGTTGCCGGGGTCGTATTTGGCGAGGCGCTCCATCACCTGCGGCCACATATTGGGGAGGTTCGGCAGCTTCGATTTGTCGAGCTTCTGGAATACTCCGGCCTGAATCTGGCGAGCCAGGAATGGGCCGGTCGGAACAACTACATCATAACCCGAGCCGCCGGCGAGAAGTTTGGTCTCGACCATCTCGTTGCTGTCGAAGACGTCATAGACGACCTTGATGCCGGTTTCCTTGGTAAAGTCTTCCAGGATCGACTCGTCGATATAGTCGGACCAGTTATAGACATGAACCACGCGCTCCTGCGCCATGGCTGCGGTCGCGGCAAATGCCGTCGCAGCAACGGCGGCGGCTAAGCTGAGCAAATGGCTTTTCATGATCTCTCCTGTTCCAGTTTTTTCTGCGCGAGTGCGAAAGGCGCTTAATTCCCTTATCTTTTTCGGGAGAGTAGAAAGGAATTTTTCCCACCACAAGGGGAAATGTGCACCGCCACAAAGGTCACTGGAAATCGAAGGCGCTCAAGCCGGTGACCATTTCGTCCAGACCGAGCGGGCGGGTGATCGGTGGCTCGGCACGGGAGAGGCAACCCTGCCGCTCGCAAAGGCGGCAGGCCGTGCCGGCGAGCACCGTTCCCATCGGCCCTGGCAATGCGCCGTCGTAGACAACATCACCTGCATTGGACAAGTCGCAACCCAGCAGAACGGCCGTGCGCCGGACACGCTCGCCGAAGCCGGCCTGGGGGCCTTCAAGCGTTCGCGAAATCGTGACAAACGCAGCGCTATCAGGCATTTCGACCCGGTCGACCAGGATCTGTCCAGGCTGGGCAAACGCGGCGTGAATGCCGAGCTTCGGACAGTGCCCGCCGAAACGTGCCAAGGGAAAACCCTGCGCCCCGGCGCGGCGGATCACATTCCCCGCATGATCAACCTCCATCAGGAAGAACGGGATGCCGGCAGCACCCGCACGCGCAAGCGATGTCAAGCGGCTGGCCGCCTGCTCGAAGGAAACTTCAAAACGGGACCGCAGCACATCGAGGTCGTAGCGGGCGCGTTGTGCCGCCGACAGGAATGCGCCATAGGGCATCATCAGCGCATGGGCGGCATAACGGGCGAGTTCGAATCTTCCAATCCGGCGCGCTTCGTTGGTCGAGAAGGCCAGTTCATCGAGTTCGGCTGCAATTTCCTGCCCGAGCGCCAGCAAGGCCACTTCCATTGCGAGCTCACGGGTGCGTTCGAAAGGCGAGAGGCGCTCGGACAGGAACAGACGCATCGAGTGGCGGTCATAACGGCGGCTCAGGTTCGGCATGGCATGAACGGGAAGCGCGCGCACCACGATGCCATGCTCACTCTTCAGCCAGGCCTTCAACGCGCCCGGCAGTTCGTCGCCGATGCCCAGCTTTGCTGCAAAGGCCTCAGCCGCGTTCTCGATCCGCATGAAGAAGTTGGGCCGTCGCTCCAGAACCTCGCGTACCTCATCGATCGGAAGACGTGCACCCGCGATCGAGGTTTCATGCCCCTCGCGGGCAAGAAGGTCGGCGAGATCGGAAAGCCGCGCCGCCTGCTCGCGATAGGCCCGGTAGAGTTTCATCAGGCCCAACGCTGCATTGGGGGCTGCTTCGACAACCTCGATGATTTCCTGATCGCCGGGAATTTCACCAACCAACAGCGGATCGGCGAAAACTTCGCGGAGTTGGCTCGCCAATCCGCCTGCCTCCCCCTGCAAGGCGTCAAGATCGACTTTGTAGACGGAAGCAAGCTTCAAGAGGAGCTGGACCGTCAACGGCCGTTGGTTTCGCTCGATCAGATTGAGATAGGAGGGCGAAATGCCCAGAGCGTCCGCCATCGCCGTCTGGGTCAGTCCGAGCCCCAGCCGCACCCGCCGGACCCGGGGACCTGCGAATATCTTCCGTTCTGCCAATTTGGCCTCTTTTACAAAATCCAGACAACTGCCGCTTTTACTGTTTTGACATCTTCACAGAGCCGTTTGTGAAAAGCAACACATCCTAACCCTTTTTCAGGCGCCAATTTTGCTTCTTTTCTGGCGGTGCAGCATTCCTTTCTGTAAATCTAGTCACACCAGAACGCGGTTGAGCGCAGTGGTTACTTTGTTGAGGAGAATGACAATGACAGATTTTTACACACTCGTTCCAGGAGCACCGAAGGACCGCTTCGAGGGTATTCAGCGCCCCTATTCGGCTGACGACGTAAAACGGCTGCGCGGCTCGGCCGATATCCGTTATTCGCTGGCGGAATTGGGCGCCAACCGTCTCTGGTCGTTGCTCCACAACGAGGACTTCGTCAACGCGCTCGGCGCCATGACCGGCAACCAGGCCATGCAGCAGGTTCGTGCTGGCCTGAAGGCAATCTATCTCTCCGGCTGGCAGGTCGCGGCCGACGCCAATACGGCATCCGCCATGTATCCGGACCAATCGCTTTATCCGGCCAATGCTGCACCGGAGCTGGCTCGTCGTATCAATCGCACGCTGCAGCGTGCCGACCAGATCGAAACTGCCGAAGGCAAGGGCCTTTCGGTCGAGACGTGGTTTGCTCCGATCGTTGCGGATGCGGAGGCCGGCTTCGGCGGCCCGCTCAATGCCTTCGAGATCATGAAGGCCTTCATCGAGGCTGGCGCTGCCGGCGTACATTATGAAGACCAGCTGGCTTCGGAAAAGAAATGCGGCCATCTCGGCGGCAAGGTTCTGATCCCGACCGCCGCCCATATCCGCAACCTGACTGCAGCACGTCTTGCAGCCGACGTCATGGGCACGCCGACACTGGTCATTGCCCGCACGGATGCCGAAGCAGCAAAGCTTTTGACCTCTGACATCGACGAGCGCGACCAGCCCTTCGTGGACTACGACGCCGGCCGCACCGTCGAAGGCTTCTATCAGGTCCGCAACGGGCTTGAGCCCTGCATCGCTCGCGCGGTGGCCTATGCACCCTATTGCGACCTCATCTGGTGCGAAACCTCGAAGCCGGATCTCGAGCAGGCCCGCAAATTTGCTGAAGGCGTCCACAAGGCGCATCCCGGCAAGATGCTCGCCTACAATTGCTCGCCTTCGTTCAACTGGAAAAAGAACCTGGACGACGCGACGATCGCCAAGTTCCAGCGTGAGCTCGGCGCGATGGGCTACAAGTTCCAGTTCATCACGCTCGCCGGCTTCCACCAGCTGAACTACGGCATGTTCGAACTCGCCCGCGGCTACAAGGACCGGCAGATGGCGGCCTATTCGGAGCTGCAGGAGGCGGAATTCGCGGCGGAGGTCAACGGCTACACCGCGACCAAACACCAGCGCGAAGTGGGCACCGGCTATTTCGATGCCGTCTCCGTGGCGATCACCGGCGGGCTTTCGTCCACCACCGCAATGAAGGAATCCACCGAGCACGACCAGTTCCGCCCCGCGGCTGAATAGTGGCCAAACTCCCTGCCCTTCTCGGAGGGCAGGGCCTTTCAAAAACCCCGATCAAAAAAGAGGAGAAATGCCATGACGATCCAAGCCCCAGTCAAGACCCATGTCAAGGAACGCGCCGAGGAACAGTCCTCCGCCATGACACCAGAACAGCAGGCGGCGATCCGTACACTCGCCAACGATCTGCATCGCCTGAACCATTCCATCATGAAGGCGGTCGAGGCGGGCGTTTCTGTCGAGCTCGTCCGGTCTGCCCGGCACCACGGCGGAGACGGCCATTGGGGAGACCTGATGATCCCCGTCATCGTGACGAACCGCATCCAGTAACTAAGGACGTTTACCGGCAAAGAGGTCTGAATTGCCTTTGACGAACCTCACCATGCGATCGACCACCGTCCGGATTTCCCGGCGGTGGCGATCGTCGTTGTTCATAACCACCCACTGGGTATGGCGAAGGCTGGCGATCTCGTCTCCCACCCGCTCCAGGCGCATATCCTGATCGCCCACGAAACAGGGAAGAACCGCAGTGCCGGCACCGGCAAGCGCGAGGTCGCGCAGGGAGCGCGGCCGGTTCACGGTAACCACGATCTGATCGGCCCGCTCTTCATGCGGCCAGCGCAGATAAGCGGAAATGGCGTCCTCCTCCGAAACTGCAAGCCATCGGTCCGCCATGGAGGGGTGCGCGCTTCGGGCACGATAGGCGGCATAGGCAACATCGCCGAGCTTCGTTGCTGCCAGGTTCGGCTCCTGCGGTTCAAAGGCGCGAATGCCGATATCGCTTTCCCGGTGCGCGAGGCTCGCCCGCCGCTCCGCCACATAAAAGTCGAGGCGAAAATTGTCCTCATCCGTACGGATGAGAGACAGGTTGCGGGTAAAGATCCAGGCAAGCCAGGTGCCGCATGCCACACGGACGAGAGGAGCAGTCACGCCTTTGTGCTTCCAGCTCTCGATCCGCCGGATCGTGCCCTCCATTTCCATGATTTGCGAAAACAGGGTCGAACCATCGGATGTCAGACGGTAACCCGTGCGACTGCGGACGAAGAGAGATCGCCCCACCGCTTCCTCCAGATCGAGCATGCGACGGCCAAGGGTTGCGGGGCTGAGGCCGCTGACGGCGGAAGCTCCCGACAGTCCTCCGTGGCGGGCCACCTGCATAAAAAGCTCGTAAGCGTCCCAAGTTATGTTTTTCATCAGTGAAAAACATAATGCGGTTTTTTCTCTATAAGAAGCACTTTTTTATGTTTAGAGGAGGAGACGGCTTTTCTAGAGGAGAAATTCCCGATGTATGAGAATGTCGTCGCCCTCATTCTTTCCCGCCCAATCTATCCCGCTGCGAAAGGTGACAGCCGGCAGGCTGAGGACGCTTATTACGAGCAGTTCGGTTCACTCGCCCCCAGCTGGATCTCCGGGGTGGCCGACCTGGTCGCTAGACTGAAAACAAGAAAGGGCGGCATCGCTGCCGCCCCACGGATTTCCGACAAGAAACCTCAAGCCGCCCGGGAAGCCTGCGGGTGCGAATGCTTCACGCCGTCGATGCGGAACTGCTGAACAAGTTGAAGCAGAGCGTCGGCCTCTTCGGCAAGACGGCGGCTCGCCTCGGTGGTTTCGCCGACCATTGCGCCGTTCTGCTGGGTCATCTGGTCCATGCGGTTGACCGAGTTGTTGATGTCTTGCAGGGCTGCCGACTGATCCTGGCTTGCGGTTGCGATCATGTCGACATGCTGGCTGACGCCGGTGATCTGCTGACTGATGGCCGCCAACACCGCACCCGCCTGTTGTACCAGACCGGCCCCGGAGCTTACTTCCTGGCTTGACTGCGTGATCAGATCCTTGATCTCGCTCGCCGCTCCGGCGGATCGTTGGGCAAGCTCGCGGACCTCCTGAGCCACGACGGCAAAGCCCTTGCCGGCCTCGCCTGCGCGCGCTGCCTCGATCCCGGCATTCAGCGCAAGGAGGTTGGTCTGGAAGGCGATATCGTCGATCACCTCGATGATCTGTTCGATTTTCCGCGAGGCCTCCTCGATACGCCCCATGGCGGCGACTGCGTTGTTGACCACGGTGCCGGAATTGTCGGCGCTCTTCTTGGTCTCCGAAACGGCGTGATTGGCTTCGCGGGCACGCTCGGCCGAAGACCGCACCGTTACCGTGATTTGGTCCACTGCGGCAGCGGTCTCTTCCAGCGAGGCTGCCTGGGTTTCGGTTCGGCGCGAGAGTTCGGTCGATGAATGGCTCAGACCGGCACTGCTCTTTTGGATGGAGAGCGTGCTTTCGCGGATATCGGAAAGAGTATCGCGTAGCCGGACGATAGAGCCGTTGAAGTCGTTGCGCAGTTGTTCAAGCCTGCCTGAGAAAACAGTCTCGATCGTGGTCGAGAGATCGCCCTGCGCCAAGCGGGATAGAGCCGCCGCCAGCTCGCTGACCGCAATATCGATCTGCTGATCGACACGTTGCTTTTCCTCATCGCTCCGGCGACGTTCCGCCTCTGCTTCGCTGCGCTCCTCCACGCTTCGACTTTCGATGAGCCGTTTTTCGCGGGCTGCGTCGCGGAACACTTCCAGCGCACGGGCGATGTTGCCGAACTCGTTGCGGCGCGCGGTATAAGGGATCTCGACCGCATCATTTCCGCCGGAGAGCGTGCGGACCGTGCTGGTCAGTACACCGAGCGGGCGGAGCAGGCTCCTCAGCGTGAAGAAGCTCACAAAGCCGATCAGGACGAGTGCAGCAACCGAACTGCCGACAATGACATAAGCCGAGGAGGCGATGTGATCGAAGTAGACCTCCATGGGGATGCCAATGAACAGGAGGCCTGTAACGGCATTGGAGGCGTTGGTAATCGGAAAATAGCCGGTCATGAAATCGCGGCCGAACAAGACGGCCGGGCCGAAATAGGCTTCACCGCGGGCAAGGAACGGCTGCGCCGGGTGTTCCGCGGCAAGCTTGGTGCCGATAGCACGTTCGCCCTTCTCCGTTTTCACGTTGGTGGAGACGCGAACATAATCGCTGCCGCGCTTTTCGAAGAGGGTAGCAACGCCACCGATAGCTCCGGCCGTACGGTCCACCAGGTCATGGTCACTCAGAACTCCATCCCCCTGAAGCACGCGGGAAACGAAACCGTCGCGGATTTCGCTCTTGGCGCCGGGCAGCTCAAGCTCGTAGAGCAGGCTCATGGTGCGAACCGCCTTATGGGCATCTGCTTTCGCCGTTTCCATGATATCGCCGCGCAGATGCACGTAGGCGAGACCGCCAACCGCGGCAATCGCGACGAAGATCATGAACAGACAGAAGAAGGCGATCCGCGATACGACGGACGATGGAAAAAATCTCGACATGCCCCAAGCCTTCCCTGTGGGATAAAGACAGTCGGATTATTATGAGCAATCTTTAAAATTTTACTGAACCAGTGGAATTCAAGATGCGACACCGCTTCAGTGAGTCATGCAGAGCAATGGCTGCGGAGAGCCAGCTTCTTTAAATTGCTTTCAAGCGATTAGTGAAAAAACGCCGGAAGGGAGAGAAGAGCTGCCATAGCCCCGATCGAGATCACCAGAAGCCGCAACCGCTTCTGCCTGGCGTCGTCCTTGACGAGTGCGATTGCAATTGCGCGGGCACGGCGGGTTTTCTGCATGAATCCTGAACCCCAAAAACGGTTGCTCTCGACGTCCTGCCGCGACCCGACAGGCTGCGTATACCAGCTCTTAACCACAGGATTTTGCTGGCATTAAGGCAGGATGAGGGAGGTATATTAAGAAGTGCTGAATCACGCACTACGACAATGCTTCCCCGCAAACATGGCCTGATGCCCAGGCCCACTGGAAATTATAACCGCCGAGCCAGCCGGTCACATCAACGCATTCGCCGATAAAATAGAGACCGGGCACCGCCTTCGCCTGCATGGTCCTGGAATCCAGTTCGGATGTATCGACGCCGCCAAGGGTCACCTCCGCCGTCCTGTAACCTTCCGAACCGGCAGGCCGGATCGTCCAATTCTGTATTGCAGCGGCAAGCCCTGCGATCGCCTTGTCCGAAAGATCCGCCAGATGTCCCGTCACGCCTCTCGTCTCGACAAAAAATTGCGCCAGCCGTTTGGGCAAAGCTTCTGCAAGCACCGTCTGCGCAGCCTGCCTGCCGTTGACCTTGCGCGCTGCTTTAAGCATGGACGCAACATCCAGGTCCGGTTCGATCACCAGGGTGATGTCGTCTCCTTCCCGCCAGAAGGAGGATATCTGCAGGATGGAAGGGCCACTCAGGCCGCGATGAGTAAACAGCAGCGCTTCCCGGAAAGCCGTCTTGCCGTGTCGTACCTCCGCCGCCACCGAGACGCCGGATAGCGGCGACAGTCTCTCCAACAGGTTCGGGTCGAGCGTCAGCGGCACGAGCGCCGGACGTGTTTCGATGACCTTCAGGCGGAACTGTTTCGCAATCTCGTAGGCAAAGCCGGTTGCCCCCATCTTCGGAATCGATTTGCCGCCCGTCGCAACGACGAGTGCTGCTGCTTCCACGGCACCTTCAGACGTTGCGATGCGAAAGCCATCCGGAGTCTTTTCGATCGAAGTGACCTGCTTCTGCAGTTCGAGGACCACTCCTGCCGCCTGCATTTCGATGAGCAGCATGCGAATGATATCTTTGGCGCTTTCGTCGCAGAAGAGCTGCCCGAGCGTCTTCTCATGCCAGCCGATCTTGTGCGCCTCGACCATGTCGAGGAAATCGCGCGGCGTGTAGCGGGCAAACGCCGACTTGGCGAAATGCGGATTGGAGGACAGATAATTCCTGGCGCTGGCATGGATGTTGGTGAAGTTGCATCGCCCGCCGCCGGAGATGCGGATCTTCTCCCCCGGCGCCTTCGCATGGTCGAGCAACAGGACCGAACGTCCGCGGGCTCCGGCACGGATCGCGCACATCATCCCTGCGGCGCCTGCGCCCAAAATCACCACGTCGAATTTTCGCGTCACCCGGCGCTCCATCGTTTCCCCGTTGGCTCTTCGCCATCCCCGGCGCCAAAGTCAATGACGCCCCCTCGCCAAGCGCCAATCCGTGGCTATGATGGGAACTTCGATCAACCTCACTCCGGTGTGTCATGCCGCGCAAAAAAGCCAATCCCGCCCCCGCAACCGGCACCGTGCTCAAAGCAGCCGCTGCCCAACCGACGCTCACCTCCCTTCGAGGCGTGGCGGACTGGCGGGAGGCCACCGCGTGGCTGAGAGCGCGGGGGATCGAGGATGTCGAATGCATCACACCCGATCTGGCCGGCGTTCCGCGCGGCAAGATGATGCCATCTTCGAAATTCACGTCGAATACTTCGCTTGCGCTGCCCTCCGCCCTTTACCGCCACACAATCTCAGGTGAATATCCCGAAGAAACCGGCACTTTCCGTTACGAGCCGCGGGACAGCGACCTGAAGCTGATGCCTGATCTGTCCACTCTCGCGGTCGTTCCGTGGGAGACGGACCCGACGGCGCAGGTGATCTGCGATATCGTCGATACGGATGGCAAGGCTGTGGCCTACACGCCGCGCAATGTGTTGAAGAACATTGTTAGGCTTTACGAAGAACGCGGATGGAAACCTGTCGTAGCCCCGGAAATCGAATTTTACCTTGTCGCCAAAAACGACGACCCTGACTATCCCCTGCACCCGCCGAAAGGCCGGTCGGGCCGTTCGATCCTCGGTGGCCAGGGTTATTCGATTGCCGGCATCAATGAATTCGACGAGCTGATCGACGACATCTATCACTTTTCCGAAAAGCAGGGGTTGGAGATCGACACCCTCATTCATGAGGAAGGTCCGGCGCAACTCGAGATCAACCTGCGCCATGGCGATCCGATCGAACTCGCCGACCAGGTTTTCATGTTCAAGCGGACGATCCGCGAAGCAGCCCTGAAGCACGGGATTTACGCCACCTTCATGGCCAAACCGATGCAGGGCCAGGCGGGTTCGGCGATGCACATCCACCAGTCGGTGGTCGACATCAAAACCGGCAAGAACGTCTTCTCGAACCCGGACGGCTCCGCCTCGAAGGAATTTTTCCACTTCATCGGCGGCATGCAGACTTATGTGCCCAAGACGCTCGCCATGATGGCTCCCTATGTGAACTCCTACCGCCGCCTGACGCCCGACATGTCGGCACCGGTCAACAATGCCTGGGGCTACGATAATCGTACCACCGCCTTCCGTGTGCCAGTTTCGGACGCGAACGCCCGCCGCGTCGAAAACCGACTGCCGAGCTCGGACGCCAATCCTTATCTGGCGCTCGCGGCGTCGCTCGGCTGCGGCCTGCTCGGCATCATGAACGGGATTGAGCCGGCGCCGCCCACGGAAGATACGGCCAACGAAGGCTCGATCGATCTGCCTCGTGGCCTGCTCGAAGCCGTATCGTTGCTGGAATCAGAACCAGCCCTGGCGCAGGTCTTCAGCCCCGAGTTCATAGGCCTCTATGCGGGCGTCAAGCGTGGGGAATTTGAGACCTTCATGCAGGTCATCAGCCCGTGGGAGCGGGAATTCCTGCTTCTCAACGTGTGAGGGCTGGTGTTTTGGACAAGTGGCAGAGCCCGATAGCGCCGGGGGTTTCCTGGTATCAGGCAACCGTTGGCGAACGACCGACCTATCCCGCCCTCGACGAATCGAAGACGGTCGATGTCGCGATCGTCGGCGGCGGCTATACCGGGCTTCAGGCCGCCTACAACCTCGCCAGGAGCGGTATTTCCACCACCCTGATCGAGGCATATCGCCTCGGCGACGGCGCTTCGGGACGCAATGGGGGGCAGATGGGCACCGGCCAGCGCTGGTGGCCGGAAGAATTCGAGAAGGAGTTGGGCTATGAACGCTCGAAGGCGCTCTTCGATATGGCGGAGCATGCCAAGCGCCATCTTCTCGATTTTGCCGATGTTCACGGCATCGACATGGATTACATGCCGGGGCAGATGAATGTCGCCCACAAGCCGGGACACGAGAGGGAATATCGTGCGAATGCCGAGATTGCCGCGGAACGTTACGCCTATCCCCATATCTCGTTCATGGACGCCAGGGAAACCGCAGAACGGCTCGGCACCGGGGATTATCACTGCGGCGTCCGGGATACGGGCACAGGCCACATTCATCCCCTGAAGCTGCTGATCGGTCTTGCGAGCGTTGCCAGGTCGGCCGGCGCTCAGATCCACGAAATGACGAAGGCAACGGCCATCCGGCAGAGCGGCGGAAAGATCAAGGTAGATACACCGTCCGGGACGTTGACGGCCGGCCGGGTGCTGATCGCCACAAACGCCTATGTCGGCGAACTGGAACCTGTCACGTCCGCACATATCATGCCGATCGGCTCCTTCATCGCAGCCACGGAACCGCTCGATGATTTTCCAACGGTCATTCCGGGCGGCGAGGCGGTGGCCGATTCGCGATTCGTCGTGAGATATTTCCGCAAGTCGCGCGACAACCGTCTCCTGTTCGGAGGGCGCGAGGTCTATTCCTCTCGCGACCCGAAAGATACTGCGCAGGCCATCCGCCAGCAAATCATCGCCACCTATCCGAGCCTGAAAAACATTGCGATCACGCATGCATGGGGCGGCAATGTGGGAATCACGATGCCGCGCCAGCCTTTCGTGCGCGAAGTCATGCCGGGTGTGACCTCGATCGGCGGTTATTCCGGTCACGGCGTCATGCTGTCAAACTATTGTGGCAAGCTCTATGCTGACATGATTTCCGGCAATGCGACCGAACTGGATCACCTTGCCGCACTGGATGTTCCCGCCTTTCCAGGCGGGCGTCATATGAGAACGCCGTTGCTTTTTCTGGCCCTCACGTGGTTTGCGCTGCGCGACAGGCTCTGACAAGCAAGCGACCCTACGAGGTCCTCAACATCAATTCGGGCTAGCCTTTTTAAATCGATTAGATTAAGTATGCCCCCAACCATCCAGGACGAAAGAACAGAGATGAGCAGCCAGATCATCCCAGTCGAAGCCTTTGATTGCGTCGTGTTCGGCGGAACCGGCGACCTCGCAGAGCGCAAGCTCCTGCCGGCCCTTTACCACCGTCAGGTGGAGGGTCAGTTTACGGAACCAACCCGTATCATCGGCGCTTCCCGCAGCAATCTCTCACATGAAGATTATCGAAAATTTGCCCAGGACGCATTGAAGGAGCACCTGAAGAAGGGCGAATACGACGAGGCTGAAGTTCAAGAGTTCTGCCAGCGGCTCTACTACGTCTCGATCGATGCCAAGTCCGATCAGGGCTGGGATGCGCTCAAGAAGCTCATCGATGATGGAAAAGAACGGGTGCGCGTTTTCTATCTCGCCGTTGCGCCCGGCATCTTCGGAGCAATTTCCGAGAAAATCCGCGACCACAAGCTGATCACGAAAGCAACCCGGATCGTCGTGGAAAAGCCGATTGGCCGCGATCTCGCCTCAGCGCTCGAACTCAACGATACGATCGGCAAGGTTTTCCGCGAAGAGCAGATCTTCCGCATCGACCACTATCTCGGCAAGGAGACGGTGCAGAACCTGATGGCGCTGCGATTCGCCAACGCGCTCTACGAGCCGTTGTGGAATGCCGAGCATATCGATCACGTGCAGATCACGGTTGCGGAGGCTGTCGGGCTCGAAGGCCGCGCCGGTTATTACGATACGGCCGGCGCGCTGCGCGACATGGTTCAGAACCATATCCTGCAGCTTCTCTGCCTTGTCGCCATGGAAGTCCCTTCCTCGATGAATTCGGAATCGGTGCGCGACGAAAAGCTCAAGGTGCTACGGGCGCTGAAGCCGATCACCGAAGCCAATGTCGAACAATTCACGGTGCGAGGCCAGTACCGCGCGGGCGCTTCAGCCGGCGGCCCCGTTAAGGGCTATCTCGACGAGCTGGAAGGCGGCGTCTCCAATACCGAGACATTCGTGGCCATAAAGGCCGAGATCGGCAACTGGCGCTGGGCCGGCGTGCCCTTCTATATCCGCACAGGCAAGCGCCTCGCCAATCGGGTTTCCGAGATCGTCATCACCTTCAAGCCGATCCCGCACAATATCTTCGACAATGCCGCGGGCCGAATTGCCGCGAACCAGCTGATCATCCGCTTGCAGCCGGACGAGGGTGTGAAGCAATCATTGATGATTAAGGACCCAGGTCCCGGCGGAATGCGGCTTCGCGAGGTTTCGCTCGACATGAGCTTTGCGGAAGCGTTCGCGGTTCGCAATCCCGACGCCTATGAGCGGCTCCTGATGGACACGATCCGCTCCAACCAGACCCTTTTCATGCGCCGTGACGAGGTGGAAGCCGCGTGGCGCTGGGTCGACCCGATCCTCAAGGGTTGGGAAGCAACCGGCCAGCAGGTGCAGGGCTATACCGCCGGAACCTGGGGACCCAGCCAAGCGATCGCGTTGATAGAACGGGATCACCGCACCTGGCACGAAGGCTGACGATAGGAAGGGCGAGACCGGGCAATGACCGCGAACCTGCATGACTTTCCCGATGCCGCAACACTTGCTGCCGCCCTGGCGGACGAGGTTGCGGCACGCCTGGCCGCCGCGATCCGCGAACGGGGGATCGCGTCCATCGCAGTCTCTGGCGGTTCCACACCGAAAAAGTTCTTCGAGACCCTGTCGGCACGCGATATCGATTGGAGCAAGGTCACGGTCACTCTGGTCGACGAGCGTTTCGTACCGGCCGACAATCCGCGCTCCAACCATCTTCTGGTCGCGACGCATCTCCTGAAGGACAAGGCTGCGACGGCGAAGTTCATCCCGCTTTATTATGATCGACCCTCAATCGACGAAGCTGCGGTCGCGGCAACAGATAAGACGGCGGGCATTGGAAATCCTTTCGATGTCGCCATCCTCGGCATGGGAACCGATGGCCATACGGCCTCGTTCTTCCCGCGCGGCAATAATCTCACGAAAGCGCTCGATCTTTCTGGCCCTCGCGGCGTTCTGACCATGGAGGCGGAAGGTGCTGGCGAGGAGCGGTTGACCTTCTCCTTTGCAAGCCTTTCGGACGCGCGTTTCCTGGTCCTTCATATCGAAGGTCAGGGCAAGCGGGACGTGCTGGAAAAGGCGAAGGCTGGTTCCGACGAAGCGGAGATGCCGATCCGCGCCGTGCTCAATCACGCTGCGTCGCCGCTAGAGATCTACTGGGCGCCGTAAAGGCGCAGGATTTTCAACAGGAGCAATCCCGGTCGGCTTTCGCCATTCCCAAGCCGGGCTTGACGGATGAGGACAAGACCCATGGCCGCCCATTCCAGCATCGAGGCTATCACCGCCCGCATCGTAGAACGATCAAAGCCGCACCGTGAGGCCTATCTCGACCGCGTCCGGCGAGCGGCATCGCGAGGCCCGCACCGGTCGACACTCTCCTGCGGCAATCTCGCACACGGTTTTGCGGTCTGTTCCCCCGCCGAAAAGGATGCGCTCGCGGGCGACGTCGTTCCGAACCTCGGCATCATCACAGCCTATAACGACATGCTCTCCGCCCACCAGCCCTACGAGATCTTCCCGCCGATCATCCGGGAAGCCGCCCGGGAGGCAGGCGGGATCGCGCAGGTTGCGGGCGGCGTGCCGGCTATGTGCGACGGTGTCACCCAAGGGCAGCCGGGCATGGAACTATCGCTGTTCTCGCGGGATGCGATCGCCATGGCGGCCGGCATCGGCCTTTCCCACAACATGTTCGACGCAGCAGTCTTCCTCGGCATCTGCGACAAGATCGTACCCGGCCTGGTGATCGCCGCGCTGAGCTTCGGCCACCTGCCCTCCGTCTTCATCCCGGCAGGCCCGATGACTTCGGGTCTACCGAACGACGAGAAGTCGCGCATCCGGCAGCTCTATGCGGAAGGCAAGGTCGGCCGCGCAGAACTTCTCGACGCCGAGTCGAAGTCCTATCACGGCCCCGGCACCTGTACCTTCTACGGCACCGCAAACTCCAACCAGATGCTGATGGAAATCATGGGCTTCCACATGCCCGGCGCTTCCTTTGTCAATCCGGGTACGCCGCTGCGCGAAGCATTGACTCGAGAAGCCGCCAAGCGGGCGCTCGCCATCACCGCCCTCGGCAATGAATTCACACCAGCCGGCGAGATGATCGACGAACGTTCGGTGGTCAATGGCGTCGTTGGCCTGCACGCCACCGGCGGCTCGACAAACCACACGCTCCACCTCGTCGCCATGGCGCGCGCGGCCGGCATTCACCTGACATGGCAGGACATCTCCGACCTTTCGGATGTCGTCCCCCTGCTCGCCCGCGTCTATCCGAACGGTCTGGCGGACGTGAACCATTTCCACGCCGCCGGAGGCATGGGCTTCCTCATCAAGCAGCTCCTGAAGCAAGGCTTCTTGCATGACGACGTTCGCACCGTCTTCGGCCACGGCCTCGATGCCTATACCGTCGAAGCGAAACTCGATGCTCAAGGCCAGGTGGTGCGGGAGCCGGCACCGGCCGAAAGTGGAGACAAGAAAGTTCTGTCGACCATAGAGACACCTTTCCAGTCCACCGGCGGGCTGAAGATGCTGACCGGCAATCTCGGCAAGGCCGTCATCAAGATTTCCGCGGTAAAGCCGGAGCGCCACATCGTCGAAGCGCCGGCCATTGTTTTCCATGATCAACAGGGGCTGCAGGACGCTTTCAAGCGCGGCGAACTCAACAAGGATTTTGTCGCAGTCGTCCGCTTTCAGGGGCCGAAAGCAAACGGCATGCCCGAACTCCATCGTCTTACGCCTCCGCTGGGCGTGCTGCAGGACCGCGGCTTCAAGGTCGCGCTGGTGACTGACGGGCGCATGTCAGGTGCCTCGGGCAAGGTGCCGGCGGCGATCCATATTACCCCGGAAGCTTCCGACGGCGGACCCATCGCCAAGATCAAGGACGGAGACATGGTCCGGCTTGACGCCGTCGCAGGTACGCTGGAGGTACTGGTGGATGCGGGCGAGTTTGAAGCGCGGACGCCTGTTGTCGCCGACCTTTCGGGCAACGAGTTCGGCATGGGCCGAGAGCTCTTCGCCGCATTCCGCCGCAATGTCGGTCACGCGGACCAGGGTGCAAGCGTGTTTGCATAAATGAATGGGCGGCCAGAGTCGCCCATCGAAAATTTCCGACTTCACCAGGATCGGATGTCGAGCGTCCGGTCGCGATGGTTGGGATGGGTCGAAAACACGAAAATCCGGTCCATCTCCTTCTGCGTGAGAAGGCGCAGGAAACGGACTTCGATCGTGTTGTTGGCATTGGTGCGCATCAACAGGCAGCCGACCTTGGTGATCCGCGCATCCGGAATATCGAGGTAAAACTGCTGAGGCAGATTGTACTGGGTCAGGATACCGATAACGGCGCTGCTCTGGGAAATGCGCAGCACGTCGCAGCGGCGCTGCGCCATGTTCATCACGCCTTTTTCCGTATATTCGATGCGCGCCGCATTCATCGTGTCTTCCATCTTGAACCGGGCTTCCCGGTCGTACATGAAAGACTCTTCCTTACTCAAAAAGTGATTTTTGTTTTTTGGAGCCGCACTCACGACGTCCCTCCTTCGTTTATGAGAAGAAGGCTAGCCGGTGAAATTTAACAGAGCGTTTTGAAGTCTCAATCCAGAACAATTCCCAACAACGCTCGGTGGTTTATAGTAAACGGCGGCTTATCCCTTATTTCCGATAGCTCTTACCTTCTGCATCAAAAAGGTGCAGCTTCGCAGGGTCGGCGGCAAAGCGCATAGCGTTCCCCTTCTTCGCGTTCAGAATTCCGGGAATCTTGGCGATAATCGGTTCCTGGTCGGCAAGCCCCTCAATGTAAAGCAACGTTACTTCTCCGAGGGCTTCGACGATCGAGACCTGCCCTTCGAAAAGATATTCCTCGCCAGTCGCGATCGAAAGATCCTCCGGGCGCACGCCGAAGCTTGCAGCCTTGCCTTTTTCAGTAGCGGCAGTCGCGATCGGGAGACGCACCGACTTGCCGCCCCTCAGTGATACGGTGGTGGTCTCGCCAGTCTCGGTTATCGTTGCAGGAATGATGTTCATCGCCGGCGAACCGATGAAGCGTGCGACGAAGAGGTTGTGGGGACGCTCGTAAAGCTCGAGCGGTGCCCCCACCTGTTCGATACGCCCGGCCGAGAGTACAACGATACGGTCCGCAAGCGTCATCGCCTCCACCTGGTCGTGGGTGACGTAGATCATCGTGGTATCGGGCATCGCCTCGTTGAGTTTGGCGATCTCGATGCGGGTCGCCACCCGAAGCGCGGCGTCGAGGTTGGAGAGCGGCTCGTCGAACAGGAAGACCTTCGGATTGCGGCAGATGGCCCGGCCGATCGCCACGCGCTGCCGCTGCCCGCCCGAGAGCGCCTTCGGCAACCGGTCGAGATAGGGCGTGAGCTGCAGGATGTCGGCAGCCGAGCGGACGCGACGGTCGATCTCCTGCTTGCTTTCCTTGGCGATCCGCATGCCGAAGGCCATGTTGTCGTAAACCGTCATGTGCGGATAAAGCGCGTAGGATTGGAAAACCATGGCGATGCCGCGGCGCGAAGGCGGAACCTCGTTCACCAACTGATTGTCGATAAACATTTCCCCGCCTGTGATGCTCTCGAGACCGGAGATCATCCGCAACAGCGTGGATTTTCCGCAGCCCGAAGGACCGACGAAGACCACGAACTCGCCCTGCTTGATGTCCAGGTCGATGCCATGCAGCACCTTCACCTGACCATAGGCCTTGCGGATATCCTTAAGCACGACACCAGCCATGTTTCCCTCCCGTTTTCGTTAGGCGTGGCGGGCGAAGAACGCCCCCCAGGCCGGTAGTTCGATGCGTCGGCCTTCGAGGCCGCTTTCAAATCCATGCCCCGTTAAAATCTCCCAATCGCCGATAGGCAATTCCGTCGAGGTCTCGCTTGGGCTCATATTGAACAGGCAAAGCACGGTCTCGTTACCGTACTGCCGCTTGTAGCCGAGCACCGGCCCATCTTCCGGCAGGAAGGCGATATCGCCCTTTGCAAAGGCCGGGTGCTGCTTGCGGAACGCCAGAAAGCGACGGTACTGCTCCAGCACGGAAGCGGGGTCGCCATATTGGGCGCCGACGGCGCGGAGCTGATGTTCGACGGGGATGGGCAACCAGGTTCGCTCGGCTGTCGAAAAACCGGCCTGCAACGCCTGTGCGTCCCACACCATGGGGGTGCGGCAACCATCCCGCCCCTTGAATTCCGGCCAGAACTGAATGCCGTATGGATCCTGCAGATCGGCATAGGCGATATCTGCCTCGGTGAGGCCCAATTCCTCGCCCTGATAGATGCAGACCGAACCGCGTTGGGTCATGAGGATCGCAGCCGACATTTTTGCATAGCCATCGCGGTCGAGAAGGTCGTGGCCCCAGCGACTGACGTGGCGCACGACGTCGTGGTTCGAGAAGGCCCAGCAGGCCCAGCCGTCCGGCGCGGCGACCGAGAAGGCGTTCTGCACTTCTGCGACACGCGCAGGCGTCAGCGGATCGGGCGCCAGGAACTCGAACGCGTAGCACATCTGCATCTTGTCGGTGCCGGAGGTATATTCGCCAACGATCTCAAGGCCCCGCTGGCTGTCGCCGACCTCACCGACAGCGGCGATCGCCGGAAACTCGTCAAGCACGGCCCGGAAGCGTCTCAGGAATTCCAGGTTTTCAGGCCGGTTCTTGTCGTAGACATGTTCCTGGAAGTTATAGGGGTTTACTGCCGGTGCGGTGGATGCATTGCGCCGCGAGGGATCAAGCGCCGGGTTGTCGCGCAGTTCCTTGTCGTGGAAATAGAAGTTGATCGTATCCAAACGGAAACCATCGACGCCGCGCAACAGCCAGAAACGGGTCATGTCCAGGAGCGCATCCTGCACTTCCGGATTGTGAAGATTGAGGTCCGGCTGCGATGTCAGGAAGTTGTGCATGTAATACTGCATGCGCGTCGGATCCCAGGCCCAGGCGGATCCACCGAATATCGACAACCAGTTGTTCGGCGGCGTTCCATCCGGTCTTGCATCGGCCCAGACATACCAGTCGGCCTTGGGATTGAAGCGGCTGGACCGGCTCTCGATGAACCATGGATGCTGGTCGGAGCTGTGGGACATCACAATATCGATCATCACCTTGATGCCAAGCCGATGGGCTTCCGAGATCAGACCGTCAAAGTCGGAGAGCGACCCGAACATCGGATCGACATCGGTGTAGTTCGAGACATCGTAGCCAAAGTCCCTCATGGGTGAGGGGAAGAACGGCGATATCCAGATCGCATCGGCCCCGAGCGCGGCGACATGCGGTAGGCGCGCAGTGATACCCTTCAGGTCACCGATGCCGTCGCCGTTCGAATCCTGGAAGGACCGCGGATAAATCTGATAGATGACCGCCCCACGCCACCAATCCTTGTCCAGCTCCGCGGGTTTTTCGTGCGAAATGATCATTCAATATCCTGTAGTTGACACAATAAGCCTGCGGCTCAGCCGCCCTTGACCGAGCCGGCAAGCAATCCGCGGACGAGATACCGCTGAAGTGCAAAAAAGACGATAATCGGCACCACAATCGTGATGAAGGCGGAGGCGGTGAGAATTTCCCACTTTCCGCCCATGGAGCCCAAAAGCGCATTGAGCGCGCCGGTCAGGACAAGCTGATCCTTGCCTGTACCGAGAAAGACCATGGCGACCAGAAGGTCGTTCCATGTCCACAGGAACTGAAAGATGGAGAAGGATGCCAAAGCCGGAAACGACAGCGGCAGGATGATCTTCACGAAGATCTCGAAATCGCTCGCGCCGTCAACCCGGGCGGATTCGATAATCTCCCTCGGCAGGCCTGCGATGTAGTTGCGCAGAAGGTAGATCGCGAGCGGCATTCCGAAGGCCGAGTGGGCAAGCCAGATGCCCGCATAGCTGCGTGACGGCACTCCGAACAAGTTGCCGATCTCGTTATACATCCTGAGAAGTGGAATGAGGGACATCTGCAAGGGCACGACGATCAGCCCGACCACCATGGCAATGATCAGCGCACGCCCGGGAAACTCCATCCAGGACAGCGCGTAGGCGGCAAAAGCGGAGATCAGGATCGGGATGATGGTCGCAGGAATCGCGACCGTCAGGGAATTGACGAAGGATTGTCCGATACCTTGAGAGGTGAGCACGGTCCGGTAGTTGTCGAGGGTAAATGAGGGCGGCGCCGCGATGGAGAGATAGACGCGCTTTCCACGCTCGCCGTCGAAGGGAGCATTCTTCGTATAGACGTAGCTGCCGTCCTCGTTGATCGTCAGCATCTCGCCGTCGCCGAGGTCGGCCGCCTGCCCGGCTTCGAATTCCGTCGGCGCCGCGACGCGCGTGCCGAAGGCGCGAACCGCCCCGCTCTGGCCTTGCTCGAAGACCGAGCCGGAAATGACGTAGTTCGCCCCCTCCTGTCTGGCGGTGGACGGCTCGCCAAGGCGGGCAGCACTTGTCTCGGCAGCGCCGGTGAATGCCGTCCACCAGCCCGACGCGGCGATCTGGCCTGCATCGCGGAATGAGGTGACGAGGATGCCGATGGTCGGGATAAGCCAGATAATGCAGATCACCAGGACCGACAAATGGACGATGAGGCGCGGGAGCCCGATACGGCGGAGGCTGACGGCAGGGTTCATCTCAATGGCCTCCCATTTCCTTGTTCGCCTGGCGGATATTCCAGATCATGATCGGCGTTACGGCGGCCATGATGATGAGCGCGATGACCGCGCTTCGTCCGCTGTCCCCCCCGCCACGGAACATCCAGTCGAACATCAGGTTCGCCAGGACCATGGTGTTCCACTGGCCGTTCGTCATGGTCAGCACGATGTCGAAGACTTTCAGAACGAGAATCGTGATGGTCGTCCAGACGACGGCAATCGTGCCCCAGATCTGCGGCACCATGATTTTCCAGAAAATCTGCCAGCCGCTGGCGCCGTCGATGACGGCGGCCTCAATCGTCTCCTCCGGGATGCCGCGAAGCGCTGCCGACAGGATGACCATAGCAAAACCGGTCTGTATCCAGATCAGGATCGCCATCAGGAAGAAGTTGTTCCAGAAGGGAAGCGATATCCACACCTGCGGATTGCCGCCGAAGAACTGCACGACAGCATTCAGGAGGCCGATCTGAGTCTCGCTGCCGCCGCGATATTCGTAGATGAATTTCCATATGACGGAGGCGCCGACGAAAGAGATCGCCATCGGCATGAAGATCAGGCTCTTGGCAAGATTGCCCCACCAGATCCGATCAGTCAGCACGGCGATAACGAGGCCGAAGAAGGTGCAGGCCGCCGGTACCACCGCAAGCCAGAGGATATTGTTGAAGATCGATTGGCGAAACTGGTCGTCCTGTATGGCCCAGCGGTAGTTCGAAAGACCCACGAAATTTCCGCCCGACCGATCGTAAAAGGACAGGATGAACGTCGCCACCACCGGATAGACCAAATAGACGACCAGCAGGATAAGGGCCGGCCCCAGAAACAGCCAAGGGCGAACCATAGCCCGCCGGTTGAGGTTTACCGACGCCGCGTGGACATTGTCCACCGGGACCGGAAACACGAGTTGCAGAATCTTGTCGGAGAGCCAGTAATACAAGGCACAGATGAAAACGCCGGCGATCACAACGCCGACGGCTGAAACGACCTGCGATATCATGCCTCTCCCCTTTTCACCGATTTTTCCGGATTATTCTGAAGGCACCGCGCCGGAAAGCCGGCGCGGCGAAATGTAGGTTTATGTTCGGCGTTTTATTTCAGGCCGTCCCAAGCCTTCTGTATGTCGGTCGCAACCGTCTTGGCATCCTTGCCGCCGACATAATTGACCATGCCGGTCCAGAAGGCGCCGGCGCCGATCTTGCCCGGCATCAGGTCGGATGCATCGAAACGGAAGGTCGTTGCGGTGGTCAGAAGTTCGCCCTGCTTCTTCATGACGTCATTGGCATACGCATCCGGGTTGGCGCCCTTGAACGGCGTCAGGAACGATGACTGCGCCATCCACACCTCGTGGGCAATCGGCGTCTTCAGGAATTCGATAAAGGCCTTGGCTGCGGGTGAATCCTTGGTGATGGCAAACATCGTACCGGCGCCTAGAACGGGTGTGCCGAGCTCGGGCTTGGAGGCGTAGGTCGGCAGATAGAAGAAGTCAGCATCGGCGCCGAGCTTCGTACCCGGCGGGAAGAAGGACGGTACGAAGGATGCCTGGTGATGCAGGTAGCATTTCGGCGGAATGCCGAAGAGGCCTTTCGGGCTGTCGCGGAAGTCGGTCGAGGCAACCGCAGCCACGCCACCGCTCACATATTTCTCGTTCTTGGCGAACTTGCCGAACTCCTCGATCGCGCCCACTACGGCCGGATCGTCAAACTTGATTTCGTTACTTACCCACTTGTCGTAGGTTTCGGGGGTCTGGGTGCGCAGCATCATGTCTTCGACCCAGTCCGTTGCGGGCCAGCCTGTGGCGCCCCCGGAACCGAGGCCGATGCACCAGGGAACGCCGCCATCCTCAACGATCTGGTCGCTGAGCTTGATCAGTTCCTCCATGGTCTTGGGAACCTCGTAGCCCGCCTCTTCGAAATTTTCAGGTACATACCAGACCATGGACTTGAAATCGGCCTTGAACGGGAAGCCGAAATAGGCCTCTTGTCCATCCTTGCCCTTATAGGTGCCGTACCGGATCCAGCCCTCGCCTGCACCGTAATTCTGCTTCACCCAATCGGCGTTCTCCTGGCCGAGCGGCGTCAGGAAGCCCTTGGTAGCCAGATCGGCCAAAAGGCCCGGCTGCGGAATGATCGCGATATTCGGGGGCGAGCCCGCTTGCGTATCGATGACGATCTGCTGCTCGTAGTTTTCCGAGGAGGAATATTTGCCGTTGATACCGGTCGCCGCATTGAAGTAGGCCAGAACGCTGTTGAACAGCACCTCGTCCTCGCCACGCCAGGGGCCGAAAAGCGTCAGATTTTGCCCCTTGAGGTTGGCATTGGCGGCTTTGAAATCCTCGTAGCTCTTCCAGTTGAAGCGCGCGTCCTGACCCGGCGCAAACTTGAGCTCCTGGGCGGCTGCGCTTCCTGCGAGAACGACCGCGAGCGCCGTACCGATCCAAAATAGTGTCTTCATGAAACTACCCTCCCATTGTCCCGGCTTTTCTACCCAACCGGGAGTTCCAAAACATGGAAAGAGATTTAACGCTCTTGCGGAGGAGTCAACCCCCTCCGGCAGCGGCATTCAGAATATTTTAAATCGATTAAAATCTGGGAGCGGTTTTTCCGGCGGCGCGATAGGCGGCGATTACCGTATTGGCCATCAGCATGGCGATGGTCATTGGGCCGACACCGCCTGGTACGGGCGTGATGGCTCCAGCGATTTCTGCCGCATCCACATAAGAGACGTCACCAACAAGACGGCTCTTTCCCTCACCCTTGTCCGGGGCCGGCACGCGGTTGATGCCGACATCTATCACTGTAGCTCCCGGCTTCACCCAATCCGCCTTGACCATCTGCGGCCGTCCCACAGCAGCAACCAGGATATCGGCATTGCGGCAGACCGAGGCGAGATCCTTTGTCCTGGAATGCGCCATGGTCACGGTCGCATTGGCGGCCAGCAGCAACAGGCCCATCGGCTTGCCGAACAGGTTGGAGCGGCCGATGACGACGGCGTTGAGGCCGGAAAGATCTCGGCCGTGGATGCGGTTGACGAGCAGCATTGCGCCGGCCGGCGTGCAGGAAATAAGGCCAGTTTCCAGGTCTCCGGTGGCGATCTTGCCCGCATTGACGACATGCAGGCCGTCAACGTCCTTTTCTGGCGAAATCGAGAGAATCACCGGTTCCGCCTTCAGATGTTTCGGCAGGGGAAGCTGCACGAGAATACCGTGGATTGCCGGATCGGCATTCAATCCGGCGACGAGCTCTTCAAGCTCTTCCTGCGTCGTCTCTTCAGCAAAGCTATGCTGGATCGAATTGAATCCGCACTGCTTGGCCATCTTGCTCTTGGAGCTCACATAGGCGTGGCTCGCCGGATCGTTGCCGACGATGACGACCGCGAGCCCCGGCTTGACGCCCGTTTCTCTTTCAAGAGAAGCGGTCGCCGCGGTTACGGCTGCAATCACGGATGCTGCCGCCTCTTTGCCATCGATCACTACAGCCACGCGTCACCCTCCCGCTTGAAACCGCCGCCAATCTACAAAGCGGGTATCGGTCGGATTTGCCCGCCAACGCCCTATGCTGGTCGCAGGCGGCAAATGCAAGCTGATTCGATGTCGCGGATGTCCGTTATTACCGCGTCGACCCGCGGCGGGCGGAATAGGACTGAACCCTCTCCCGAAGCTCCGTCATGTTACGGCGCAATTCGCGAACCTCTTCAGCTTTTCGAATATCCTCAGGGGAGGATCGCGCCGCGCTATAAGACGGCGGATAGGCACTCCCGCCCGACATAACGGCCGCGACCAGCGGCGGCAGGTCAATCTCGCGCGACGGTCTGCGGTTGGCGATCAGCATCTCGCGGATCTGCTCGGCAAGCGGCACGTCATTGGCAGGCGCCGCGTAGCGCGTTTTTCGGCGAAATGCCGGAAGATCCCGCTGAGGTTCGTAATAGTCGGCATCGTCCTCATCCTCGAGCGTCTCGACCGGGTCGACAGCCTCGAGCTCCCTGTGGGCTGGCTCGGGCTCTACGGCAAAATCGAAAGCGGGCTCCTCGTCCATCCCGTCCGACCCGGAGCTGCGACGCGTGAGGCCAGAGAGAGCAAGGCCAAAGCAAAGGCCAGCTACGGCACCGGCGGCTGATGCCTGCATCATCGACAGGCCCGCCGGCTGCGCGGTCTCTGCCGTCGCCGGGCTTAGGATTTCGACCTTGGCGGCCGGCGGCGCCGCCTGGCCTTCCGACCGGTGAAGGGCGTCGAGATAGTTCTGACGCGCCTCTTTCGCCGCGTCTTCAAGCGCTGCGAGCCTCGTTGCAGACTCGGCTATTTCCTTGTCATCCGGTTTTCGGGATTGCTTGTTCTTCAGTTCGGCCAGGCGCCGGGCAACGGCCGTCTCCTGTTGGCGAAGCGTCGAGGAGAGTTGTTTCAGGGCCTTCTGGATATCCAGCCGAACCTCTTGCAGCGCAGCCTGCGCGGCGAGAAGGCGCGGGTGGCGCGGACCGAGATTGCCCGAGAGCTGATCGACGGCGAGCTTTGCCTCGACATGCCTTTGGCGCTGGTATTCAAGGCCGGTATAATCCAGATTATCCGGCAGCGGCTTGTTGAGCACATCTTCCAGCGTCATGGCGGACGCTCGTGCAGCTCTGATCTTGAGGTGCGCGAGTTCCGCCTGCACCTCGGCGACTTCTGCGACCAGCTGCTTTTGTTCATTTTGGCTGCGACGCAATTCGGCCAGCTTCTGTCCGCCGGTCTCCTCTGCGAAGCCGGCAAGCGCCGCCTCCGCGCGTTCGAGTGTCTGACGGAGCTTTTCGACCACGGGCTCCGACGTGGCGGCGCCTGCGACTGCAAGTTCGCCGCGGAATGTGTCTCCCAGCATGTTGGCGATTTTTGCCGCCTCGCCAGCATCCGCAGCGGAGGCCGAGATCACAACCTCATTCGTCCCTTGGTTATAACCAACCGTAAGCGCCTGCGAGAGCCGTTCACGCAGCCGGTTTTCGGCCTGCGAGACCGTCATTTCGCTACCGGAAACGATATCCGACACGACCCGAACGACACTTGGGCGATCCATCCCGAATTCGCTGTCATCCCGAAGGTTGAGTGCGCCGATAAGATTGTCGAGAACCTGTTTGGAGCGGAGCGCTTGCAAGGCTCCCTCAACCGCGTCTTCGCTGGCTGCTTCGACTTTCAGCCGGGTGGTTGCTTCATAAGTTTGCGGGAGGCCATCGCCGAGCAGCAATGGCAGAGCTCCGCCAACCAGCATCGCGGCACCCGTTTTCCACAGCGTCCACCGCATGCGGGAAAAGACAGAGCCAAGACCGGACCGCAAAGCGCCCGGCCTGGAATCCTGCTCTTCAACGATTTTCGCCGACTGGTACATGGGGCGACCGCAATAACCGTGCTCTCGGCATCCCCGAGGTTGCCGTTGATTAAGGCAGTCTAAATTTTTATGGCAAATAAAGAGTTAACTTCTGATGCCGATGAGGGACTGAGGCAGCAGCCCGCTGCTCCTTCGCCTGTGCCGAACTGGTTTGTTCTTGAGAAAATCGGTGAGACCGGCTCCTGCGAATATCGTCAGTCCAGCATGGCCCGCTGCAAGCCAGCGCGCGATCCGAATTTCCTGCGCCGCGGTCGCTGCATCCACGATAATGAAGTCCAGAGCCGGAAGTACTTCCTGTCCCGGACCAACCACAATGATCTCATGCCATGGCGCATGGCGGGCAAAGTGCTCTCGCAATACCCTCAGGCGGGCAATGTCCTCGCCGGCAATACCGATTCGGTAACTCTTTTCGAGGAAAGTCAGGAGCGCCGGAAGGAAGGTGGTTGCCGAAAACCGTTCAGGCGCAGACCTCTCGCATATTCCGCTCACCAACATCCCGAAAACACGGCCGCCACTCGGTAACATCAGACGATGGCCGAGCTCGCTTCGGTAGGCCGGATCGATGAGCTGGCGCAAGAAGCTGCGACCATCGAGAAAGGCAAGTGCAGTCCGGTTGCCTCGCAACGAGACTATCCCTTCGACAAGGCTGAGCGCTGCGTCCCAGCCAAGGTCACACACCTGCAGCCCGAGCAGGTTCCCGGGCCGAGGCGATATCTGGAATTCTCCGGATGCGTTCATTACTGCGCTCAACAATGGGAAGGCCAATCTCTTCCAACGTTAAACAGAGCGCTCTGAACCCACCTTTAAATTGATCGCTAAAATGCGAGAGATCCGTGCGTTTTCGGGAATCGTGGAACAAAAAAGCCGGCATGTCGGCCGGCTTCTTCTTCAATAATTTTAACCGAATTGGCTAATGGCCCGCAGATTTCGGCTCCTCGACCTTCACCCCTTCGACAATCTTCTTGCCGGGATTTGGGTTCTTGTTGCCACGGGAGGCGTTGTTGCGGATGTCTTCTTTAGAAAGGTAGTCGAGTTGCTCGACCAGCACTTCCGCCACAAGGCCATCACCCAGTCTCTTGTTCAGGTCGTCCTTGATCGTCGAACGAAATTTTTCGAGTTCGAAGGCGCCCGGTTTGCTGAGATCGACCATCTTGTTGCCGATCAGCAGCGTAAAAAGCTCGTCGGTGGTCAGCTCCGTCATTGGAAGCTTAACGCCCTTGATCTTCTCCTTGTCCATCATGAACGAGACACGGCTGAGGAAGTAGCCGCTTATCGCTCCCTCCGAAATGACCGGAATGGTGATCGATTCGCCCCGGACCAGTTCGAGAAGTTCCTTCTTCCTGGCTTCCTCGTCGACCGGCGCAGGCGCAGCCGACATCTGCACAGAGAAATACACCGCCCCGAGCGTGACGATGCAGACCCATAGACCGGTAAGAAGGAGTTTGACCATCAGACTTCGCCGTAGGTGAACTGTTCCTGAGTGTAGGTGCCGTCGCCATCCGCATCGCGCGCCGCATTCTTCAGGAGATCAGCAACCGTCCGCACCGCATGCAGATGCGCCTCGACCCGCCGCGCGTTCAGCGCCAGCTTGGCTTTCAATCCATGCATCTGGTCGATGTAGCCGATCGCAAGTTCTCTCGGATCCGTGCCGCGGAACAGCATCGTCAGCTCGTAAAGGCAGCGGCTCTTGTGAGCATTCGACACCTTGAGGTCGAATTCGGGATCACGACCGATCCGCTGATTCTCGTTGTCGATTATCATTTCCAACCGGCCAAGCACGGTCTTGATGCGATAATCATTCGAAACGACTTCCATATCTTCTGCCCCAGTCTGATTCATTGTCAGGCCTCGTTCGTCTTGCCGACGCCGAGAACCTCACGTTCGAAATCCGTAATCATGCTCATTGCGCGGCTCCGGTCATTTTCGTCGGTGGTCGCGTTTACCGCGCCCTGCCGCTCAGCCCGGTCGAGCGCCTGCGAATACATCTGTTCGGCAATGCCGATGCCGCCCTTCTGGGACATCTCGTCGGCGATCTTTTCCGCCATCATGCTCTTCCAGAATTCACCGGCAGAGCCCTTGCCGTAAACCTCTTCGGTTTCCTTCGGCAGCATGGAATTTACGAAGTTCTGCAGAATGGAGGCTTCGAACTTGCGATATTCGTCGGGCATCTCGGCCGCACGCTTCGGCGCTTCGGCATTCCCGAGACCGGCTTCAGTGGCCGGCGTATCGATCATCTTCATGGCCGCGCCGAAACCCTTGCCAACTTCCGCCAGGCTGGTCGCGGCGAAAGCCGCCTTGTTCGCCTTCAGTTTGGCCTGGGCTTCTTGCACGGCAGTCGGGTCCGCGGCACGTACGACGTCCAGGACCAGGTCGGTCGGAGGTGAAATCGCCACGCGAGCTCCTTTCGTAACGCCACGAGACGCATTTCAGGAATGCGCTCATCGACGGCTGCAATTTGAAACGGTGCAGTATCCCGTCCGAACCAAATTCGCGCCGGGCCATCTGCGTCATGAGGAGACTATGGCTCTCGAAGCTTGCTGGAGGCTGGCGCCTATTTGATCATCTGCGAGCCGAGGGTGATCTCTATGAGTTCATAAATGGAATTGTCAGCGGCTTCGCGATCCTCGTGATCGCGCGCATCCTTCATATTGTCCTGCAGGCGGTCCGCCTTGGTCCGCTCCTTCAGCACCTTCATTTCCTGGAGTTGCTGGACGCCAGCAAGCTGGCGCTCCTTGGTTGTCAGGCGCCCAAAGCGCTCGGCATATTGCTGCGAGAACTGACGATGGATCGGATGCATGGAACCGATCGCGTCAATCACTTCTTCCATGGACTGATTGATCTCCGCGCGATGCCGAGTGGTCGCAGCGAGTTCATGTTCCGCCATCTTCTCGATATGCCGCTGGACCGCTACAAGGCGCTTGAGCTTTTCGGAACGCTTCACTGGACCGGCCATGCCGCTCTCCTAGAAAGACAGGAAGATCGGCGCAAACCCATCCGCATATTGCCGGATGAGAGCCGCGATCGACAGATAGAGAAGGAAAAGCCCGCCCATGAGAAGGAAGGGCGTCGAGATGAAATACACCGGGATCTGCGGCGCAAGCTTGTTGACGAGACCGACCGCCACGTTGAACATCAGGCCATAGATCAGAAATGGGCTTGCCAGCCTCAGCATGATCATGGTCGAGGCGCGCAGGGTGTCGGTCAGCGTGATCAGCATCTTTTGCGAATCAATGACCGCGCCGACGGGCGTAGCCGTATAGGAATCGATCAGCGCGCGGAACACCACGTGGTGGAAGTCCATCATGAACAGCAAGAGGAGACCGCTCAGCGTCAGCAGGTTCGTGAGCTGGTTTTCGTTCGTGTCTTCCAGGACATCATGCCCCCCTGGTGCCGTAAAGCCGATCGCCATGGTCAGGATCGAGCCCGTGAACTGCATGCCGAGCGTATAGAGCCGGGCAATCAACCCGTAAACGATGCCGACCATCGCCTCCGTGAAGATCAGCCCGATGAAAGTTGCACTGGGGGATGAGGCTTTCGGATAGATCGTATCCCACAGGACCGGCAACATCGCCATGGACAGGGCGACGGCTGCAAACAGTCGCACCTGAGGCGGCACGCGTGCGCTTCCAAAGCCCGGAAGTACCATGACGCACCCACCCATTCGGCAGAATGCCAGGAAAAGTGCGAGTATGGTCCCTTGCGGGTCGGTTATCATCTGAGAATCGTCCTTTGCGGACAGTCTAAGGGTTTTCAAGACGGAATAAAACGTTCCGCCTCGAAACGCTTCCTCACGAAATGGCGCCCAGGATCTTGATCTCGAGCCCCTTGGCGAGCTCCACATGGGAGAGGACCGGCAAGGTGGCGAACAGCCGCTCGATGATCATGCGCACATAGGAACGGGTCTCCGGCGAGGTGACGAGGACAAACGGCAGGCCGCGGTCCATGAATTCGCGGATGACCTTCGTGGCCTGCTCGCTGAACTCTTCGAGCGTTCGCGGATCGATATCGAATTCGATAACCTCGCCCTTGTTGTCGCGCTTGAGCGCCTGATGGAAGAGCATGTCCCACTTGTTGCCGAGCCGGAGCACGCGCAACACGCCATTGTCTGCAAGATCGCCGCACAGTTGCTGCGCCATGCGCACGCGTACGTGCTCCACGATCTGCTCGGTCTTTCGGACGTGCGGTGCAAGTTCCGCCACGGCTTCGAGAATGAGATGAAGGTTGCGGATCGACACGCGTTCGGCCAGCAACAGTTTGAGCACCGCCTGGAGGCCCGAATAGGACATATGCGACGAACAGATCTCGTCGGCGAGCTTCTTGTATTCCGGATCGAGACGCTCGATCAGGATCTTGACGTCCTTATAGGACAGAAGCTGCGGCAGATTGTTGCGGATGACCTCCGACAGATGCGTCAGCACGACCGAGACATTGTCGATCGGGTGGAAGCCTTCGCGTTTCAGGTCTTCTGCAAAAGTTTCCAGGATCGAAACCGCCGGCATGCCGAAGGCCGGCTCGCGAATTTCGTCCCCGGGAATGCTCGGCTTGCGGCCCGATCCGGTAACGACCAGGACATCACCCACACGCAGGGTGTTCGACGCGATCGTCGTGCCGTGAATGCGGATGCCATAGGACTTTTCCGGTATGGCGATATCGTCGGTAACCTTGATCTCCGGGACCACGAAACCATACTGGGTGGCGAACTTCTTGCGCATCTTGCCGACGCGGAAGGCGAGTTCCTGATGGGCACCGAGGAGACGCGTGGAAACCTGCTTGCCGAGGGCGAGCTCGATTTCCGCAGTCTTGAGGACCGACTTGACGGAATCCTTCTCCGCTTCCTTGGTCTGGACAACCTTCTTCTCCTCGTCTTCCCGACGAGCCTTGTTTTCCGCCTCGATGCGCCGCGGCACGAGCCAGGCGCCGAAGCCCATAAGAGCACCGAGCGTCATGAAAGGCAAAAGCGGCAGGCCGGGAACAATGGCGAGAAGCGCCATAAGGCCGGCAGACACTGAAAGAGCGCGCGGATAACCAGCCAGCTGATCGACGACGGCCTTGTCGGTCGATCCTGCCGTACCGCCGCGGGTGACCAGAAGGCCTGCTGCAAGCGAAACGATGAGTGCCGGGATCTGGGATACGATACCGTCGCCAACCGACAGCTTGACGAAAACGTCCGCCGCCTCGCCGATTTCCATCCCGTGGCGGAAGTAGCCGATGATGACGCCGCCGAAAATATTGATCGCGGTGATGATGAGACCGGCGATCGCATCGCCGCGCACAAATTTGGACGCACCGTCCATGGCCCCGAAGAAGGAGCTTTCTTCCTCGAGCTCCGAGCGGCGGCGCTGTGCCTCTTTTTCATCGATGATGCCCGCCGACAGGTCAGCGTCGATCGACATCTGCTTGCCGGGAATGGCGTCGAGGGTGAAGCGCGCGCCGACTTCCGCGATACGGGTCGCACCCTTGGTGATGACGATGAAGTTCACCGTCACCAGGATCATGAAGACGATCACGCCGATGACGAAATCGCCCGACATGACGAGGCTGGAGAACCCCTGGATGACATTGCCTGCCGCCCCGTGGCCTTCATGCCCATGTGACAGGATCACGCGCGTCGTCGCGATATTCAGCGACAAACGCACCATGGTGGCGATCAGCAAGATGGTCGGGAAGGAGGAGAAATCCAACGGTCGCTGGATCCACAGCGAGACCATCAGGATCAGCACCGAGAAGGCGATCGAAAATGCCAGCCCCACGTCGATCAGGAACGGCGGTATCGGCAGGAACAGGATACAGAGGATGGCGACGATGCCGAGAGCAAAGCCGACATCGCGGCCGCTCGGGGTTACCTTCGGAATGGATAAAGCAGGTGGTTGCGCCATGGAGGTCCCGTCTCTTCATGAGATGGCGGCAGGACATGCTCCTGCCAGTTTCACGTCATGACTAAACGGCGAAGCTTGCGCGAAGGTGGGGCGGCAAACCGAAAGCGGATGCAGCCGGTCAGAAACCGGACTGGACCCTCGAAAAAACCAGATTGGCAAAAAGATTGATCTGGCTGCCGATGAATGGCGCGGTGATGCCGATCGTTACCAGGATGGCAACGATCTTCGGTACGAATGTCAGCGTCATTTCCTGGATCTGCGTCAGTGCCTGGAGAAAGGCGATCGCCACACCCACGACCATGGCTACCAGCACGGCCGGACCGGAGGCGATCAGGACCGTCCAGATAGCCGCCTGCATGATATCAAGGGCATCCGCCTCATTCATCGCGCTCGTCCGATTCGCGTGTGACTCGATCAGCTACTTTTATCGGTATCGTCGTTATCCGTCGAGCCGTCGGTCGTATCCTTGGTGCCGGTTGTCAATGGCGTGTCGGAAAACACGACGCCGGCCTGGAGCAGGATCTTTTCGTTCTTGTCGGTGATGGCAACGACGCCATCTGCGTAGACTTCGACTTCTTTGACCTTGCCAGTCATCGTGTCGTCGGCGCTCTTGACATATTTGCCGATGAGGTCGGTGGCGCGGGTCAGGGCTTCCGCCTGAAGCATGCTCTTCAGGTGGGTATTCGTCTGGATCGACTGTTCGACCTGCGAGAACGTTGCGAGCTGGGCGATCTGTTCGCTCGCATCCATGGGGTCGGTCGGATCCTGATACTTCATCTGCGCAATTAGGAGCTGCAGGAAGTTGTTGTAGTTGAGGCTGGCCTTATCGGAGGCATTTGTCGATGAACCCGCATTCGCCCAGGGATTGGCGGTTGCCGAGGTGATCGGGGTCACCGCCATGGGGCAATCTCCTTGCGGATGCGTTCGACGGTTGCCGGCGCGATTTCCTGATTGTTCAGAATGCGGTCTTCCACCGGATAGAGGGCGCGGATCGCTTTGAGTGCATCGAAGGCGCGGCCTGACGCGACCATGCCGTCAATCCGCTTCAGCTCCGCCAACACCTCATCGTCATGGAAGCAGGTCAGCAGCATGGCCACCGATTTGCGGAACAGCGTCATCGACTGCTCCTTGCCTTCGGGGTTGATCAGCATCATCTGAGCGATGAAGTAGAGCTGCCTGAGCGGCGTGGTCGCATCCTCCGGCTGAAGAACGTGGTTTTCCAGCAGGAACGTGACGTCGTTGAGGAATTCCAGCGCGACCTTTCGATCAACGCGCAGCACGGCGCCGTTGATGAAGATCCTTTCGCCGGACTTCAGAGAGATGCGAAGCGTACTTTTCATTTAAGTCCATCCCTGATGATGGTGGTCACGTCTATAATGCCCTGGAAATTCGTCGACTCGCGTTTCCGGATCTTTTCGCATTCCTTCAATATCCAGATAGCGATAGAGATCAGGTCGGCGCGCAGTTCCGTCGCCAATTCGTTGTCCGGTTGTTTCAGGTCCTCAATGAACCTGATCCACACACGCCGGGTATAAAAGAGAGCCTCGACCGTCGTGCGCGTATAATGCCCGTCGTCGCGGGCCGCCGCCAACAATTCGATCGAACGATCGAGGGCCTGCCGTTCACGATCCTTGGCGTTTGCAACGCCATCCTCCATGATCTCGGCATATGAAAACTGGTACATTCATGTATCCTTCTTCATGAGCCTTCCTTTAGTCATCAAAGGAAGTTGGCAAGGCTCAACTGCTGTATCTTTGCCGTTACCGTATATGCGGTTTCCAGAAGCGTCTTCAGTGCGTTGAGACGAGTTGCAGCTTCCTCCGGATCGACATTCTCGAGGCCGATCAGGCCTTTCGTCAGAATATCTTTCTGCGCCTGCAACCTTTCCTCAGCCTTGGAGACGCGTTCGGTATAAATACCGATTGTAGTCCGCTGCTGGTTAATACTATCTACACCGTTCATCGCTTCGCTGATGACAGACCGTGTCCGCGCGCCAACCGCCTGGCGGGCCTTGTCGTCCATGTTCGGCTGCAGCAACTCCAGCGACACGATGGAGGCGAAGGCGAACTTGCGCATGCCTGCCTTATTGGCGTTGGTGGAGCTTTCCACCACTTCGCTCTGGCTGATGCGGCTCTTCATGTTTTCGTCGCTGGCGTCCGAGAAGAAGGTCGTCCAGAAATCCTGGCCGGCAAGAGCCAGCGGATGAGGCGGGCTGGTGAGTGGAGCGGTGCCATCGAACTTCTTCCCGAGGTCGTCGAGGAAGGTATTCATCTCGGTCTCTGTCATGACCGATAGGCTCGCGATGCCGTTTGTCGTCATGTAGTGGTTCAGCTCGGTATCGAATGCCGCCTTGGCGGGCGATCCTGCTGCGAAATAATCCTCCATCGGCTTCACGTCGGTGTTGATGCCGGCAAAGATATACTCACCCTGGACCGAGGTATTCGCAAAATTGGTGAAGGCGTCGAGGGCGGACTGCATGGTCGTGCGGGCCGTGGCAAGGCTCGTCGCGTCCGTGGAGTTGCCAAGGGTCAGAATTGCGCCCTGGATATCGAGCCCCAGCTCGTTCATCTTCGACAGGGCCAGTTCGGCGCTTTCCAGCCGCTGCGTGGCGAGCGCCGCCGTATTGTAGAGCGATTCGATGCGAGTGATATCGCGAGACAGGTCGATGGCGCGTGACGTATTGGCTCCGAGTGCGACGCCAAGGTCCGCGTGCTTCTGCGTAACGGCCTCCTGGTTCGCTTTCACCATCTCGCGCTGAACGCCTGAAATGGCGTTTCGCATGGTCGTCTGAATGGACAAAGTGGAAATGAAAGAGGTCTTCATGATCAGCTCGCAATATCCAGCAGGGCCTGCATCATCTCATCAACCGTCGCCATCAATTTGGTGCCGGCCTTGTAAGACTGTTCGATATCCAGCAGCAGCGACAGTTCCTCGTCGAGACTGACGCCCGTGCTGCTGGAATAGGCTTCCAACGTGCGGGTCAAAAGCGCCGTCTTGGTCTCATCGGAGGCCGTTGCCGTACTGCGAAGCTGCTCCAACCAACCCATGGAATCTGCAGCGAAGGAAAGAAGGTCCGGAGCGTCCGCAATTTGGGTGTTGGTATCAAAGGTCATCGGGCCTTCGAGGCTTTCATTGTACTTGTCCAGCAGGTCACGATAGCTGCTGCCGCCGGTGTTAACGACGTAAGCAGCGCCGTTGATACCGCCGTCGCGCAGTTTGTCGGGCGTGCCTGTGGGAGGAACAACAACCGGATTGACGAAAATCCGCGATGCGATCCCCGGAACGACGGCGCCGGCGGCCGGGATAGCAGTCTGCTGCACGCCAGCGGCGTCCTTGTAGGTGAAAAGGCCGGTCTGGGGAACGAGCAGGCCGGTTGGCCCGGTCTCTGCAAAAACCGTGATCAGTCCCCTTGCGATTTCGTCGAGCTGGCTTTGGAAGATGGGGGCGACCGTATCGCGGACCTGCATCAGCGCCTGAAGCGATCCCTTGGCGGTGGTATTGCCGGATACGCCCGGCTTCAACGCCACTCCGTCGATATAGACGCCGTTTCCAACCGTGGAAGCATCGAAAGCTGCGGTCGCCTGGAACGTAACCTTACGGGGCACGGCCTCGAACAGCGTCACGCCATCCGAAGTGTAGAGCACCATATCGTTGTCGCCCCGGACGTAGGACGTTACGCCGACGATCTCGGAGATTTTCTTGAGGAGGCCATCACGCTCATCGAGTGCGTCGTTTGCGTCAGCGCCGCTCGCGGTGGCGTTCTTGACCTGGTTGTTGACCGCTTCGAACTTGGCAAGCAACGCATTCAGCGTGTCGACGTCCTGCTTGATCTGGTCGTCAGCGTCCTTGCGGATCTTCTGAAGCTTGTCTGCAGCCGTATTCAGGCCGGATGCCAGATCCTGCGCGGTTGAGATAACCGCGCCGCCAAGGCCCGTATCGTTAGCCTTGGAAGTAAAAGCGTCCAGGTTGTTACGGAAGGCGGTAATGAGCTTGGCGGGGGAGATTTCGCTGTCGTTCCCCCCCATCAGATTCTTGATCTCGGTAAGGCCGGCGAGGAGTGTCGCCTGACCGCTTGCAACAGAGGAGCTTTCGATCGTCTGGCGCAGGAGCGGAGAGTTCTGGGCGCGAACGATGTCGTCGATCACCGCCCCGTTGCCGCCGGTAACGACCACCGCCGAGCGGCGGACATAATCCGGGTTCTGTGCATTGGCAATGTTCTTCGACACCACACCGGACTGCGTGCCGGAGTTGGTGAAGATGGACTGCGCCGTGGACAATGCTGATGCAAGCGACATTTTTTACTAACCTCTTGAGACTTATTCTCTCGATCGTCCCGTCCGGTTATCTCTTCAGGTTGATGAGGACGTCCATCAAGTCTGAGCCGGTCTGAAATACTTTGGAGTTCGCCGTGTAGACGCGCTGCGATTCGATCATCTCGGTGAGCTCGCTGGCGATATCGACGTTGGAGCTTTCCAGCGCGCCCGAATAAACCTGGCCGAAAGAGCCACTTTGCGGGAAGCCGATGGTGACAACACCGGAGTCATTGGTCGGCAGATAAACGTTGCCGTTCTGCGGCAGCATCTTGTCGATCGCCGGAACCGTGGCAAGCGCTACCTGGTAGATCGGACGGCGACCGCCATCCTGATAGACTGCCGTGACGAGACCGTCGCCGCCGATTTCGACGTCCGTAATCGGGCTCGGCGCATTGCCGTCGATGATGCCCTTGCCCGGCGTGAAGTCGCTGGCAAACTGCGTCATGTCCGAAAGGTCAATAGTAATCGTCTGAGCTGGAGTCGCGCCATCGTTAGGATCTGTGATGACTATTTCCTTCATCGATCCAGTCGACGGAGGGCCGACAACATAAGGAGCGGCCAGCAACTTGTTGGTATTGGGATCGAACCGTAGAATGGCCTTCTGTTGTACGAGCACCTCTGGCGCAGTCACCGTATATGGGAAGCCGCCGTTAGTCGATTGATCCTGGCGATAGACCATAACTTCCCACTCGTTATTGGCAGTCTTGGTGTAGTAGAAGTCATAAAGAACCTTGGCGCCGGCATGATCGTAAGCCGTCAGCGAGCTCTTGTTGGTGATCACGCTGGTGGCGACGTTGTCGCTCGGACGTGTGCCGGGGGGCACGATAGCCGCTTCCTTGTCCAGGTTGGCCGGGAAGCTGCCTTGCGTGGACGGAGAGGATACGAGGCCGAAGTCGTTGATGTTGATCGCTTCAAGCCCGTTGAAGCCGTTGACGACCGCAGCCGGCGGGTTCGAGCCGTAGGGATATCCCATCAGCTGGTAACCGGCAGTGTTGACGAGGTAGCCATTGGCATCCTTCTGGAAGGCGCCGGCGCGGGTCAGATAGGGAGAGCCATTCTGGTCGCTGACGATGAAGAAGCCTTCGCCCTGGATGGCAAGATCGGTGTTCGACGTGGTGTACTGGATACCGCCCTGTTCGGCGATGCTGTAGCGGACATTGGTTTCCACACCGCCCGACGAATAGGAACCCTGGGTGGAGGGCAGAACCAACGAAGAAAATGCCGTTGATGCACGCTTGTAACCGGCTGTGCTCGAATTGGCGATGTTATCGCCCACTGTGCCGAGGCGATTGGCCTGGGCATTCATACCAGAGACGGCCGTTTTCATCGTGCCGAAAATGCTCATAGGAAATCTCCGCTTTATCTGATGGAGAGAGTAGGATGCGGGCCTTGCGTGAAGCTGTCTGCTTTCCGTGTCCGCCGAAAATAAGCGGCAAGGCCCTTCTGAAATATCAGTTCCAGTCGATGCAATAGCCAAGGAAACGCTTGGAATCGACCGGATCGAAGCCGAGCTTCTTACGCAGTTTCTTGCGCAGCTTGCTGATATGGCTTTCGACGACGTTCTCTTCGACTTCCTCGTCGAAGATGCCGTAGATGGCATTGAAAATCTGCGTCTTGGAAACACGCCGGCCACGGTTGGAGACCAGGTATTCCAGAATGCGCCGCTCGCGGCGCGGAAGTGCGAAAACTTCGCCTTCGATTTCCGGGTCACGACCATCGGAGAATACACGGATGGGACCGATATCGGTGAAGTTCGCGATTGCCTTCAGACGACGGCGGATTGCTGCCGCACGTGCCAGGATTTCGCGGGGATGGACCGGCTTACGCACCACGTCATCGACGCCGCTATCGAAGAAGGCAAGGGTTGCTTCCAGGGACGGAGCGTCGCTGACTGCGATCACCGGCGCCATGGACCGGTCCCGGATTGCCCGCGGCAGTTCAAGCGTCCGCTCGCCCTGACCGATCAGAAAGGCCTCGACCGCCGCGATGTCCGCATCAGCTGCCGTATTGACCCATTCGCCGAATTCTTTTGGATCGAACCCCGTGGACGGAATTCCTTCGCGTCCAAAAAGAGAAGTGTATCCGTCTTTCACGAGCTCACGCTCATCAACCACTACGATCATTCGCCGCCTCCGAATCAGTTGTGGTACCTCGATTGACCTATGGGTACGAATCGCGGGAATCGGAGACAAGCTGTGTGAAATTAACCAAACAAATTAATAGTTGATTAACCATTGGCGTGCGATTTGCACTAGATATAGTGGGTAGGCACTTTTGCGGCACAAATTTTTAGTGGAAAAATTAACACCTCTTCAAGAAGTGCTTGCGCTGCCATTTTCGCCATATTTCGTCAACCGCACAATTTTGCGATTCTTTTGGCGAGGCGCTCGCCCTCAGGTTGCGGGGTTATTGCAGAAGCGAGAGGCGTTGGTCGTCCAGTTTCCGTACCCTGTGGCGACCAGATTGCTGATCACACGGCAGACATATCTCTTCTGAGCAGGATCATTGTTAGGTCCGGCGTGGTATCTTGCTACCGCCATTGTCCATGTCTCATGACGGTCGTGCAGGTTGCGCAGGAACTTTGCCGCATACTCCACATTGCGCCTCGGATCGAACATCTCTTCTGGAGACGAGAAGTTTTCGCCGTGGAAATGATGATTGATCTGCATGCAACCGATGTCGATCAACCTCATCCCCTGTCGCTTTGCCGCATAAAAGGCGGTGATAGCCTCCTGCTGGGAGGCAGAAAAATAGGCTTTGCCTTCCACGTTCATAGCGAACGGGCTGAGGCTCCCTTTGCGTCCCGTCTCGGTCAGTCCGACCGAGTAGAGAATGCCTTCCGGGATCCCATACTTGGCCGCCGCAGCTTGAATCTCGCGCTCGCAAGCTCCGGGGTTAACCGGAGCCCGCGGAAAGACCGGCGCGCTGGCTGCTGTCGGAGCGCGAGGAGCAACCTGCGTGGATGCGCTGAAAAGAGATCCGGCGGGCGCCTCAGAGGTAGAGATCGCCAGGGCGAGCGCTGCCAGAAGGCGCACCTGCCGTGCTGTCCAAAGCCGCATCATTCGTATTCCTCGCTCCTGGCTCAACCGATTGGCGGTTTCCCGTCTGTTCCTGGCCGCGTCCGGCGGCAGAGCCCTGCCGACCGCCGTCAGCCTGAGCCTGCGGACCTGCCTGACCTTGCTGCCCCTGTTGGCCGCCGGCGGCTTCCGAATCCGCCGTTGGAGCAATGCTGATGGTTACCTGTTCGACGGCAAAGCCCTGGGCGCGAAGTGCGTCGAGGATACCGCTGCTGTCTTCGCTGAGCTGCATGTAGGCGGCTCGCGTCTCGACGGTGAGGTGCACGTTCAGCGCTTCCCCATGAAGCCTCAGCATGGCCGTCACCGATCCCAGATCATGCGGGTTCATCTGCAGCTTGAGCGTATTGACCACCGTACCGGTGCTGGTCTGCGCCGCGATGTTGGAGAGCTCGGAGCTCGGATGCATCGCCGCCGCCCATTCGGAATTGCCTGAAAGCATCGCCGTGAGATTGGCACTGTTCGAATTTTGTGCGAGGCCCAGGAACCGTCGCGACTCGAGTACGGTGACGTTCTCGGCAGCTCCATTCGATGAAGCCTTGAATTCCACGGTCGGACGCTCGCCGCTACGCTCGTCAACGGTCATATTGAGGCTCTGGCCCTCACCGCGGGCATTGGTGAAGCGGAACTGGCCGGTCCCGGGAACGCTCGTCTCGCCATCGGTCGGCATCGAAAGCGGATCCGAGGACGCGCTGGCCGCCAAACTGAAGCGTCTGGTTTCGTCAACGCCGCTAATCCCGGCAGCCTCGGCACGATCTTCCGCACCCTTCTGCCGCTTGCCCTGAGACCCCGCCGTGTTCTTCGGCATCGCGGCCTGAAGTTCACTCGCGGCTACCTCGCCGCCCAACAACGACAAGACGTCGGCAATCTTGCTGTCGTCGGCATCCAGAATGGAGAGATCGAGACCTGGGTCTGCCTCTTCAGGCTCAGCCTGTTCGCTCTTGCCGTCGGGTTTGCGGGCGGCGGCCAGTTCATCCGATTTTCGGACAATGGCCTTGGCGGTGACGAGCGCATCGCGAAGCTTCTTCTCCGCCGGCGTCAGCTGCTTTTCATCATTTGCCGTAGCAACCTTGCTCACCGCATCGAGCACGCTTTCGCTTCTCTCCAGCGTGCGCCGAAGGCTTTCGGGGCGGAGGTCGATGATGGGTTTGCGCGTTGCGGGCTTTTCACCAACGGTCACGCGATCGCCCTCAGCGGGCTCCCCGTCATCCGACATGTCGCCATGGCGCTGAGAAGGCACGTCCTGATCCAAACCCGAAAGGGCGTCGGAGAAGCCGTTCGGTGATGCATCGGCGCCCTTTCGGCCGGCGACAGCTTGTTTTGCCGACGAAGCCGCATCGGCTGCGCCGGTCTTGCCACCCAGAATGTCGGTAATCATTTGGACGGACTCTCCTCCATCAGCATTTCATCGATAGCATTCAATTTCGAACGACCACTATCGACGTATGTCTGGAAGGCCGGATCGAATTTGACAGCGGTGCCGGCCGTCGGATCTTCCGAGGCGGAGGCAGGCCCAGCGATCTCATTTCTGGGCAACGCGACTGGGGATTTCGCGTCTTCTGTGGTGGTCACTTTGATTGCTTCGTCTTGTGCGAAGCTTTCCTCTTCCGGCTTGCTAACGACCTGTTCGGCAATCGTTTTTGCCGCCCGGCGCAGGGCCTTGTCACGGACCGAAAGCGTCTCTTCGGGAACCTCGCTTATGGCCTTCATGGCTGCATGAATGTCATTCGTCGGAATGCCGGCAAGCCCGCCGTAAAGCCGCGCGAGTGCCTCGGGCACGGGATTTCCCGCCAGTGCTTCGACTTTTGTGGAGGCGAGGCGAGCAAGATCGTTATTGCCGGCGATGGCGGCTGCGCGGGCAATCCTGAGGAAGACCTCCCGGCGACGGTCTGCATCCATGAACTCGATCGCCCCGTCTACGTCATTTTCCGTGATCGCACCGAAATGGGAAACGACAAGCTGCACGAAGAAATCGGCGAACTGACTGGCATAGGGGGAATGAACGAAACGACGGGCGTATCGGCGCGAATAGGAAAGCGCTTCCTTGACCATGTTGGCGTCGACCGTAATGGCCACCGAACGGCGAAGAGCAGCTTCCTCTATGATGGTACCGGGCGCCGTCAACCGTGCCCAGTCGTAAAATCCGAGTGCTGCCTTCGGATCATTCACAACCGCCACATTGCCGCTGACCAAAGCGAGGTAGGGGCCGAGCTTCTCGTCGCGGTATTCCTTGGTCATCTCTCCCAGGCTCTTCGCGACCAGAGTGCCCTTGCCGCTGAGATATTTTCGGAGAGCCTCCGCCACGCGATTGTCGAAATTGCCGGCGATGTCGCGCGAGGCGAGATATTCGAGCGTTTCGGGATTGCCGCCGCTCATGGCATAGATCAAGGCGGCATCGACATTGCGCGGATCCTCGAAGACCGAGGGGTCGGCGGTTCTCAAGCGCTGGTCGATCGTGGCAAGCATGAATCGCTGCATCTCCGCAGCGGAGTGATCGCCGAGGACAACGGAATCCTGCACGAACTGGAGCGAACGAAGCATGGCGTAGGGCGGCAGCTCGGTACGGTCCTGCGCAAACGCCGGATGCGTAAGAGCTGAGCCCAGGACCAGAGCAGCCGTCAACAGGGACCGTATGCCCGCAAGCGCCATATTATCCCTCGTCCGCCTGGAGCAGGATTTCAATGCGGCGGTTCGCGGCGGCAAGGGGATCATCGGCCACCTGAAGCCGCCTGTCGGCAAAACCCGAGACCTGCTTGACGCGGTCTTCAGTCAGCCCGCCGTGCACCAGCATGTAATAAGCGCTATGGGCGCGGGCCATCGAAAGGCGCCAGTTGTCGTTCTGGCCACCTTTGAACTGGCGGCCGTCGGTATGGCCGCGAACGATGACGCTGCCTTTGCGATCCTTGAGGATCTGCCCGAGCTTTTCCATCGCCAGAACCATTTCCCGACGAGGCACGGCAGAGCCGACGTTGAACATCGGATCATCGGCCTGATCAGAAATGGTGACGAGCAGGCCACCCTCTGCCGGGGTCACGACCAGCCCCTCGGCAAGCTTACCTGCGACGCCGGAAATCTGTTTTTGGATTTCCTCGCGAAGCTTCTCGGCGGCCTGTTCTTCCGCCTTGGAGCTCTTGAGGGGTTCTCCGGGCTCGGCTTTCTCGGATTTATCGGCCTGGGTCTTGTCGAGTTGCGTCGGATCTGGCCGTGGCGTGGGTAGTGCAACAGCCATTTCTGTCGGCGGCACGCCCGCATCCTGTTGAGTTGCAGTTTGAACAGCTTCCGCGGTCGGACCTTCGACCGGGCTTCCCTTCACAGACTTGTCGGAACTGTCAGCACGCGCAACCTCGATTTGCCGCGTCCAGAAATCCGGATCGAACGGGTCGCGATAGGCTTCACCGCCGTCGGCTCCGGTCGCAGGGCCGGACTCGCTTGCGCCACCCTCACCTTTCGCGCTGACATTGGCCTGCTGGCCTACTTCCTGGGCGATCTCGGCGAGAACCGAATAGGGATTTTCAAAGAAGTCTGCTTCGGAATAGTTTGGTTCGTCGCCGGAAGTCGACGTCATATCTTCGCCGGTCGCGGCCGCCGACCCCTGCACGTCCGCATCCGCCTTGACCCGCGAACGCTCGCCGCTCTCCTGTCCCTCTGCCGCATCGACGGGCTTCTCGAGCCCTTTCTCGGCCGGCGTCTCGTCCGAGAGCTTTATGGGGTTGAAATAGCTCGCCATCGAGGCCTTCGTTTCCTCGTTGGCGGCATTGACCAGCCACATCACGAGGAAAAATGCCATCATCGCGGTCATGAAGTCGGCATAGGCGATCTTCCAGGCACCGCCATGATGGCCGTCGTCGTGCCCGCCGCCATGTCTCTTGACGATGACGACTTCGTTCTTGCCGTGATGGTGGTTCTCGGCTTCGCTCATGCCAGTACTTTCTTCAGACTTGCGGACCACGCCGACATGCGGGTCACAAGCGCCGACTCACCGATATCAACCGAGATATCCAGATCGGGCGCTTCAACATGGCGCAGAAGAGGCGCGGATGCGCCCAGTGCGGCCTTGAGCTTTTCGAACAGATGCAGCGGTCCACGAACGTTGACCGTTCCGACATCACCTTCGAGCACGGCATCTCTGATGAGGTCGGCCATATCCGAAACCGCTTTGGCGACCAACGCTTCGTCGAGAAGCGGCGCCAGAATTCCCGCCGTCTGGTCGCTGACCGCCTGGGCTGTAGCCGCGGCGATTTCCTGAAGTCCGGCAGCGATCGAGGCCGCGGCTTCAGCCTCATATCTTTCGCGAAGTGCCGCAATCTCTTCGGCATGCGCTGCGATAAGCGCCTGACGCTCCTCCTCGAAACGCTGCTGCAATTCCTCAGACGCCGCCTCGTGACCCCTTGAATAGGCTTCCGCGCGTTCGGCCTCGATATCTACGGGGGCTTCAACCACAGCGGGAAGCGCCAGATCTTCGTCGAGGCTGCCAGCAAAACCATCCGCCATCAACGGCAAGGGAAGGGACTGCGGTTCACTGAAGTCCTTCAGGTAGCGTGCGAGAGAAGCGCTCATCGGGACACTCCCCCCACTGCCACGCTCCTTCGCGCGCCGCTCGTCATGAGCGGGCGGAAGAAGCCAAATGTCGCCGCTGCAATCATCGTATCATCCCGATAAAGTTGCTGTTCATTCATCCGCAGCAGGATCTCGCAAAATCCTCCGGATCGTAGCGAAACCGTAGGCAATCAAACTTGCGCGAGGATGAAGATGGCGCATCGCGTCAACCTCAAACGACCGGCTCGGCGAGACATCAAACGGATCGATCGCGACGTATTACTGCCGGAACAGCTGGAGAATGTTTTCGGCGTTGGTATTGGCGATCTGGAGCGACTGTATGCCGAGTTGCTGCTGGGTCTGGAGCGCCTTGAGGCGGGTCGATTCCTCGTTCATGTCCGCATCCACCAGACGGCCGACACCCTTGTCGATCACGTCCGTCAGGGAGGCGACGAAACCTTCCTGCAGGTCGATACGCTTCTGGATCGAACCGAGACTGGACGCCGCGCTGGTCATCGCCAGGAGCTGCTTGTCCAGGAACCGTTCCAGCATGTCGAGCACAGCTTCATTATCGGGAGCAGAACCCGGCACCATCGTGTTCATCTGTGACGCAACATCGGCCAACTTGTCCAGATTTACGGATACGACCGAAATATCGAGCTTACGATTGTCGAGGTTATTGGCGGGTAAAACAACGAAGTAGTAACTCGTACCCCCATTCTGGTGAACAGGAGTTGTGACTGCCGGTGCCGTGGCAGGGTCTGTCGTCGTGACCCGGGCCCACTGGCCCTCGGCAACTTTCATGTAGGAGTTGCCACCCACCGTATAGATGCGCGCGTCGGCAACGTTGGTGTCGGCACCCAATGCGGTCAACTGGCTTTCGGTGAAGAATGGAACGGCGTAGTCTGCTTCGGTCGAGACACCGGCATTCGTGGTGACGACGGTGACGGCCGTCTCGGTTTCGGCCACAAAGCGGACGGAGGAATCAAGAATACCAATCTTTCCGCCGTTCAGATCGAATAGAACGGTGCTCGAATCCAACGTATAATCGACGGTCTTGACGGCGACTTCACCCGATGCGGTTCGGGTAAACGACGCAACCACCTGTTTTACGACTGGCTTTTCCTGGGCGTTGGTGCCGCCATCGCTGACATAGTCCTGGAGCCAGTTCTCGCCGGAGAAGGTGGCGGAATCGGCAATACTCTTCAACTGCTCCTGAAGCTGGGTGATTTCTTCCTGGATCTTGTTGCGGTTGGCGCCGACGCCATAGGCAGCGACGATCTTGGATTTGATTTCCATGACCGTATCGATGGCGCTTTCCATTGCGGCGTAGGCGGTATCCACCTTTGCCGCACCGAGTCCAAGCGCGTCTTGAATCGTCGACAGTGCGTGGTTGTCGGAACGCATCGTCGTGGCAATAGACCAATAGGCGGCATTGTCTGCAGCCGTCTGAACCCGCATGCCGGAAGACACCCTTGCCTGGGTGATTTCCATGTTGCGGTCGATTCCGCGCAGGGTCTGCAGTGCCGCCATCGCGGCAGTATTGGTCAGGATACTCGTCATTGGCCGTGCCTCGGTCAGATATTCTGAGGGATCCGGAGTAGTTCACCGGAAACGACGAGAGGCATCATGCTTACCGCCTCTCCACATCAGTGATGGGGGCGGCCTGTCGTTCTTAACAAATCGTTAACGCGACAGTTATCAAAGGCAATCCTGAATTGGCAAGCTGTTAAAGCGCCGTCGAGGCCTTCGCCCGACGGTCGTGCAGGTTTCGCGCAAGCCACACGGCGAAATGGGAAAAACCGCGCCTCCTTCGAGACGCGGTTTTCTTTCCTGAATATTGCTGCTGCCGTGTCAGAGCGGGACGAACCGCTCCTAGCCAAGAGCGCCGCTTACTGACGGAAGAGCGACAGAATATTCTCGGAATTGGTGTTGGCGATCGAGAGCGACTGGATCGCAAGCTGCTGCTGGGTCTGCAGGGCCTTGAGCCTGGTCGATTCCTCGTTCATGTCCGCATCCACGAGACGGCCGATGCCGCTATCGATGGAGTCGGTGAGCTTGGAGACGAAGTCCTCCTGCATTTCGATGCGCATCGAGATCGAGCCGAGCTTTGCCGTCGTGCTGGTGAGCGCTTCAAGCTGGGCGTCGACGAAGGAAATCAGGGCATCCATGATGAAGGCGTCATCGACGTCCGTGCCCATGCCGAGGTAGGTCGCAGACGCGCTGTTGCGATAGTCGTCGAGCGTGGTGATGTCCAGTTCGGAGACCGAAACCCCCTTGGTGTAGGTGATCGACGCATTGGTGGCGACGAGGGCGTTCGTGTCGATGTCGTAGCCGCCGGCCGTGCCGTTGTAGACAGCGTCGACGAAGCCGCCGCCAATCTTGATCAGGTAGTCTGCATTGGTGCCGCTCAGCAGGTTTCCGCTGGTATCGGCCTTCGCCCAGACATTGCCGCCGATTTCCACCCACTTGGCAGTGGTGTCGCTCATCGCATTTGTGTTGATCCTGGCGTAGCGATCGTTGCCGAGAGTATCCTGAACATCGCGGAAACCCTTGAGCATGTTGGCGTCGAGTAGGCCTGCGTCACCGCCGGAAAGGTCGAAGAGAACCGTGGTTTCGTCGAGCTTGATCGGGATAGGCTGCACGGCAACATTACCGTTGGCGTCGCGAGTGAACGAACCGATCACCTGCTTGAGAACCGGATCGCTCGCATAGATCTCGCCGGTCGTGGCATTGGTGCGGCCACCGATATCCGCCTGCAGCCAGTTCTCACCGGAGAAGGAAGCGGAAGAAGCAATGCTCCGGAGCTGGTCCTGCAGCTGAGAAATTTCCGACTGGATCTTCGACTTGTCGACACCGGCTTCGGAGGCGGCAACGAGCTTGCTCTTGATCTCGGTGACGACGTCGACGACGGTTTCCATGGCGGCGTAAGCGGTGTCGACCTTGGCAGCGCCGAGACCGAGAGCGTCCTGGACGGCAGAAAGTGCACCGTTGTCCGAACGCATGGTGGTCGCAATCGACCAGTAGGCGGCGTTGTCGGAAGCGGTTCCGACGCGCAGGCCGGTGGAAACGCGCTTCTGCGTATCTTCCATGTCGACGCCGAGCGAGCGGAGGGTCTGGAGTGCAGCCATAGCTGCGGTATTCGTAAGAATGCTGGTCATCTTGTGCCCCTTGATTGGCTAGAAGAAAGGGACATTCCGGATTTCACCGGTGAACGAAGGCTCGGCCTGATGCCTGTTAACCTCTTTTTCGTCTTGGTTAACCCTTCGTTTCGATGAGCCCAGTTAAGGGGCAAATGGTTAACAAAGGTTAAACCGTCTTTACCGAAGTTAATAAAAAATGGAGAACATATAAAAAAAACCGCGCCCCGGAGGGCGCGGCCTTTCAAGCGATAAGCTTCTGTTGCTTTTCCGATTAACGGAAGAGCGACAGGATGTTCTGCGAGTCCGAGTTGGCAATCGAAAGCGACTGGATCGCCAGCTGCTGCTGGGTCTGCAGGGCCTTGAGCTTGGTGGACTCTTCGTTCATTTCGGCGTCGACGAGGCGGCCGACACCGCTGTCGATCGAGTCGGAGAGCTTGGAGACGAAGTCTTCCTGCATGCCGATACGCATGGAGATGGAGCCGAGCTTTGCAGCAGCGCTCGTCATCTTCTCGAGCTGACCGTCCGTGAAGGAGATCAGGTAGTCCATGAGCTGCTCGTCGGAGACGTTGGTGCCGTCGCCCATGCCGAGGTTCTTGGTGTCACCGGCCTTGCGGTAGTCGTCAAGCTTGGTGATGTCGAGTTCGGAAACCGATAGACCCGAGGTGAGCGTGATCGAAGCGTTGGTGGCGATCAGGGCGTTGGTGTTGACCTGATATTCGTTGGCCGTTGCGCTGAAGACTGCATCGACGAAGCCGCCGCCGACCTTCATCAGGTAGGTGCCGTTCGAACCGTCGCTGTAGACGCCGAGCGTATTGCCCTTCTGCCATACGTCGCCGCCGATGTCTCTCCAGACAGCAGAGGTGTCGTTCAAGGCCGCAGTGTTGACCTTGGCGTAACGATCGGCACCGAGGGAGTCCTGAACCTGACGCATGCCCTTCAGAGCGTTGGCGTCGAGGATGCCGGCGTCACCACCGGAAAGGTCGAACAGAATGTTCGTTTCGTTGAGCACAACATTGACGGTCTTGACCGAAACGTTGCCTTCGGCATCGCGGGTGAAGGAACCGACGATCTGCTTGTTGATGTCGTCGGAAGCGTAGACAATGCCGGTAACAGCGTTGGTCTTGCCGCTGATGTCGGCCTGCAGCCAGTTTTCACCGGAGAAGGAAGCCGAAGAGGTGATGCTCTTCAGCTGCTGCTGCAGCTGCGTGATTTCTTCCTGGACCTTGGACTTGTCGACGCCCGGTTCGGAAGCGGCAACGAGCTTGTTCTTGATTTCCTGGACGACGTCGATCGCCGATTCCATGGCGGCATAAGCGGTGTCGACCTTAGCGGCGCCGAGGCCGAGAGCGTCCTGGACGGCAGAGAGAGCGCCGTTGTCCGAACGCATGGTGGTTGCGATCGACCAGTAAGCAGCGTTGTCGGAAGCAGAACCGACGCGCAGACCGGAGGAAACGTGAGCCTGCGTCTTCTCCATGTCGGAGCTGAGCGAGCGCAGGGTCTGGAGTGCAGACATGGCTGCAATGTTGGTGAGAATGCTAGTCATTTATGAGTGCCCCTTGAGTGGCTGATTACGAAAAGGGACATTCCGGAAACACCGGGGAACGGAGGGCAGCATCATGCTTGCTAACCAGTTAATTTGTTTGGTTAACTCACCGTTTCGATGGCTCTAGGTAACCTCAATATAGTTAATGAAGATTGAAGCCGATTTAGAAAAATAAAAAAGCCGCGTCCGAATTCGGACGCGGCCCTTTTCCGGGTCCATGGCGCGGTCAGCCTCCGCGCCATTTCGCCTGTTTCGATTAACGGAAGAGCGACAGGATGTTCTGCGAGTCCGAGTTGGCAATCGAAAGCGACTGGATCGCCAGCTGCTGCTGGGTCTGCAGGGCCTTGAGCTTGGTGGACTCTTCGTTCATGTCGGCGTCGACCAGGCGACCTACACCGCTATCGAGCGAGTCGGAGAGCTTGGAGACGAAGTCTCCCTGCATCTCGATGCGCTTGGAGACTGCACCGAGCTTTGCAGCGGCGCTCGTCATCTTTTCGAGCTGGTTGTCGACGAACGAGGTCAGAGCAGCGATCAAGTCATCGTCGGAGACGTTGGTGCCGTCGCCCATGCCGAGGTTCTTGGAATCACCAGCCTTGCGGTAGTCGTCAAGCTTGGTGATATCGAGTTCGGCGACCGAGAGGCCCGAGGTGAGCGTGATCGAAGCGTTGGTGGCGATCAAGGCGTTGGTGTTGACCTGATATTCGTTGGCCGTTGCGCTGAAGACCGCATCGACGAAGCCGCCGCCGACCTTCATCAGGTAGGTGCCGTTCGAACCGTCGGTGTAAGCGCCGAGCGTATTGCCCTTCTGCCATACGTCGCCGCCGATATCTCTCCAGACAGCAGAGGTGTCGTTCATGGCCGCGGTGTTGACCTTGGCGTAACGATCGGCACCGAGAGAGTCGGTAACCGTGCGCATGCCCTTCAGGAAGTTTGCGTCGAGGATGCCGGCATCGCCACCCGAAAGGTCGAACAGAACGTTCGATTCGTTGAGCGTGACGTTGACGGTCTTGACCGAAACGTTGCCTTCAGCGTCGCGGGTAAAGGAGCCGACGATCTGCTTGGCGATGTCGTCAGAAGCGTAGACGACGCCGGTTACAGCGTTGGTCTTGCCGCTGATGTCGGCCTGCAGCCAGTTTTCACCGGAGAAGGAAGCCGAAGAGGTGATGCTCTTCAGCTGCTGCTGCAGCTGGGTGATTTCTTCCTGGATCTTCGACTTGTCGGCGCTGGATTCGCCGGCGGTTACGAGCTTGTTCTTGATTTCCTGAACAACCTCGATCGCAGCTTCCATACCGGAATATGCGGTGTCGACCTTGGCGGCGCCGAGGCCGAGAGCGTCCTGGACGGACGAAAGAGCGGCATTGTCCGAACGCATGGTGGTTGCGATCGACCAGTAGGCTGCGTTGTCCGAAGCCGAACCGACGCGCTGGCCGGTGGAGATACGGCTCTGCGTGGATTCCATGTCGGAGCTGATGGACCGCAGCGTCTGGAGAGCGGCCATTGCGTTAACGTTGGTAAGAATGCTTGCCATGATTCAAGTTGTCCCTTTGAACGAAATACTGTGGGGGGACATACCGGGCTAAAAAATATACCGGTCACTTCGGTCCGGCATCATGCCAACTCGGTTCCTTCAGCGAAGAGATACCAAACCCGTCGTGTGAGGAGAAATCTGGCAGCCAATCCTTGCCAAGTTCTTTAATTCGGGTTCCAGCGTCAGGCCCTCTGTTCCCATGGTTAACGGGCGGTTATCGCCCTTCCCCTCCGTCAACAGGACGGCTTCAAGCAAGCTTCGCCGGTCATCATGAGCAAGGAGGCCGCTCCGCCCTTGCGGCTGTGCGGCTATGATTTGGAGTGCGAAGACTTGAAAAGCCTGAAGACACAACGGGAATATGTGGCCGCCCAAAAGAGCTTCGACAAGGCCGAATATTATCACGTGCTGGGCATCCTGAACCGATTGCTGGACGTCGACAAGGATCCGAGGCACTACGCATTGCTGGGCGCGACGCTGGTCAAGCTGCGCATGAAGACGGAGGCCGCACAGGCGTTCCAGCTCGCAGGCGAACAGGAATCCCGTCATCGGCTGAAATATCTTCGCGAGGCGATGCGGCTTCACTTCGCCAATAACGACGACATCAGCCTCTTGCGCATCGGCGCTAAGATCCTCAACGAGGCCCTTGCCGACCCGGACATGGCGATGTTGATGTCCGGCGCACTGATGCGCCAGGAGATGGACGGCATCGAGGCGTTCCAGAAAACGCTCGCCGAAAGCGACAATGCCGAGCACCGCCGCTTCTCGATCCGTTCGATCCGTCTTGCGACCAGGACGGAAGCCGAACACAAGCTCATCGTCGATACCTTCGAGCGCGAGCCGGAAGACAAAATCCTGCGCAACTACTACCTCACGATCATGCGCGATGTGAACAACTACGAGGTCATCGACAAATACGACCCGATCCTCGAAGAGGAAATCGCGGCAGGCCGGATCGAGCCCTTCCTCGACGAAATCTCGCTTTACAATATCCGCTGGTGCACCAATGAAAAGGTCAACGCAATCGCAGGCGCTGCGCGGGTCAGGAAGCCTGCGGGCATCACCGCCAGACGCCATGCGATGCCGCATAACTGGGGCGACAAGATCCGCGTCGGCTACCTTTCGGCCGACCTATGGACCGACCATGCGGTGATGAAGGCCTTCCGCGGCGTTCTCGAAGCACATGACCGCAGCAAGTTCGACATCACGCTCTTCTGCAATGCCAGCGAGAAGACCCTTAAGGACAGCAATGCCGCCGTGCGCGAAAACTGGGGGCGCATCGTTTCCATCCGCAACATGACGGACGACGAAGCGGTGGAGGCCGTCAAGGCCGCGAACATTGACATCCTGGTCGATCTCCAGGGCCATACCGCCGAAACCCGCGTCCCGATCATGAACCAGCTGACAGCGCCCGTTCATGTGACCTGGCTTGGATATCCCGGCACCGTGGTCAACGTCGACATCGACTACCTGATTGCCGACCGCACCGTCGTGCCTGAGACATCTTTCCCGAATTACTATGAAAAGATCTGCTGGATGCCGGAGACGTTCTTCCCGAATGATGCGATCCACCGGTCGCTGCCCAGGAAGATCGATCGCAGCATGTGCCGGATGCCGCAGAACGCCTTCATCTTCTCGTGCTTCCATACCCACTGGAAGATCAGCCGGACAACGCTCGATCTCTGGATCCGCATTCTCAAGGCGACCCCCGGCAGCTACCTCTTCCTGATCTGCAAGGAAACCTTCGGATCGCGCAAGAACCTGCTCAAGGGCTTCACTGACGCCGGCATCGCCAGCGAGCGCATCCTTTTCGGTGACCGTGTGCTGGATTATTCCGCATATCTCGACCGCATCGCGCTTACAGATCTCGGATTGGATACCTATCCCTACAACGGACATACCACCACGTCCGAAAAACTCTGGTGCGGTCTGCCGATGCTGACCTTCAAGGGCGTGAACTTCGCCTCGCGCGTTAGCGAGAGCCTGCTCAACGCCGTCGGCCTTCCGGAAATGGTCTGCGACACGACCGACGACTACGTGAACCGCGCCGTGCACTATTTCAAGAACCGGGAAGAGCTTCAAGAAATCCGCACACGGCTTGAGGAGAACCGCTTCATCAAACCGCTCTTCGATGCGGAGCGCTTCTGCCGTCATCTGGAAACGGGCTATGAAATGATGGTCGACCGGGCAAAGGCCAAGCTGAAGCCGGACCATTTTGCGGTTCCGGCCCTACCTCCGCGTGAGGCGCCTTTCAGCACACGCACCGCGTAAACAAAATGGCGGGGCCGTCCCCGCCATTTCTCTATCACCCGAAGGACCGGATAAGGCTTCCCACGAGCAGGTTCCAGCCGTCGATCAAGACGAAAAAGAGAATCTTGAAAGGGAGTGAGATCGATGTCGGCGGCAACATCATCATGCCCATCGCCATGGTGATGGCAGCAACGATCATGTCGATCACCAGGAAGGGCAGGATGATCAAAAAACCGATTTCGAAGCCGCGTCGGATTTCCGACAGCATGAAAGCGGGGATCAGGACGCGATAGTCGATCGCCTCAGGAGTGCCGACCGACTGGCCCCGCTCGCGAGCGATCTCGACAAAAAGCTCCAGGTCCTTGTCTCTGGTATTGGCGGACATGAAAACCCGAAAAGGCTCGGCAATTCGCTGCACCGCCTCCGCTTCCGTTACCTGGTTCTGAAGAAGCGGCTGGACACCTTCGTTCCAGGCGCGATCAAATGTGGGCGACATGACATAGAAGGTCATGAACAGCGCCATCGAGATCAGCACCATGTTGGAGGGTGCCGTAGCAAGCCCCATACCTGATCGGAGAATCGAAAACGCGATCACGAAGCGCGGAAAGCTTGTGACCATGATCAGGATGCCGGGCGCGACCGACAGGACCGTCAAAAGCCCGAAGGTACGGATGATCCAAGCAGCAGCGGAACCATCCACCGGCAGATTGAGAAGATCCGCAGGTGATTGTTGGGCGAGCGCAAGCCCGGGTGTCGCGATCAGCGCGACGAGCAGATAGATCAGCCGAATCATGCGATCATGAGGGTCCTTTACACTCCCTTCGATAGTCACCCTCGCCAACCGCGGTCAACAGATTACCGGCCCGTACCTGCGGTCGTGAACAGGAAGATGGCCGTATTTGGCCGATCGACCCCGGTTCGTCTCTGTTTCGAGATCCCGTGAGGCTTCAGTTTTGCACAAGTCTCGACCGTTAGCGTCTGCTCAGAAATCTCATGATGGCGGGAGCCTGAACACGAATCAGTTGTGGAAATACTGCCGCTGTAAATCGCGACGCAGCGAGAACTTGCCGCAGTCCTGCATCATATCAACATCGCCAAGCCGCTTCCGGTCAGCGACAGACCAGGCGGCTTGAAACCCCCGATCGAGGAAATCTAAGTGAATTCCATCAAGCTCAGCATCTGCATCCCAACCTACAATCGCGCTGCTCATCTGCGCGCATGCCTGGGGCGCATCAAGGAATTTCAGTTCGACTTTCCCTATGAGATCATCATTTCGGACAATGCATCCACCGACAACACCGGCGAGGTGGTGCAGGAGCTCTCGGCCGAATTGCCGATCCGCTATTATCTGCGGGCGGAAAACAACGGCCCGTTCGTCAACGTGAACGGGACGTATAGACGCGCCCACGGCGAATATTCCGTGTACGTGGCAGATGACGACCGCCTGATCTTCGAAGGTCTCCTCAACGCGCTGAAGTTCATGGACGAGAATCCCACCGTCAACGTGTGCCACGCCCCGTGGTGGACCTATGACGGTATCCTCGAAAAGGACATGGATATCTTCTATCAGCTCGAGGAAGATACCATTTTCCGCCAGCGCAGTTTCGGTGAGGTATTCAACTTCATCTACAACAAGCACATATTCCCGGAAATCGCCGTATTCCGCACCAGCGCGCTCAGGACGACCTGGGTGCCACGCGACATCTGCTTCTATGCCTTCCCGCTTCTGGCGCATTTCCTGGATCAGGGCGACATCGCATTCCTGAAGCAGCCATTCTACCGGCAGGTGATTCGTTCCGAGATCGGCCGCGACCGCCCCCAGGGCGGCCACGAAATCGCAATGTCCGGCTGGGACCAGTATCGCGGCGGCCTGGAGTATTTCCTCTACTTCGGCATCAAGCGCGGGCAGATCTCCCGGGACGACAACGACAAGTTCACCCAGGAATATATGTGCCGGATGTTCACGCTGATCCGCATGACCGTGGCGCTCCGGCTGCTGGTCGCGTCGCGGCAATTCGTCAAGGCCTATGAAATCTACACCCGCATCGTCTTCGGTGGACTGGACAAGCATCCCGAAGTGGTTGCGGCGCGCGACGGGCTCATGCTCGCGGCCGCCCTCGAAACGCTTGCCTGGCAGGTCAACGCTGCCGGCGGCATCGAAAACCTGATATTGCACGGCTTCCTCGACACGATCATCCTCAAGGAAAGAATCCGCAAGGTGAACTTCCCAGCGCGGATAGAGATCATCGATGATCCCGTGGAACCGACCAAGGATTTCATCAGCAAGACGGCCGTCCTGGTGTTTTTGCCCGAACAGCGCGACCGTTATCTGGAGCAGGGATACGAGCCCAACCTTGTATTTGCCCAGGAAGACTTGATACAGACCATCCTCTTGTAAGATAGCCGGCCCGAAAAAGGCTGACAGGATATCGCGGGATCTCGATCGAGGGAGCGGATCCCGCCCCCTGCAGGCAGGGAGAGAAAGAATGAAAGCTGTTATTTTGGCCGGTGGGTTAGGGACCCGCATTTCGGAAGAGACACATCTCCGGCCCAAGCCGATGATCGAAATCGGCGGCCGCCCAATCCTGTGGCACATCATGAAACTCTATTCCGCCCATGGTGTGAACGAGTTCATCATCTGCTGCGGATACAAGGGATATGTCATCAAGGAGTATTTCGCGAACTACTTCCTGCACATGTCGGACGTGACATTCGACATGGCCTACAACGAAATGCAGGTTCACCGCCGCAGTGCCGATCCATGGAAAGTGACGCTGATCGACACCGGCGAAGCCACTATGACCGGCGGCCGCCTGAAACGCGTCGAGGAATATCTCCGCAACGAAGAGAGCTTCTGCTTCACATACGGTGACGGTTTAAGCGACGTGAATATCACGGAGGTGGTGAAGTTCCATCGCACCCACGGGAAGATGGCAACGGTCACCGCGGTTCATCCTCCGGGCCGCTACGGCGCCCTGGAGCGTTCCGGCAATCAGGTGACGGGCTTTGTGGAAAAGCCGCGGGGCGATGGCGGCCTGATCAATGGCGGCTTCTTCGTACTTTCGCCGAAATGCATCGAACTCATCGAAGGGGACAACGTGCCGTGGGAATCGGCGCCTATGTCCACATTGGCAGCGATGGGCGAAATGATGGCCTATGAGCATGAAGGTTTTTGGCAGCCGATGGATACGTTGCGCGAAAAGAATCTTCTCGAAGAGCTCTGGGCATCTGGAGATGCACCGTGGAAGATCTGGCCGTGACCGGAGGCGCACTCCCGAACCCCGGCTTCTGGGCAGGCAAGCGGGTCCTTCTCACAGGACATACGGGCTTCAAAGGCGCCTGGCTTTCCATCTGGCTGAAGCGGCTCGGTGCGGAGGTGACCGGCATTTCCTTGCCTCCGGAAACCCAGCCGAACCTGTTCACCCTTGCCCGTCCCGATCTTGCTGCAAGTCATTTCCAGGATATCCGGGACGCCGGGAAGCTCGCCGAACTGGTTAGAGCGGCTTCACCTGAGATCATTCTGCATCTCGGAGCCCAAGCCCTGGTTCGTCCGAGCTATCAGGATCCGATCGGCACATTCGCAACCAACGTGCTGGGGACAGCAAACGTGCTCGAGGCAATTCGCTTCGTGGAAACGGCACGCGTCGTCGTGGCGATCACCACCGACAAGGTCTATCGCAATCTTGAGCACGCCTTCCCCTATCGGGAAACCGACCATCTCGGCGGACACGACCCCTATAGCGCCAGCAAGGCCGCCTGCGAGATCGTGATTTCGAGCTATCGGGATTCGTTTTTGCGGGAAAAAGGCGTAGCAGTCGCCAGTGCTCGGGCCGGCAATGTCATCGGCGGCGGCGACTGGTCGGCGGATAGGCTATTACCGGATGCAGTCCGTGCCTGGCAGTCGGGCAGTGTATTGCAAGTGCGGCGGCCGGAGGCAAAACGCCCCTGGCAGCACGTCCTTGAACCGCTGTCAGCCTACCTCATATTGGCCGAACGGCTCTGGCGCGATCCTTCGTTGGGTGACGCATTCAACTTCGGCCCGGTCAGCCACGAAGCTGCGGCAGTCCGTGAAATCATCGAGATTGCCCGCGCCTCCTACGGCCGCGGCGATGTGCATTATGGCGACGGCACGGAAGGCCCGCACGAGGCCGGTTGGCTTGCACTGGAAACAGCCAAGGCGCGGCATATCTTGGATATCGAGCCGCGCTGGTCGCTGACAGAGGCCGTCGACCGGACCATGAAGTGGTATCGCGCGCAGCGGGATGGCGCCGATGCGCGCGTGCTCTGCGAAACCGAAATCGCCGAATACGAGGCACGCCCTTGAGCCGCTTTACAGTCACCGATCTGCCATTCGCCGGCTTGAAGCTCGTCCAGCGGCAGAACCTCGGTGATTCGCGAGGCTTCCTGTCGCGCATGTTCTGCGCGGAGGAGCTGGCGACTGCCGGTTGGATCAAACCGATTGCCCAGATCAATCTCACTATGACGGCACGCAAAGGCACCTTGCGCGGCATGCATTTCCAGCAACCGCCGCATTCGGAAATGAAGCTGGTCAACTGCATCCGCGGCGCGGTGTTTGACGTGGCCGTCGACCTGCGGGCGGGATCACCTACCTTCCTGAAATGGCACGCCGAAGAACTGTCGGAGGGCAACCGTCGCTCTCTTCTGATCCCCGAGGGTTTCGCGCACGGCTTCCAGGCGCTGACCGATGATTGCGAGCTTCTCTATCTTCATTCGGTGCCCTATGCTCCCGGCTCGGAAGGCGCACTGAATTCACAAGACCCAACGCTCCATATCAATTGGCCGCTCGCTGTTACCGAGATGTCGGAGCGGGACCGAAACCATCCATATCTGACAGAGCAATTTACAGGACTGATCTCATGAAATGCCGCCACTGCGGTAGCGCGCTTCGCTGCGACTTCCTCGATCTTGGCTTCGCGCCGCCGTCCAATGCCTATTTGGCGGCAGAGGACCTTTCCAAGCCGGAAGTCTATTTCCCGTTGCGGCTCAAGGTCTGTGAGGAGTGCTGGCTTGTGCAGACGGAGGATTACGCCTCTGCCGAATCGCTGTTCAGCCCCGAATACGCCTATTTCTCGAGTGCCTCCTCGAGCTGGCTCGTCCACGCGGCGCGCTATGTCGAGATGATCACCAGGCGTCTCGGCCTTGGACAGCAGAGCATGGTCATCGAGGTCGCTTCGAACGATGGATACCTGCTCAAGAACTTCGTGGCGGCCGGCATTCCCTGCCTCGGCGTCGAGCCGACCGACAGCACGGCGGATGCTGCCGAAAAGCTCGGGATACCGGTGCTCCGGGAATTCTTCGGGGAAGCACTCGGCAAGCGGCTCGCCGATGAAAGCAAAGGCGCGGACCTTATCCTTGGAAACAACGTCTACGCGCATGTGCCCGACATCAACGATTTCACCAAGGGGATCAAGGCGGCGCTCAAGGCCGGCGGCACGGTCACGCTCGAATTTCCGCATGTCATGCGGCTGATCGAGCAGAACCAGTTCGACACCGTCTATCACGAACATTTCTCCTACCTTTCCCTGTTCACCGTCGGAAAGATCTTCGAAAGCGCCGGTCTGCGGGTGTTCGATGTCGAGGAGTTGCCGACCCATGGCGGAAGTCTGCGCGTCTATGGATGCCATGCGGACGATCCGCGTCAGACGACCGACGCCGTCACGACACTGCTTGCCGAGGAAGAAACACGAGGCCTACGCAGTTCCGCAGTCTACGCGGACTTCCAGGTGAAGGCCGAGAAGGTCAAGAACGACGCCCTCGCCTTCCTCATCGAAGCCAAACGCGCCGGGAAGACGGTGGCGGCCTATGGCGCTGCCGCCAAGGGAAACACGCTCCTCAACTTCGCGGGCGTCAAGCCGGACCTGGTGCCCTTCGTCTGCGATGCAGCGGCGGCCAAGCAGAACAAGTTCATGCCGGGCAGCCATATCCCGATCCTCCATCCGGACGTAATCTCCGAGCGGCGGCCCGACTATGTCTTGATCATGCCCTGGAACATCGCGACGGAGGTTCGTCAGCAGCTGGCTACTCTTGCCGAGCAGGGCACCAAATTCGTCACCGCCGTGCCGGATCTGAAAATTCAGTAACGCCGCTTTCCGTCTCCCTCAGCAGGGATAACGGAAAATCACGAAGGTAAGAACCGTGATCGAAATCCACCCGTCAGCACGAGTAAGCTCACTTGCGGATATCGAGGATTCGACGCGCGGCACGAAGATCGTTGTCGGCGAGAACAGCGTGATCGACAGTTTCGTCAAGATCAAGCCCGCCGGCGGCAATGGCGATCTCACGTTCGGCCGGTTCTGCTATATCAATAGCGGCTGCGTCTTCTATACCGGCAATGGCATCGAATTCGGCGATCATGTGCTCGTTGCGGCCAACTGCACCTTCGCGCCCGTAAACCATGCCTTCAAGGACAAGGATCGCCTGATTCGCGAACAAGGCTTTCAACCGACCCGGGGCGGCATCCGCATCGAGGACGATGTCTGGATCGGTGCCAATGTGGTGATTCTGGATGGTGCACACCTGCGCAAGGGCTGCGTGATCGCGGCAGGCTCGATCGTTCGGGGGGAAGTCGCACCCTATACGATCGTCGGCGGCAATCCGCTCAAGGTTCTGGGGCATCGCGAATGAGATTCACCGTTCTCGGCGCATCGGGATTTGTCGGACGGCACGTCGTACGGTTTCTGCGCGCGGCCGGTTACGAGGTAATGCCCGTTTCGCGGGACAATTTTGGCGAAGCGCGTGGAGATCTGGGGCACTGCATCTACGCAATCGGGCTAACGGCAGATTTCCGTACCCGTCCTTTCGATACGATCGAAGCGCATGTGACGCTTGCAGCAAACCTCCTGCGCGATGTCGATTTCCAATCGTTCCTCTATCTCTCCTCGACCCGGATCTACGCAAACAGCAGCGATACGCTAGAAGACGGCCTGCTTTCCGCACACCCTTCCAACCCTTCCGACCTCTACAATCTTTCCAAGATGACCGGGGAATCGATCTGCCTGTCGTCAGGGCGGCCGGGCGTACGCATCGCGCGGCTTTCCAATGTCGTAGGCCCGAACGAAGCGGGTTCTGACACATTTGTCGGCGAGCTTTGCCGGGAAGCACAGCAAGGCCATATTCAGCTCCGCACCGCGCTCGATTCTGCGAAAGACTATATCTGGATCGATGACGTGTCCCGCCTGCTGGCCGAGATCGCCATCGCAGGCAGGCAGGCAATATATAATGTGGCGAGCGGCACCGATCTCAGCCATCGGGCGTGGGTTTCTGCCATCGCCAATGCGACGGGTTGTTCCTTCGCCGTCGACGAGAATGCCCCGACCACCAGTTTCCCACCGATCTCCACGGCCAGGATCAAAGACGAATTCGGTTTTACGCCCTCGCCCGTCCTCGATTTCTTGCCATTGGTCCTCAACCGCGAAGCAGCGTAATAGTTGCTGCAAGGCGCACGATAGAGAAGGTAGACACACATGAACCCGATCGAACAATTTCAGCAGGAGCGCAGGGCGACCGCGGAAGGCTATGCCAATGATCAGGAATTTCTTGGGCTAAGCTCTGCCTGGCGCGAGATGTCCATGGCCAAGCGGTATGTCTATAACTTCGATTGGCTCGGGCGCCCGATCATTCAGTATCCGCAGGACATGCAGGCGATCCAGGAGCTCATCTGGGCGACCCGCCCCGACCTTGTGATCGAAACGGGCATTGCCCATGGCGGCTCGCTGATCCTTAGCGCGTCGATGCTTGCGCTGCTCGATATGTGCGATGCCATTGAAGCGGGCACGACGATCGATCCCAAGAAATCAGATCGCAAGGTGATCGGCATCGATATCGACATCCGCACCCATAATCGCGAGGCGATCGAGACCCATCCGATGGCAAGCCGCATCCAGATGTTCGAAGGATCGTCGGTCGCAAAGGAGATCGTCGATGCGGTGCGCGAAGCCGCGGCTCCCTACAAGCGGGTGATGGTCTGCCTTGATTCGATGCATACTCACGAACACGTGCTTGCCGAGCTCGAAGCCTATGCACCACTCGTGACGCCCGGCTGCTATTGCGCGGTGTTCGATACCTTTGTCGAAGACCTGCCGCGCGATTTCTTCAAGGATCGCCCCTGGAACCCCGGCGACAATCCGAAGACCGCCGTTTTCGAGTATCTGAAAAGCCATCCGGAATTCGAGATCGACAAATCCGTCGAAAACAAGCTGCTCGTCACCGTCGCTCCCGACGGTTTCCTGAAGCGGGTGCGATAGTCCGCTCTTCACAGCCCTTCCGGAACATCCGGAAGGGTATCCTTGGACAAAACAAAACCGGCCTGACGATGTCAGGCCGGTTTTGTCGTCGATAGTGGAATGGCGTTATTCCACCACGAAAGATCTGAGCATGATCTTGCTGACCTTGCCTTGCGAGCGAAGATCGACGCGTTCCTGGAGGTCGTCCTTCAGGTATTGGAAGCCGCGCGGCCCCTCGATCTGCTGCAATGAGACGGTCCGCATGTAGGCGAGAATATCCTGATGGATATCTTCAGCGAGGGGCAGTTCCGGCGCGCCCTTGAAGGCGAGCGCCACCTCGAGGCGGATCCAGTTCTCGGACGGATAGGCGAGATTGGTGGTGATCGGCTCAAGGAGAACGACGCCCGCAGCTTCCGTGGAGATATGAGGCAGCCCCTCCTCCTTCTTGCCTTCGCCATGTTCGCCGCCAGCGGCGGCTTCTTCATGCTGCGCTTCGGCCGCCGGATCCTTGGGCGCGATCATTTTGCCGACGAACCAGCCGCCGCCGGCGCCGACAAGCGTGAGGACGGAAAGGCCCGCGATCAGCATTACGGAGCCACCCTTCTTCTTGCCACCGGCTTCGCCTGCCTGTGCTTCTTCCGCCATGGTCTTCAAACCCTCAAAAAGAGATCTCTATACGATACCGTCAGAAGGGCGAGAACAGGTCGACCACCTGCTGGCCGACCGGAGGCTGCTGAACTTCCATCAGACGGCCGCGGCCGCCGTAGGAGATGCGGGCTTCGGCGATTTTGTCGTAGGAGATCGTGTTCTGCGAATCGACATCTTGGGGCCGCACGATGCCTGCGACGTTCAGGATGCGGATCTCGTGGTTGACGCGGACTTCCTGAGAACCGCTGATCAGGAGATTGCCGTTCTCGAGAATGCCGGTGACCACTGCCGCGACCAGCAGCTTGAGGGATTCGGACCGCTTCGTCTTGCCCTTTCCTTCCGAATCCGTGCTCGAATTCGACCCAAGGTCGCCGGTCGCTTCCGCTTCCGGCGTCCAGCCGAAGAGGTTGCTCACGCCGAGCTCCCATTTCAGCCCGGTCGAGTTGGTGCGGCTGCGTTCGGTCTCGTTGTCGAAGGTCGCCTTGTCGTTGATCTTGATGTCGACCGTAAGGATGTCACCGACGTTCAGCGCACGTGCATCCTTGAACAGCGCCGCCTGGCTATCGCTCCAGAGCGAATAGCCGCTTGCAAGCTGCCGCGGCTGCTTCGGATAGGAGGACATCTGCGGCGTCTGCGCATATTGCAGGCCGCTGCCGATCGGACTCATCGACGGCGCATTGCCGATCTCCCTGATCGTCTGGCTTTGGCAGCCGGCCAGAAGGAGAACGGCCATGATGGCTTGAATGCGTTTCGTCATGAGGGCGCTTTCGGAGTATTGGGACGTGCTTTCGAGGTATTCGGATCGGTTGCGCTGGAAATGATCGTGGAGATCATGCCGGCTTTTTCCGGATCCATTTCACTCAGGAAAAGAGCGGACTGACGCGCCGGGAGCTGCATGATGATCGCCGCGGCAATCTCCATTCGCATCTCCTGGAGCTGCGGAGCCGCGGCGTCGGGTTTCATGGTCTTGAACATATCAACGAGGCCGGCCTGGGCGCGCGCAAGGAAGTCGTTGCGGCGCTTCAGCCAGTCCTGGTATTCGGCGGTGCGCTGCTCGAGCGCCTCTATCCGGGCGTCCACGTCCGCCTGCAGCTTTTCGAGCTCCTGCTTCTGCAGCAGATAACGCTGGTCCCGCGCCGCATCGGCGATGTTGGTGCAGAACTTCTGGATCTCGTCGTTGGTGGACGCTTCAGAAATCGTCGCCGGCTGTTGCGCACCCACCTGGGAGACCAACGTAAGGACCGCCGCTGCCGTCAGGACACGTCGTGCAAGCGTCTTGGATACGGATATGGTGAACAGGGTCTCGGTCATTGCAGGACGAGCTCCGCTTGAAGGGCACCGGCAGACTTGATGCCCTGCAGGATGGCGATAATACCATCCGGCTTGACGCCGATGCTGTTGAGGCCGGCCACAAGGGTCCGCAGATCAGGGCCGTTCAAGATCGCGACCTGCCCGCCATCCTTCATAGCCATGATGTCCGTCTGCTCCTGAACTGCGGTCTCGCCGCGGGAGAAAGGCTCAGGTTGAACGATCTGCGGTGTTTCTGTGACCTGCACGGTCAGGGTGCCGTAGCTCACCGCCACGCGGGATACTTTGACATCCGCCCCGATGACGATCGTGCCGGTGCGCTCGTTGACGACAACTTTTGCCGGGGTATCGGTCTCGACCACCAGATTTTCGATCTCGGCCATCAGACGGGTCAGGTCCGCAGATTTCGGCTTCTGGACAATGACTTCCTGGCTGTCGCGCGGTTCCGCAACCGGACCGCCGTAGCGGCGGGACGCAAAGGCGTTGACGCTATCGGCAATTCGTACCGCTGTCGAAAAATCGGGATTGCGCAGCTGCAGGACAAGATTGACCGAGTCCTTGAACTTGGACGGCAGTTCACGCTCGATGATGGCACCGTTTGGAACGCGGCCGGCAGTCGTAACGCCTTCGGTCAGCGTCGCGGCCTGACCCTGGGCGGAAAAGCCGGAAACGATCAAGGCGCCCTGGGCGACCGCGTAAATCTGGCCGTCAGCGCCGGAAAGCGAAGTCATGACCAGGGTGCCGCCGCGCAGAGAGGTGGCGTCGCCGAGGGAGCTGACATTGACGTCGATGCGGCTGCCCGGGCTTGCGAAGGGGGGCAGGTTCGCCGTCACCATTACAGCGGCGACGTTTTTGGCGTTCGCCTGGCTGCCCTGCATTGAGATGCCGAGGTTCTGCAGCATCGCGCGCATCGACTGATCGGTAAATGGAGAGGAGCGCAGACTGTCGCCGGACCCTTGAAGACCGACGACGAGGCCGTAACCGATAAGCTGGTTGTCGCGGCCGGACTGCAGTGAGGCGATATCCTTGATGCGCGCGTTATCGGCGGATGCCGGCACCGCCCATAGAAGCGATCCCATCAGGACAAGAGCGGGGAATAGCCAGTTCTTTTTCATTTCGCCATCACCTGTACCGTGCCGTCAGCCATGACGGTGCCGCTGACCGTGACGCCCGAATCGGTGTTGCGCACGCGGATGACATCGCCGACCGCGGCATTCTCAAGCGGCGAACCCGAGGCCGAGATGGTCATGTTGCCGATTGAGAAGGTCAGGCGGACAGAGGAACCCCGCGTCACGGCAAATGCCTCGCGCAACGCAGAGACCGAAATGGTTCGCCCCGGCAGCAGGGTACGCTTGGCTACCATGCCGACAACTTCCTGGGAGGAGCGGGCGTAATCGCCCGAGAGATTCGGATTGGTGACCTCGACCTCTTCGACCTTGCCGGCGGAAATTTCCTCGCCCGGATAGATGGTCGAGGTCGGCACGACCGCCGTTCCCATTCCGGCAAGAGCGGGCGAACCCGCTCCGGCAAGGAGAGCAGCCAGCAAAGGCATAGCCAGCCTGGCCCCGATCGCATTCTTCCGGCGAAACCTCATGTCTCCCGTCTCCTGTTATTATTTCAGGTTCTTACTGACGATCTGCGCCATCTCATCCGCGGTGGTAATGACCTTGGAATTCATCTCGTAAGCACGCTGGGCTGAAATCAGGTCGGTGATTTCCTTGACGGCATCGACGTTCGACGATTCCAGATAACCTTGCTTCAGATAACCGAAGCCTGGATCTTCCGGCGCGGCAACGATCGGCTCGCCGGATGCCGCGGTCTGTGCAAACAGGTTGTCGCCGAGCGGCTGGAGGCCGGCCTCGTTCACGAAGTTGGCAACCGTCAACTGACCGATTTCGGTGAAATCGCTGGAACTACCGACGCGGACCATGACCTGGCCGGTACGGGTGATCTGGGTTTCACTCACATCCGCCGGAAAGGTGATGTTCGGCACGATCGCATAACCGTCGATCGTGACGAGCTGCCCTTGCGCATTCTTGTTGAAGGCGCCGGCGCGGCTGTAGAGCGTCGTGCCGTCCGGAGACTGGACCTGATACCAGCCGCGGCCGACTATCGCGACGTCGAGGTCGTTTTCCGTATGCGACAGTTCACCCTGGGTGTGGATGTTACGAACGGCGGAGGTTTGCACGCCAAGACCGATATTGGCGCCTTCCGGCACGATCGCCTGGTTGGCACGGTTCGGAACGCCCTGAGCCCGCTCGCTTTGATAAAGCAGATCGGAAAACTCGGCACGCGCGCGTTTATAGCCCGTGGTGTTGATGTTGGCGATGTTGTTCGCGATGACTTCGAGATTGGTCTGCTGGGCATCCATGCCCGTTGCTGCGACGGAAAGCGCTCTCATGTCTTCGTCCTCAAAACTTTAGATCTGCATTTTCGTGATTTCGAGATAGGCCGAGACGATCTTGTCGCGGAGCGACATGGCCGTCTGAAGCGATTGCTGTGCTTCCAGCACCGCATCGACGACTTCACGGGTGTTAGCCTTGCCCTGTATCCCCTTGAAGGACATTGCTTCGGCGCCCTTCAGACTATTCATGGTGTCGGTCGCCATGTCGCCCAGAACCTGGGCGAAGTTCATGCCGGTATTCTCGCCGGGCGTCAGCGATGTCGTGCCGAGCGCCGATCCCGTCGTGGAGCCGATCTCATCGATGCCGTTGCCGAGCGAAAGAGAGCTAACGTTTTGAATTTTTTCGATCATTGTCCGGCCTTCAGAAGGTCAATCGTCGCAGCGATCAATTCGCGCGTCTGCTTGATGGTCTGGATGTTGGCTTCGTAGGAGCGATTGGCTTCGCGCATGTCCGCCATCTCGATCAGCATGTTGACGTTGGGCATCTTGACCATGCCCTTCTCGTCTGCAGCCGGGTTGCCCGGGTCGTATTCCAGAGCGAATTTCGAATTGTCGACGCCGAGCTTCTCGACCTCCACCACGTCGACGCCACTTGCCTTGTCGAGTTCGGCACCGAAGGTGATCGTCTTGCGACGGTAGGGGTCCGCACCGGGCGTATCTCCGGTCGAGCGGGCGTTGGCGATGTTTTCGGAAACGATGCGCAGGCGGGTCGCCTGTGCTTCCATTCCCGATCCAGCGATCTTCAGCGAGGCTGAAAGCGGATCCATTTGCTTACCTCTTAACTATCATCAGCATCATGCTGTGAAACGACTTCACCAGACCTGTGCTCAGTTCGTATTGGCGCTTGATTTCACCCGTCTTCGACAGCTCTTCGGACAGCGAGACGGTATTGCCGGATTCCTGGACGCCGATCTCTTCGTTCAGTTCCGATTCCTTGATTTCGACCTCGTCGCTGATGTTGTTTGCAGCGAAGTGGGAGGCATGGGTGCGAGCCATCGGAACATATGTCTGCTCGAGGACGGCATCGAAGGGCGATACGTCCTTCGCCTTATATTTCGGCGTATTGGCGTTCGCGATATTGCCTGCAACCACCTCCTGGCGCACGGAAAGCCACTCGGCCTGACGTGATGCCATTTCAAAGAGCTGAATCGGTTGCATAGGCTTCTCTCCATTATTTGCCTGAAGCCTAGGCTGGTAACCTTGCGTCGGACTTACGGTCGCGACGTTTGCGTGTCCTGATAGACTTGTCCCGTGGATGTGATGATCACCCATTTGCCGTCACGCTGCTCGAGCGTGGCGAGCTTGCTGTTATCGGGCAGGATCGAACCGACGCGGACCATGTACATGCCCGCGCCGTCCTCGATCAAAGCACGGCCGTTGGCGACATGCAGCAGCTTGAAGCCGCTCTTTCCCGGAAACGGCTGCTCTTCGCGAAAAGCACCCCTGTCACGCGCTTCGCCCACCGATGAGGTGGTGGCGGTCGTCAGAGCATCGGTAGGTTCGGGTGGAGCCGGCCAGTCCTCCTTGGAGCTGTCCGTCATGGCGAGCGGCGAGACATTGACGACCGGACGTCCCGCGCCAGGAGGCAGGTCACGAGTGCGTCCGAGCTCCGTGGTGCGGATGCCGAACTTCTCCTCGTTGAAGAAGACATACCAGGGGAAAGAAGCGGAGGCCGCTGCAAGCGCCACACCAACGGCAATCAGGATCTTGTCGCCAAGCCGCGAGGCGGCCTTTGGCGTTCTGTGCGGAGGTGCGGCCTCGTCTTCGTGGTGTAAGTCGCTCATCCCACAATCACCTTCTTGCTATGGCGGATGGCGGAGTGCCCTGCCCCGCAGCAGCCCGCAGTGCGTTCGCCAGGTCCGCATAGGCGTCGAGAGCCGGCTTTTCCCCCGGCGTCTGTTTCAGGACCTCATAGATGACCGGCACCTGCTTGATCGCCATGTCGAGGTCCGGATCGCTGCCGGCGCGATAACCCCCGATCAGGCGCAGGTCGCGCGTTTCCTCGTAGCGATGCACGAGCGATTTCAGACGTGCGACCAGCTTTTCCTGGTCATCCGTCCACGCCTTTCGGGCCAGACGTGAGATTGAGGCAAGCGGATTGATCGGCGGATAGCGCCCTTCCTCTGCAAGCGAACGGTCGAGCACGATATGCCCGTCCAGAATACCGCGGGTAGAGTCCGCAATCGGGTCATTGTGGTTATCGCCGTCGACGAGGATCGAGATGATTGCGGTGATCGTGCCCGTTCCCTCGACGCCCGGACCCGCGCGCTCCAGCAGGCGCGGCAATTCCGTAAACACCGACGCCGGATAGCCACGGGCGATCGGCGGTTCGCCCGACGCGACGGCGACTTCCCGAATGGCATGGGCAAAACGCGTCACGCTGTCGGCGATGAACAGCACGTTGTCGCCCTGATCCCGGAAGTGCTCCGCAATCGTAATGGCAACCAGCGGCGCCATTTTCCTCAGCATCGGGCTTTCATCGCTGGTCGCGACGACAGCGATCGATTTCGCCATGTTGTCGCCAAGCGTATCCTCAATGAATTCACGCACTTCGCGGCCACGTTCGCCGACCAGCGCGATCACCACCTTGTCGAAGGCATCGGCCCGAGCAAGCATGGACAGCAAAGTCGATTTACCGACACCGGAACCGGCAAAGATGCCGAGACGCTGACCGAGGCAGAGCGGCGAGAAGATATCGATTGCCCTGACGCCGGTCTTGAAACCGGTCTCGACGCGGCTGCGCGTCATCGAGGGTGGCGCGGTGTTGGCGATAGAACGGGGATTGTGACCTTTGGAGATCGGCCCCTTGCCGTCGATCGGCTCACAAAGCGAGCTGATCGTCCGGCCGCACCAGCTATCGTCCGGAGCGACCCGAAAAGCGCCTTTGCGGATGACGGTGTCTCCGATGCCGATCGGTTCGCCCGGCTCGATCGGGCTGACATAGACGATATCCGGCTCGACACGAACGACCTCGCCCAGATGAATACCGGTCGCACTGCGGTGAGCGACGAATTCGCCAAGCCGCACATGCTTCGAAAGGCCGGCAACGGTATAGTGTCCTGCGGCGATGGTCCTGACATGACCACCATGCGCGACAGAAAAGGCAGGGTTGGCATAGCGCCCTACAAGCCCTGCAAGTTGCGCAAGCTTGCCGCCGTTGACTGCATCGAGGATAGCCGCTTCCATCATGGTGGGCTGTCTTTCCTATTAGCTGTTGGATCCGCCGAGCGTCTTGATGGCGGAGCTCATCGAGTTTTCGCTGTCGCGCATCAGAGCCGAAATGCTTTCGAAGGCACGATTGACCTGGATAAGCTGGGTCATCTCACTGATGCCGTTGACGTTGGACTGTTCGACGTAACCCTGCACCACGGAATTCTGCATGCCTTCCAGAACGGGCTGCGGATTGTCGGTCGGAATAACCCCTTCGTTCTCATAGCGAACGAAGCCCTTGGAAATGTCGGCGGTGAAAAGACCGAGAGTGGCGACTGGCTGGTTGTTCTGCATGATGATGCCGTCAGCCCCGACTGTCGGCGGTCCACCGTCACGGTTGAGCTGGATCGGTGCCCCGCCTGCATCCAGGACCGGATAACCCCGGCTGGATCGAAGTTGGCCGGCTTCATCCATGGTGAGACGGCCGTCCCGGGTGAGAACTTGACCCGCCGGCGTGTCGATGGCAAACCAGGCATCGCCCTTGATCGCAAAGTCCAGAGGATTGCCGGTGCGCTGCAGCTCTCCTGTGCGCGTCGACAGATAGTCGTTACCCTGCGTAACGAAGGCCACCTTTGCGTTAAGGTCGTTCTGGGTCTTGCTCAGAACTTCGTCAAATTTGACCTCCGTCGAGCGAAACCCGACGGTGTTCATGTTGGCCATGTTGTCGGCGATCGTGTTCAAGCGGCGCTCGAGCGCGATTTGCGAAGAAATGCCGACGTAAAGTCCGGACTGCATATCATTTGCCTCCGAGTTTCAAATTATTGATCGAGATCAGGAGATCGGTGGAAATCCCGCTCGAGGAAGAGGTGAACAGGCTTGCCGGGTCGTAGCTTTCGGAAGGGTTTTCCAGCTCCCACATGGCGGTGAACCGTTCGAGAAATTTGCCGACCTTGGCCGGATCTTGGAAATCCTCGATATCGACGACCTCTTCGATATATTTTGCCTGTCGGTCGAGGTCCGTGCCAACGATCTCATCGGGCAACTGCAGAGTGGTCCGCATTACTTCCGAGAGAGCATCGTCCGCCAGGATTTCCATGCCGGATTTGATGGTCGGCGCCATACGCTCGAAATAGAGCGCAAGACGCACGCCCATGTTTTCCGCGCCTGCCTCTTCTTCCAGCGTCTGACGCTGAAATTTGTCGACGACGCCCTTCTGGGCCTTTTCGAAGGATGTCGCAGCCGCGCCATGGGCTGCGAAGTTCAGAGATTCCACCAGCGAAGCGTAGCGGCTATCGGAGAGCTTGTTGGCAAAATCGGTATCTGCATCGGTACCTTCAGCCAGGACCTTGCGGATGAAGGCCTTGGCATAAGCCATATCCTCCAGGCCGTGGGCTTTCAGCGCGTAGTTATAGACGCGCGTATCGGCCATGAAATCGTCGAGGGTTTTGATGCTGCCGATCTTGGAAAGGTAATATTCCGTCTCGCGCGCAACATCCGGCTTTTCTGCGACCCGCGCCAGCGATTTCGGCAGGTCGCGGCTGATCATGGCATAGCTGGTATAGGTCGTGATCACGATGGCTCACCAAAGTCTGTGGAGCGGGCAATCCGGTCCGATCCTGGCGAGAACTATGCGCAAAGACTTGCGCGAAGCTGTCCGGCTCCCCTTCGTTCAAAGCGCCGAGAGCCAGCCTCACGCAAGCCAGAGACCGTATCCCAAAACCGAACGAAAACGATCGGCACAGGTTCACGATGAATATTATTATCGGCTTTATCATCTCGGTTGGCTGTATCCTCGGTGGCTTCATGGCCATGGGCGGCCACGTTGACGTTCTCGTTCAGCCCTTCGAGCTCATGATCATCGGCGGTGCAGGCGTCGGCGCGTTCATTATGGGCAACCCGATGAAGGTCGTGAAGGATTCGGGCAAGGCGCTTGGTGAAGCCTTGAAGAATGCAGTGCCGAAAGAACGCAATTATCTCGACGTCCTCGGCGTGCTTTATTCTCTGATGCGGGACCTGCGAACCAAGTCGCGCAACGAAATCGAAGCGCATATCGACAATCCAGACGAATCGTCGATCTTCCAGACCGCCCCGACGGTGCTGAAGAACAAGGAACTGACCGCGTTCATCTGCGACTATGTCCGCCTGATCATCATCGGCAATGCCCGTTCACATGAGATCGAGGCGCTGATGGACGAAGAGCTGGACACGATGTTCCAGGACAAGATGAAGCCCTATCACGCGATTACCGCGGTCGGGGATTCCTTTCCTGCCATCGGTATCATCGCGGCCGTTCTCGGGGTCATCAAGGCGATGAGCAAGATCAACGAGTCCCCCGAGGTTCTCGGCGGCCTGATCGGCGCGGCACTCGTCGGCACCATGCTCGGCATCTTCCTGTCGTACTGCGTCTGCAATCCCATCTGCTCGCAGATCAAGATCGTGCGCGGCAAGCAGCAGCGCCTCTACATCATCGTCAAGCAGACCCTGCTTGCCTACATGAACGGTTCCGTGCCGCAGGTCGCGCTGGAATACGGACGCAAGACAATCTCCAACAAAGAACGCCCTTCGATCGATTCGGTCGAGCAGGAAATGATGAATCCTGGCGGTGAAAAGGCGGCATGATGACGACTAGTGAAACGACCCCAACCCTCGCGCCGGGAATGGATCTGGCGCTTCTCGCGAAACTGACCGGCGGACTTGGCGACAAGAGGACCGTCGAAAAGATCAGCAGCGAATTTGCCCAACTCTACATGGAGTTCCTGCCGGATGTCTTTCACAGCGAAACCGGCATCCGCATCGGCGTGTCCTATGTCAGCTGCACCTCCGGCCTGATGAACGACCTTGTCGCCGATCTCGGCGACGGATTCGCGCTGACCGATGGCAGCCTTCGCAACTGGTGTCCGAACTTCGTGCTTGCCTGCGGCAACAGCTTCGTCATCGCTCTCATGGAGTTGATGCTGGGAGCTGCACCCGAAACGATTACCCAGCCGATCGATCGTCCGCTGTCCGAGATCGAACTGGATCTCGCCGTGATGGTCTTCGAACGGATTGCCAACGTACTCCGCTCCGGCGTCAACGCGCCGGGCGGTTTTGAGGCAAGCCTCGAGCGTCCTCACAACGCTGAGGACCGACCGAAGCCGGAAGACGTTACCCGCCCTGAATTTGGCGTAGCAATCCGAATGGCGTTCGAACTCGGTTCGACCACCTCGGAATTCGCTCTCGTCATTCCGCAGCGCGCCTTTCTCAAAACCAAGGTGACGACTCCCAAGGCGAAAAACCAGGCTCCGAAGGCGAAACCAGAATGGACCGACCGCATGAATGACCAGGTGCGCCGCTCGAATGTAACGCTGGAAGCCCGTATTCGCCTGCAGAAACTTACTCTGGGCACGATCTCCCGGCTGGCGGCCGGCGACGTGATCGCCTTCCAGGACAAGCGGGATGTCCGCGTCCAGGTCAGTGCCAATGGCAAAGACATGTACTCGTGCGAATTTGGGCGATCGGGCGAACGTTATACAGTCCGCGTAAAGGATAATATCAGCACGGACGACGAGATTCTCAGGCATCTGATAGGTTAGACCCGCACCGGCCTGTACACTTCGGCAGGGCAGGCTGACGCAAGTTTCAACAGGAATAATGACCGCATGGCTACGAAGAAGACACCTCTCACCGAAGACGACGCGCTGATGCCTCTCGACAATGGAGTCGAACTGGACCAGGCCATCGACGATCTGCGCGGCGTCTTGAAGGCTGACGCCGACGGCGGTGTGCCGGGCTTCGACGCCGATTTTGGCGCGTCGGGGACCAGCGATTTTTCAGCAGACGCTCCTGCCTTTGGCGGCGGCTTCGAAGCACAGACCGATAGCTTCGGCGGCGGTGCTGATTTTGCCGGCGGTACTACCTTCGGCGGCGACAGCAGTTTCGGCGGCAGCGATTTCGGCAGCTCTTCTGCAAGTACGGGTTATCAAGAGCCGGGCAGCGCCCTGAACGCAAATCTCGATCTGATCATGGATATCCCGATCGACGTCGAGATCGTGCTGGGCACCAGCCGTATGCAGGTTTCCGGCCTGATGAGCCTTGAAGAGGGCGCCACGATCGCGCTCGACAAAAGAATTGGCGAACCGGTGGAAATCATGGTCAACGGCCGCCGCATCGGCAAGGGCGAGATCACCGTCCTTGAAAATGACGACACGCGCTTCGGTGTCAAACTGACGGAAGTACTGAGCACGAGAAGAACCTGATCCCTGTTCGGGACAGAGAGGGAAGACCATGATGGACTTTGAGGATTTCGGCGGTAGCGCGCTCTCTACAAAACCGTTGTCCCAGGCCGAAAAGGCTGCGGCGGTTCTGCTTGCCATGGGCAAGGGCATCGCCGGCAAACTTCTCAAGTATTTTACCCAGAGTGAGCTGCAGAACATCATCGCATCGGCGCAGACATTGCGGACGATTCCCCCGGATGAACTTCTTCAGCTCGTGAACGAATTCGAGGACCTGTTCACCGAAGGCACCGGCCTCATGGACAATGCCGCGGCAATCGAGGGCATTCTCGAAGCCGGCTTGACCCCGGAAGAAGTGGACGGGCTGCTTGGGCGCCGCGCCGCATTCCAGGGTTACGAAGCCAACATCTGGGACCGGTTGCAGGATGCCGAGCCGGCATTCATCGGCAAGTTCCTGTCACGCGAACATCCGCAGACAATCGCTTACATTCTCTCTCAGATGCCGTCGAGTTTCGGTGCGAAAGTACTGCTGCAGCTTCCCGACAGCCGCCGCGCCGATGTCATGAATCGCGCGGTCAACATGAAGGAAGTCAGCCCGAAGGCAGCGCAGATCATCGAAAACCGCGTGGTCGAACTGATTGCCGCCGTCGACGCAGAGCGCAACTCCAACGGCTCCAACAAGGTTGCCGAACTTATGAACGAACTCGAGAAGAGCCAGGTCGACACGCTGCTCAACTCGCTCGAAACGATCAGCAAGGAATCGGTCAACAAGGTCCGCCCGAAGATCTTCCTCTTCGAAGACCTGCTGTACATGCCGCAGCGCAGCCGTGTCCTGCTTTTGAACGACGTCGCATCGGACATCCTGACCATGGCGCTTCGCGGTGCGAGCAACGAGATCAAGGAATGCGTGCTCTCTGCCATCAGCCCCCGCCAACGCCGCATGATCGAAAGCGATCTTCAGGTTCAGCCCGCCAGCCTCAACCCTCGGGAAGTGGCAATCGCCCGCCGCGCGGTGGCGCAGGAAGCGATCCGGCTCGCCAATTCCGGACAAATCCTTCTCAAGGAAGAGAAGAAGGACGACGAGAAGCCTGCGGAAGCGGCCTGATCACGAGCAGTGCACGAGGAAGAGACCGGAGCGGGCGACCGCTCCGTTTTCGTTTGCACGTATGCAATCCGACCCCGCTCGCCCACAGTCTTTTTGTTGACTCGATTCGCGGCTAGCTGGCGATCGATTAAGATAGTCGGTGGCGGCGGACGATTCGTTTGAGCCGCGTCCCCGCAATTGGTCGATTGGTCCTGAACCGTGTCGGACGAAGATAAAGACAGTAAAACAGAAAACCCGACCGCCAAGCGAATGACGGAGGCGGCCGAGAAAGGCAATCTGCCCGTCTCGCGCGAGGTGCCGCTGTTTGCGTCGATCCTCGCCTTCTATGTCTTTCTTGTCTTTTTTCTTCCTTCGAGTGTCGCGAGGATCGGCGAAACGCTGAAGGACCTCTTCGAGCAACCGGATCAGTGGCGGCTTGAAAACTCTCCCGACGTCGTCTCGCTGAGCGCCCATCTCGGCTGGGCTGTGGCGGCCTTCCTGGTGCCGGCCATGCTGCTCTTCATCATCTTCGGACTGGCCTCTTCCTTCGCCCAGAATATGCCGTCGATGGTGCTCGAGAGGGTACGGCCGCAGATGTCTCGTATCTCGCCGGTGAAGGGTTTCACCCGTATCTACAGCGTTCCGGGATTTGTGGAGTTCGGCAAATCGATCTTCAAGATCCTGATCGTCTCGCTCATCATGTATTTCACCCTCCGGGGAGAATATTTCGCCTCGCTCGACGCGATGTTCTCCGATCCCCAGGTGATTTTCGTCAAGCTGAGCTCGATCGTTAGCAAGATGGTGATCGTCGTCATGCTTTCCACGGGCGTGCTGGCTGCGGTCGACGTGATCTGGACACGCTATCACTGGTACCAGCAGCTCAAGATGACCAAGCAGGAGGTCAAGGACGAATACAAGCAGGCTCAGGGTGACCCGATCGTCAAGTCGCGTCAGAGATCGGTTGCGCGCGACCGGGCCCGCCGGCGCATGATCAACAATGTGCCGCGCGCCACATTGGTGATCGCCAACCCGACCCATTATGCCGTTGCGCTGCGTTATGTGCGCGAGGAAAACGATGCTCCGGTGGTGGTGGCCAAGGGTCAGGACCTGATTGCTCTCAAGATTCGCGAAATCGCGGAGTCGAACGGCATCCCCGTTTTCGAAGATCCGCCTCTGGCTCGCTCCATGTTTGCGCAAGTCTCGGTGGATAGTGTTATCCCACCTGCCTTCTACAAGGCGGTGGCAGAACTCGTGCACCGGGTCTACGCGTCCCGGTCGCTCAAGAAACGGACACGCTGAGCGCCATGAAAAAATGCACCTATTCCACCGAACGGGAAGAAATCGTCGCTCAAGCAATCAGCCCGGTGGCCACCGAGCTGCGTCTTCTCGACGCTGGTGACCTTATCTCGCTTCTCCGGTTGGAGTGCTACAGCAGCCTCGCCGATCTCGTCTCGTCCGCAGCCGAGCTGTATTTCCATCCGGGAACGGTGAGTTTCGGCGCGGGAGGCGACTATAAACTGGAATGGAGCGGTCAGCCCGAGGTTGTCCTCGACCTCGAAATCAAGCCGCGGGGCGTGTCCGTCTACGCGCGTCTGACGATTGCCGACCAGAAGGCCGGCCTGGAAATCGATCACATTTCCTTCCAGGAGCCCTCGGACGACCCGGACGATAATACCGCGTTCCTGGCAAGGAGCCTGCAGGAAGCGAAGTTCGTGAGAATGAGCACGTCACAGTGATCGCCGAGCGAGCGATCCCATGTTCGTCCCGCCATCAGTGAATGTAACCGAGCCGGATCGCTTTGGCGATCGCCTGGATGCGATTGACCGAATCGAGCTTGATCGTGGCAGAACCCAGATAGGCATTTACCGTGTGGACGGAGAGGCCTAGGTTTTCAGCAATCTCTTCGCTGATCCGCCCATCTCCGGCCAATTGCAGGCAGGCAATTTCCCGCTCGCTCAGCGATTCGGCCGGTACGCTTCGCCGCTCATCCAGCGCCAGCAGATCCATCATCACTTGGCAGCTTCTGACGTGCTGGTCGATGACCATGTCGCTCGAGACGTCGATGGACGTGGAGACAAAGGCGACGTAGCCGTTTCCGAGCGCCCCCAGCCGCACCGGAAATGCGATCCCTGAAAAAGGAACGACAGAGGGTTCCAATCGGCGGGTCAGGGGCGAAAAATCCCCCGCGTCGGAAAAACTGGCATTCTCGGAGCCGTCCCAAATCAGAGGAAGGAGCGATACTTCTATGTGTTCGAGCAGGACATCGCCATAGCCGTCGATGAACTGGCTGCTGCCTTCGGTCGTACCGACGCCCCAGTTGTCGAGTTCGGAGACGAGCTTCCGCTTGTTTGGCAGACCCGCGCCGGCAATGCGAAAAACCGCGAAGTTGCGCGCCTTCAGGTTCTTCTGCATGGCAACGAGCTTTGGAAAGATATCCGATCGGCTTGAGGCGCGCTGAAGGCGCAGATACTGGATGCTTCCAGGTCCGTCCGCCATGCCGCTGCGCGTATAACTCATCGAAATTCGATCCCTATACCAGGTTGTTCCGCACCGCATAGGCAATCGCTTCGGAGCGGGTTTTCGTTGCCGTCTTGCGCATCACGCTTGTGATGTAGTTGTTGATGGTGTTGCGCGATATGCCGAGGATCACCGCAATTTCATCGCTGGTCTTGCCCTCGGCAATCCAGAAAAGACATTCAAGCTCGCGTTCGGTCAGCTCGAAGTCGCGCTCTGTCCGGGCGTCGGCGTTTTCGGCGAAACTGGCGCCATAGGCTGCCAGCAGTCCCACCTCCTTCAGCCGTTCTTGCGAAAGGATGATCCCCTCCAGAAAGAGAAGCATCAGTGAAAAACGCGTTCTGCCCACGCAGAAGGTCAGCGAGCAATATTGCCGGCTGATATCATCGGGCGGCATCACGTCATCCGGCAGGAGCGAGAAACTGGGCGTCAGGAGCGAAAGACACTTCTCCAGCTCGGTGGAGCGAGCGTAGCCGCTGGCAAGTTCCGACCCCAGGCGACGGACAAGATCGAAAGGCCAGTTGGAAGTCACGATGAAATCGAGGCCCTGCTCCTGGATCAGGTCATATCGGGCAAGAAGAAAGTGGGAAGCGCCAACGTAGTCAGCAAGAAGCCGCATCACTGCCTGGACATTGTTGGAACCAGCCAACACCGAAAGGCGACGAACCAGTTGTTCGCGCGACAGGACCCTGGACCCGACGGATTCCACATAGGGCGGCCGTCCCTCCATCGCCATGTCTATTCCCGACAACTCCATCAGCTACTTGCTCCCAACCACACGACGCATTCCTCATGAACGCGCGCAAGCGGTATTGTCACTGACGCACAACCGTTACCTTGACAAAACGATCCTCGATTTTCGGCAAAACGTCAAAAGTTACTTTCCGCAACCCTTTGTTTTCAGCCGGACAAGGACTTCATTGTTGGCCACCTCCCCGGCCTCGGAAACTCATGCGCGAATCAGGCCATTGTAGGAGAGGCCCGGCGAATTACCATTGGGACCCGCATGGATTTCCCCAACTCCAACCCGGTCCAACTGATTCGTGCATCAGAGGAATGAGCCAAGTCTGTGGCAAGGCTGAAAAAGAAAGGGCCGGACAAGTCCGGCCCTTGGTGATCATATTTTCGTGATGGGGTATCACGCTGCCTTTTCGAGGGCCCATTTGCGGAGAATTTTCGCGGCACGCTCTTCGGAGATTTCCACCATGCGGGCAAGGCGTTTTTCCGGGCCTTCCTTGACACGCCGGTTGAAACCATCGCCCTCGTCGCCGCCAAGCATATCGCCCGCGCTGTCGAACCCGAAGTCCGAACCGAAGCCATCCATGAGTGCGGGACCGCCTCCGACCGGAGAGAAGTCCGGCAGTTCGAGACCTGCCCCTTCGGTGGCCGCCTCGCCGGCAACTCCGTTGCCGCTAACGGTGCGGATGAGCGGGCGGAGGCCGAGCCAGACCACCAGGAACGCAACTCCCACGAAGGCCAGCGAGTTAATGATGCCGCCGATGTTGCGGGTCAGCACATCCATCAGGCCGGGACCGTCTGCGGCCTCTTCGAGCAGCTGGTTCTCGAGGAAGTCCATCGCAGTCAACGTGACCACGTCGCCGCGGTTGGAACTGATACCAGCGGCCGACGAGACGATCTTCTGCATTTCGGCAAGATAGGCATCGATCTTCGCCTGGTCGACCGGCTCGCCGACCATCTTGGCGATCCGGCCCTTGTTGACCACCACCGCAACCGAGACCTTTTCGATCTGATAGCTGTTGCGCGTCGTGGCCGTAGTCTTCTGGTTGATCTCGTAGTTGGTCTGCTCTTCCTTCTTGTCGGACTGGTCGGAAGATTGCGGACCGTTGGCGCCACCTGGCTCCGGCGCCGCCTGAGGAACGTTCTGTTCGACGGTAGTTGCGTTATCGTTCTGGGTCTGCTGAGACTTCGAAACTTCCTTGGTGGTGCGCACCGAACGCTCGACGCGCGAATTCGGATCGAAGACTGTCTCCTGGACCTGTTGGCTGTCCGTATTGAGAGAAGCCGTTACGCTTGAACGGAAGTTGTCCATTCCGAGGAACGGCGCGAGCGCCTTGTCGATATTATTTTCGATTTCCTGCTGAACATTTTGAATGATGCTCAGCGATTTGTTCATCTCGCTGCCGCCGAAATCGTCGCCGGAAGCAAGCAGCTGGCCGGTCGAATCGAGGATTGTGACATCGTCGACATCAAGGCCGGGAACGGCCGATGCCACGAGGTGACGAATGGACGATGCGGCCTTGCGGCCGGCCGTCGTACTGGCGCGGATCATCACCGACGCGGACGGCTTTTGCTCGCCCCTGCGGAAATTGCCGACATCCGGCATCACGATATGAACACGCGCGGCGGAGACGCCGCTGATTTGCTGGATCGACCGGCCGATTTCGCCCTCGAGTGCCCGGACCCGCGTTACTTCCTGCATGAAGGAGGTCAGGCCGAGGGAGCCGACATTGTCGAAAAGCTCGTAACCGGCATTCGTGCTGTTGGGAAGCCCCCGTTCGGCAAGCAGAAGGCGAGCCTTGCTTGTGGTACCCACCGGAACCTGAATGCTCGATCCATCGCCGCCGACTTCGAAGTCCATGTTCGCTTCAGCCAGCGCCATGGTGACCTGGTTCAGGTCGGCAGTGTCCAGATTGACGTAGAGGGACTCATAGGAGGGCTTGTTTACAAAGATGGCCGCGGCAAGGACGATTGCAATCGAGACAACGCCGACGGCACCCAGAGCAATAAGTCGCGTCTGGCCCAGATTGGCCAGATTTTTAAAGACTTGTGAAAATTGAGCCAACAGATTCATTCTGTTCCCACACCGCCAAACAAGGAAATAGAGCTTTCGCTCAAGCCGACCCTAGGGGGCGAAGCTTGTGCGAGCGTTTCGCAGGCGATGGGGATGAAGAGAGCAGGCGGAAGGGTAAACCGCTTCGGTGTGAGGGGCCGAAAAAGGCCGTTAGAAGAAGTCGAAGTCGCCTGCGGCCTTGCTCAGGGGCTGGGAATGGCCGTGGCGCATACCGTTCGCCAGAGCCTTCTGCATGTCGGCCAGCTTGACGAGGCTGATCGCGGTCGAGACATCGACGGTCCAGCTTTCCGGAATGGTGCCGGTAATCGTATCGATAAATTCGGCAATACCGCGCGTCTTCTGCACGGCCAGATCGATGCCCTGCAATACTTTGATGCTGTCGGGAGATTCCAAGATGGCCATGCCTCCAAGTTCCAGCAGCTGGGGCTCGATGCGTTCGATCAGATAGGCGACGTCGTGAAGCTCCGACACCAGCCGCATCAAAATCTCGGGTAGCGCCTCCTCCAAGGGAGCGCCTGGCGGCTTCGCGTTGTCGGTCATATTGTTCCTCGTGCCTAAAAGAATTCGATCGAACTTTCGACGGGCTTCGGCGCCGCACGAGCCGGGCGCATCTCAAGTGCCACGGTCCGTTGAGCCTCGGCGCCGGTCAGCGGATACTGACGTGCCCGCCCGCTGATGGGCCAGTATTCCAACTTGCGCCCGTGCTCCCCTCCGGTGGAAGAGCCAACAACCGGAATCCCTTCATCCTTGAGAAACTGCATCGCGAATGCTGCATTCTGTTCGCCGACGTTCGAAAAGCTCGCTATCGTCTTTGCGCCACCGAATATTTTTGCTTCCAGCCGGTCGCGTCGCGCCCCCTGCTTGAGGAGACCGTTGATCAGGAGCTCCATCAGATGCACGCCATACCGAGTGGCATCGCCGCCCGATGCCATGGCGCCACCCGAACCGGGAAGCAGGAAATGGTTCATGCCGCCGACGCCGGCGACAGGATCACGAAGACATGCAGCCACGCATGAGCCCAATATCGTCGAAAGTACGACATTCGGATCGTTTACGACCTTGTACTCCCCCTGAATGATATGGACACGCTTGGCCGCAATGGCATCGTTCATTTCAATGCTCCAAACACGGCCTCGATGGCGGCCTTCATCTTCTCGATCGTGAACGGTTTGGCGAGGACGTTGTTTGCCCCGAGTTGGGCTGCCCTCTGCACCAGTGCGCGATCGCCTTGAGCGGTCAAAATGATGAAGGCTGCTTTTTTCGTGTTCGGATTGCTGCGGACGGCTTGCAGGAAGCCGATGCCATCCATCTTCGGCATGTTGAAGTCCGAAATCACGAGATGGTGCGGCTGCTCGGCCATGATCTTCATACCCTGCTCACCGTCACCGGCCGCAGTGATCTGCTTAAAGCCGAGCTGTGTCAGGGCGTCGCTGAGCAGCAGGCGGCTGGTCACCTGATCGTCAACGATCAGAACTTTAATTTTTTCAGCGAGAGACATTATTCGGTACCTTCTTTTCGGGCGGCTGTTAACTTCAACACTTCTTCTCCTATGGAGCCTAACGGCAGCTGTTGCTCGACGGCCCCGATTTCATGGGCGACCCTCGGCATGCCGTAGACCACACAGGTCTTTTCGTTCTGTCCGACCGTGCGCGCGCCCGCATTGCGCATCTTCAGCAGACCGGCAGCTCCGTCGCGTCCCATGCCTGTCAGGATAACCCCGACCGCATTGCGGCCTGCCAGATCGGCAACCGAGTCAAAGAGGACATCCACGGAAGGCCTGTGGCCATTCACCGGATCTCTTTCGACCAGTCGACAACATGGCGCCGACGGATTGGCTACCTGCAGGTGCCGGTCACCACCGGGCGCGAGATAGATCTTGCCGATCTCCAGCCGCGCGCCATCGGTCGCTTCCTGCACCACAGGAGCACAGATACGATTAAGACGTTCAGCAAAACTTTTGGTAAACGTCGAAGGCATATGTTGAGTAATAACGGTCGGCGGGCAGTTCTGCGGGAACTTTTGTAGGACCGTAATGAGCGCCTCTACACCACCAGTTGATGAACCGATCGCCACAACCTTTCGTCCGACCCGATATTCGGTCGCCGGGGTCACCGCCGGGGACGGCGCGGCTGCGCTCCGGCGATGACCGGACCGGGCAGCGGCCTTCACCTTTTCGGCGAGATCCATGAAGGGGCGGGAATCTCCAGGGCTCGGCTTGCCGACACAGTCGAATGCGCCGATCTCCAGCGCGGCAAGCGTTGCGTTGGCACCCTGATGCGTCATGGCAGAAACCATGATCACCGGCATCGGCCGCAATCGCATGATCTTCTCGAGGAATTCCAGCCCGTTCATATTGGGCATCTCGATATCCAGGGTCACGACGTCCGGATTGAGCTGCTTGATCGCCGCACGCGCTTCCAGAGCATCACCGGCCTGGCCAACGACATTGACCTCGGGATCGGAATTGAGAACCGCGGTGATCAATCCGCGCATGGTGGGTGAGTCGTCAACGACGAGAACGCGAGCCGGAGCGCTCATGCTTTCCTCCCTGCGTTCTTGCCGACATACCGATAGGTGGTGATGCCAATGTTATCGAACAGGTTTTTCGCCTCGCCGGAGACTCGTTCGGAGTGACCGATATAAAGGTGACCGCCATCGCATAGCTGCGAAGCGAAGCGCGACCAGATCTTCATCTGCGTCGGCTCATCGAAGTAGATGACGACGTTGCGGCAGAAGATGACATCGAAACTTCCCTTGAAAGGCCACTGCGCCATCAGGTTCAATTCGTTGAAGGTGATGAGCTTCTTGACCTTGTCGTCGATCTGCAGCTTGCGTCTGCCGCCTGCGTCAACCTCGCGAAACCACTGCTTGCGCATGGCCGGCGTCATGGTTTCCGTGGCGTTTTCGTCGTAGATGCCGGCTCGGGCGGCAGCCAGGATCTTGGGGTCGATATCGGTCGCAAGAATCCGGAAATCGTAGTCCACGGCGTTCGGCAAAAGCGACAATACCGTCAGCGCGATGGAATAGGGCTCCTGACCGTCGGAACAGGCTGCCGACCAGATGCGCACACGACCGCCGGTCTTGGCCCGGTTGATAAGCCCCGGCAGGACTTCGTCACGCAGGTGCTCGAAATGATGGTTCTCGCGGAAGAAGCGCGTGAAGTTGGTCGTCAGATGCGAAAGCATCTCGCGGCGCGCCGCCGCACCTTCCGGCGATGCCACAAGCTCACAATAGTCCCTGAACCCGCGCAATCCCAATGCGCGTATGTGCTTGGACAAACGAGAGTAGACGAGCGACGCCTTGGAATCGTTGAGATAGATACCTGCATCCGAATAGATCATCGCCGCAATGTCGGACAGGTCGCGGCGCGTCAGCGGATATTCTCCACTGGCCAGCACCTCGTCCGGTGACTGTCGGCTTTCAATGGCCCCCAAAGGCTTCATGCAGCTTCGCTTTCCTTTTCCGGGAATAGGGCATCCAGCTCGATCATGCAGATCATCCGCTTGTCGATGGCAAGAATTCCCCGGGCATATTGTTTCTCCAGATCGGACGAAATTTCCGGAACCGGCTGGATATTCTCCTCGGTGATCGTAAGGATATCGGAAACTGCCTCAACAAGCAGGCCGACGACGCGGCTCTTGACCTGCGCCACGATGATCACGTGGCGCGCCGTTGGCTCTGCTTCCTGCATCCCGAGACGAGCCGACAGATCGACGATCGGCAGAACCGCGCCGCGCAGGTTGATGACGCCCAAAACATAAGCCGGCGCATGCGGCATCGGCGTGGCTGGCGTCCAACCCCGGATTTCCCGGACGGACATGATGTTCACGCAGAATTCTTGATCACCGATACGGAAGGCGATCAGCTCCCGGCTTCCCTGGACAAGGTTTTTCACGGCGTACGACATACCAATTAACCCGTGGCTGCAAGTGACATTTCAGGCTTCAGTGACTGGCCGCGCGAGGCCGAAACGACCGCATCGACGTCAAGGATCAGGGCGACGCGGCCATCACCGAGGATGGTGGCGGCGGCAATACCTGGAACATGGGTATAGTTCGCTTCGAGCGACTTGATGACAACCTGACGCTGGCCCTGAATGGCGTCGACCATCAAAGCACGCTGGCCGCCACCTTCCGATTCCACCAGTAGCGCGACACCTTCGACCGGATTGGCCTGGGTGGCGCGATAATTGAGGACCCGGCCCACATCGACCAGCGGGCAGAAGGAATTGCGGATCGAGATCAGCCGTTGGTTGGCGCCGAACGAGTGGATGGCGGAGGCTTCGGGCTGCAGGGTTTCGACGATCGCCGTCAGCGGAACGACGAGCGTCTGGCCGGCAACTGTCACCACCATGCCGTCGAGAACGGCGAGCGTCAGCGGCAGGCTCATCGTGAAGGTCGAGCCGTACCCCGGGCGCGACGAGATCGAGATACGACCACCGAGCGCCTGGATCGACCGTTTGACGACATCCATGCCGACGCCGCGGCCGGAAATGTCGGAGATCTTGTCGGCAGTCGAGAAGCCGGCCATGAAGATCAGGTTGTCGATTTCGTCGTCCGTGAGGTTGGCGTCGGCGGCGATGATATCGTTGTCGATCGCCTTCTGGCGGACGCGCTCGCGGTTGATGCCAGCGCCGTCGTCGGCAAGCTCGATCAGGATGCGGCCGGAACGATGCTTCGCGGTGAGCTTGATCGTGCCTTCCGGGTTCTTGCCGGCAGCTTCGCGTTTTTCAGGCGATTCGATGCCGTGGTCGACGGCATTGCGGATCATGTGGGTCAGCGGCTCGGCAAGCTTGTCGATGACCGTCTTGTCGACTTCGGTGTTTTCACCCTCGGTGACCAGGCGGATCTGCTTGCCGACCATGTCGGCCACTTCGCGGACGATACGCGACATGCGCTGGAAGACCGGCTTTACCGGCTGTGCGCGGATCGCCATGACCGAGTCCTGGATCTCGCGGGTAAGCTGCTGCAGCTCTTCGAGGCCCATGTTGACGGCCGACGTGCCGGTCGCATCGTTTTCGATAACGCTCTGAGAGAGCATGGCCTGGTTGATGACAAGCTCGCCGACGAGGTTAATGAGGCGGTCGACGCGATCGAGATCGACGCGGATCGTCTGGCCGGCTGAAGCGGCTGCGGCAGCCGCATTGTTCTGCGCCGCTGCTGCGGCGGCGGCGGCAGCCGATTCCTTCCGTTCCGCAGCGCGAGCGGCAGCACCGGCGGCCTTCGTAACGCTGGCCGCGGTTTCGGCGGCCGATACGGCTTCAGCAACTGTCTGATCGGAGCTCTGTTCGGACTGCTTGTCCCCATCCTCGCCGGAGGTGTCATCGTCAAGGATCGAGAGATCGAAGGGCACCGGCTTCATCGGCTGGTCTTCATCCGATGAAGCCCCGTCGGCGAATTTCACCTCGAGATCGCAATCCCATTCGGCAAATTCAAAAACGATGCGGATATCGTCTTCGCTCTTGGTGGTTTTTACGGAAATCTTCCAGCTGAAATAGGACTCTTCCGGGTCCATCTTGTCGAGGTCCGGCAAGGCGTCCGTGTCGCAGGCAATGCTCATCTCGCCGACACGGGAGAGATCGCGCAGCAGGAGCGCTGCTTCATTGCCCTTGGAATAGAGCTCGCGGCGTGGCTTGAAGAGGACTTCGTAAGTTGCGCCTCCAATTACCGGCTCCTCTTCCTCACCGAATCCCTCGAATGTGAAGGGGATCGGCTGAAAGCCGCTGTCGTCGGTAGGCTTCGGCGTTTCCACCTTCGGCGCAGCGGCAGCAGCCGGGGCCGGTTTCGGCGCGTCATGAGCCGCATTTGACGGCATCTCGCCATGCGCCAGGGCTTCCAGCTCCTTGACGAGGCCGCGCGTCCTGGATTCGTCCACACTGCCGCCATCACGGGACGCGCTGACCAGATCGGCGAGCACGTCGGCAGACTTAAGCATGACCTTCAGCACGTCCTGGCCCGGTTCCAGCTTGCCTGAACGGACGCAGTCGAGGGTCGTCTCGAAAACATGGGCAAAAGCGACCAGGTCGTCGAGACCGAAGGCACCCGCTCCGCCCTTGATGGAATGAACGGCACGGAAAACGGCATTCACCGTCTCGGGGTCACGATCCCCGTCGTTCAGCTTGAGAAGACCCGACTCCAGTTCAGCGAGCTGCTCTTCGCATTCCTGAAAGAAGATCTCTTTGATTTCGTTCATATCCATCGGAGGAATTCCTGGCTCAGGCAGTTACACGCTCGATCGCATCAATCAGTTTGGCTGGATCGAAGGGCTTGACGATCCAACCCGTCGCGCCGGCCTGCCGGGCGCGGTTCTTCTTTTCCGCGTCGCTTTCGGTCGTCAGGACGAGGATCGGCACGGCGCGATATTTTTCGTTGCGACGAACGCCTTCGATAAAGCCGAAACCGTCGAGGCGCGGCATATTGATATCGGTGACGATGACGTCCGGGTTGGCATCTTCCAAGACTTCGAGGCCCTCGACACCGTCTTCGGCCTGAATGGTTTCAAAGCCTGCATTGTTCAGGGTCACCAGAAGCATGTTCCGGATGGTCCGTGAATCGTCCACCGTCAGTACTTTTTTCTTCATTGCTAGATCTCCTTAGCAACCAAATTATCGATATTGATGCCGATCAGCTGCATCGTCTTCTCAAATGCGTCCGAAGCCTTTTCCACGACGAAGGACTTCTTGTCTTTTTCCCAGGCACGAGCGCCTGCGACCAGGACCTGCGCACATTGCACGCCGACCCGATCGACGTCCGAGGCGTCGAGCACAATGTCGTTGCCGCGCATGGAGATCAGCTTGCCGTGCAGAACCGATGCCTCGTTGAGGTCCAGCACCGCGGCCAGCTTCAAATTCTCCGGTCCAGCCTTCTTTGCTGCCATCAGCTTAATCCTTGTCGTTTTTGAAGGAGATGTTCTCGCTCGGCCGGGCCTTCGTCCGGCGCCCCGGCGATCGCGACGAGCGCCGGTGGATTGCGTGGGGCTGCGGGCCGACGTGTCTCCGCATAGCGGTTCTGCCGTTCGATCCGAAACTCCCGGACCGTGCGGCCGAGTTCCAGGATCACGGTGTGCAGATCATCCGCCCCTTCGCCTGCCTGGAATGCTAGATTGCCGTTTGCGGCGACGCTCTCGCTCACCGATCCGACTTCGGCGGTCAGACGGTCGAGGCCCTGGGCATGATCACCCGTTTCCCGCGCGATCCCGGCAATCACGTCGTTGATCGCCGAGACCTGGCGCACGATGCCGCCGATCGCATCCTGCGTGCGATGAACCATTTCGACACCGGCATCGACCTGCGACTTCGTGCCGTTGACGAGCGTCTTGATTTCGCGGGCGGCCTCTGCGGAGCGCTGCGCAAGAGCGCGCACTTCCTGCGCGACGACAGCAAAGCCGCGACCGCTGTCGCCGGCCCGCGCCGCCTCGATGCCGGCATTCAGAGCAAGCAGATTGGTCTGGAACGCAATGTCGTCGATTACCCCGATAATCTGGCCGATCTTTTCGGCGGAGCTTTCGATATCTGCCATGGCGGTGATGGCGCGGCCGACGACCTCACCGCTTGCCTCGACCGAACGGCGCGTCTCAGCCGCGGCCTTTTCGGCGGCAACCGTTTCCGCAGCACTCCCCTTGACCTTGACCGCTATGTCGGTCAGCGCCCGCGTCGCATCCTTAAGACGCACCGCCTGCTGTTCGGAAGCCGCGGCAAAGGACCGTACGCCCTCGGACAGCGATTGCGCGATGGCACCCGCTTTCTGCCCGTGGCTGTCCGATTGCTCCACGGAGCTGCGGATACCGGCGACTGCCTGGTTCAGAAGATCGGCCAGCTCGCGATAGGCTTCCGGGACGTCGGCGGGAAGGCAGGCCGTGAGGTCGCGGTCGGCAAGCGCCCTGATCACTTCGGAGAAGGTCTCGATCGCCTGCGCGTGATCGGCCTCCCGCTGTTCGGCAAGGGCCCGCTGATGCTTCTGACGCAACTCGTTGAAACGGAGCGAGACAGCGATCTCGACATCCACCATGACGAGGCGGGTGATGGCACCGACAAGATCGAGAAGCTCCTGTTCGCGCTTGCGCCCGCCGGGCAGCAGCGATTTTGGAGCCAGGTCGGCGATCGCGCCTGCAATGAGGTGCTCCAGCATGACCCCGTGACCGGCGACATGCCAGCGCGGGTCCAGACCCATGCGGCTTTCCGTGTCGGAAAGGACCTTTACCCGTTCGGCGTACAGCGCATCGAAGCGAGCGTCCGTCAGGACACCCCAGTGGGATGCCTGAAGATCATGGAGCCGCTCGATCTGCTGTTCGCTGTCGAAATTCCGGGCGGCTTCGGGAAAGGATTGGAATCGATGAAACAGGTCGCGCAGACCGGTCTTGAGGTGGCGCTCCATCTGCGGGCGGCAACGGCGCAGCAGATCGCGCAGTTCGCCGTCGAGGCCGGCAAATGCCAGTCTCTCGCCCAGGCTGCCCGCCTGGTTCCGTCGCGCCTGATCCGATGGCGTTTCCTGCACCAAAACCATCCCCAAATTCGTCAAAGCCAACCCGGAGGATTGGCGGCATGCGGCTCCTGTCGGCCAGGCGCCAGAGATGAATCGGAGATGCTTGCCGATACGGATCAATATCCGCCGGGCATGGGCAACGCGGCCACCGCAGGCTTTCCTGGATTTTCATGAGCGGATACCGGATTGTCACCGGTACGGCTTTGCGGCTTCATGCCTGGTGAGAGACCGCAGTCATCCCATTTCGCCGTGGTTTCCAATTTGTATGGTTAATTCCTTGCCTGAAGGTTAATAGGGGCAGGAGAGTACCAGTTTTAGCTCAATAAGAGACACAATACCCGCATGACGCGCACCTCTCGCGGAATGCACCGCAAAAGCTCTTTTGTCAGTTCATGGCCTCGATATCGGCCAGCCCGCGGAGACCCGCCTTGTTGCCCATATCTGCCAACGCCTGGAAAATACGGCGGGCATCGCCAAGCCTGCCGAGATTCATATGCGCATATGCGCGCAGCGCCATCAGATCCGTCTGTTCGGGAGCAATCTGCGCCCGCTGATCGAGTACAAGCAGAGCCTCGCGGTAGCGTCCGAGCTTGAAGGCGTTGAGCGCCCGGTCCGCCAGAATGGCAGTCTGAAGCTCAACCGCTCGTTCGTTCGCCTGTGGTGCGGTGGCGGCAGCGACAGAGGCCTGGTCGGTCAGGCCTACCCGCAGATATGCCAGACTCTTGCCATAGGCAGCGTCGGAGCGCACCGTCTCCGACGAACTCGCATCGGCCGCGTCGAAAGCTTTTGCTGCCTCCAGGGGCCTATTGATGTCCATGAGACACCAGCCCCTCGCAAGCGCTGCTTCCGGCGACATGCGGCGCGGGTCCTGAGTTGTCCAGCATTGCCCCCTAACCGCCGTGCCCTGAACGCGAGCGACCCTTCGCGTTGCAGGCATGTCGGCACGCGTCTCACGGGTCTCTACCCGCGTCGTTCGGGAAGTGCTTTCGCGCGAAACTTGAGATTGCTCTGGAGCGGATCGCCGGACCGGCGCTTGCTGTTCCGATCCGTCGGTTTCCGCGACCTCGCCGAGCCTTGCGATGCGCTCCGAGCGCCCAGCCCAGTCGCGTTGGATTTGCGCGGTGCCGGCCTTGTCGCCAAGGTCGTTGCGGGTCAACGCCAGGCCATAAGCCGAGGGTTCGTCGTCCGGCTTCCAGGAGAGTGCTGCCTGAAACCACTCGGCGGCCGTTTCGAGCTGCCGCATCGCGCGGGCATACCAGCCGAACTGCTGGGCGGCAGCAGGATTGCGGGAGGTGATGACCACCGGCGCGATGCGCTGCAGGACCTCCTGCTGCAATACCGGAGGAGGATCGAGAGCCAGCAGATTGGCAACCGCCGCCAGATAGGCATCCTTGGCCCCGGGTGAGGACTCGCGCCAGCGATAGAGCACCGATTCCGCCTCGACGGGCGAATTCTGCGCGATCAACGTCAGTGCCAGACCCTCAGCGGCAGATGCCGTTTCCTCTTTGGCAAAGGCCCTGCGGAACCAGCGTTCGGCCCCGCCCAGGTTATCGCGCCGGTAGAAATACCAGCCGAGCAGCAATGCATCGGATGCCAGGTCGGCGGTTTCGGCCTGGCGTTCAAGGCGGGTAAGGTATTTTTCCGGGAGGACCAGCTTCGGATCGTCGTTGCCCTGGGCGACAAGGCGGCGGGCGATATCGTCGCGTAACGGCTCGAATTCCGGCTTGCCATCCGATGAGACACGCTCTTTTGCAAGCACCTCCTCCAGCATATCGGCCGGCAGCAACTCGCTCGCCTTCTGAGCGGTCGCATAACGTTCGGAGGCATTGTCGCAGTTTTCGAGAATATAGAGATAGGCGTCGCGCGCCCTGCCGTCTTTCTCCGTCTTGGCAAAGGCTTCGGCCACACGCCAGAGAACGTCAACCTCGCTGCAGGTCAGCAGGCTTGAGTTTTCAGCCGCGATCCGGATCACCGCATCGAAGCTTTTGGCATCCGATGCCACAACGAGAGCAGCACGCGCCTCGGCGAGTTTCAGGCGGTCCAACAAATCCGCCGGCGGCTGCCACTCGGGTTCCGCAGCCTGGCGGTCGGAAATTGCCTTACGCACGTCCGCATAACGGGATTGGGCATAGAGCTGCCACATGTTCTCAAGCTGACGGTCGGTCGTAACCCGCGCGGCCAGAGGATCGGCAGGCGGGGTCCAGTCCGGATAGAGCGCTCTCAACCGGGAGATTTCGGCCTGCAGACGAGCGTTGTCTCCGCGCGCAGCAAAATATCTGAGTGCGCTTTCGTCGACCTCCGGCCGGTTTTCTACAGGTCGAGTATCTGCAGAGGGATCCGGCTCGGAACGCGAAGCAGGCGGTAGGGGATTGGCCGGAGCCTGAGCGACAACGACCGGAGACGAATCCGGCCGCGCTTCACCTGGGCGCTTCGGCTGAATGAGTTGGGCAACGATTCGCTCCGTCTTGGCGGCGAAGGTGGTGGCCGGCGGCGGTGCCGTTTCGTCCTGCACCGGATTCGGCGTCACCGAACTCGTCAAAGTGTCCGGATCGACCACCGCAGGACGATTCAGGCCAAGGGCTCCCACGGCCACAGCGCCCAGGATCGTCAATGCAATGAGCGAAAACCGCATAGCCACTCCGCGATCGTCCACAATCTCCGTCAGCGCCTCATGCGGACGAACTTCGGCTCCCTGCGCCAATAATTCCAAAGGAATGAACGGATATGGTTAACGAACAATTTAGATTTAGCTCATCAAATGCCTGAGTCGGCTCATCGAAGGCTGATGCGCAGGGATGAGTTTGCGCATCGACCTCCTGGAACGACTCAGCGGACGATGTACGTCTGCCATTTGCGATATTGCTCGGCATGACGGAAAAGCAATGAATGGGAAACAGAAAATGACCGGCCTCGGCTCTCTGAGAGCGGCGATTCTGAGCTTCCTGCTGCCGCTCGTTGCTGTCGGCTGCGCGGGGCAGCCGGTGCAGACTAGTACCTTTGCGCGCAACGTTTCCGGCGAACAGGCCATGGTTTTGCCCCCTCCTGGCGGGCCGGCGATCGTGAGCGTCGTCGAAAGGCGCTTTGACAATGCCGTGGAACAGGACGTTTTCCTTGCCACTTCCGCCCTCACTCCGGGTCAGAATTTACTCAGGGTGCAGTTCTTCGGCACAACCAGCCCCTTCAAGCTCAGCGACAACAAGCTGACATCGACGCCGGTCACGGAGGCCGGCATCGCATCCGAGATGCGCCGCGCGCTGCCGGGCATCCGCATGACGCGCTCGTCCTTCTTTGTCCAGAACAACTACGGTCCCTTCGGCTACGCCTTCGGACGAGGCGCCCGCAGCGACCTTTGCATGTACGCCTGGCAACAGATCCGCTCGCCGTCGGGAACCATCTCGCCGCTTGCGAATTACGGTTCGATCCAGATCCGCCTCAGGCTTTGCCAGGCGGGCGGAACTGAGGAACAGCTTCTCGCGGTGATGTACAACTATACGATTGTCGGCTCCGTAGATGCCGGCGGGTGGAACCCCTATGGCGAGCCAAGATCCGTCCCGTCCTCTCTCGGCGGCGTCGGCGCGCCGATCTATCCGCGACCGGCAAGCTCCGAGCCGATCGTTCCGATCATACAGCCGAGGACGACCACATATACGAGCTCCGCACCCGTCACCCTGCCACAAGCGCAGCCTGCAACTCGGAAGACCAGTACCGTCGCCCCGGCTTCGGCAGTATCGGTGCCAGGTCCTGCATCTGCAGGAAGTCGACCGAATAGCGTTTCCACACCGGCCGTGTCAAACGCCATCCCGGCGCCGCTTGTGCCTTCGCCTTCCGCTGCGATGGGAGCGCGGGAGGTGACCATACCATCGCCTTCCTGCACCGACATGACGAGCGGAGCCGCCAATGCATGCCGATAAACCGCACGCGACACACCGACCGCCGACCGTTTTTTCCGACCGCTGGAGATAGCCACCCATGCGGATGATCCTGTCTGCCGTCGTCTGGGCGCTTGCAAGTGCGCTGATCATCGTCCTGGTAACCCTGCCGATCAATACGCGCACGCAGCTCATTACCAGCCTGCTGGTGGTCGGAGTGATGATAGTGATCCGGGCGCTGAAAGCCGAGGGCCAGTGGCGCCTCGTTGCGCTCGCCTTCGGTACGGCGATGGTCTTCCGTTACGTCTATTGGCGCACGACGAGCACCCTCCCGCCGCTCAACCAGCTCGAGAATTTCATCCCCGGCCTGCTCGTCTATCTTGCTGAGATGTACAGCGTGCTGATGTTGGGTCTCAGCCTCTTCGTCGTCTCGATGCCGTTGCCCCCCCGCCCGCCCTATGAGCGAAAGGGCCGAGAGCTTCCGACCGTCGATGTCTTCGTACCGACCTATAACGAGGACGAAGAACTGCTCGCCAATACGCTCGCCGCGGCCCGCAATATGGATTATCCGCCGGAGAAGCTCACGGTCTGGCTGCTCGACGATGGCGGCACCGTGCAAAAACGCACGTCCGGCAAGATTGCCGAAGCCCATGCCGCAGAGACACGCCATCGCGTGCTGCAACAGCTTTGCGAAGAGCTCGGAGTCCGCTACCTGACCCGCGAGCGCAACGAGCACGCAAAGGCAGGCAATCTCAACAACGGCCTCCAACATTCGACGGGAGCGCTCATAGCCGTCTTCGATGCCGACCATGCGCCCGCTCGCGATTTCCTGCTCGAAACCGTCGGCTATTTCGACGATGACCCGAAGCTCTTCCTCGTCCAGACGCCGCACTTTTTTCTGAACCCCGATCCGATCGAGCGCAATCTACGCACGTTCGAAAAAATGCCGAGCGAGAACGAGATGTTCTACGGCGTCATCCAGCGTGGGCTCGACAAATGGAACGCCGCGTTCTTCTGTGGCTCGGCAGCCGTTCTAAGCCGGAAGGCGCTCGAAGTTTCCAAGGGATTCAGCGGCGTCAGCATCACCGAAGACTGCGAAACGGCGCTCGACCTGCACGGTCTCGGCTGGCACAGCATCTATGTCGATCGGCCGCTGATCGCCGGCTTGCAGCCGGCCACTTTCGCGAGCTTTATCGGCCAGCGCAGCCGTTGGGCGCAAGGCATGATGCAGATCCTGCGTTTCCGCTTTCCGCCTCTGAAGCGTGGGCTCTCCATCCCGCAGCGCCTTTGCTACATGTCCTCCACGCTTTTCTGGCTATTTCCCTTCCCGCGGACCGTCTTCCTCTTCGCGCCGCTCTTCTATCTCTTTTTCGACCTTCAGATATTCACCTCTTCAGGCAGCGAGTTCATGGTCTATTCGCTTGCCTATATCGTCGTAAACCTGATGATGCAGAACTATCTCTACGGATCGTTTCGCTGGCCCTGGATTTCCGAGCTCTATGAATATGTGCAGACCGTGCATCTTCTGCCGGCTGTCGTGTCGGTCATACTCAATCCGCGAAAGCCCACCTTCAAGGTCACCGCCAAGGATGAATCGGTGTCCGCCAGCCGCCTGTCGGAGATCAGCCGCCCCTTCTTCGTCATCTTCTTCGTCTTGCTCGTCGCCTTCGGCATCAGCGTCTATCGCATCTATACCGAACCCTACAAAGCCGATGTGACGTTGGTGGTCGGCGGCTGGAACGTGCTGAACATCATTTTCGCCGGCTGTGCGCTCGGTGTGGTGTCCGAGCGCGGCGAACGCCAGGCTTCGCGGCGGGTCAAGGTGAGCCGGCGCTGTGAACTGGGCGTCGACGGCCGCTGGTTTGCCGCCACCATCGAGGACGTTTCCGCTCATGGCGCGGCCCTTCAGATCTATGCCGAGGGCTTCAAGGACCTGGCAGTCGGCAAGGCAGCCAAACTGCGTTTCCAGCCCTACAGCGACATGCCGGTCAGCGAACTGCCGATCGAAATCCGCCATTTCAGCACGGCTGGTGACGTTACCTCGGCCGGTTGCCGCTACATGCCGCAAAAGCCCGCGGATCACCGCCTTATCGCAGACCTGATCTTCGCCAATTCGACGCAATGGACGCAGTTTCAGATATCGCGCCGGCGCAATCCGGGATTGATCTGGGGCTCTCTCTGGTTCCTGGGTCTTGCGGCCTACCAGACAGTGCGCGGTCTTTCCTACCTATTCCGCAACACCGCCCACGATACGGCTGCAAGCGTGCGAAAGTAGGAGAGCGTCATGAAGAGAACCCTCATGTTCGCGCTTCTTCTTGCTGCTGCAGGTATCGCCTCGGCCCAAAGTCCGGCTCCCTTCGACATGAATCAGGAACGGGGGCCGGAACGTCTTCCGTCAGCCCCTCCCGTCACCACTCCCGGTGCACGACCGTTCTCTCCAGCTCCACCTGTCAGCGGTGATGCGCGTATTCCCGCCGCCGGGCAACCCACTCCGGCCCGGCCGCCCTCCGCATCGTCGGAGCTTGCTGCGCGCCGCTATCTCGTGCCCGACAGGACATTGCAGCTGCGCGGCGAAGGCGAACAACGCTCCTGGTCGATCTATCTCACGCCGGATCAGGCAGCCGCGCCGGCCAAGCTCCACGTCGGCTACCAGAACTCCATTGTGGTGGCGCCGGAAACATCGCGTCTGGCCGTTGTCATCAATGACATGCCTATCCACAATGACCCAATTTCCTCCCCGGAAGGCTATCGCGACCGCGTGATCGACATCCCCGCCGGAACGTTGAAGGCCGGGTCCAATATCATTCGCTTTCGCGCCGACCAACGCCATCGTACCGATTGCACGATCGAGTCGACATTCGAACTCTGGACAGAGATCGACCCGCAACGAACGTTCCTCGCTTTTGACGCTCCGAATGCGGGCCGGTTTTCGCGTCTGGACGACATCCGCGCCGTGGGTGTCGACAACAAAGGCAATACTCGCTTCCGCTTGATCGTACCCGCGCTCGATCAGCTGGGCGCAACGGACGTATTGATGCGGCTCTCCCAGGGGCTGGCGTTGATGAGCGGTATGCCGAACCAGTCCTTTACCTTCGAAAAGACGCCAAGCGCCCCGCCGCAGCCGGGAGAACTCGCGATCTTCGTCGGCACCCATGACGAGTTGAAACCGATACTCCCGACACTGCCGGACTCGACCAGAAACGGCGGCGCGGCAAACTTCCTCGACTATCCCGGCGCGGCCGGTGTTTCGACATTCGTCATTTCCGGCCCAGGCTGGCCGGCAATCGAAGGGCTGGTGAACAGCCTGATTTCCTCCACGAACGGCGCGGCGACCCAAAGGCGCGAGACACTTGCCACCCAATCCTGGCACGGGATAGATACGCCCTTCCTTTACTCCAACGCCGTTGCCGACTTCACCCGCCTCGGCATCGAAAGCCAGGAGTTTTCGGGCCGCCTCTTCCGCACCCGCTTCACGGTCGGCGTTCCCTCGGATTTCTATGCAAATGCCTATGGCGAAGGTCGCATCCTGCTCGATGCCGCCTATACGTCCGAGGTTCAACCGGGCAGCCATATCGACGTATTCGTCAACGGCAACATCGCTTCGACCGTACCAATCACCTCCGACCGAGGCGGCGTATTTCGACATCTCCCGATCAAGATGACGCTTCGGCACTTCAGGCCCGGCGTCAATACGATCACCATCGAAGCGGCGCTCCTGACCCCGCAGGATGCGGTCTGCGCACCCGGCATGCCTGCCGATCCCAAGGCGCGTTTTGCGCTCTTCGGCAGTTCGCAGTTTCATATGCCGAATTTTGCCCGCATCGCCCAGGTCCCCAACCTCGCTGCCACCGCAGGAACGGGATTCCCGTATCGGACCAGTCCGCCGCCCGTTTCCCTGTTTTTAGGCCGCATCGACGAACAGACACTCGCCGCAGCCGCTACTTTCCTCGGCAAGATGGCCGAGGCCGCGCAATACGTCATCCCTGTCGACGTCACCACATCGGCAGCGCGGGTTTCCGGCGTCAATGCCCTGTTCGTCGGCGCCATATCCGAATTTCCGGCAAATGTGCTGGCCCAGCTGAAGATCGACCAGGACAGCCGCAGCAACTGGACGCGCTCGGGCTCCTCCCCAAAGACCGGCGGCGACCAGTCCCTGACGCTGCAGGACTGGCAGCAGCGTTCCGGAACGAATTTCTTTGCACGCCAGTTCTCGACAATCGGCGACTGGGCAAAGGAGAATTTCGACCTTTCGCTTGCAATGCTGCGTTTTGCGCCCGCGACCGAAGAATTCTACAAACCGCCACCGACAGCGCGGCTGATCGTCGCCCAGCAAAGCGATCCGACAGAACTCGGCACCTGGACCGCGGTCATCTCGCCCGATACGGATTTGCTGGCCGAGGGGATGCGCAATTTTTCCACGCGCACCGAATGGGACAAGCTCAAGGGGCGCATCACGGTCTACGAAGGCGCGGACAAGGAACCAAGCGAGGTGCCTGTCGGCCAATTCCGCTTCAGCCCGACGCAACCGTTCTCCTTCGAGAACGCCCGGCTGATCGCAGCGAACTGGCTTTCGGACAACATCATGTCCTATGCGCTGCTTCTGGGGGCGGGCAGCGTCTTGCTCGGCCTCGCGACCGGTGGCCTGCTTTCCCTGCTCGGCCGCGATAAATGAGCAGTTCTACGGAGCCGGGACGCCCCGGCCGACAAACCTCTTGCTGACATAAGGCGAGCCGGAAAGGCCAAAACGCCAGGGTTGGTCGACCGCCTGCGAAATGCCGATCCGCCGCCCTGTGACGATCAACGGCGGTACCTGCGGAGGGCTGAAAGCGAAGGGCGGGCCGAAAAGCGACAGCCCGTTGTGTTCTATCGTTATCCCCAGAGCCTGGCAGACCCGTCCCGGCCCTGCGCAGAGCAGCAAGGGATCCGCCCTTCCGCGCCTTTTCTCCATTTCAGCCAGACCACGGACTGGCTGCAGCGCCCTGACCAGCACTGCACTGCCCGGGCGGCATACGAAATTCAGGCACCAGTGAATTCCGTAGGAGCGATAGACATAGGCATGGCCGGGCGCCCCGAACATCACCGAGTTCCGCGGCGTCGGGCCGCGAAAGCTGTGCGATGCGGGATCATCAGGCTCGTAAGCCTCGGTCTCGACGATGATCCCGCCGAGGCCCGACACATCGAGTTCGACGCCGATCAAATCACGCGCCACCTCTATCGAATTTCTGTCGAAGAACTGCTGATCCAAGGATATGTCCTGCGCATATCGTCCGGCATTGATAAATGCGCTCGCAGCGACTTGTCTTCGACTGCTAGCGGACGCCAAACAAAATGCATTGCCGAACTTTTCGGGAATAATGGTGCCCGGAGGCGGATTTGAACCACCGACACGCGGATTTTCAATCCGCTGCTCTACCAACTGAGCTATCCGGGCATCGAGGCCATTCAGCCTTCCGGCCGAGGCCGGCGGGGGTAACTCCCCCGGAAGCGAGCGGGGTTATAACATCTTGTTCGGCCATGTCCAGCACCACAGCCCACTTTTTTGACAGCTTTGCGAAATTCCGAATTTCATCAATAAAAACAGCATAGGCCTGGATCGGCTGACTGCCGCGGCGTCTGCCGGGTTAGCGATTTCATCAAAGCGATAAAAAGTTCGCCGGATCCTCGGTTCGGGCCTGCTGAAATTCGGTCCGGGAAAAGTTCTTGAAACCGGGTCTGCCGGTTCTGCTCACTCGCGTTCGTCGGAACCGTCTGCCTTGGTCTCGTCTTCCGCCACGGGGATAGCATAGGAGCCGGTCAGCCACCGTGACAGGTCGAGCGTTCGGCATCGGTCCGAGCAGAATGGATAGTGCTCGCGTGAAGATGCCTTTCCGCATTCGGGGCAAGGTCTGGTTTTTCTCAGCGGCTCGACCTTGCCGCCGGTCTTGATGGGTTCGGATGCCATAGTTTCGAAGCACTCCATTTCTTGGGGGACACCGGCGGCGGAGGCTGCACCGGCTTCCTCTCAGGCTTCCGGCCAGGCGGCAGCCACGTCGAAGCCTTCGCCGGAAAGCAAGCTCGTCACCTCATAAAGCGGCAGCCCGACGACATTGCTGTAGGAGCCGACGAGCTTCTGAACGAAGGTGCCGGCGACCCCCTGGATCGCGTAGGCGCCAGCCTTGCCGCGCCATTGTCCCGACGCGATATAGTTTTCGATCTCGCGGCTGGAAAGCCGCTTGAAGCGCACTTTGGTCTGCACGACCTTCTGACGGAACTGGCCCCCAGGCGTCACCAGGCAGATCCCGGTGTAGACCCAGTGGCCGCGCCCGGAAAGCAGGTGCAGGGCGGCGGAGGCCTCTTCCGTATATTCCGTCTTCTCCAGAATGCGGCGCCCCACGGCGACGACCGTATCGGCGGAAAGAATATAGCTGTGCCGCCAGTTGGGATCGCCGTTCACCGCCGCAAACGCTGCCTCGGCTTTCTCTGTTGAAAGCCGGCGCGCAAGCGATCGGGGATGTTCGGACTTCTTCGGCGTCTCGTCGATATCCATCGGCATAAGCCGCGCAGGCGCCAGACCGGCCTGATTCAGAAGGTCGAGACGGCGCGGAGAACCGGAGGCCAGTATCAGCTTTTGTTCCAGCGCCATGGGTGCCCGCTGCAAAGGATGTGGTTACTTGAAGCGGTAGGTGATGCGGCCCTTGGTGAGGTCGTAGGGCGTCATTTCGACAAGCACCTTATCGCCCGCCAGGACACGGATGCGGTTCTTGCGCATGCGACCAGCCGTGTGGGCAATGATCTCGTGCTCGTTTTCAAGCTTCACGCGAAACGTCGCATTCGGCAGCAGTTCGGTAACGACGCCCGGGAATTCAAGGACTTCTTCTTTGGCCATCTAAAGGGTTTCTTCCTGTTTTTGAATCGAAAGCGGGGGAGCCTTTTCCGCCCGCCCGAAAATGTGCGCGGAAACTACACAATCATGTCCGCTTTGTGAACCTCGCTTGAGAGCGATTCTGAATGTCTTTCAGGCCGTCTCTGCCGAGCGCCGGTTCAAGCCCGAAAGTCGCTGCTCAATCAGGCGCCAGAGATGGTCGCGAACCTCACGATAAGCGTCGAGCGTCTGGTCACGGGTTCCCGTCGCTGCTGTGGGGTCCATGGTCGGCCAATAAACCACATCAACAGCATTGGAACGGGTCAGTTCCAGCGCCGAATGATGGGCTTCCGGCGTGAGCGTCACGATGAGATCGAAAAAATCATCTTCAAGTTCATCGAGTGTGCGGGGCTGATGCCGGCCGATCGACAGGCCGACTTCTTCCAACACGGCATCCACGAAGGGATCGCGTTCGCCGGCGCGCACACCGGCGGACTGGATGTAGATATCGTGCGGCAGGAGCCGTTTTGCAATGGCTTCCGCCATTGGCGAGCGGATGGAATTGAACCCGCACATGAAAAGGATGGCGCCCGGCCGCTTGCTTTTCGTCTCGGGCGTGGGAGCGGTTGCCATGCTCAGCCGCGCCAATAGAGAACGCAGACCAGGGTAAAGAGCCGCCTTGCCGTATCGAAATCGACACGGATCTTGCCGTCCAGACGATCCATCAGCGTCTGGGAGCCTTCGTTGTGGATACCGCGGCGGCCCATGTCGATCGCCTCGATCCGGCTCGGCGTGGAGGAGCGGATCGCCTCATAATAGCTTTCGCAGATCATGAAGTAATCCTTGATGATCCGCCTGAAGGGCGTCAACGAGAGGATATGGGTCGCGACGGCCTCGCCGGCTTCCGTGGCAATGCCGAGCACCAGCTTGGAATCCACGAGCGAGAGCTTGAGCTTGTAAGGGCCGCCGGCATGACCGATGGGTTCGAATGAATTTTCTTCGACGAGATCGAAGATGGCGACCGCCCGCTCGTGCTCGACATCAGGGGTCGACCGCCCGATCGAGGCGTCGAGTTCGACATCGGAGAGCCGGAAGTCCCCCTGGCCCATGCTCACCCTCCGTCATTCAGGCGAATGGCGACGGAGCGCGCATGGGCATCGAGCCCCTCGGAATGGGCGAGCGTGATCGCCGCAGGTGCCAGCTGACGCAACTGGTCCGGGCCAAGGCGCAGGATCGAGGTGCGTTTGACGAAGTCCAGCACCGAAAGCCCCGAGGAGAAGCGGGCCGAACGGGCGGTCGGAAGCACGTGGTTGGAACCGCCGACATAGTCGCCGATGACTTCAGGCGTATGGCGCCCGATGAAGATCGCGCCGGCATTGCGGATCCCCGGCATCAGCGCTTCCGGATCCGCGACCGCCAGTTCCAGATGTTCGGCCGCGATACGGTTGGCGAGCGGCAGAGCGGACTGCAGGTCCGGCACCAGGATGACGGCGCCGAAATCGCGCCAGCTCGCAGCAGCGGTTGCGGAGCGGGAAAGCATTTTCAGCTGGCGTTCGACCGCGGCCTCCACTGCCTGACCGAAATCGCGATCGTCGGTGATCAGGATGGACTGGGCTCCTGCGTCGTGCTCGGCTTGAGCGAGCAGATCGGCCGCAAGCCAATCCGGATCGTTTTCCTTGTCGGCAATAACGAGGACTTCGGAGGGACCAGCGATCATGTCGATGCCGACAGTTCCGAAGACGTGTCGCTTGGCGGCGGCGACATAGGCATTTCCAGGCCCGACGATCTTTGCGACCGGGGCAATGGTTTGCGTGCCATAAGCAAGAGCTGCCACGGCCTGAGCTCCGCCGATCCGGTAGATTTCCGTCACGCCGGCAATGCGGGCCGCAGCCAGCACGGCTGGATTGACTTTGCCGCCGCTCGTCGGAACAACCATGACGACACGCGGTACACCGGCAACCCTTGCAGGGACGGCATTCATCAGCACCGAACTCGGATAACTTGCGGTGCCGCCGGGCACGTACAAGCCGACCGCTTCAATCGCGGTCCAGCGGGAGCCGAGACCGACGCCGAGTGCATCCTCATAGATATCGTCCTTCGGCATCTGCCGCGCGTGATGCCTTTCGATCCGCTCGGCCGCGAACTTCAACGCATCCATGACCTTCGGATCGGTCTCGGCAACCGCGGCGTCGATATCCGCTTTGCTTACCCGGATACCCGCCTTGGCGAGGTCTATGCCCTCGAAGCGGGCAGAATAATCGATGAGCGCTGCATCGCCCCGGGCGCGCACATCGTCGATGATGGCGCGCACCACGGCATTGACGTCCTCCGACACCTCGCGCTTGGTGGAGAGAAAGGCGGAGAATTTCGCCTCAAAATCCTGCGATGCCTGCTCCAGCCAGATTGCCAAGCGGATATTCCTTCAACTCAAGATGACGTTCTATCACGGTCGGGGCGGTCCCGGTCAGGGATGTCGGGGCCTGGATGCCGTTTCCCACGCGCCGCCGATATCCGCAAGAGCAACTTCGATGCATTCGACATCAAGCGCAATCGTGGCCTTGCCGGAGAGGACAAGTTCCACCGTTCCTTCCGGGCCGTCGCCCTTCTGCGTGAAGGTCACCGCAAGCAGCGACAGCACGTCGTCCTTCCTGTTGCGGTCGATGCCGCTGGAGCGGACCGCTTCCACACGCTTCAAGACGAGGGCCGAGCGGCGACGCTCGAAGCCCTTTCGCCTTTTGCCTGTCTCTTCCCAGACGAACCGGTTGGCCGCCAGCGAAAAGTTCTTTTCGGAAGGCGACCAGCGGACATCGCCCACCTTGAACACCGCATCCTGCATATGAGCGGAAATTATCCCCAGATCATCCGTATCCAGGGCCAGCAACTTGAGTTCGGTCATCGCGTTCGACTATCCATCCTGAGACGCGGTTCCGCGCCAATGTTCCTAAATCCGAAATAGGATGCCGAGAGCGCGGACGCAACTCCAGGCTAGGCCGGAAAATCCGCCGAAAGGCTGGTTTCCTTCCAGCGGTCGATCTGGGCAAGCCGCTCCTTCAACTTGTCAGTGACCGCGGTGTAGGCAATCGCACCCAGCACCAGATGGCGCGGCGCCTCATCGGCTTGGGTTGCGGCGATCATCGCCTCGCCGGCCCGGACCGGGTCGCCGGGCTGCTTTCCGCTATATCCGGCGGTGGAACTCATGCGCGCGCCGGCCGTCTCGGCATAGTCGGCGATGCGGCTCGGCGTCTGTTTCAGCGAACGGCCCGCCCAGTCGGTGCGGAAAGGGCCAGGTTCGACTCCGATTACCTTGATGCCGAGCGGCGCGACCTCAAGGCGCAGGCTGTCCGAAAACCCTTCGACGGCGTGCTTGGTCGCCGCGTAGTAGCCCGAGCCTGGCAAGCCCATAAAACCGGCCATGGAGGTGATGTTGATGATATGCCCGCTGCGGCGGGCGCGCATGCCCGGCAACACCGCCCGCGTCATGGCAAAAAGACCGAAGACGTTTGCGTCGAACATGGCACGGATCTCATCCTCCTCGCCCTCCTCGATCGCTGCCTGGTAGCCATAGCCGGCATTGTTTACCAACACGTCTATGCGGCCGAATCTCTCTTCCGCGGCTTTCGCGGCAGCATGGACCTGACCGCTGTCAGTCACATCCAGATCGAGCGCCAGGACATTGTCCCTGCCTTGGGCGAGATCGGCGACCCTTGCTTTGTCGCGGGCAGTCACAACCGTCGGCCAGCCGCGGTCGAGCGTGAGCTTGGCGAGTTCGCGGCCGAAGCCGGTGGAGCAGCCGGTGATGAACCAGACGGGATTGGAAACTTCAGCCATGGGGAATCTCCGCGATATACCGGATCAGGATTGTGAAGCGGGAGGCAAAGGTGGAATGCCTGCGGGAGATAGGAATACAAAAAAGAACGGCAAGGGCAATGCCCCTGCCGTTCCCGCGAAATCCGAATTTCAAAAACTGTCAGTCGCTGACGCGCTGAACCGTCGCGCCGCAACGGGTGAGCTTTTCTTCAAGCCGCTCGAAGCCGCGGTCGAGGTGATAGACGCGGCTCACCATCGTCTCGCCCTCGGCTGCCAGGCCGGCAATTACCAGAGAAACGGAAGCACGCAAGTCCGTCGCCATCACCGGAGCACCCTTGAGGCGCGAAACGCCTTCCACTCTCGCCGTCTGACCAGACAGTGAAATTCTGGCGCCGAGGCGGGCCAATTCCTGCACGTGCATGAAGCGATTTTCGAAAATGGTCTCGGTGATGTTGGAGACGCCGGAGGACCGGGTCATCAGCGCCATGAACTGCGCCTGCAGGTCGGTTGGAAAGCCCGGAAAGGGTTCCGTGGTGATATCGACCGGCTGGATGCCGTTTCCGTTGCGAACCACCCGGATGCCGTTTCCGGTTTCGGTGATCTGCGCGCCGGCCATCCGCAAGGTATCGAGAGCGCCCTGGAGCAGCGAAGCATCCGTGCCTTCCAGCGTCACGTCCCCGCCGGTCATGGCGACCGCCATGGCATAGGTGCCTGTCTCGATGCGATCCGGCAAAACGCGGTGGCGTGCGCCCGACAGCGACGTCACGCCTTCGATGGTGATGGTTTTCGTGCCGGCGCCGGAAATCTTGGCACCCATCGCCGTCAGGCACTTTGCCAGGTCAACGATTTCCGGCTCACGCGCAGCATTTTCGATCACGGTGGTGCCCTTAGCCAGCGTCGCCGCCATCAGCATCACATGCGTCGCGCCGACGGAAACCTTCGGAAAGACATAACGGCCGCCGACGAGCCCGCCCTTCGGCGCGCTGACATTGACGTAACCGCCGTCGATCTCGATCTCGGCTCCGAGCGCCTGCAGTGCCTCCAGGAAAAGGTCGACGGGACGGGTGCCGATGGCACAACCGCCGGGCAGCGATACACGCGCCCTGCCCTCACGGGCAACGAGCGGACCAATCACCCAGAAGCTCGCACGCATCTTGGAAACCAACTCGTAGGGAGCAGTGGTGTCAACGATCGTGCGGCAGGTAAAATTGACGGTGCGGGAATAGCCTTCTTCCTGACGTTCACGGCGACCGTTCACTGCAATATCGACGCCATGATTGCCGAGAATGCGCATCAGGAGCTCGACGTCGGCGAGATGCGGGACATTTTCGAGCGTCAGCGTGTCACTCGTCAGAAGCGATGCGATCATCAATGGCAGGGCCGCATTCTTCGCTCCGGAAATCGGAATGGTCCCCCTCAGTTCATTGCCGCCGACGATTCTGATGCGATCCATGCGTTGTCACTCTTTCTTGTGCGAGCGCGAAAGGACGCGTCCTTAGACGAAATCCGCCGCTACTTCAATGATTGCTAAATTTGGCCCACCGTCAGGTTCGGTATAGATCAGGATGATTCGTCCGTTTTTGCGGCAGGCAATCCATGTGCGGTATCGGCTTCGCCGGCGCGCCGGGAGCGAGCCTGACTCTTGCGCCGCATCAGGTTCTCGCGGAGCTTCGCCGCGGCGCGGGCCTTGCGCTCGGCCTCCCTCGCAGCCGCAGCCGCGCGTGCACGCGCGCCCCGCGTCTCATTCGCCTTTCCCGTTTGCGAGTGCTGATCTTCTTCTTCGGTCATGATTTTCCATAGCGAAAAAGCCGCGCCGGCGAAAGCCGCGGCGATGTTTTCCTCATTCGGGCACAAGAACTTCGAATTTGCGGCTTGCGCTACCGATGAACCTATGGCAATAGGCCCCTCGCCGACGACGCGGACATTTCGCGCCGGCCAAATGCTGCTATAGCTCAGGGGTAGAGCACTCCCTTGGTAAGGGAGAGGCCGAGAGTTCAAATCTCTCTAGCAGCACCATTTCCCCCGGAAGATGCCTCTGTTGTCCGGACCAGCGATGAGCATTCGAAATTGCCTTCCTGTTCCTCCCCGCCTCGCGCAATATAATCCTCGACCATCCCATGCAACAAGTTGGGCGTTCGCGCGTTGCGGGGCATCGGCGTGCTTTGCGCCATCATGATTGAACGATGACCGGTGTCTCGTGCGGATAAGTGGAATTCTCAATCACTGGAACGATCAATCGCTTGCCAGGCAGTTTCTTCTCGCCGGTGGGCTCGTCTCCTTCTGCGCCATGTTGCTTGTCGGAGCTTACGTCACCAGCCTCATCGAAGCTGCCGTTACCCGCAATTCCGCCGCGTCGACGGCACTCTACGTCGACAGCATTATCGCACCCTTACTTCCCGACATGAAAACCAGCAATACGCTCGACGACGTGACGACCCGGGCGCTCGACGAGACCTTTGGGCAGGGTGCGCTTGGCGGCAAGGTGATATCCTTCAGGCTCTGGCGCAACGACGGAACAATCCTCTATGCCACGGACAAGAGCATGATCGGCAAACGGTTCGAGCCGGACGGCGATCTGAAGGCGGCATTTTCCGGCCAGATGGTGGCGCAATACGGGCCGGTTGAGGATCTGGAGAGCGAATTCGAGCGCTCGAAGGGCGTTCCTCTTCTCGAGATCTATAATCCTATTCTCCAGCCCTGGTCGGGCGAGGTCGTTGCGGTTTCCGAATTTTACGAAGTTGCCCAGGATTTTGAAAACAGCCTGCATCAGGCTCAGCTGAGAAGCTGGTTTGCAGTTGCAGGCGTCACCGTCGCTTTCTTCCTCCTCCTTTCTGCAATCGTGTTTCGCGGGAGCCGCATTATCGACAATCAGCGGCAGGCCCTGACCCAACGGGTGGCGGAGCTTTCGGAGCTGCTCTCTCAGAACAAAGCCCTGCATGCCCGCGCGCAGCGCGCTTCGCGGCGGGCGACGGCGCTTAATGAAAGCTATCTGCGCCGCCTCGGCGCCGACCTGCATGACGGCCCCGCCCAGCTCGTCGCCTATGCTGCCTTGCGCGTGGACAGCAAAGTGCTTACCGATCCGGCCACTCCGCCGAGCGCCCGCGAAGAGGAGGTGTCTACCATCAAGGCACGGCTGGACGAAGCCATGGACGAGATACGCAGCATCTGCAGCGGCCTTGTCCTGCCGCAGATCGAAGCGGCAGCGCTGCCGGACGTGCTTTCCCGAGCCGTTGCCGCGCACCGTCAGAGGACGGGTTTCGATGTCATGCTGTCGATGTCAGAAAGCCCACACTCCCTTTCCCCCGCGGCGAAGATCTGTATCTATAGGTTCGTGCAAGAGGCCCTTAATAATGGTTTTCGGCATGGCGGCGGCGTCGGCCAAAGCGTCCGCCAGACGTTTGAGAACGGTAATGTGCTTGTCGAGGTCTCCGACCAAGGTCCGGGCTTCGATCCGGCGGCGGCGCGTCCGGAAGGGTTGGGGCTCGCAGGCCTTAGGGAGAGAATCGAGAGCTTGGGCGGCACATTCGAAATTTCTACGTCGAAAAACGGAACCAGGGTCAGGATGTCCCTGAACGTGCAGGAAATGGAGCAGGCCTGATGACAGCAGTCAAAATTGCCGTTGTTGACGATCACCCTTTATTCCGGGAAGGCGTTACCCGCAGCCTCGGTGAAATCGAAGGCTTCGAAATGGTCGGCGAAGGCGGATCCCGGGAGGATGCCATCCGCATCGTGCGGGAAATATGTCCCGACGTCATGCTGATGGACATTTCCATGCCCGGAAACGGCCTGGATGCAATTGCCGAAGCGCTCGATATCTGTCCGGAGCTGAAGATCGTGATGCTCACCGTTTCGGAAGCAAGCGACGACATAGCCAAGGCGATCAAGCTCGGTGCGAAAGGATATGTCCTTAAAGGCGTGGGATCGAGAGGACTTGCAGAGGTCGTCAAGACCGTCGCTTCCGGTGAGAGCTACGTGTCACCGGCCCTTTCCGCAAAACTTATTGCAGGCCTCTCCGCACCTGCGGAAAAAGCGGAAAAACAAGATCTGCTGGCGGAACTGACGGAGCGCGAGCAGGAAGTGTTGACGTTGGTGGCCTCAGGGCTCAGCAACAAAAGAGTAGCGCGCGAACTCGACCTTCACGAAAAGACCGTCAAGCATCACATGACCCGGATTCTGTCGAAGCTGAAAGTGTCCAACCGGACAGAAGCGGCACTCACCCTTCGCGATGCCGCAGATCAGCGCTCAGCGGCCGAACGACTTTAGGCGCGAAGCATCGGACGGAGTGGCAGCGCGGTTAACGATGGTCCTCGAACGGGAATCGCGCATCTCGTAGCGGCCCCCGGACAGCTTCTCTGTCGTCCCGTTGCCGTGGCGAACGGTGATCGAGGAACTGCGGGGATCCACCTGCACCTCGGCGGCCTTCGGCGAGGCCGGCGCCGATCTGCTAGCCGAAGGCGTTGTTACTGACGTCGATCCGGCGCCCGCCCCTTGGGCTGAGCCGGCAGACGAACCATTCCCGCTTCCATTTCCATTGCCGGCCCCACCACCTTCGGAGCCGTTTCCGTTGCCTGAGCCGTTTCCGTTGCCTCCGGAATTGCCATTGTCGTTCCCGTTGCCGTTGCCGCCACCGTTGCCATTGCCGCCGCCGTTGCCATTGCCGCCGCCATTGTCATCTTGAGCCAAGGCAGCCGGCGAAGCAAAGGACGGCAGACCGTGAAAATCGGTTGCCACCCGAAACGGCATAACGGCGAGAACGATCGCCGTGAATGTCGTGCCAAGGGCCGTGATCTTACGCGGGGCCATCTGCAACTCCTGACATTGCTTTGTTTATATCTGTCGCACTTATAATAGCGATGAAACCGGATATTTCCTTCATGGTTCCGATTCCGGCAAAAAGCCCGCCGGTCGTCACGTGACGATCGGCGGGCCAGATTCTGCGCTGAAAGGGACCGATGTCGCGCAGGAATCCTCAAAATCTTTAGCCGGCGAGCGCCCCCAACGCAGTGACGACGACAAAAAGCCCGCCCACGGGAATTAACAGCCATCGGGCCTGAAATACGCTGTTGTCCATGCGGAACCTCCTGAAGAAGCTCCGGGCCAACCACATGATAAGTCCATGGTTCCGTAATTTCATCCCCCTTGGACCTTTGCGTCGTTCAATCGGACGAAAGGCCTATAAGCGATGGGCCTGAAGTCCCTTCCTTACCCGACTGAAGCCCCAGAGCAGGAACGTGGCTTGTTAGGCGGCGTTGGAGAACGAGTGGGCTCATGCGGAGCCTCACAAGCGAGATAAGAACAAGAGGAGACACCATGAAGGCCTTTATGAAACACACGCTCGCGATCGCCCTTTTGGCCGGATCAACGCTTTCGGTCATGCCGGCAATCGCGCAAGCTCAGCAAAGCCAGGGCGGCACGGGTGCTGCTCCGATCCTTCCCCGCCAGGGTTCCGGCACTCAGGGTTCATCTGGCACGACGGCGCCACAGGGCGGCACGGCGGGCCAATCTCGGTCGCAGTCCCAGGATATGGGCGCCACGACACAGAGGCCCTCAGACTCTGGAACCGCCAGCGGCCAGAATGCTCAGAGCCAGGAGGCTAATTCCCAGTTGAAGCCGAAGGGCGAAAGTGCGGGCCAGGAAAAACCGGCTGACGCCATGAATGCGGAAAGCGGCGATCCAAAGAAGCCGCGCAGCGACGATACCGCGCAGCAGAAGCCCGCAGGCGAGACCGGTCAGACGCAGGATTCGAACCAGGCAGCGACGAGCGCTCCCTCGAACGAGACCACCGGCAGCATTAACGTTTCGACGGAACAGAAGACAGAAATTCGCAGCATTCTCGTCGAGAACAAGGTCGAGCCCGTAGATATCGACATCAACGTGAGTGTCGGCGTCGCCGTACCCGAAACGGTGGAATTCCACCCGTTGCCGCCGCGGATCGTTGAAATCGTACCTGCCTATCGCGGCTACGAATACTTCGTGCTTGCCGACGGCCGGATCATCATCGTCGAGCCGAAGACCCATGAGGTTGTCTACATTCTGGCTGGTTGATGCCCATCTGGAGGACCGCAACCATGAGTGACCGCGAACCTACAGTGATCGGAGATAGCGGCAGCGGTTGGACGGTTGCTGCCATCTTGCTGATCGTCGTCATCGTCGGCGGATTCATTTTGTATGCGAGCGGTTATCTCGGAGACCGAGACGTCAATATCGATGTGAGCCTGCCGAAAGTCCAGGCACTTGAACCAGTCACGAAATAGGCATGACCATCCCGGAATGCTGCCCAAGACAGCCATTCCCAAACGCCCGAAGGAGAATTGTCATGAATACCAAGATCATCGTTCTTTCTGCAATGGCCCTTGGCATGTTGGCTCCGGCCGCTTCCGCTCAGCAGAGCACGGTCAACGGTGCAGCAGGCGGGGCCGTTACCGGCGCCATCGTTGGCGGGCCGGTCGGTGCCGCAGTCGGCGGCGTTGTCGGCGCCATCGCCGGCACTGCAATCGACCCGCCGCCGCAGCGCGTTGTCAGCTACGTCGAACAGGCCCCGCTTCCGGCCGACCCGATCGTCGTGGAAGAAAGGATCGTGGTCGGCAAGCCGGTCCCATCGGCCGTCGTGCTGACGCCGATTCCGGAGGCTCCGCAATACGCCTATGCGGTCGTCAACCAGCAGCGGGTGATCGTCGATCCCCAGACCCGCACCGTCGTCCAGATCGTCCGCTAGCAGCGATTTTATTATGTAACGATCATTAAAGAGGGGCCCCAGTGGCCCCTCTTCGCCGTTCAAATTCAGCGCCGGGTGCTATTGCGTGGTGCCGGCGTCGCCGGTCCCGCTGACGTCCGAAAGCCGCACGAACTCGAACCCTCTGCCCTTGAGTGCGAGAAGCGCATGCGAAACACCTTCGCCGGCTGCGTGGGTTGGCTGGTTGATGTGGGCAAGTATCACGTCGCCATCCCTTGCCGCCGCAATACGCCTCTGGGCGGTGCCGGCATCCAACAGGGACCCGCCATCGCCATTCAACGAATAGCCGGCGATCCGGTATCCCATGGCCCGGATCTGCCGTATTGCGGAAAGATCGTATTTTGCCGTCGAGCCGCGAAACCAATGGGGTTGGGCAAAGCCGGCCGCCAGTATCGCCTCCGCTCCACCAGCCACTTCCTGCCGGACGTCTTCCGGCGAACCGGCAGCCGCAATGCCATAGATGGAAATTGCTACATCCACTGCCGGCACATGGTTTTGGCCATGATTTTCCAGTTCGAAGAGATCGGGATTTTGCAGGAAAATGGTCACTGTCTGCGGGTTTTTCTTGATCCAGCGGGCCGTGACGAAAATCGTCGCCGGAATTCTCTCGCGCACAAGAACCGAGAGTATCCGTTCGTCCGCCTCCCCCATGCAAGCGTCGAACGTCAATGCCACCCTGGGCCGGGCCGCGTTGCCGGTACCCTCCACGTGCAGGTGGGGCTCGATCAATTTCGGCCTTTGCGGCCCATTTAGCTGGCCGGGCAGATTTTCGGCGCTCGCAGCAAAGGCCACCAGCGCAAAGAACGCGGAGAAGGAAAGGAAGCGCATGAGATACCGAAGGTGAGATGGTTCTCGTTAACGCCAAATTCCGAAAATCTCCATGCGACCAACTGACCCGGCAGAAAAAAGGCCGGTCCAAGCCGGCCTTTCGCAACGAAGTCCTTATTCCTCAGCAGTCGCTGGCCTGGCCGTTGGTATTGGCACCAGCTTCGCCGGCGGAAGTCGAAGCACTGCCTGTCGCATCCGTCGAAGCAGAACCTTGAGCCTGAATGTTAGGCGCGCAATTGGTGCGCTTATCCATCGTCGCACCGCCGCTTGCGCTACCGCCAGTCGTGCTGTTGGTCGTATTCGGATCCAATACCCGATTGGTATCGTCGCTGCCTTGCTGCTGCTGTGAACCGGCACCAAGGTTTGCCCCGCCGGTTCCCGATTGAGCAAACGCGCTGGTGGCCAGGCCGAGGGAGAGAACGGTTGCAGTAACAAGTTTGAAATTCATTGGGATTCCTCCGTGAAAAACCGGCTGGGCCGGTAGGTTTGTTTGCCTACACGGCCCCAACCCAACACAATGGAGGAAGTTCCAGTTAAAATTTCCGTGTTCTTCGGGAACCTCAGAACCGGACGGCTGCCAGTCGGTGCTGCAGAGACCGAAGATCCTCGGCCTTGCGAGAAGCCAGGCCTCTCTCCCAGGCGATCGCCGTCTCGACGATGAGATCCAGTTTGTCATGACGCGGCGTCCAGTCGAGCAGCCGGCGCGCCAATGTCGAATTGGCGACCACGCTCGCCGCATCCCCGGGACGGCGGGGGCCAAAGCGAATTTCAAATTTCCGGCCACCGATCCGCATCACGGTCTGCAGGACTTCCAGGACCGAATAACCGCGACCATATCCGCAATTGGCGATCAGAGGCTCGCCGCCACGGCGCAAATAGCTGAGTGCCTTCAGATGCGCATCCACCAGATCGGAAACGTGAATATAGTCGCGGATACCGGTACCATCGGGCGTCGGATAATCCGTCCCGTAAACATCAACGCCGCGCCGCTTTCCAAGCCCTGCCTCGCAGGCGATCTTGATGAGATGCGTCGCCCCGTCGGTCGACAGCCCTGTCCGCCTAAGCGGATCCGCGCCGGCAACGTTGAAATAGCGAAGAGCCACGAACCGGAAATCATGAGCCATGGCGGCATCCCGGAGCATCATCTCGGACATCAGCTTGGATTGGCCGTAGGGATTTTTCGGCTGCAAAGAGGCGCTTTCGAGCACCGGGGCGTCGTCCTTCTGATCTCCGTAAACGGCGGCCGTGGATGAAAAGACGAAATGACGAATGCTGGCTTCGATCGCGGCGGCCGCGAGCAATCGCGTGTTTCCGGTGTTGTTTTCGTAATAATCCAATGGCTGGGCGACGGACTGCGGTACGACGATGGAGCCCGCGAAATGCAAGATGGCGTCGATGTGGTTTTCCGCAAAGATCTGCTGAAGGATCGAACGATCACCGACATCGCCGAGATAAAAGCGTGCCTCACCGGGAACCGCCCAGCGAAAGCCTGTCGAAAGCCTGTCGAGGACAACGACCTCCTCCCCGGCATCAAGCAAAGCCCAAGCCATGTGGCTGCCGATGTAACCTGCACCGCCTGTTACCAGAACTGCCATGCTATTCTTCCCTGCCTTTTGTCTTGGCAGGAGAAAAACACGGGCTCGCTTCAGCAATGCTTACCCGATGGGACGTGCGCCGGGTTTATCTCGCATCAGGGCAAACCTACTCTTGAGCAAACCGTTCGAATTTTATCGATTCATCTCAAATCGGCTCAGAGCCGGATGATATATTCCGCGAGACGCCCGGCAGCCTCTGAGATTTGCTGCGCGTCGCGCAGGAAGCAGGCGCGCAGGAAAAGCTCTCCTCCCTCGCCGAATGCGGAACCCGGTGCAAGTGCTACGCCGATCTTGTCGACGATATCGAGCGCGGCCCTGCGGCTGTCGGTAATTCCGTCCACCTTCACGAAAGCATATAGGGCGCCCTCCGGTTTTAAGGTCTCAACCCGATTGGTCGCGATCAAAGCATCGCAGAGGATGTCGCGCGCCTTTGTCGCCCGGCCGATATTTTCCTGGACGAAGTCATCACCTTGGTTGAGAGCCACGACTGCTCCGCGTTGCATGAATTGCGCCACGCCGGAATTCGAATACTGCACCAGGTTCTCGATCACCTGACCCATTTCAGGCGGAGCCACCAGCCAACCGATGCGCCAACCCGTCATCGACCAATTCTTTGAGAAGGAATTGGCGAAGATGATCCGGTCTCCCTCCTCCATGATGTCGAGGAAGGAAGGAGCCCGGGGCGCGCCGCCGTAATAATAACGCGCGTAGATTTCATCGGCGATGATCCAGAGGCCGTGCCTGCGCGCGAGCGCCAGGATGTTCTTCAAATCGTCGAGGGTGGCTGTCCATCCCGTTGGATTGGAAGGCGTGTTGATGAAGAGACCTTTGGTCTTCGGTGTAATCTTCGCTTCAAGCTTGGCGAGGTCGAGCGACCAGCGCCCGCCGATGAAATCAAGCGGAAGCCCGATCGAACGGGCACCGGAAATGTCGATTGCCGAGATGATGTTCGGCCAGGTCGGCGACAGATAGATCATCTCATCCCCGGGGGAGGTGATGGCCTGTACCGCCAGCATGATCGCGTGCATGCCCGACCCGGTCACATAGAAATGTTCGACCGGGAGGCTGACGGCGAAATGCCGGGTGTAATAGTCGGACAGCGCCTGACGGAGTTCCGGAATGCCCCTCTGCCAGGTGTAGAACGTCTCGCCGGCCAACAGCGCGTCGGCTGCCGCCCGGTTGACGAAGTCCGGGCTTGGCAAATCCCCTTCACCTGCCCAAAGCGGAATCAGGCCCTCGCGGCCACGGGCATGGTTGATGATTTCGACGATCCCGCTTTCAGGCGCGGAGACGGCACGGGGGCTGAGGCTGGCAATGATCGACATGAAATTTTCCTGCGTGTTTCCTTTGTGTAACTCAGGAAGGCCTGAAAATCCCATGATAATCCGTGCGCCAGCAATCGATTCCGCTGATGATTGCCGAACGTGATCAAAGGATCATTTCGACTGAAGAATGTCTCTGATCTCAGTCAAAAGCTGAACATCAGCCGGTGGCGGAGCGGCTTCGGCCGGTTTCTTCTCCTCCATCATGCGCATCCTGTTCACCGCCTTGACCATCAGGAAAATGATCCAGGCCAGAATGAGGAAATTGATGAACACGGTGATAAAGCTGCCATAGGCGAAAACGGCACCTTGTTCGCGGGCCTGAGCAAGTGTCGGCGCGGTGACGGTGCTCGAGAGGGGCAGGAAATAATTGGAAAAATCGAATCCGCCTCCGGTAACAGCGCCAACGATCGGCATGACGATGTCGTTTACAAGAGAGTTTACGATTCCGGTGAAGGCCCCGCCGATGATGATGCCGACCGCGAGGTCAATCACATTGCCCTTGGCGACGAAAGAACGGAACTCGCTGATCATTGACATTTCTGTACCCCCGGCTTGTCAGGTTTCGCTCCCGCCCAAGATAGCGCGTTCGGCGGGCCGGAAAAGACGAAAATTTCCGGACCCGCGAAGCTGACCCTCTATTGGACTTTTTGCCGAGAGCGCCGCGATTTCCAACCGCATGCTTTTCCCCTAATGTTCAAGCTGCCGCAATTCTTTGCGGGGAGGAACGATGCTTCCAGGCTGGATCATATTGGCTGCGGCTTTCGCCTATGTGCTGCTGCTGTTTGCGGTGGCAAGTTATGGCGACCGGCGAAGCCGTGTGTTCGGCGTACCGAAGAACGGCCGGCCCGTGGTGTATGCGCTGAGCCTTGCCATTTATTGCACGTCCTGGACCTATTTCGGCGGCGTCGGACTGGCCTCGCAGCGAGGATTGGAATTCACCGGGATCTATATAGGCCCGATCCTCGCCTTTACCCTCGGAATGCCGGTGCTTAGGCGGATCGTCGACCTGGCAAAGGCCGAGAAGCTGACTTCGGTCGCGGATTTCATCGCCGCCCGCTATGGCAAGAACTCCACCGTCGCGATGATCGTTGCATTCATCGCGCTTGTCGGTGCGGTTCCTTATATCGCCCTGCAGCTCAAGGCCGTGTCGAGTTCAGTTGCCGCCGTGGTCAATCCATCCGACTACGGCATCGGCAGCGGCAATCTCTATTTCATCGACCTCGCGCTGATCGTGACGCTGCTGATGGCCTGCTTTGCGGTAATGTTCGGCACACGGCATACCGATGCGACGGAACATCAGGACGGGCTGATCCTGGCGGTTGCGATGGAATCCGTCGTGAAGCTGGCGGCTTTTGTCACCGTCGGGCTTTCCGTTCTGTTCGTGCTGTTCGATGGCCCCGCCGACCTGCTTGCCAAGGCGTCCGACAATCTGCTTGTCCAGTCGGCCCTCGCCTACGAGACGCCGCTCAGCCGCTGGCTGATCCTGATCGGGTTGTCTGCTTTCGCGATCATCCTGCTGCCGCGGCAATTCCATGTGACGGTGGTCGAGAACCGCACCACGCGCGAACGCAAGGTCGCCGGCACGCTGCTGCCCCTCTATCTCATCGCCATCAATCTTTTCGTCCTGCCGGCGGCAATGGCAGGCCTCGTTACCTTCGGCGGTATCGGCGATCCCGACCTCTATGTCCTCACGCTGCCGCTCACGGGCGAACTGCAGGTCGTCTCGCTGATCGCCTTCATCGGGGGGTTTTCCGCCGCGACTGCGATGGTGATCGTCGAATCCGTCGCCCTGTCGATCATGGTGTCGAACGACATCATCATTCCGATCTTTCTCCGACAGCGCCTGATGGCCGCCCGTTCCGGCCAGCGCATGGATTTTACGAGAACACTCCTTAACATCCGGCGGCTGGCAATCTTCGTGGTGTTGTTTCTCGGCTATGGCTACTACCGCATGGCCGACAGCCAGTCGGGCCTTGCGTCGATCGGACTACTTGCCTTCGCGGCAATCGCTCAGGTCGCGCCTGCCCTGTTTGGCGGCCTGGTCTGGCGGCGTGCCAATGCCCGCGGCGCCATCCTCGGCATGTCCTTCGGCTTCCTCGCCTGGGCCTATCTGCTCTTTGTCCCGAGCCTTGGCGGCCCGGACAATTCCTACGTGGCTGCAGCAATCCTGAACTTCATCTTTCCGGGTACCACGATATTTGCCGGCCCGGAAACCGACCCGCTCGTCAATGCGACGATCTTCAGCCTGTCTTTGAACACGCTCGCCTTCCTTCTCGGTTCTTTGTCGCGCAATCCGCGGCCGGTCGAGCGAATCCAGGCGGGAATCTTCGTCAAAAGGCATCTGCGCTCGCAGTTCGCCACACGCGGATGGAAAACCCGCGTCAGCGTCGGTGATCTGAAGGCCGCCATCGCCCGCTATCTCGGCGAGGAGCGCATGCACCGCTCCTTCTCGAACTATGAAAGAACCGCCGGCCGAACCTTCAGCGACGAACAACCTGCCGATATGGCGATGATCCATTTTTCCGAGCAGTTGCTCGGCAGCGCGATCGGCTCCTCCTCCGCAAGGCTTGTCTTGTCGCTGATCCTGCAGAAGGCGGAAGACACCAATGCAGACACGGCCTGGCTGCTCGATCAGGCCAGCGAGGCGCTGCAATACAATCAAGACATGCTGCAGACGGCGCTGTCGCAGATGGATCAGGGTATCGCCGTCTTCGACAATTCCGAGAGGCTCACCATCTGGAACCGCCGGTTCCGCAATCTTCTCGATCTGCCCGAACAGGTTGGCCAGGTGGGTTATCCCCTTGCAGATATCGTCGCGATCCTTTCCGAGCGGGGCGATATCGTCGCCACAGAGCAGGCGGAAGTGATCCGCCACTTCCATACGCTGGATGCGCCGTTTTCCCTGGTGCTTGCCGGCGGCGAACGAATCATCGAAGTCCGCTCCAACGCCATGCCGGACAAGGGAATAGTCGCCACCTTCACGGATATTTCCGAACGCGTCGCGGCCGACAAGGCACTCAAACAGGCCAATGAGACGCTGGAGCAGCGCGTTGGCGAACGCACGGCCGAACTCACCCGCGTCAATCACGAACTCGCCGAAGCCCGCGCCTCCGCCGACGAAGCGAATATCGGCAAGACCCGTTTCTTCGCCGCCGCGGGTCACGACATTCTTCAGCCTCTCAATGCTGCCCGCCTCTATTCTTCGGCCCTCGTGGAACGCCTCGGCGGCTCCGATGCCGACAGTACACTGGTGCGCAACATCGACTCCGCACTCGAATCCGTCGAGACAATTCTCGGTGCGGTTCTGGATATCTCGCGGCTGGATACGGGTGCAATGAAGCCGCGCTTCACGTCCGTCCCGCTCGACGATCTCCTGAAGCGGATCGAAACCGACTATGCGCCCATGGCGCGCGAGAAAAAGCTGGAATTCGTGGTCATGCCCACGTCGCTTCGGGTTCGGTCGGACGCCAATCTGCTGCGCCGTCTGGTGCAGAACCTCGTCTCCAATGCGATCAAATATACGATCGACGGCAAAGTGCTGATCGGCGCCCGACGGCGCGGCGATAAGGTGATCATAGAAATCTTCGATTCCGGCATTGGCATTCCTTCGTCAAAATTCCGCACCGTCTTCAAGGAGTTCGCCCGTCTCGATGAAGGCGCCCGAACCGCGGCGGGCCTCGGCCTTGGTCTCTCGATCGTCGATCGGATTTCCCGTGTCCTCAGCCATCCGGTCCAGCTCTCGTCGACCCCCGGGCGCGGGACGCGCTTCCGAGTGGAGATGCCGATCGACCTTTCCGTACCGCAGGCATCACGGACCGGCGATCAGCCGGAACGACGTCACCGGTCGCAGCCGCTCAACGGGCTCCGCGTCCTTTGCATCGACAACGAGCCGAGGATCCTCGAGGGCATGGCTCTGCTGATCAGCGGCTGGGGCTGCACGGTGGGTCAGGCGGACTCGATTGCCGCGCTCGACGAAATCATCGCCCGCCGCGAGCCTCCGCCGGAGATCATCATCGCCGACTACCATCTCGACGATGGAAACGGCATCGACGCAATCCTTAAATTGCGGGGGGAATATCAGGCGGCCATCCCGGCCCTGATCATTACGGCCGATCGTACGCCGGAAGTCCGCGCCGAGGCTGAGCGACACGAGATAGCCGTGCAGCACAAGCCGGTCCGCCCGGCTGCCATGCGAGCCTATCTTACCCAGGTTGCAAGCATCAAACGGATTGCCGCCGAATAGTCAGGCCCGCAGTCAATCTCGCGTTCATCGCAGGGTCATCACGCATTGTTTAGGATATATCCGGTCTAAGCGTTCGTTTCGGCTGGAACTGTCCGGCTTTTTATGACGTTTAGGCGCGTGACATCCTGGCCCGCAGAGGCCTTACGGACCCAGAGGCGCAAGCCATCGGGACCGGCAGAGACGGAGACCGCGACCGATGAAACGCTTTGATATTATTGATGGTATGCGAGGATATTTCCTCGTTTTCATGGTTCTGAACCACCTGATCTTCGCCGGCGGCTATTTCCTGGTCAAGATCAATCACAATCAGCTCGCTTTCGTGGAAGATGCTCAGGGCTTCGTCTTCCTGTCGGGTCTGCTGATCGGCATGGTCTATGCCAAGAAAATGATCAAGAACGGTTATGCGGCCGGCCGCGCGGCAATCTACAACCGCGCCTTCGAGCTCTATCGCTATGCTATGGGCATCGTGCTGGTTGTACTGGTCGCACAGATGCTGCTGCCTGGGGCATACACCATCTGGTTCAACTGGTTGGGCTACACTAACTTCGATGATCCGCTTCGTCTCGCGGCGATTGCGGCCTTTTTCTATCAGCCGACCTTTATGGATATCCTGCCGCAATACATCGTCTACATGCTGTTTGCGCCCATGCTTGTGAAGCTCGTGCTGGAAGACAAGTGGCATTACGTCATCGCCGGTTCCGTGATGCTCTGGATGGCCGCCCAGCTAGGCCTGCAGCAAATCGTGACCACGCCTGTCCACGACATGATCATGGGGGCGGACGAACAGGGCATTCGCGCGTCGTTCAATCTGCTCGGCTGGCAGATCGTCTTTTATACTGCGCTGGTGCTGGGTGCACTCACCTCCGCAGGCAAAATCGACTGGAAGAAGATCCTCTCCCCGGAGAACACCTTCATACCGAAGGCTGCGCTGCTGATGGTGCTTTTCTTCCTGCCGCTTCGCCTCATCACCGCGCATGAGTTGATGCCGCCGCACATGATCGGCAAGTTCGCCTCGATGGAAATCCGTGCCGACTTTGGCCCAGTCTATCTGCTGAACTTCGCTGCCATGGCGATGTTGGTTACCTGGCTGATCGTTGCGGGGCCGAAGCACAAGGCCGCATGGGTACGCCGCATCGCTTCCGCGATCACCTGGGTCTTCTCGCTGAAGTATCTGCAGCTGCTCGGCCGCCACTCGCTCTATGTCTATGTGTGGCACGTCGCGATCGTCTACTTCGTCTACTATTTCGACGGACGTTCGCCGGAACTCAACGAGATCACCAAGACGGCAATCGCGCTGGTTTCGATCGGCCTGCTGTCGCTTCCCGCGCTCTGGCGCGAACGCGACAAGCTGTTTGGCGCAACACCGGCTCCGCAACCGGTGAAGGCCCAGCAGTCGCAAACAGCTCGGCCGCAGCAGATGGTACTTCGGTAAGGGAAATTCCCCGAGACAAGGCATAACGAGGCGGCTACCTGCCGCCTCGTTTCGTTCAAAGGCTGCCGGCAGGCAGACGAGAGGGTCAAGCGACAGAACGCGCCTTCCCCCTCATCCGTACCTTCGAGCCACTTTTTCCCCGAAGGGCGAAGGGAAGATCAGGTCACCGCCCCGACCTGCCACGGCACGAATTCGTTGTCGCCGTAGTCGTAGATTTCGCTGAGCGTCTTCTTTCCCGACGCAACCGCGATCACATCCTCGAAAATCCGCCTACCCGCCTCCTCGATCGTCTCGTCGCCGGTGACGATCCGGCCGCAGTTCAAGTCCATATCCTCCTTCATGTGTTCGTACATTTCGGAGTTGGTGGCAATCTTGATGCACGGCGCCGGCTTGAAGCCCGAGACCGAGCCGCGGCCGGTGGTGAAACAGATGACATTGCAGCCGCCTGCTACCTGCCCGGTGACGGCGACCGGATCGTAACCGGGCGTATCCATGAAGACGAAGCCCTGGTCCGTCACGGTCTCGGCAAACTCGTAAACCGCCTTCAGCGGCATGGAGCCACCCTTGGCGACTGCACCGAGCGATTTTTCGAGGATCGTGGTCAGTCCACCGAGCTTGTTGCCGTGGGAAGGGTTGTTGTTCAGCTCATCGCCGTTGCGGGCCGTATAGTCCCGCCACCAGTCGATACGCTGCAGCAGTTTCTTGGCCACATCAGGCGTTACGGCACGACGGGTCAGCAGATGCTCGGCACCATAGATTTCCGGCGTCTCGGAAAGCACCGTCGTGCCACCGTTGCGGACGATGAGATCGGAGGCGTAGCCGAGCGCGGGATTGGCGGAGATACCGGAATAGCCATCGGAGCCGCCGCATTCGAGCGCCAGCTTCAACTTCGACAACGGCTGCGGCGTGCGCTTTGCGGCGTTCACGCCCGGCAGCATTTCCTTGATGATGGCGATCGCGGCATCGATCGTCTTCTTGGTGCCGCCATGCTGCTGGATCGTCATGGTGCGGAGGCGGTCGCCCTCTTCCATCCGGTAATGTTCGAGGATCGGCGCGATCTGGTTCGTCTCACAACCGAGGCCGATCATCAGGATGCCGCCAAAATTCGGATGCTTGGCATAACCCTGGATGGTGCGGATGAGCAGCCGATAGCCTTCCGACTTGGTGTTGAGTGCGCAGCCGCCGCCATGGGTGAGCGCCACGACCCCATCGACATTCGGAAAGCCGTCCAGGCCTCCCATGCGATTGAAGTAGTCGGCGATGTAACGCGACACGGTGGCGGAACAGTTCACGGACGAGATGATGCCGATGAAGTTTCGCGTTCCCGCTCCGCCGAAGCCGCGGTCATAACCAAGGAACGTACGCCGCTCCGCTTCCGGCAGCATTCCTTTTTCCTCGATATCGACGCTGAACTGATATTCGTGTTCCGACGGGAGCATGGCGAGGTTATGCAGATGGACATGGCTGCCAGGCGCAATATCCTGCGTGGCGACCCCGATCACCTGCCCGTATTTCTTCACCTCCTGGCCGGCTGGGATGGCCTTGATCGCCACCTTGTGGCCGCGACCGATCAGTTCGCGTGCGACCAGATCCCCATAGCCCGTAGCCCCCCCGGCGGGCATGGGCTTCCGCGCCACACCGACATCGTCGACCGGGTTCAGGATGATGATTGGCGAAACCGCCTCGTTCATGTCTTGCTCCTCCCAAGGCGCTGCTTCAGCGGGCCTCGTTATTCATCCACCGCTGTTTCGATTCCTCCAGATGCGCATGCATCATGGCCTGGGCGAGCAGCGGATTGCGCGCTTCCAGGGCGGCGTAAATTGCTTCATGTTCGGCAAGCGCCGAACTCCAGGTTTCAGGCGTCTCGTAGCGCACCCGAATTTGAGCCGAAAGCGGACTGTGCCGCTCGTCAAAGAGATCGCCGACAATGTGGGCGAGCACCGAATTTCCCGACTGATTGGCAATCGTCAGATGAAACAAACGATCAAGGTCGAGCGGTTTTCGTCCCTCGGCAATTTCCGCCTGCATCTGGTCCAGCGTCTGGCGCAGCGACTTCAGCCCTTCCACGGTGATCTTCGAGGCAGCTAGCACGATGACCGCCCCTTCCACGGCGGCGCGGGCCTGCATCAGCTCCAGCGGGCTTTCGCCCATGGAGCCCGCCTGCCACTGCCGCCGATCCGGCTCAGCCGTGACATAAATGCCTGATCCCATGCGGATTTCGACGCTTCCGTCGATTTCAAGCGCAATCAGGGCTTCACGTAAGGAGGGCCTGGACACCCCGAGCTGCTGCGCGAGATCACGTTCCGCAGGAAGTCTCGTGCCGATCGGAAAATGCCCGCCCTGAATGAGCGATCGGATCTGATCAGCAATTTGCTGATACAGCCGACGCGGCTCCGCTGCCTTGATGAATCCGTTCATGGTTTGGCGATCCTAAGAATGCGGCCTTACCATAACTGCCGAAACCGCGGAGAGCAAGGAGCAAATCAGATCATTGAAATTTCAGGATTTTTCTAGATGTTCCACTGTACTCGCCTGCAGGAACAGCCCTCTTTCGTATTAAGAGGTAAAAATTGGCTTGACCAGTTTTAGATGCGGGTTTACGCATTAAAGAAGTCCTCGGGAGGAGCCGAGGGGATATCGGGCTGCAATAGCCTGGGAGGGGAGTTCATGGAAAGCCGGCCGACCGAGCATCACGGAAGCGTTCCGGGCATCGCCACGACGGCGACCCGCGGCGTGCCGGCTTCCAGTACGGAATTTCTGCTGCGCCTCGACAATATCAGCAAGGAGTTTCCCGGCGTACGGGCGCTATCCAACGTACATTTCGACCTCCGCCGCGGCGAGGTGCATGCGGTCTGCGGCGAAAATGGTGCGGGCAAATCGACCCTGATGAAGATCATCAGCGGCGTCTACCAGCCAAGCGGCGGCACGATCATCTACAAGGGCGAGGAACGGCAGTTTTCGTCGACGCGCGAGTCCGAGGCGGCAGGCATCGCCATCATCCATCAGGAACTCAACCTCGTTCCGCATCTTTCGGTCGCCGAGAACATCTATCTTGCCCGTGAGCCAAGGCGAGGCTTTTTGGTCGACCGCAAAAAGCTGCGCGCCGATGCAAAGCGCTGTCTCGATCGGCTTGGCGTCGACATCAACCCGGATGCTCCGGTACGCGGCCTGTCGGTCGCCCAGTGCCAGATGGTGGAGATTGCCAAGGCGCTTTCGCTCGACGCCGAAGTGCTGATCATGGACGAACCGACCTCCTCGCTGACCGAGCAGGAGACGCGGCTTCTCTTCAAGGTGATCCGCGACCTGAAGGCATCCGGCGTCGGCATCGTCTATATTTCGCACCGGCTGGACGAGATGGCGGAGATCGTCGATCGCGTCACCGTGCTCCGCGACGGCCGCTATATAGCCACCGACGACTTCGGCGCCACCAGTATCGACGCGATCGTTTCGAAAATGGTCGGTCGGTCGCTGGAAGAGAAATTTCCCGACCGGACCTCCGTCCCGAGCGACGAGATCATCCTGAGCGCCGAAGGCCTGTCGCGCGCCGGCGTCTTCCGCAACGTCTCCTTTACCTTGCGCCGCGGCGAAATCCTCGGCTTTGCCGGCCTGATGGGCGCCGGCCGCACGGAAGTAGCGCGCGCCATTTTCGGCGCCGATCCGCTCGATGCCGGCAAGGTCACGTTGCACGGTCAGGCTCTTTCGATCACATCGCCACGCGATGCGATCGCTGCCGGCATCGCCTACCTCTCGGAAGACCGGAAAGCTCAGGGTCTCGCGATCAAGATGCCGGTCGACGTCAATATGACGCTTGCCAACATGGAGGCGGTGTCGAACCGCTTCGGGCTGATCGATTTCGGCAAGCATGCCACGGCCGCGAAGGAATACATCGATCTGCTGAACATCCGCACGCCGTCGATCAAGCAGCCGGTCCGGCTGCTCTCGGGCGGCAACCAGCAGAAGATCATCATCGGCAAATGGCTATTCCGCAAGTCGAAGGTGCTGTTCTTCGATGAGCCGACCCGCGGCATCGATGTCGGCGCGAAGCTGGCGATCTACCGCATCATGGACGAGCTTGCGGCCGAGGGCATCGGCGTCGTGCTGATCAGCTCCGAGCTGCCGGAAATATTGGGCATGACCGACCGCGTCGCCGTCTTCCACCAGGGCCGGATCACCGGCGTCCTGGAAACGAAGAAGACCGACCAGGAAGAGATCATGCGATACGCCTCCGGCTATGGCCGGCGGGATGGGGAAAGACATGGCTGAGATCACCGAAGTTTCCAAGCAGAAGAGCGTCTCGCTCAGCGACCGGCAGAAGGACATCATCCAGAAATTTGCGGCACTTGGCAGCCTTTTCGTGCTGATCGCCGTCTTCTCGTTCACGAGCAGTGCCTTCTTCACCATCGACAATGGGATGACGGTGGCGCTGCAGGTCACTTCGATCGCACTTCTCGGCATCGGCGCCACTTGCGTGATCATTACCGGCGGCATCGACTTGTCGGTCGGCTCGGTTCTGGCGCTTTCCGGTGTCGTGGCGGCGCTTGCCGTCAAGGACTACGGAACGCCGGTCTGGCTCGGCATGATGATCGGCATTCTGACCGGCGCGATCTGCGGCTGGATCAACGGCTTCGTGGTCACGCGCCTGCGACTGCCGCCCTTCATCGCGACGCTCGGCATGATGCTGATCGCTCGCGGCGTTGCACTGCAGATCACCGGCGCAAGGGCAGTTTCCGGTCTCGGCGAATCCTTCGGCGAGCTCGGCAATGGTTCTTTCCTCCGGGTCGTGAATATCGGCGAGGACGGGTTTCCGACCGTCGTTTTCCCGGGCATCCCCTATCCCGTCATCCTCATGGTGGTGATCGCGGTCGCCGTCTCCTTCATGCTGAACCGCTCGGTGCTCGGCCGGCATATCTATGCCGTCGGATCAAACCCCGATGCCGCCCGTCTTTCCGGCGTCAATGTCAGCCGCATCGTCAGCTTCACCTATGTGCTGTCCGGCACGCTTGCAGGCCTCACCGGCTGCGTGCTGATGTCGCGGCTCGTGACCGCCCAGCCGAACGAGGGGGTGATGTACGAGCTCGACGCCATCGCCAGCGCCGTGATCGGCGGCACCTCATTGATCGGTGGCGTCGGCACGATTTCCGGCACCGCCATCGGCGCCTTCGTTATCGGTATCCTTCGCAACGGACTGAATATGAACGGCGTCTCGGCCTTCACCCAACAGATCATCATCGGCCTCGTCATTCTGGTCACCGTCTGGATCGACCAGCTGCGCAACCGCCGCTGAGGAGGGGGCACGCGGTCCTTTAACCGCGACACTGCCAAGAGAGCGAGGAGCTCTCCTGAAACCGGCCGGTCAGGCCAATCTCAAGAGGAGGAATACAATGAAAAAGCTTGCTGCAGCACTGCTGACATCCGCAATCGCCCTTACGACGGCCTCGATGGCTCAGGCAGGCGAAATCGCGGTCATCGTGAAAACCGTCAATTCCACCTTCTGGCAGAACGTCCAGAAGGGCGCCGATGCAGCCATGAAGGCCGGCGGAGGCAGCAATACCATGACCTTCCAGGGTCCTGCGGCGGAATCGGCGATCGCCGACCAGGTCAATATGGTCGAGAATGCCGTCAACCGTAAGGTTTCCGGCATCGTGCTGGCGCCTTCCGATCCGGACGCGCTGGTTCCGGCCGTAAAGAAGGCATGGGAAGCCCGCATCCCCGTCGTGATCATCGACTCCATGCTCTCCAAGGGCTCGGAGCAATATTACCAGTCGTTCCTGGCGACCGACAACAAGAAGGCCGGTGAACTGGCCGCCAAGGCGCTGATCGACAAGGTCGGCAAGGAAGGCAAGATCGCCGTGATGTCCTATGTCGCGGGCGCCGGTTCGGAAATCGGCCGTGTCGGCGGCTTCACCGATTACATCAAGGCGAACTCCAAGCTCCAGATCGTCGGACCGTTCTACTCGCAGTCGCAGATGGCGACGGCACTCAACCAGACCACCGACGTTCTGGCTGCGAATTCCGATCTCAAGGGCATCTTCGGCGCCAACGAGCCGACGGCAATCGGCATGGGCCGCGCCCTGAAACAATCCGGCAAGGCCGGCAAGGTGGTCGCGATCGGCTTCGACGGAAACCAGGACCTGCAGGAATTCGTGAAAGACGGCACGCTTGCCGGGATCGCTGTCCAGGGCTCGTTCCAGATGGGCGAACTCGGCGTCCAGACCGTGCTCAAGGCCATGAACAAGGAAAAGGTCGAAAAGTTCGTCGATACCGGCGTTGTCGTCGTCACCAAGGACAACATCGAAAAGCCGGAAGCCAAGAACGTCCTTTACTGATCCTCCCCCGCCTGGGCACGCGTCGCAAATGGCGCGTGCCCCCTTTATTCAGCCGATTGCTCAAGGTCATACTGATGAACGTCGCCGACAAGAGAACCCTGCCCCGCCGCCCGGTCGAAATCACCCTCATGGGTCTTGGCTGCGCCCAGATGGGCAATCTCTATCGCAAAACGTCCTATGAGGAATCGGCAGGCGCCTTCAAGGCAGCCTGGGATGCCGGCATCCGCTACTACGACACTGCTCCCTTCTACGGTTTCACCCGCTCCGAACGCCGGCTAGGCACGATGCTGACCGACCTGCCGCGCAGCGACTACGTCCTCAGCACCAAGGTCGGGCGCGTCATGACGCCGGACGACACCGTCGGCCCGGAAGAAGATGGCTATATCGAGCCTCTGCCCTTCCGCCCAGTTTACGATTACACCTATGACGGCATCCTGCGCTCGTTCGAAGCAAGTCAACAGCGTCTCGGCATCCTGAAGCCGGACATCCTCTACGTCCACGATATCGGCAGCGTGACGCATGGGGACAAGCACCAGCACTATTGGCAGCAACTGACCGAAGGCGGCGGGTTTCGCGCCCTCGGCAAGCTGCGCGATGAAGGCCTGACCAAGGCCGTTGGCCTCGGCGTCAACGAATGGGAGATCATCCGCGACGCCATGCAGGTCTTCGACATCGACGTTGCCATGCTTGCCGGCCGCTACACGCTTCTGGAGCAGGAGAGTCTCGCCTTGATGGACGATTGCACCAAGCGGGGCGTGGGCATTGTCGTCGCCGGCCCCTTCAATTCCGGCCTGCTCGCCGGCAACAAGAAGTTCAACTATACCGAGGCGCCTGCCGATATTCTTGCCCGCGTCGACGAACTGCAGGCAGCCTGCAGCCAGGAAGGAGTTTCCCTTCAGGCGGCCGCGCTGCAGTTTCCCCTTGCCCATCCCGCGGTGATCACGGTCGTTTCCGGCGCGCGCACGGCAGGGCAGATCAAGTCGAATGTCGAGTGGTTTGCGGAAGAGGTTCCAATGTCCTTCTGGAGGCTCCTGAAAGAGCGCGGATTGGTTGCCGAAGGTGCACCTATCCCCCGTGAAGGCGCCTGAGTCATGCGGATCGACGCGCACCAGCATTTTTGGCGGATTGCCGACCGGGTGGGTCAATGGCCGCCGCCGGAACTCGCCGCGATCCATCGCGACTTCATGCCCGAAGACATGAAGCCTCTGCTTGATGAAGCGAAAATCCACGGCACCGTGCTGGTGCAGACGGTGGAACACGAGGCAGACACCGCCTTCATGCTTCGCCTTGCGGATAAGACGCCGTTCATCTTCGGGGTGGTCGGCTGGACTGACATGAATGCGGCGGACGCCGCGGCCAATATCGCCGATCTGGCTAAGCACCCGAAGCTCAAGGGTTTCCGCCCGATGCTGCAGGATATTGCCGACGACAGGTGGATCGACGATCCCAGACTGGATGCCGCGGTCGCGGCGATGGCCGAACGCCATTTGGTCTTCGACGCACTCGTCCTGCCGCGTCATCTGGAGCCTCTGCTTGCTTTCGCCCGCCGCCATCCGGATCTGCCGATCGTGATCGACCATGGGGCCAAGCCGCCGATCGCGGAAGGCCGCTTCATCAGTTGGTATGGCCGCATGAAGGCGCTTTCCGAAGTTCGGAATGTCCATTGCAAGCTTTCGGGACTGCTGACCGAAGCAGGCGACCAGAAGCCTCAGGCCGTTCGGCCCTACGCGGAAACGATTCTCGATCTCTTCGGTCCGCAACGGGTGATCTGGGGCAGCGATTGGCCGGTGCTGCGGTTGGCCGGAGAATATAGCAAGTGGCTGGCTCAATGCCTGGATGTCGTGCCCGCCGAACATCATGCGGCGGTTTTCGGAGGCAATGCCAACCGCGTCTATCGGCTTGGAGTGTAAGTAAATGCTGACGATAATCTGCGACGAACCCGGTCGACTCAGCGCCATCCACCGCCCAAAGCCGGTCCGCGGCGAAGGCGAAGTTCTAATAAAGCTGCAGCGCATCGGCGTCTGCGGCACGGACCTGCACATCTTCACCGGCAACCAGCCGTATCTCTCCTATCCGCGCGTGATGGGTCATGAGCTTGCGGCAACGGTGGAGGAGGCTCCGGCCGGAAGCGCCCTTTCGCCCGGCGATACGGTTTCGGTCATCCCCTATATTTCCTGCGGCCGCTGCAGCGCCTGCCTCAAGGGCAAGACGAATTGCTGCCGCAATATCGGCGTGCTCGGCGTCCATCGCGACGGCGGCATGACGGAATATCTGAGCTTGCCGGAAGAATTCGTCCTCAAGGCGGACGGTCTTTCGCTGGACCAGGCTGCGATGGCGGAGTTCCTGGCGATCGGCGCCCATGCGGTAACCCGGGCTCGTGTAGAGCCCCGCCAAAAAGTGCTCGTGGTCGGTGCCGGTCCGATCGGGTTGTCGGTGGCAATCTTCGCCAAGCTCGATGGCGGCGAAGTCACCATCATCGACGGCAGAACCGACCGGCTCGATTTCGCCAGCCAGCATCTCGGCATCTCCTCCACCGTCACCCTCGGAGCCGACGACGCGCAGCAGCTTGCGGCCGTGACAAACGGCGATTTCTTCGACGTCGTCTTTGATGCCACCGGTAATCCGAAGGCGATGGAACGCGGCTTTGGTTTCGTCGGCCACGGCGGTACCTATGTACTCGTCTCGATCGTCTCAAGCGATATCACCTTCTCCGACCCGGAATTTCACAAGCGCGAAACCTCGTTGCTCGGCAGCCGCAACGCAACGCGGGCGGATTTCGAGCGCGTGATGCAGGCCATGCGCGCAGGCGAAATTCCCGATGCCCTGATTACACACCGAATGACACTGTCTGAAGTGCCCGAGCGCTTTGCCGGACTGACCGACCCTTCGGCCGGCGTTGTCAAGGCGTTGGTGGAAGTCTGAAGGAGAAGCGCATGCAAAGAATGGGCATGGTTATCGGCGTTGAGCCGGGAATGGTCGCCGAGTACAAGCGGCTGCACGCCGCAGTCTGGCCGGAAATCCTCGATCTCATCAGCCGATGCAACATCCGTAACTACACGATCTTTCTGCGGGAGCCGGAAAACCTTTTGTTCGGCAGCTGGGAATATCACGGCACCGATTTCGAGGCCGACATGGCGAAAATGGCGGCTGACCCGAAAAATCAGGAATGGTGGTCCTTCACAATCCCTTGCCAGAGGCCGCTCGAAAGTCGCAAGGAAGGCGAATGGTGGGCGATGATGGAAGAGGTCTTCCATCATGACTGACGCCTTCCGCCAGAGAGTTGAGGACAAGACATGACGATCAGACTGGATGGAAAAACCGCCCTCGTAACCGCTGCGGGCCAGGGCATCGGTCGGGCAAGCGCAATCACGTTCGCCGAAGCGGGCGCTACCGTCTACGCCACCGACATCAACGAGCAGCTTCTTGCCGCCCTTTCCGCGCTTCCTAATCTGAAAACCGCGAAGCTCGATGTGCTCGACGATGCTGCCGTCAAAGCCTGCATCGAAAAGATCGGCACCGTCGACGTCCTTTTCAATTGCGCCGGTGTCGTGCATGGCGGAACCGTCGTCGACATGAAGGACAGCGATCTCGAATTCGCCTTCGACCTCAACGTGAAGGCGATGATCCGCACCATTCGCGCCGTGCTGCCGGGCATGCTGGCGAAACAGGAGGGTTCGATCATCAACATGTCGTCCGTCGCCTCCAGCATCAAGGGCGTGCCGAACCGCTTCGCCTATGGCGTGACCAAGGCTGCCGTGATCGGGCTCACGAAATCGGTTGCGGCAGATTATGTCACGCAGGGCATCCGCTGCAACGCGATCTGCCCGGGTACCGTCGAAAGCCCCTCGCTTCAGGACCGCATGAAAGCCCAGGGCGATTACGAAACAGCCCGCGCTACCTTCATCGCCCGCCAGCCGATGGGTCGGCTCGGCACGCCGGAAGAAATTGCCGAACTCGCCCTCTATCTTGCCGGCGCCACCTATACGTCAGGCCAAGCTTACGCGATCGACGGCGGCTGGACCATCTGACCTCACGAAGAGAGCCTCATGACCCGTATCACCGAACTCCGCGTCTTCGATCTCCGTTTTCCGACCTCGCAAAGCCTTGACGGCTCCGATGCGATGAATCCGGATCCGGACTATTCGGCGGCCTATGTCATTCTCGACACCGATAGCGAAAATCTGTCCGGCCATGGACTAACCTTCACCATCGGGCGCGGCAACGACATCTGCTGCATGGCGATCAAGGCCATGCGGCATCTGGTGGTCGGGCAGGAGCTGGAAGCGTTCCGCCAGAACCCGGGGAAATTCTGGCGGCACCTCACGAGCGACAGCCAGTTGCGCTGGATCGGCCCCGACAAGGGCGCGATGCATCTCGCAACCGGCGCAGTGGTCAACGCTTTCTGGGATCTTTATGCCAAGGATGCGGGCAAGCCGGTCTGGCAGCTTGTCGCGGAACTATCGGCCGAACAGATCGCCGATATTGTCGACTACCGCTACCTAACCGACGTGCTGTCGCGCGAGGACGCGCTGGCGATCCTCAAAAAGGCGGAAACGGGCAAGGCCGAACGGATCGCGACGCTGAAACGCGAGGGTTACGCCTGCTACACGACGTCCGCGGGCTGGCTCGGTTATCCCGAGGAAAAACTCCGTCGGCTCTGCAAGGAGGCGGTCGATGCCGGCTTCAATCACGTCAAGATGAAGGTCGGCCGCGATCTTGAGGATGACATCCGCCGCCTCACCATCGCCCGAGAGGTGATCGGCCCCGACCGCTACCTGATGATCGACGCCAACCAGGTCTGGGAGGTTGGCCAGGCTATCGACTGGGTGAAGAAGCTCGCCTTCGCAAGGCCCTTCTTCATCGAGGAGCCGACAAGCCCGGACGATATCGCCGGTCACCGCAAGATCCGCGAGGCTATCGGCCCGGTCAAGGTCGCGACTGGCGAGATGTGCCAGAACCGCATCATGTTCAAGCAGTTCATCGCCGAAGGCGCGATCGACATCGTACAGATCGATTCATGCCGCATGGGCGGGCTCAACGAAGTTCTGGCCGTGCTGCTGGTCGCCGCGAAATACAATCTGCCGGTCTGGCCGCATGCCGGCGGCGTCGGGCTTTGCGAATATGTGCAGCACCTGTCGATGATCGATTATGTTGCCGTCTCCGGCACCAAGGAAGGCCGCGTGATCGAATATGTCGACCATTTGCATGAGCATTTCGTCGATCCTTGCGTCATCAAGAATGCCGCCTATATGCCGCCGCTAAGGCCGGGTTTCTCGATCGAAATGAAGCCTCAATCGATCGCCGAATATACCTTCAAGGGCTGAGAGAACGGGTAAGAAAACAGGCAACGCCGGCATCAGCCGGCGTTTAGCTTTTCGAGCTCTGCATTCACCCGCGCACGCCATGCGCCATTTTCCATGAGAGCCCGCGGGAAAAGCCCAGGCAGTTCGAAAAACGGAGCCGAGAGGTCGTTGCCGGCGGACCTGGCCGCGGCAGCGCACAACTCGTCGCGGCGCGGATCATCCAGATCCGGCGTACGCATCACATAGGCGATCCAGAGAGCGGTCGCAAAGGCGCAGGAGTCGGCGTCACCTTCGGCCGCAAGCGCCTCGGCTGCGCCCGCAAAAATCCGCTGCGGCAGTTTCTGGCTTCCGTCCATGGCGATCTGCCGGGTCTTGTGGGCAACCGTCGGGTTTTCGAAGCGCTGGATCAGTTCGTCCATATAGCCATCGAGGTCCATGCCGGGCACCGGATCGAGCGTCTTGCGCGCCTCATCCATATGCCGACGCGCGAGCGCCCGATATTCGGGCACGGCCATGACATCGCGCACATATTCCAGCCCCTTCAACTGGCCGAGATAGGCGATCAGCGAATGGGCGCCGTTCAGGAGCCTCAGCTTCATCTTTTCGTAGGGCTCAACGTCATCGACAAAAAGTGCCCCGCCGGTCTCCCATTTCGGCCGGCCGGAAATGAAATGGTCCTCGATAACCCATTGCAGGAAAGGTTCGGTATCAAGCGCCAGCTTGTCCTCGGCGCCAAGCAGCTTTTCGGCGCGCGCCCTTGTTTCTTCCGTTGCGGCCGGCACAATTCGGTCGACCATGCTGCACGGGAAGGCACCCCGGGCCGCGATCCAGTTGGCGAGCGCCGGATCGCGGGCGCCTGCCATTTCGATCACAAGACGGCGGACGATGCGGCCGTTGGTCGGCAGGTTGTCGCAGCAGAGCACCGTGAACGGCGGCAGCCCGGCGGCATGGCGACGGGAAAGGCCCTCGACGATATAACCGATGACGCCGACGGGTGAGGCGGGATCGGCGAGGTCAGCGGCGACCGACGGATGCTTGCGGTCAAGCCCGCCCGAGCCCGGATCGTAGCCATATGCCTTTTCCGTGACCGTCATGGTGACGATCTTTATCGCCGGATCGGCCATCAACGACAAGATTTCCTCCCGATCTTCGGTTCCGGACATCCCTCTGATCACCGAGGCCACGACGCGTGCATCGTCTCCCGCCGCGCTGCGGGCCACGACAGTGTAGAGGCCGTCCTGGGCTCTCAGGTCGTGAACAATATCGACGGAACGTAAGCTCACACCGACGATGCCCCAATCACCGAATTCCGCTTCCAACGCTGCATCCGTGTAGACCGCCTGATGCGCCCTGTGGAATGCGCCAAGCCCCAGATGAACGATGCCGGGCTTCAGCGCAGCCCGGTCATATCCGGGCTTTGCAACATCGGCAGGAAGGGATGTGGATGCGGTGAGACGAGCCATATTTGATCAATGATGCCCGGCACTTCACGAGGCATCCTCCCATTGGAACAGCATCGAGTGATAGCGTTTGCCGGCAATCATCGTCAACGGCATACTTCCGACATTTCGTCCTTTTCGTCTTGCCCACGAGGCGGCTTGAGAATGACGGCATGAAGCTTATCTCCATGATAGAAATTCTCGCCCGCAGGAGACCAGCATGACGGCGCCTCACCCTTCGAAGACGCATATCGGCAATCATAAGCTCCACCCAGAAACGCAGATGCTGAACTATGGTTACGACCCGGAACTTTCCGAAGGCGCCGTGAAGCCACCGGTCTTCCTCACCTCCACATTCGTGTTCAAATCGGCGGAAGAAGGCCGCGACTTCTTCGACTTCGTTTCCGGTCGCAAGGAGCCGCCACCCGGGACCGGTGCGGGCCTCGTCTATTCCCGCTTCAACCATCCGAACAGCGAGATCGTCGAGGACCGGATGGCGGTCTACGAGCAGACGGACAGCTGCGCGCTCTTTTCCTCCGGCATGTCGGCGATCGCCACCACACTGATGGCCTTCGTGAGGCCTGGGGACAGCATCCTCCACTCCCAACCGCTCTATGGCGGCACCGAGACGCTGCTGGCGAAAACCTTCCTCAATCTCGGCGTCGCGGCGGTGGGTTTTGCGGACGGCGTGAACGAAAAATCCGTCACCGCCGCTGCGGAAGAGGCGATGTCGAAAGGCCGCGTTTCGGTGATCCTGATCGAGACGCCGGCAAACCCGACCAATAGCCTCGTGGATGTCGCGATGATCCGTCGCGTCGCTGAGACGATCCGGGAAACCCAGGGGCATATGCCGGTCATCGCCTGCGACAACACCCTGCTCGGCCCGGTCTTCCAGCGGCCGATCGAGCATGGCGCCGATATCTCCCTTTATTCCCTGACCAAATATGTGGGCGGCCATTCAGACCTGATCGCCGGGGCCGCGCTCGGCTCCAAGGCGGTCATCAAGCTGGTGAAGGCCTTGCGCGGGGCAATCGGCACCCAGCTCGATCCGCATTCCTGCTGGATGCTCGGCCGCAGCCTCGAGACGCTGTCGATCCGCATGGAAAAGGCGAATGCGAATGCGGCGGCGGTCGCCGAGTTCCTGCGCAGCCACCCCCGGGTTGAAAAACTCCACTACCTGCCGTTCGACGACCCGCAGTCTCCGACCGGACAGGTCTTTGCCCGCCAATGCACCGGTGGCGGATCGACCTTTTCCTTCGACATCGAGGGCGGACAGCCAGCTTCCTTCCGGTTTTTGAACGCGCTGTCGATCTTCAAGCTGGCGGTCAGCCTCGGCGGCACGGAATCGCTTGCCAGCCATCCGGCGACGATGACGCATTCCGGCGTGCCGGCGAATGTGCGCCAGCGGATCGGCGTCCTCGACTCGACCATCCGGTTGTCGATCGGCATCGAACACCCGGACGACCTGATCGCCGATTTGACGATGGCGCTCGATAAGGCGTGACGTCCGCTTCCAAAATCCCCGGAATCTGCTAGCAAAGACGGCGGGTAAAGGGGACAGCTGCCGACCGGATGGCGATGGGAGCCTGCTGGGTTCCGAAGCGTGGCGGCAGCCGGCACGGGGGTTACGGCATGGGTTTTGCGACAATTCTGGCGATCGGCCTCGCCATCGCTTTGGCGGGGTGTTCTCAAGTTGCGGAAAAGGCGGAGAGTGCCGCCAACCGCTCGTTCACCAGCTATGCGCTGGGCAAGCCTTATCAGGAGGTCGCCAATCTCGGCCAATCGCCGATGGCGCGGCTTTCCGGCTCCGGCGCGACCTTCGGGCCGATGATCGGTGAGACGCAACTTACCAATGGCACGACGATCTACCGGCACATGGCGCCCGGCGCCAGGACCGAGAGCGGCACGAATTTCGCCGGCCTTGTCGGCAGTTCGAGCGTCTCGCAGAACAACCGGCTTTCCTATTTCCTGGTGGGGCCGGACGGGATCGTGAGGGACTGGGCGAGCGGTTCGGTGCAGGGAACCGCCAGCGACTGCGTGCAATATATCGGCGGCATCATCAACCGCTGCAGCGACATGCGGCAGCTTCAGGCCTCGCTTGCGCTCTACGACATGCGCGTTGCGACCAAGGCGGGCCAGCCGATCTCGACCTGGGGCCAGCCCGCGGCACCTGCGATGAATTGAGAGCGGCGGGAGCATCATTTCTCTCTCCCGCCATCCCGCCTGAATAACACCGGCGTCTTCATGATGATCTCCCGGTGCGGGAACGGTATGTCGATGCCGGAGGCCTTGAAGGCATCCCAGAGCGCCAGCAGCACTTCTCCGCGGATATTGGTAAGCCCGTTGGCGGGGTCGGAAATCCAGAAGCGCAGGCGAAAATCCAGCGACGAGGCGCCGAAGGCGGTCAGCCAGCAGACGGGCGGTTTGTAATTGTTGGCGACGCGCGGGACGGCGGAGGCCGTTTCGATGGCGATCCGCACCACCTCGTGGGGGTCGCTGTCATAGGACGTGCCGAAATCGACATCGATGCGGACATAATCGCTGGAGAAGGACCAGTTGACCACCTGCTGCGAGATGAAGTCCTCGTTGGGAATGAGATATTCCTTGCCGTCGCGGGTGATGACCGAGACGAAGCGGGAGCGCAAATCCCGGATCGATCCGAAGGTATCGCCGAGCGTGATGGTGTCGCCCGGCTTGATCGACTTGTCGAGGAGGATGATGATCCCGGAAATAAAGTTCGATACCACCTTCTGAAGCCCGAAACCCACCCCCACCCCGACGGCCCCGGAGAAGACGGTGAGCGCGGTCAGATCGATACCGGTGGCCGATAGCGCGACGGCGCCGGCGACCACGATGAGGCTGATCTTGATCAGCTTGGTGATCAGCACCTTGAAGGACGGCGACAGGTCGCTGGAGCGCTGCACCCAATGGCCGAGCACGTTTCCGAAGAGCACGGCGAGCCAGACGAGGGCGACGGCCAGCACGATCGCCTTGACGATGACGAGCAGCGAAAGCCGCATGGCCCCAAGCGTGATCGCCGCGCCGTCCATGGCCGAGATCAGCGGGCCGTCGAGGCCGATCGCATAAACCGCGACATAGGTCCAGCTGACGATCGCCACCAGCCGCGACAGGGTCGGGTTGCGGATGATCTTGGTGAGGACGGCGACCGCAAACCAGGCGGCTACCAGCGTGAGGACCGTACCGAGAAGCCAGCGCTGCGACGGCCAGGTTCTCGGCGCGAGCGCCGCATGGGCAATCCACAGCCACAGAACGAGGTAAAGCCATCTGAGGCGCCGCATGAAGGCGATAATGACCCTGAGGAGATCCGGATTTCCCTTGATGCGGCGGGCGCGAGCTTCGAAAACGGGTTCGGTGCGCGACGCGAGGAAGGATGAGAGAGCGAAGCCGACCGCGATGATCCCAAGCTGATAAAGCGTCCATTCGCTCAGAACGAAGGTCCTGAGCCAGGCTTCCAGCTCCTCGATCATCGGCATGAGATCCACGGCGGCGCGGCCCTTGTTTGGCTTGTTCCTTCAACCCGTGGAAATGCCATTTGGTTCAATAGGGAGGGCGAAGCAAGCCGCCAAAGCCGGTCTGCCGCGGGCAGCGGCTTAGGCGGTCATGGGTATCGGTTCTCCGTTTCCTTGCGGCCGTCATATTTCGGTTCGTCGTCTTCCGCCTCTCCGTCCAGCTGCCTCATGCCCGCCAGCACCTCCTGCTGGCGTGCCCCGCGAGGGCCGACACAGGGTGGGAAGCTGGTGTGATAACCCGGCTCGGTGCGATATTGAGCCCCGTGGGAAAGCCCTTGCAAGCCTTGGCGCGGCGGCAGGCTGAGAGGTCGCAGGTCTTCCAGAAGCCGAGATACGTCGCCGCACGTGTGAATATTCACCTCCATAGGCAAGCGTTCTTCGGTCAACCTCCTAGCGACCCTGTTGAATTCGATGAAGATTGGCAGGACTAGCCCAAGTGAGCTTTGACGAGTGCGGGAAGGCAGCTCACGCCGCCTCCCTCACCTTCCCATACGGGTCGAACCGCCCGTAAAACGTCTCACCCTTCGCGGCCATATCCCTCAACAGTTCCGTCGGCTTGAAGTGCGGGCCGTAGCTCGCGGCCAGTTTTTCGCAGAGCGCGACGAAATTCTTCACGCCCATGCCATCGATGTAGGAGAGCGTGCCGCCGGTATAGGGGGCGAAGCCGAAGCCCAGGATGGAGCCTACGTCGGCTTCGCGCGGGTCGGTGACGATGCCTTCTTCCACCGTGCGGGCGGCTTCGAGCGCGATCGTCACCAGCAGGCGCTGCTTCAGGACGTTGACGTCCACCTCCTCGGCCTTTTTCTGCGGGTAGAGCGTCTTCAGTTCCGGCCAGAGATATTTCTTGGCGGGCTTCGCCGGATATTCGTAGAAACCCTTGCCGTTCTTGCGGCCGCGACGGTCGAGCACGTCCACCATCTGGTCGATGAGGGCCATATGCTCCGGCTTGACGGCGTTGGGGCCGAGATCGGCGATCGAGGCTTTCATGATCTTCTGGGAAAGATCGACGGCGACCTCGTCGTTCAGCGACAGCGGGCCGACCGGCATGCCGGCCATTTTCGCGGCGTTTTCGATCATGACAGGCGGAACGCCTTCGATCAGCATGTCATAGGCTTCGTTGATGTAGCGGAAGACGCAGCGGTTGACATAAAAGCCGCGGGTGTCGTTGACGACGATCGGGGTCTTCTTGATGGCCGCGACGTAATCGAGCGCTGCGGCGAGCGCCTTGTCGCCCGACTTTTCGCCGAGGATGACCTCGGTCAGCATCATCTTCTCGACCGGCGAGAAGAAATGCACGCCGATGAACTGGTCGGGGCGCCTGGAATTTTCCGCAAGGCCAGTGATCGGCAGGGTCGAGGTGTTGGAGGCGAAAATGGTGGTTTCCGGAATGACCGCTTCCACCTGCTCGATCACCGCCTTCTTGACGGCGCGGTCCTCGAACACCGCTTCGACCACGAGCGAGGCATCGGAAAGGGCGGCATAATCGGGCGTCGGGGTGATGAGCGAAAGCAGCTTTTCGCCCTCTTCCTTGGTCATGCGGCCCTTACCGACCTGTTCGGCCACCAGCTTTTCGGAATGGGCCTTGCCCTTGTCGGCGGCTTCTTGGGTCTGGTCGATGAGGGTGACCGGAATGCCGGCTGCCGCCGTCACATAGGCGATCGAGGCGCCCATGAAACCGGCGCCGACGACGCCCACCTTCTTGAACTCCGTCTTCGGCGGGCCGGCCGGGCGGCGGGCGCCCTTGCCGAGTTCCTGCATGGAGACGAAGAGCGAGCGGATCATCGAAAACGCTTCCGTCGTGCGCAGGATCTCGGTGAAATAGCGCTGCTCGACCTTGAGGCCCGTGTCGAAGGGAAGCTGCAGGCCTTCATAGACGCATTTCAGGATCGCGAGCGCGCCGGGATAGTTGCCGGCGGATTCGCGCCGCAGGATCGCAGGCGCGGCTGGCCAGAGCTGGGCTGCGGCCGGCGTCCAGATGCCGCCGCCGGGAACCTTGAAGCCCTTTTCATCCCAGGGGGCGACGGGCTTCAGGCCGTCCTTGATCATCTGCTTGGCGGCATTGATGAGCTCGGCGGGCTCGACGACCTGGTGCACGAGGTTCATGGCCTTGGCGCGCTGGGCCGTCAGCGACGAACCTGTCGTCATCATCTGCAGGGCGTCCTGGGCATTCGCCAGCCGCGGCACGCGCTGGGTGCCGCCGGCGCCCGGGAAGATGCCGACCTTGACTTCCGGCAACGCGATCTTCACCGACTTGGAGTTGGCGGCGACGCGGCCATGGCAGGCGAGCGACAGTTCGAACGCGCCGCCCATGCAGGTGCCGTTGATGGCGGCAACCCAGGGCTTGCCGTTGGTCTCGACCTTGCGCCACAGCCAGGACATGCGGCCGGCGGCATCGAAGAGTTTTTGGGCGGCCGTCGCCGGGTCCTTCGCCTGCTCTTCGGCGAGCATCGAGAACATCGACTTGATCATGGTGAGATCGGCGCCGCCGGAGAAGGACGATTTTCCGGACGTGAAGACGACACCCTTGACGGCGCTATCCGCCACGGTCGCATCGACGATCTGGTCGATCTCGTCCATCACCTCCATGGTGAAGACGTTCATCGACTTTTCCGGCATGTCCCAGGTGACGAGTGCAATGCCGTCCGCGTCGGTTTCTACGGTGAAGTTCTTGTAGGTGCTCATGATGGGATTTCCTCTTCCCTGAAAATCTTTTGGCGTGCCGTACCGCCCCCTCACCCGGCCTCCGCTTCGCTCGGCCACCCTCTCCCCGCGGGGGAGGAGGATCGGAGGCGTTGCGGCAATTCCTCTTCTCCCCTCGGGGAGAAGGTGCCGGCAGGCGGATGAGGGGGCTAACCCCTCAAACCCTTTCGATGATCGTCGCCGTGCCCATGCCGGCGCCGATGCAGAGGGTTACCAGCGCTGTGTTGAGGTCGCGGCGTTCCAGCTCGTCCAGCACCGTGCCTAAGATCATTGCGCCGGTCGCTCCGAGCGGGTGGCCCATGGCGATCGCGCCGCCGTTGACGTTGATCTTGTCATGCGGAATCTCGAAGGCCTGCATGTAGCGGAGAACCACGGCGGCGAAGGCTTCGTTGAGCTCGAAGAGGTCGATGTCGGAGATCTTCATGCCGGAGCGCTTCAGAAGCTTCTCGGTGACGTCGACCGGGCCGGTCAGCATCAGCGCCGGATCGGAACCGATATTGGCGAAGTGGCGGATGCGGGCGCGGGGTTTCAGGTTCATGCTTTCGCCGCCGGCCCTGGAGCCGATCAGGACAGCCGCTGCGCCATCGACGATGCCGGACGAATTGCCGGCGTGGTGGACGTAGTTGATCTTCTCGATCTCCGGATGGGCCTGGATGCCGACGGCTTCGAAGCCGCCCATCTCGCCCGGCATCTGGAAGGACGGGTTGAGCGAGGCGAGCGACTGCATGTCGGTGGTCGGGCGCATGTGCTCGTCGCGGTCGAGGATGGTCAGACCGTTCTGGTCCTTGACCGGAATGACCGAGTTCTTGAAGTAGCCGGCATCCCAGGCAGCGCCGGCGCGCTTCTGGCTTTCGACGGCATAGGCGTCGACGTCGTCGCGGCTGAAGCCGTATTTGGTGGCGATCAGATCGGCCGAAACGCCCTGCGGCATGAAGTAGGCGGGGAAGTTGACCGACGGATCCATGTACCAGGAGCCGCCGGACATGCCCATGCCGACCCGCGACATCGACTCGACGCCGCCGGCGATGACGATGTCGTCCGAACCGGCCGCGACCTTGCCGGCCGCGAAATTGACCGCATCGAGGCCCGAGGCGCAGAAGCGGGAGATCTGCATGCCGGGCGCCCTGGTCGAATAGCCGGCCTCGAAGGCTGCGGCCTTGGGGATGACGGCGCCTGCATCCATGATCGGATCGACGCAGCCCATGATGATGTCGTCGACGGTCGTCGTGTCGAGGCCGTTCCTGTCTCGGATTGCTTCGAGCGCCTTGGCGGCGAGGCGGACGGACGGCACTTCGTGCAGCGCCCCGTCCTTCTTGCCGCGGCCGCGCGGGGTGCGGACGTGGTCATAAATGAAGACTTCGGTCATGGTGTCATCTCCCTGGGTGGCGCATGTGGCGCCGTAGAATTCTGTGGGACCGGCAGCCCGGCCCTTCGCTCAAGCTCAGGGCGTTCGGCGCTCGAAACGATTCACTGGATCGTTTCGTCGGCTGCGCCGACCGCTTCTCACCCCTCATCCGGCCCTTTGGGCCACCTTCTCCCCGTTGGGGAGAAGAAGGACCCTAATCAAAACGCCTCGGCTGCCAGTTCCATCAGGCTGTCGGCACCGGCCTCGATGCGGGTCTTGCGCATTGCCGTTTCAGGCATGATCTTTTCCATGAAGAACTTCGCAGTCACCAGCTTGTTCTTCAGGTAGTCTGCGCGGGCGTCGCCGGCAGCAAGCTTTTCCTGCGCGGTCTTCGCCATCCTCGCCCACATATAGCCAAGCGTCACAAGGCCGAAGAGGTGCATGTAATCGGTCGAGCCGGCGCCGGCATTGTCGGGCTTGGCCATAGCATTCTGCATGAACCACATGGTTGCGGCCTGCAGGTCGTTCAAGCCCTTCTTGAGCGCCTTCGTGAACGGTGCCATCTGCTCGTCGGCGCGATTTTCCTCGCAGAAATCGCCGATCTCCTTGAACATCGCCATGACGGCGCGGCCGCCATTCAGCGCCAGCTTGCGGCCGACCAGATCGAGTGCCTGGATACCGTTTGCGCCCTCGTAGATCATGGTGATGCGGGCATCGCGGACATACTGGCTCATGCCGTGTTCTTCGATATAGCCGTGGCCACCGAAGACCTGCTGGGCCATGACGGCATGGTCGAAGCCCTTGTCGGTCATGACGCCCTTGAGGATGGGAGTCGCGAGGCCGAGGAGATCGTCGGCGTTCTGGCGCTCGGCCGCGTCTTCCGAGCGGTGCGCGATATCCGACTTCAGCGCCGTCCACAGCAGGAAGGCGCGGCCCGCTTCGTTGAATGCCCGGATCGTCATCAGCGAACGGCGGATATCGGGATGGACAATGATCGGGTCAGCTTTCTTGTCCGCCGCCTTGGGACCGGAAAGCGAGCGGCCCTGAATGCGTTCGCGGGCATACATGACGGCGTTCTGGTAAGCGGTTTCGGCGATCGCCAAACCCTGCAGGCCCACGCCCAAACGCGCCTCGTTCATCATCACGAACATCGCAGCAAGGCCTTTGTTCTCGGCGCCGATCAGGTAGCCGGTCGCCTCGTCATAGTTCATGACGCAGGTCGAATTGCCGTGGATGCCCATCTTGTGTTCGATCGCGCCGCAGGTGACGCCGTTGCGCTTGCCGAGCGAACCGTCTTCCTTGACCATGAACTTCGGCACGATGAACAGCGAGATGCCCTTGGTGCCTTCCGGCGCGCCCTCGATGCGGGCGAGAACCAGGTGCACGATGTTGTCAGTCATGCCGTGTTCACCGGCGGAGATGAAGATCTTCTGGCCGGAAATCTTGTAGGAGCCATCGGCCTGCGGAACCGCCTTGGTGCGCAGAAGGCCGAGATCGGTGCCGCAATGAGGCTCGGTAAGGTTCATGGTGCCGGACCAGGTGCCTTCGACCATCTTCGGCAGGTAGGTCTGCTTCTGCTCTTCCGAACCGTGAACGAGGATTGCTGCAATCGCGCCCTGGGTGAGGCCTGGATACATCATCAGCGACATATTGGCGGAGGACATATATTCGCCGACGGCAGCATGCAGCGTATAGGGAAGCCCCTGGCCGCCGAATTCCTCTGGAACGGCAAGGCCAATCCAGCCGGCCTGGCAATACTGGTCATAGGCTTCCTTGAAACCTTTCGGCACGGATACCGTACCATTGTCGTGGCGGGTACAGCCTTCCTGATCACCGGAAAGGTTCAGCGGAAAGAGAACATCTTCCGCCACTTTGGCGGCTTCGCCGATAATGGCTTCCAGCATATCAGGCGTGGCATCGGCAAAACCTGGAAGGTTGCCATAGCGCTCCAGCCCCAGCACATCGTTCAAGATGAAAAGCGTATCGTTTACCGGCGCCTTGTACACTGGCATGGTCGAGCTTCCTCCATATCCTCGTCCCGGGCCTTCGGCTCATGGCGGGCCCGCATTCCGTCACTATGAATAATTGACGTTTGCGTAAACGTCAAATGTGAACAGCGGGATTTTTTCGTCGCGGCTCATCCTCTCTTCTCCTCCTCCGACATCCGGTTAATACCTCGAGCGGTCGCCAAGCTGGATGCGAGAGGCGGGAAGATAGGGCCAGCAAGCGAAACCGCATCACAACAAAAGAGGCCATGGACGCCGAAAAGGTTAAAATTTTCGGCCGGATTAACGGCTTGTTTACCACGTTTCGGGAAATAGTGGACCTTGGCGCGACGCAGAGCATTGATCCGCAAGGGATGCCACGTTCGCCGGATGGCAAGTCTTGCGTAGGCGATCTCGAACATGCGGCTGAATTTGATGGAGGGAGAGCCCTCCGACCGGCCCTGGCGAGAGCCTGCAGGAGCAACGTCGAAACGAGCGAGCAAATGAACGGATCACGATCGACCTCTCACCGTCATGGCGACCGCTCCTCCCTGGATGCGTTGAACCGCACCATTGAAGGGCTGGAGGCTCGTATCGAAGGACTGATGTCGGGAAAGGGCCGCGAGGGGCCTCAGCCGAAGGCCGGCGATTATCGGGGCCCACGGCAGGAAGTCCGGGCGTCCGAGCCGCGCAAGGCCGCTTCGAACCGTATGCCAGCCAGCGATCCGCTCGCCGAAATCCGCGAGCGCCAGCGCATCCTCGACGCCGGACGTGGCGCAAGGCCGGAGCGTACGTCCATGCCCGAGCGGCGGCGCGAGGAGCCCCGTTATGCCGAGCCCCCCCGCAACGAGATCAGGCCGCCGGAAGCCCATAGACCATCCGATCGTCCGGTGCTCCGCACGGAACCGGCCCGTCACCACGAGCCGCGCGCTCTGCACGAAGATACCCGACGCGCCTCACCCCAGCCACGTCCACAAGCGCCGCAGCCTCAACAGGCCGACGGCCTTCGCGACATTGCCCAGGCATTGATCAGTCTTCGCCAGGACTTAAAACAGGACATCTCCGAGGGCGTCGCCCGGGAAATGAACGCGCTTCGCGGCGAGATCCGCTCGATACGGTCGATCGCCGAGGACCAGCGGTTTGCAGACGACCTGCGCAGCGACCTTGCCCGGCTTGCCGAGAGCATCGACCATCTGGGGTATCAGGCAACGCCGGAAGCCGCCGACCTGCGCGCCGAGTTCGAGGAGCTGCGCTCCGTCATGGAAGGGCTTGCCCGCGAAGATTCGGTCCGCCGGATGGAAAGCCACTGGCAGGGTCTTGAAGAGCGGATGCATGACCTCGATTCAGCGGCTCTTCGCGAGGAGCTGATCGCGCTTGCTTATCGCATCGACGACATCAAGGGCCAGCTCGGCGAGATGAGCGACAGCCCCGCCATCCGGGCACTCGAACAGAAGCTGATCGCAGTGGCGAGCGCCATGGAGCAGCTCGGTTCGCGCATGCAGCCCAATGACGCGATCATTGCCGAACAGTTCGCGAGCCTCGACCAGCGGCTCGACGAAATCAGCCGCGCCATCGCTGTCGGCGGCCGGGCTTCCGCAGCGGCTTCCATTGACCAGTCGTTCCTGCAGCGGCTCGAGGGCCGGATAAATGTGCTCTCCGACCAGATCGAGACGATGACCCACGCGACCAGCCGCCGGGCCGATCCGACCGAGGCGCTGTCCGCCCGCATCGAGGCGCTGACGGTCCGCATCGAGGAGCTTTCCGACGAACAGGCCGGCACGCGCCTGGAGGAGCGGCTTGAGCAGCTTTCGCTGCTCATGGAACAGGCGCACAGGCCCGTCCAGCAATCCGATCTCTCCGATCATCTCGCCGATATTTCCCGCAAGATCGACGGACTGGAACAGGGCACGGTCAACGACGTGCTTGCCGAACGGCTCGAATACCTCGCCCGCCGAATCGACGAAATGGACTTCCAGCCGCGCAATCAGCCGGCGCTGGACCAGACGGCCTTCGGACGGATTGAGGACAGGCTGAGCGACATAGCCGCACGCCTCGACGACGCGACGACCGCACCGCGCGGCGACGAAAGCGCATTGCGCAATCTGGAAGACCAGATCGCTCATCTTTCCGCCCTCATCAGCCAACCGCAGGCGGCCGCCGGCGCGCTGCCTGCCGACTTCGACGACCGCATGAGCGCGATCGAAGGCTACATGGCGACCAATGACGAATATATCATCGAGGCTGCCCGCCAGGCGGCCGAGGCGGTGATCGAGTCCTATTCCCGCAATACCGCGGCCGGCAGCCCCGTCGCGGCGTCCGATATGGCGGCGCTTTCCGCGCTTGCCGACGACCTGCGGCACCTCGAGGACCTGACACGTAACTCCGAGGAAAGAACGCACCAAACCTTCGAAGCCCTGCACGGCACGCTGGTACAGATTGCCGACCGGCTGGACGGCATAGACGAGCGGCTTGCGGCGGCAGCCCACGCGGAACCCCAGCACCAATATGCCGAGCCGGCACGGCAGGAAGTTCGGGCCGCGCCGGTCATGCCGGCAGCGGCGCCGCTTGCCGTCGCATCGTTGGAGATTGCGGACAAGGAGATCGAGGAGGCAAGAGCACAGGCCTCAGCGTTCGGCACCCGAGAAACGATCATCGGCGACACTCAGGAAGCTGAAGTGATGCTGCATTCGGACCACGCCGAGCCGAAAGCCGCGACGCCGGAGAAAACCGCAAAGCCAAGCCTGTTGGCCGGACTTTCGCGCCGCTTCCTCCCCGGCCACAAGGAACCGGCTCCTAAAAACGTGCGTGCCGTCATCGACCCGACGCCGTCGATCGACCCGTCGAACGTTTTGCCGCCCGACCACGAGAACGATCTGCTGGAGCCGGGTTCCGGCGCACCCGACGTCAAGAAGATCCTGGAACGGGTCCGAGCCAGTCAGGCTGCCGGCGACTTCGACGGAGACCGGGCGAGCGGTGCCGCCAAAGCGGATTACATCGCAGCCGCTCGTCGCGCGGCCAAGGCAGCCGCGCAGGAAGCCGATCCGGCAAAGCCGGTCTCGCCAGCCAAAGACATGCGTAAAGCCGCTCAACCTTCCGCCGGCGGCATCGGAAGCCTGCTTTCCCGGCATCGCCGCCCGATCCTGATGGCCGTGGGCGCCGTGCTTCTGGCCCTGATGGCGATGCCGCTTGCCAAGACGCTTACCAGCGGCGCGAAAGCACCCGAAACACCTGCCGCCAGGATCGAAGCACCAGCCCAGCCTGCGGCGCCTGCCAATGTGACCGGCAGCAGCGGCACCTCGGAGATCGAGACCCAGCCCGCAACCGACGGCGCCGAGGCGGACGCCGCGCTGCCGGAAGCCGCCGAACCTCCACGACAGATCGACGCCGGCAGCCACCTTACCGATCCGCAACCGGCAGCAGGCGAGATTTCCGCCGTGCAGCCGGCAGGCAGCCCGGTCCAAGCAAGCGAAGGCTTCACACCGCCCGAGAAGGCGGAAGCGGCGCAGATCGCTGTCCCGGCAGACATCGCGCCGAAGTCGCTCGCAGATGCGGCAGCGGGCGGCGATCCCAACGCGCTCTTCGAAATCGGCGCCCGCTTCACCGAAGGACGCGGCGTCAAGGCCGACCTCTCGGAAGCTGCCAACTGGTACAAGCTTGCGGCCGACCGCGGCCTTGCCCCGGCGCAATACCGGGTTGCCAACCTTTTCGAGAAAGGCACTGGCGTCACCCGCGACGTCAACAAGGCGCTGCACTACTACAAGCAGGCCGCCGAGGCGGGCAATGCGAGCGCCATGCACAATCTCGCCGTCCTCTTTGCATCCGGAGCCGCGGGCCAGCCGGACTATGCCGCCGCCGTCGAGTGGTTCGGCAAGGCCGCCGATCTCGGCGTCTCCGACAGCCAGTTCAACCTCGCGATCCTCTATGCGCGCGGTAATGGCGCGAAGCAGGATCTCGAGGAATCCTACAAGTGGTTCGCCGTCGCTGCAAAGGACGGTGACAAGGATGCGGCGCAGAAACGCGACGAGGTGGCGAACGCCATGCGCAAGGAGCAGCTCGAAAGCGCCCGCGCCAAGGCTGATGCATGGAAGGTAAAGCCGCTCGATCCCAAGGCGAACTCGGTCAACCTGCCCGACGAATGGGCCTCGGGCAAACCGCTCACCACCGCTTCGGTCGACATGGAAAAGGCGATCCGCAACATCCAGGCGATCCTCGGCAAAAACGGCTTCGACGCTGGTACTCCGGATGGCAAGATGGGCGCCAAGACGGTTTCGGCGATCAAGGCCTTCCAGACCTCCGTCGGCCAGGAGCCGACCGGCAAGATCAACGACGCGCTGGTCAAGGAGCTTCTGGCGCGCAACAAGTAACTCGACTTACCCGACCGGACTTGAGGAGAAGCGGCATATTCATCACGCCGCCGCAAAAACGGCAAACCTGCCGCCTTATCTGAGACTTGCGGTTTGACTCGGCCGGTGGCCGGGAGCATGACGGATGAAGCCCTTCATGCCCCGTTCACGCGGCATGTGAGATTGATTTCCCATTACCGCAGCGGGTGGATAGCCACATCGCGATCTGTCCGCGGGGGTGTCGCGTTTTTTTACCTTGTCGGGGTTCGGCCGTGACTGTTTACCTGCCGATTGCAGAGCTGTCGGTGAACATCTTCATCATTCTCGGCATGGGTGCAGCCGTCGGCTTCCTCTCCGGCATGTTCGGCGTCGGCGGCGGTTTCCTGATCACACCGCTTCTGATCTTCTACAACATTCCGCCTGTAGTGGCGGTGGCGACCGGCGCGAACCAGGTTGTGGCCTCGTCGATTTCCGGCGCGATCACCCATTTCCGGCGCGGCACGCTGGACATGAAGCTCGGCTGCGTCTTGCTGGTCGGCGGTCTGGCCGGCGCAACGGCCGGCGTCTGGGTCTTCTCGTGGCTCCGCCGGGTCGGCCAGCTCGACCTCTTCATTTCACTCCTCTACGTCGTGCTGCTCAGCACGATCGGGGCGCTGATGCTGCAGGAAAGCCTGCGGGCCTTGCGCCGCGCCAGGAACAACGAGCAGCTGCCGCTCAAACGTCCCGGCCAGCACAACTGGGTCCACCGGCTGCCGCTCAAGATGCGGTTCAAGAAATCGAAGATCTATCTGAGCGCCATTCCGGTCGTCGCACTCGGTTTCGGTATCGGGGTGCTGACCTCGATCATGGGTGTCGGCGGCGGTTTCATCATGGTGCCGGCAATGATCTATCTGCTGCGCATCCCCACCAGCGTGGTCGTCGGAACCTCGCTTTTCCAGATCATCTTCGTCACGGCCTATACGACCATGGTGCAGGCCGCCACCAACTACTCGGTGGACATCGTGCTGGCGACGATCCTGATGATCGCCGGGGTCATCGGCGCCCAATACGGCGTCCGCGTCGGGCAAAAGCTGCGCGGCGAGCAGCTGCGCGCGCTGCTCGCGCTGCTCGTGCTCGCCGTCGGCATCCGCCTTGCGATCGGCCTCATCGTGACGCCGGAGGAGATCTATTCGGTCGCGGTCGGGGGGCTCTCCTACTGATGCGCCGGCTGCTTCAAACGCTCCTTCTCGTGCCTCTCCTCGCGTTCGCTCCACCGGCTGCGGCGCAGGTGCCGATGGGCGAGGCGTCGACGGTGAAGGAAGGGCTCGAGATCGGGGCGTCGACAAGCGAAATCGCCATCGCCTCGGATTTTCGCGGGGCCGATCTGACGATCTTCGGCGCTCTCACCAATGCCGACGAGCTGTTCCTGGCCATCGGCCAGTATGACGTCGTCGTGACGCTAGAAGGCCCGAGGGACTATGCGACGGTACGCCGGAAGGAACGCATCTTCGGCATCTGGATGAACGCCCAATCGATGACCTTCGAACAGGTGCCGGAAAGCTATTCGCTGGCCAGCACCCGCCAGATCGAAAGCATCGACGAAGCGCCGAGCCTCAACAGTATCGGCGTCGGCATCGCGCACCTGCCGCTCAATCCCGTCGGCTATATCGCAGATTCCGGGTCGATCAGGGAATTCCGCGACGCCTATCGGCGCCTGAAGCTCGCGAACGGCCTCTATCAGCGGGATACAAGCGGCGTGCGGTTCGTCTCGTCCAGCCTGTTCCGTGCGTCGGTCAAGCTGCCTGCAAACATCCCGGACGGAATGCATATGGTGCGCGCCTACCTGTTCAAGAGCGGGCAGCTGATTGCCCAGCGCGAGCTGCCGCTCCGGGTGGTGAAGACCGGCATCGAGCAGGCGATCACCGACGCGGCCCACGAGCGGCCGCTCGCCTATGGTTTCCTCTGCGTCCTGATCGCCGTCGTTACCGGCTGGGGCGCAAGCCTGATGTTCCGCAAGGATTGATCACTCGGCGGATGCAGCCGCCATGTTGCGGGCGACGACCTCAAGATAGGCCGCCCGCAGCCGGTCGAACACGGAGGGTTTGGAGGGATCGCGGGGCGCGTGCAGGTGCAGCACGCGCAGCTCCTCCATGAAGTCCTCCCAAAGCGGCCGGCCACCCTCCTCCAGAAGCTGGGCCCGGATCGAAAGCTCTTCCGACACCGGCATGAAATGCCGACCCCAGGTGCCCATTTCCGCAAAGATCGGCACGAGCCGAATGGACATTTCCGTCAGACTGTAGATTCCTTTCTGCTTGTGGCTCGGATCGTCCTCGCGGGAGAGCAGTCCCCGCTCCACCAGCCGCTTCAGGCGGTCAGCGAGGATATTGGAGGCGATTCCCTCCTCCGAATTCTGCAGCAGCTCGCGGAAGTGCCGGCGATTGCCGAACATGATGTCGCGAATGACGATCAGGCTCCAGCGGTCGCCCAGGACTTCCAGAGTGAGGTTGATCGGGCAACCCGAGCGATAGGTGTCTTGCATTTTCTTCTCCAAAACTACTTGCATTATAAAATCAGTTTAGCTAACTTTCAACCGATTGCTAATCGCAACTGGTTTAACATTGGGAGGAATGAGATGAGAAAGCTGGTGGTCTGGAACCTGATGACGCTTGACGGTTATTTCGAAGGCGAGAAGCCTTGGGATCTAGCCTTTCACAACCATGCCTGGGGGCCGGAGCTCGAAAAGCTTTCGGAGCAATTCGGGGAGGAAGGCGATTTGCTGGTCTTCGGCCGCAAGACCTATGAGGGCATGGCGGCCTACTGGCCGACGGCCGAGGAAGACTCCAAGGTCAAGGAATACATGAACAACATTGCCAAACTGGCAGTCTCCAGGACGATGAAGGAGGCCGCGTGGAACAATAGCCGGGTCGTCAGCGATCCCGCCTCCGAACTGAAAAAGCGGAAAGCCGAAGAGGGCAAAACGATCTTCGTTTTCGGAAGCGCGGAATTGGTGGCATCGCTGATGAAGGACGGTCTGGTGGATGAGTATCGCATCTGCATCGCGCCGGTCCTGCTCGGTTCGGGCAATCCGCTTTTCAAGCAAACCGGGCAACAGACGGGATTGAAGCTGATCTCGTCCAGCATAGCAGCCAACGGCTCCGTAATCCTGAACTATGAGGTCGGGAAGGCCGTTTGAGATGGCGAAGGAACTGAGGGGCCGGTAGGGATTGGCCGACCTTTCCTCTTGGTCGATCCCATTCTCTTCCTGCTCTGTCTTCTCCCTTTGGCTTATTGCGCTGCAAGGAGCTGCGAATATTCTCCGTTCAGGAGGAGGATACCATGACCGACAGCCAATCCGCCGAAACCGCGGACATTGCGGATGCCGGCGCGGCATCAAAACCGCGTCCAACCGGCGAAGCGGTCAGCCTGACCTGCCGCGATGGCGTCGTGTTGCACGGCCATTTCTGGCCGGCGCATGGTTCGGCAGTTGCGAGCATCATCATCAATCCGGCCACCGGCGTTCTTGCCCGCTACTATCATTATTACGCGGATTTCCTGAGCCGGGAGGGTTTCGATGTCCTGACCTATGACTACCGGGGAATCGGACTTTCGCGGCCGGCGACGCTCAAGGGGTGCGGCTATCGCTGGCGGGAATGGGGCGAGCAAGATTTCGACGCGGCGCTCCGGCATATGGATCTCGCCCGCCCCGACCAACCGCTCCACGTGGTCGGCCATAGCATAGGAGGTTACCTGCCTGGGCTTTCGCCAAAGGCGGAGCGGATCGACCGTATGCTGACCATGGGCGCGCAATATGCCTATTGGCCCGATTATGCCGCCGGCCATCGCATACGATTGTTTCTGAAATGGCACGTGACCATGCCAGTCCTGACGGCGCTCGTTGGCTTTTTCCCGGGAAAACGGCTCGGCTGGCTGGAGGACCTGCCGGCGGGTGTCGCCAACGAATGGAGCTTTCGCCGCGCCCGAATGGAACTCACCCATCCTGCAACGGAGCGCTCCGATGTGATCAAAAGGTTCGACGCGGTCAAGGCCGCGATCCTTGCGGTGGCGGTGGAAGACGACGACATCGGCACGCCGGCGGCAATCCAGCGGACACTCGGCTATTATCGCAATGCGGCCGTGGACCAGGTCCTCTTATCGCCCGCCCACTACGGCCTTCGGGAAATAGGGCATTTCAGCCTTTTTCATTCCCGTCATTCAGACGGCTTCTGGCGCGATACGCTTTGCTGGCTGCGGGATGGAGTAAACCCTTGGGATAACAGCGAGGCCACCTCCCTCGCCCACCGAAATTGCGCAATATCAATGTAGAATCGCGCCGGGCGTCCATACTATCCAAAACAACGGAGGCCTCAGATGTACAAACACGTTCTCATCCCCACCGACGGATCGGCGCTTTCGACGCAGGCGCTCGAAAAGTCTCTCGATTTCGCCCGCGAGATCGGAGCGGAAGCGACGGTGCTTGTCGTCATGGAGCCGCTACAGGTGATGACCCTCAACCCGACGGGCCTGGAAGTTGCCTATGCGGCCTATGACCAGAGCAACAACAAAGCCGCCGACGGCATCCTGGCCGACGCCACCCAGGCGGCCAAGCAACGCATGGTCGCTTGCGAAACCCTCAAGCTGACGAGCCTGGATCCGGCCGGCACCATCGTCGAGACTGCCGAGAAACAACATTGCGACATCATCGCCATGGCGTCTCACGGCCGATCCGGCTTCAAGGCCTTCATGCTCGGAAGCGTAACCATGAAGGTGCTGGCGCATTCCAAGACGCCGGTGCTGGTTTATCGCTGATCAGGCGGTCAGATTGGTATAACGGACCGAATAGATGCGGTCGCGGCCCAGCAGGTGCGCGACCAACTTCTCCCGGTCGAAGAGGCCATGCATCGCCTGATGACGAAGATCAAGGCCGCCGGCGAGCACGCCGAATGCCGGCATCAGCAGGCGGCTGCCGTCACTCGCAAAGCATGGGCGGCGGACGGATTTTTCGCGGCGGCGGACGGTGGCCGACGGATGCAGGTGACCGGCAATTTCGCCCTTGCCGGAAATCAGACTCGGTTCGTGCCGGAATACGAGGCCGCCATAAATCAGTTCATCGGCGCAGCTACCGGGCAGATCGACCGTGCCATCCGGATCGTGGTTGCCGTTGATCCAGATCCAGTCGCGGCCGCGCGCCATGCCGGCAATCAACGCGCGAAGCTCGGGGGCAAGGTATTTCGAGCCTTTCCGGTCATGAAAATTGTCGCCGAGCGAGATGACGAGCTTCGGATCGTAGCGGGTGATGACGGCCGAAAGGATATTGAGGGTCGCAACCGTGTCGTAGGGCGGAAGCATCATGCCGCGGCGGGCAAAGGCTGCCCCTTTTTCAAGATGCAGGTCGGAGACAACGAGCGTGCCGGTTTCCGGCAGGTACAAGCCGCCCAGCGGATCGCACACGGCGAGGACGCCATTTACGATAATCTCTTCCGCGCCCGAGGCCGCATCTGTCATCGATAATGTCCGGGCGGCCAGGCCGAGGCGATGCATCAATTCAATGTCTTCCCATGGTGCGGCGGGCATCAGCTGAGCGCCTCCGCTATCAGTTCCTCGGCGGCCTCTTCCAGCACCGCATCATGCGCCTCGCCCGGTACTGATTCCTTGCCGATCTCCAGCATGATCGGAACGGCAAGCGGCGAAACACGGTCGAGATCGCGGTGGGTAATGTGCCCCCTGATTCGCTTCAGCATATCGCCTAACCGGCTCAAATCCAAAAGGCCGGATGCCGCATCCCGTCGTGTAGCCTCCAGAAGCACATGATCCGGCTCGTGGCTTCTGAGAACGTCGTAAATGAGATCAGTCGAGACCGTGACCTGCCGTCCAGTCTTTTCCTTGCCCGGATGGCGGCGCTCGATCAAACCGGAAATCACGGCGCAATTGCGGAATGTGCGCTTCAGCATGTAGCTTTCATTGAGCCAGGCCTCCAGATCGTCGCCCAGCATGTCTTCGTCAAAGAGGTCGGACAGGCTCAACCGGTCCGCCTTGATCATCGCGCCGATGTCTTTCAGGCCCCAGACGGCCAGCGAGTAATCCGTCGCAACGAAACCCAACGGCCTAGCCCCGGCGCGCTCGAGCCTGCGGGTGAGCAGCATGCCGAGCGTCTGATGCGCCAGGCGCCCTTCGAAGCAATAGGCGATCATGAAGAAGCGTTTTCCCCGCGGAAACGTCTCGATCAGCAGTTCGTCCTTCTTTGGAAGCATCGAGCGTTCCAGCTGGATATTCAGCCAGTCCCGCACCTGATCGGGAAGCTTCTGCCAGCGATCGGGGTCGGCGAGCATGCCGCGCACCTGATCGGCGAGATAGGTGGAGAGCGGGAACTTGCCGCCGGCATAGGCCGGTATCTTCGGGTCCAGCGAAAAGGCGTTAGAGACGAGGCACTCGTTTTCACGGATGCCTTCGAAACGCAGCACCTTGCCGGCGAAGAGGAAGGTATCGCCCTGCACGAGCTGCTCAAGGAAATATTCCTCGACCTTGCCGAGCGACATGCCACCGCGCCCGAGTGCACCATTGGCTCCACGCCGGACGAGGCGGACGTTGAGCTCTGTCGCCTCGACGATCGTGCCGAGGTTCAGCCGGTATTGCTGCGCGACCTGAGGATTGGAAACGCGCCAGCGCCCCTCTTTGGTCTTCCTGATCTTGGCGTAGCGCTCGTAGGAGCGCAGCGCATAACCGCCGGTCGCGACAAAATCGACGATACGTTCGAACATTTCCCAGGAGAGGTCGGCATAGGGCGAGGCTGAAATGATCTCCTCGTAGAGTTCGAGCGGTTCGAAGGGTTCGGCGCAGGCCATGCCGAGAACATGCTGGGCGAGGACATCGAGCGCACCTTCGCCTACCGGCGGCGTATCCTGAGCGCCGAGATAGTTGGCATCGAGCGCTGCCTGGCATTCCATCACCTCGAAGCGGTTGGCAGGCACCAGGATCGCCTTGGACGGCTCATCCATGCGGTGATTGGAGCGGCCGATGCGCTGGGCAAGCCGCGAGGCGCCCTTCGGTGCGCCGACATGCACGACGAGATCGACATCGCCCCAATCGATGCCCATGTCGAGCGTCGAGGTGGCGACGATGGCGCGCAGTTTGTTCGCCGCCATGGCAGCTTCCACCTTGCGGCGTTGGCCGACATCGAGTGAGCCGTGGTGAAGCGCGATCGGCAGATTGTCTTCGTTGATCGTCCAGAGCGTCTGGAAGAGGAGTTCCGCCTGAAAGCGGGTATTAACGAAGATCAGCGTCATGTTGTGACGTTTGATCTCCTCATAGACCTCCGGCATGGCATAGGTGGAAACATGGCCGGACCAGGGAATGCGGTCCTCCGTCTTCATGATCGTGATGTCGGGTGCGGCGCCGCCGGTGACATGGACGAGGCCGGCGGGCGAAGCGGGATGTTCGCCTTGTGGCACCAGCCAGCACTGCAGGTCCATCGGGTCGGAGACGGTTGCCGAAAGGCCGATGGTCTGCACCTGTGGCGCATGGCGGCGGATGCGGGCGAGACCGAGGGACAGCAGGTGGCCGCGCTTCGACGTGACCAACGAATGGAGCTCGTCGAGGACCACATATTTCAGGTCCTTGAAGAAACGCTCGGCTTCCTTGTTCGCAAGCAGCAGCGCCACCTGTTCTGGCGTCGTCAGCAAAATGTCCGGCGGGTTGAGCTTCTGGCGCTGGCGCTTGGCTTGCGGGGTATCGCCGGTGCGATTTTCGACCGTGACGGCTAGGCCCATTTCCGTCACCGGCTTCATCAGGTTGCGTTCTATATCCACCGTCAGCGCTTTCAGGGGCGAGACGTAGAGTGTGTGGATGCCGGTGAAGACCGAGCCGGGTGGGATCTTACCGCGACGGGTGAGATCGGTCAGCGACGGCAGGAAACCGGCGAGCGTCTTGCCGGCACCCGTCGGTGCAATCAGCAGCACGCTTTCGCCGGCGGTGGCGCGCGAAAGCAATTCGAGCTGGTGCGCACGCGGCTGCCAGCCCTTTTCGGCGAACCATTTCAGGAACGGCCGGGGCAGAAGCGCGGCATCACGGCCGGAAGATTGGGTTTCAACGATATCCACGAGCCTGAAGATAAGCGGAAGGCGGCAAAAAAGAAGAGTCTTGACGTCAGCACATAATCATGGATAAAGAATATCCATGATATGGAGCAGATCATGAAACTCAGCGACGGCATCGAACAGGCGATCCATTGCATGACCATGCTTTCGGGCGTTTCCGAAGGCGGCGTGCTTTCCGCCGCAGCCCTGGCGGAGTTCCACGGCGTCTCCACCAGCTATCTTCTGAAACATCTGCAGGCGCTTTCCGGCGCCGGGCTGGTCAGCACGGTGCCCGGCCCAAAAGGCGGATATCGGTTGGCGAAGACGCCCGAGGCGATCACGCTGCTCGATATCGTACTGGCGGTGGAAGGGCCTGCGCCGGCTTTTCGCTGCGCCGAAATCCGTCAGCGTGGCCCTAACCCGCTGCCGGGGCGGTATTTCGCCAAGCCCTGCGGCATCAACGCCGCCATGCTGAAGGCCGAAAAGGCCTATCGCGCCGAACTCGCCAAGGTGACGATCGCGGACATCCTGGCGGACCTGAAGGCCACTGACGACGGCGGCATTGCCGCCCGCGGCTGCGCCTTCCTCGAAATCCACGAACGCAAAGCGGCCCGTTGAGACGGCCACAACCCAAGGAGAATACCGATGCAGCCTCGTTTGAACTTCGCCAAGGCCTCGCCGGATGCCTACAAGGCCGTTCTTGATCTGGAAAACTACGTCCAGAAATCCGGCCTCGAGCGCCGCTTCATCCATCTGATCAAGCTTCGCGCCTCGATCATCAACCACTGCGCCTATTGCGTCGATATGCATGTCAAGGAAAGCCGACATGACGGGCTTTCCGAGCAATGGATCAACATGATGAGCGTGTGGGAAGAATCCCCGATCTATGACGAGAAGGAACGCGCTTTGCTGACCTGGGTCGATGCGGTGACCAAGGTTGCCGACACCCATGTTCCCGACAGCGCCTATGAGGTGCTGAAGGCGCATTTCTCGGAAGAGGAAATGATGAAGATCACCGTCGCAATCGGCGTGATCAACGTCTGGAACCGGCTCTGCGTCGGCTTCCGCGCGCTTCACCCGATCGACCAGCCGGCCAAGGCTGCGTGACCGGGGACAGCTAGCGAACGATATATCGATCCGTGCGGTGGTTGATCGCGAGCGTCAGGTTCAGGGTCACTGCCGCGAGAATCGAGCAGAGAATGACAAACGGGCTGGCGACGAAGAAGGAGAGCGCCAGCACCAGTCCATCCAGCCCGAGTTGCACGAAGCCGGCCCGCCAGCCGAAGCGGTCCTGCAGATAAAGCGCCAGAATGCCGAAGCCGCCGAGCGAAGCCCGGTGACGAAAGAGCGCCAGCATGCCCGCACCGATCAGCAGTCCGCCGAAGAGAGCGGCCGCGATCGGGTTGATATGGTCGAAGCCGATCAGTTGCGGCAGGAAATCCGTGAGCACGGAGGTCAGCGCGACGGCTGCAAAGGTCTTGACCGTGAAGGAGAGACCCAGCCGCTTGTAGGCGATCCAGTAAAACGGCAGATTGAGAGCGAAGAAGACGAGACCGAAACTCAAGCCCGTCGAGTAGCGGATCAGAAAGCCGAGGCCGGCGGTTCCACCGATCAGGAACTCCGCCTTGGCCAGCATCGTCACGCCAAGCGCCGCCAGCATGCTGCCGGCAACCACGCCCTGAATGTCTTCCAGCGGCGAGTGTTTATCCGAGCTGGAGGCCCAAAAGCCGACCGGGCTTTTCTTGGCTGCGGCATCCGACATCAGCGCACCACGATATAGCGGTCCGAGCGATGGTTGATCGCCAGGAAGAGGTTGAGAACGACAGCGCCGACCACCGACCAGGCCACGGTCATCGGGCTGACCACCGCAAAGGCACAGAGCATGACGCAGAGGTCGAAGGCAAGCTGGATCAGCCCGGCCTGGATGCCGAACCGGTCCTGGATGTAGATCGCCAGGATGCCGACACCACCGAGGCTCGCCCGGTGGCGGTATAGCGCCAGGAGACCATAGCCGAGAAGCAGCCCGCCGAGCAGAGCCGCCCAGAAGGGATGCAGATAATCGATCAGAAAGAAGCGGCCCTCGACCTCGGAGATCACGGAGACAAGCCCGATCGCGACGAAGGTCTTTACCGAGAAGGCGAGCCCCAGCCGGCGAAACGAAAGATAATAAAACGGCAGGTTGACGATAAAGAACAGGAGGCCGAAGGAAATACCCAAGGCGTAGTGCAGAAGAAAAGCAACGCCCGCAGTGCCGCCGGTGAGCAGGCCGACCTTGTTCAGGAAATAGAAGCCGAGGGCAGCCACCATGGCGCCGGTCAAAAGCCCCTGACCGTCCTCAAGGAGTGTGTGCTGCGACGGATCGGCGCTATAAAAGCCGAGGCTTTTTCTCTGAACCTGCTTCTGCTGCCCGGCCAATTCCGACCCCTTCATTCTCGGCGATATTGCACTGCAATAAAACCGTCATCAAGCCCGTTCAAGCGGCGATATGGTGGCTGCGAAAAAAGCAAGAAACATTCGGTCAGGCGAGCTTTCGCGACAGAAAGAGGATACCTTGGATCGGTCTGCCGGCATCCGTGCGAATGGGGGTCTTTTGCAACGCGAGAATTTCGAAGCCGTAGCGATGAAGCAGAGACCGGATATAGGTTTCGGAATGGGCGTAACGCAAAGAATCCCGAAGAACGAAAGACCGCTCCTCGCCCGCATCCTCGACGGAGAAACCGAAGAGCCCCGCAGGTGCGAGCAATTCAAGAACCAGTGGGAAGACGGTTTCCAGCGATCCGAGATACATCAGCACGTCGGCGGCGGAAACGAGATCGGCGCGCTGTCTCGCAAGAACGCCGGAAAAAAGGCCGGACATCTCTGGGGAAAGGCTGAGATCCGATTGGCCGAGATGGTCATAGAGGCCCTTTGCCTCCGCCTTGGCCAGCATGTTCCCGGAGAGGTCGAAGCCTTCGAGGCGCTCCGTCCCGCCACGGATTTCGGCACCGAAAAGGCCCGTGCCGCAACCGAGATCGACGGTATTCCTGAACGGCGCATGGGGTGCGACGAGAGCGGCGAGCTTGCCGGGCACGGAATATTCTAGCCTCTCGACAAGCGCCGTATCAAACCGGTCGGCATAGTCATCGAACAGGCCCTCGACATAACGGCTCGGGGGCTGGGCCGGCATTTCCTCGGCGCCGAGCAGCGCGAGCTTCAATCTTGCGCCGAAGATGTCGTCTGGCTGGAGATCGAGCGCCTGCCGATATGCGTCCGCGGCGGTCGCAAGTGTGGCCTTCTCACGATATTCGCCGAGCCGGAACCAGCCCGCGGCCCAGCCGGGGACGAGTTCCAGGGCCTGTTCCACGAGTTCCGCGGCGGCGGCGAAATCGCCCGCCTCCGCCAACATGCGGGCATAGTCGGCGCGGCGGTCGGCGATCACATCGCCGGAGGAGAACTGGCTGGCGGACATGATCGGCTCCCAAGGGTCGCGGGTTCTTTGCCGAAGCCACAAAAAAACTCAAGTTCTATTTGAGGAGGCCAAGGCGCTTGCGGCGCAGACGAGCCGCGGGTATGCGTTTCAGGCAATTCGGAGACAGACAAGGATGGCGGACGGGATGAACAGGTTCCTGGGCGATACGCCGGGTCGCACGATCATCAAGCTGATCGTCGTGTGCCTCATCGTAGGGTTCGTACTGGCGTTTTTTGGCTTCACGCCGGACAATATCGTCGATACGGTCCGCTACTGGTTCCTGGACCTCTGGTACAACGGTTTCCGGGCTCTCGGCCGGGTCGGCAACTATCTGGTGCTGGGCGCCATCGTCGTCATTCCGATCTTCGTCATCCTGCGCCTGTTGAGCTACCGCCGCTGACATGACCGACCTCTATATTTCCTCCCGCCGGGGTTTCCTCATGATGTCAGGAATGGGCCTGCTGCTCGCCGGCTGTTCCACGACATCTGTTCTCACCCCGACCGCAGGCGCCGAGGACGAAACGGAAGCGGCGCTGCCGATGGTCAACAAGCTGAGACAAAGCCGCGGTCTGGCGGCACTGACCCTCGATACGCCTGCACGCAAGGCTGCCTCCCAGCAGGCTATCCGCATGGCAAAAGCCGAGAAGATGAAACACCTGATCGGCTTCGGCGACGACTTCGGCTCGCGCATGAAGCGCAATGACGTGGCGCTGCCCGCCGCCGAAAACATCGCCAGCGGCCAGGATTCGGTAAACGCAGCCGTGCAGGCCTGGATCGACTCTCCCAAGCATCTCGAAAACATGCTCGGTTCCTTCAGGGGGCTCGGCGTCGCCGTGGCGCGCGCCGATGACAGCCGCACCTATTGGGCCATGGTCCTTTCGGGTTAGGCGATGGATGGCCGCGGACCAGAAGGGCAGGCCGCAAAGCCGTTCGACGTGACGCACCGGCTGGTACTCGGCATCGCGATCCCGATGACGCTCGGCTTTCTCACGACCCCGCTGCTCGGGCTTACGGATACGGCCGTCGTCGGCCAGTTCGGAAAGGCCGAGGCGCTCGCCGGGCTGGCGATCGGCGCAATCCTCTTCGACCTCATCTATGGCAGCTTAAGCTTCCTGCGCACGTCCACCACCGGTCTCGTCGCTCAGGCTTTCGGCCGTGGCGACCATCGCGAACAGCAGGCGGTGTTCTGGCGAGCGCTCCTCAGCGCATTCGGGCTCGGCTTCGTCATGCTGGCGCTTTCTCCGCTGATCCTCGCTTTCGCGCCGGAGCTGATGACCAGCGATCCCGCCGTCGCTGACGTCACACGCCAATATTTCAGGATCCGCGTGCTGACCAGCCCGGCGACCTTCGCCAATTTCGCGATCCTCGGCTATGTGCTCGGGCGCGGCCAGGGCTTGCTGGGCCTTGTCCTGCAAATCATTCTCAACGGCACGAACATCATGCTTTCGATCTTTCTTGGCCTCGGTCTCGGCTGGGGTATTGCCGGAGTGGCCTGGGGAACCGCGCTTGCCGAAACCGCGGCGGTCGTGATCGGCTTCCTGATCGTCAGCCGGCAGTTTTCTGCTGTCCATCGGCCGAGCCGTGTGGACATCTTCGACGCGGCCAAGCTCAAACAGCTCTTCCACCTCAATGCCGATATCCTGATCCGATCACTGATATTGAACGGCGCATTTGCGCTGCTGACACGCGTCGGATCCAGCTTCGGCGCCGTGACGCTCGCCGCCAACGCCGTGCTGATGAACGTCTTCATGCTGTCTGCCTTCTTCCTGGACGGTCTAGCGGGGGCTGCCGAACAGCTGGCCGGCAGGGCGGTCGGGGCGCGGTATCGTCCTTCCTTCGACCGTGCGCTGAAGCTGACCGGCCTCTGGTCCTTCGCCATGGCGGGCGCCGTCGGACTGTTCTTCATTCTCTTCGGGCAGCCGATTATCGACATGCTGACGACGTCCGAAGACGTGCGGCAGACGGCCTACAGCTATCTCGGATGGGCGGCATTGACGGGTTTGACCGGCGTGCTGGCCTTCCAGATGGACGGCGTCTTCATCGGCGCCACATGGTCACGGGAGATGCGCAACATGATGCTCGCCTCCTTCGCCGGATATTGTTTAGCGCTCGCCGCGCTCGTGCCGCTTTTCGGCAATCACGGGCTCTGGCTGTCGCTCAACCTCTTCCTGCTGATGCGCGGCATCTTCCTCGCGGCGATGGTGCCCCGCAAGGCGCGTCAGAGTTTTTCCGCCGCCCACTGATCGAGACGGGTGTCGCGGATTTCCCGGATCGAGGAGAGCTTTTCCCGGTCGAGAAGCGACGAGAGGCCCTTCAGGATCGTTGCCGGCAGGCCGGGGCCTTCATAAACCATGCAGGAATAAAGCTGCACCAGGTCCGCGCCGGCGCGGATTTTTTCCAAGGCGTCCGTCGCACTGGAAACCCCACCCACACCAATAATCGGCAGAGCCGGGCCGACGCGTTTGCGCATCTTGGCAAGCATCACCGTCGACCGCTTGAAGAGCGGCACGCCGGAAAGGCCGCCCGCTTCTTTCGCCTGGATCTGATCCTTCAGCCCGTCGCGGGAAAGCGTGGTATTGGAAACGATCAGGCCGTCCAGCGGATGGGAGGTCACTTCGGAGGCAATATCGTCCAACCCCTCCTCCGTCAGATCGGGCGCGATCTTCAGAAAGACCGGCACGGTTCGTCCATACCGCAGCCCCTCTTCCGCCCGCGCCGCAAGCACGGCTTCCAGCAGCGCCTTCAAGCTGTCGCGGGCCTGCAGGTCGCGCAGGCCCGGTGTATTAGGGGAGGAGATGTTGACAGTGAAATAGGTGGCGAGCGCATAAAACTTTCGAATGCCCGCGACGTAATCGGCCACGCGATCGGCGGTATCCTTGTTGGCGCCGATATTGACGCCAACGATCCCCGGGGCATTGTGCCGTGCCGAAAGCCTGGCGAAGGCCGCCTCATGCCCCTCGTTGTTGAAGCCGAGCCGGTTGATGACCCCGCGGTCCTCCACCAGGCGGAAGATGCGCGGCTTGTCGTTGCCGGCTTGAGGTTTTGGCGTCACGGTGCCCACTTCGGTGAAACCGAAACCGAGCTTCAGCATCGCATCCGGCACTTCGGCATTCTTGTCGTAACCGGCGGCAAGGCCGAGCGGGTTCGGAAAGGTGATCCCGGCAATCGTCTGGGCAAGACGTGGATCGTTCGGGATACGGCAGGTGGGTACGAGGCCGGTCTTCAATGCCGCGATCGACAGACCATGTGCCGTTTCCGGGTCGAAGACGAAAAGGCTGCGCGAGGCAAGCCCGGCAAAGGGACCGATCATGGCATTTTCTCCGGAAAGGCATGCACGCCGTCTGCGCCGATCAGCAGCGGCATTTCCCAAAGCACCGCCGAAAAAGGCAGCTTGCCGTAAAGATGCGGGAAGAGGTCACCCCCGCGCGAGGGCTCGTATTTCAGCGCCTCGCCAAGCTCCGCCGCGTTGACGGCCACCAGGACAAGGCCCGCAACGCCGGCAAAATGCAGCCGGGCCGTCTCTCTGGCCTGAGGCCCGGTTGACAAATGGATGTAGCCGTCCTGGAGATCGATACCCGCGCCGTCGAAGACACCGCTACCCTTCGCCTGGCGCCAGAGCGTTTCCGGCACGATCTTATACACCATATCCGTCATCATGAACTCTCGAGTATCTGTTATAATCGGTGCGTTTGCCGCAAAGCCCGGCGCTTGTCCACCTGAGGAGGACCAAAAGATGAAGGTTCTGACACTATTCACCGTGGCACTCGTCATTCCCGCGGCCTCCTACGCCCAGGCGCCGCAGCAGAACCGTTTTCAGCTGGAACGGACCGAAAGCGGCGTCGTTCGGCTCGATACGCAGACCGGCGCCATGACGCTCTGCCGCGAGGAAAACGGGACGCTGACCTGCCGCATGCAGCCGGACGAGCGGGCAGCTTACGAAGAGGAACTCGACAGACTGGAAAAGAGGGTGACGTCGCTTGAGGAGCGGCTGAGCCAGACGCCGCCGACGGCACTGCCCACCGACGAGGAAGTGGACAAGTCTCTCTCCATCATGGAGAAGTTCATGCGGCGTTTCATGGCGATCGTCGGCGAATTCATCGACGAGCGGGAAGCGGACAAACCTCAACCAAATCGTACGTGAATTCCCGCACTTGTTTCCGTCGCTCCGGAGGTTTACAACTTTCGAAGATACAGAGGCACAACTATGCTCTTGGGAGGGAGCGTGGGAATGCAGACACTTACAATTATCATCGCTGACGACCATCCGCTGTTTCGCGGCGCCCTGCGCCAGGCTGTTCAGGGGATCGCCGAAAAAGTCCTGATCATCGAGGCGGGTGATTTCGAAGCCGCGCGGCGTGCCGCCGATTCCAATCCCGAGGCCGACCTGATGCTGCTCGACCTGGCAATGCCGGGCGTTAGCGGTTTTTCCGGGCTGATGTCGCTGCGGGCGGAATTCTCCGGCCTGCCGATCGTTATCGTCTCGGCGAGCGACGACGGCACCACGATACGCCGCGCCCTGGAACTGGGCGCCTCGGGTTTCATTTCGAAATCCTCCGGCCTCGACGAGATCCGGGCCGGCGTTCAGGCGGTTCTCGAGGGCGATATCTGGGCGCCAAAGGGCGATTCCACCCAGCCTGAAGAAGATCCCGGCCTTGCCGAACTCATGGATCGGCTGAAAACGCTCACGCCGCAGCAGAGCCGGGTGCTGACCATGCTCGGCGAAGGCTTGCTGAACAAGCAGATCGCTTACGAACTCGGCGTCTCGGAGGCGACCATCAAGGCGCATGTTTCGGCAATCCTGCTGAAGCTCAACGTCGACAGCCGGACGCAGGCGGTGATCAAGCTCGGCAAGATCAACATGGCCCTGGTGGCCTAGCGCCAGCCTCATCCATATTGCAGGATTTTATTCCTTCCCTCTCTTTACGCGAGGCCCGCCCTCCGTTAAAATCCGGGGTGTCTGGGCTTGCTGTCATGCAGCCTGAAGGCCGTGGAGAGATTGATCGAAGGGGTGCCGCCGAGCGCCGGTTTGTCCGGCCCTGTCTCGCGCGCCGGGTACGGGCAAAATGCTGTCACATGAAACGATCTGGAACGCGATCGATACGCTGGCCCAACGCCATCAACTGACACCGTCGGGCCTTGCGCGGCGTGCCGGCCTGGATCCGACATCCTTCAACAAGTCGAAGCGGCTCGGGCCGGACGGGCGCCTGCGCTGGCCTTCGACGGAATCGATCGCCAAGGTGCTGGAGGCGACGGGGGCGACGGTAGACCAGTTCATGAGCTATCTGCCGACCTCCTCCAGCCGTTCGGCATTTCCGGAAGGCAATTTCCCGCCGCAGGGGGGCACCATCCCGCTCCTCGGCTTTGCTCAAGCGGGTGCGGGTGGTTTTTTCGACGACGGCGGCTTTCCTGCCGGCCAGGGCTGGGATGTGGTGGAGTTCCCGATCGACCCTTCGCGCAAGGCCGGCGTCTATGCGCTTGAAGTCCAGGGCGAGTCGATGATGCCGCTTTATCGCGACGGCGATGTGCTCATCGTGGAACCGGGCGCACAGGTGCGGCGCGGCGACCGCGTCGTCCTGAAAACCCGCGAGGGCGAAGTCATGGCCAAGGTTCTCTCGCGCCAGACGGCCCGGACGGTCGAGCTGATGTCGCTCAATCCCGAGCATCCGAACCGCAGCTTCGATCTTTCGGAAGTGGACTGGATGGCACGCATCATCTGGGCGAGCCAATAGGCATGGCGAACCGCTAGGAAAGAATTCCCCTCAATAAAGCCCATTCGGAAAATACCGCAGGTAGATGTCCTGCAAGCGTCCATTGCGGGAGAGCGCGCCGAGAGCGTGGTCGAAAGCCGCAACAAGCAAGGGATCGTTCTTGCGGAACATGACGGTCAGCGCCTCGCCGAGGAACTTTTCCGAAAGATAGGGGCCGTCAAAGAGCGCGCAGCATTTTGCCGACATTTCTCCCGCAACCCAGAAGGGCAGTCTCAGGCCATCGGAAAACACGGCATCCACCTTGCCGGCCTTCAATGCCTCCAGCATCATCTCATGGCTGTCGAACGGGATGATCGTGACCTTCGGGAAGAAGGCTTTCAGCATCACCTGATGGGCCGTTCCCTCGACCACGCCGACCGGCTTGCCGGCAAGCGCCGCAGCCGTGTCGCCGTCGATCTTGGCGGCGAGGTTGCGGGCAAAGCGAGCCGGCACGCCGAGATAAGGCCTCGAAAACGAAAACCGCCGGCGCCGATCCGGCGTAACCGCGACGCCGGCCATCACCGCCTCGCCTGCCCCGCTTTCCAGCGTCTTTTCCAGTTCCTCGAACGGCAGCGCCTGGATCTGGCACTTCGCCTCGATCTTCAACTCACCGCAGATTTCGCGGGCTAGATCGACATTGAAACCGGCGAGCCGACCTGTCTGATCGGCAAAGTTGAAAGGAGGAAAGTCGATTGTCGTCAGTATCCTCAGCCGGACGAGGCTGGAAAGATCCGGCCGCGGGAGACGCTCGCGCGCATCGAACATCAACGGCAGCCCATCGTCCGCGCGAGCCGCATGGCTCGACACGAGAAAGGCGAACAATGCGCCCGCCGCAAGGCAAAGCTGCAAAATGGTGAAGAACCCCTTAATATTCGGGCATGCAATCAGAAGACGCATCGCTATGATCCAGATCGGGACAAGGTTGGGGCGTCCGCTTGCGGGCGGTGTAGCAGAGTCATGCGTTTAGGGGAATATCCGCCGGCATCGCCGCCGGTGCAAGATGGCGTGTGGCAAGATCACGCTCCACCGGCAAGCAAGGCTGCCGAAAATGTCCACGTTTCGAGTGAAGACCCGGAGCTGATAGCCCTTGCGGCGCTCGGCATTTCAAAACCCCTGCGTTCAACGCTTGCCGAGCGGGCGCGGCAAAACGGCACCACCATCGAATGCGAATTGCTTCATAGCGGCTAGGTCGAGGAAGACGCCTATTACGGAGCCATGGCGCGCTTTCTGCGCCTGCCTTTTATCGGCACCATCGATCCGTCCCTTTTAACCGACATACCTCTGCTCGACACGCAATTGCGGCGCCCCAGCCAGATCCGCATCGCCCACCGGCATCGCGCTCCGCAGGTGGCCGTGGTGCCGGAAGCCTCAAGGCTCGCCGACCTCGGCGCGGCCCTTGCGGCCATGCCCGCTCTCGGTCGCGATCTTGCGATAACCACGCCTTCGGCGGTCCGCAGCGCAGTCTGGAGGGCCGGTGCCCGCAGACGCGTCCAGGAAGCTGTCACCACTCTTTTCGACCAATTTCCCGACTTCTCGGCCCGCATCGTTTTGGCCGGCCACCAAGGTTTTTATGCGGGACTTGGGCTTGCCGCCATTATCTCCGCGCTGATCTTCATGCCGCTCGCAACACTGCTTATGCTGCATATCGGGCTGTCATGCATCTATCTGGCATCCCTATTCCTGCGATTTGCCGCCTTCACCCGGCAAAATTTCGCCCCGGCCATGCTGCCGGCGCTACCCGCGCGGGATGCGCCGCTTCCCTGTTATACGGTGATGGTAGCGCTCTACCGCGAGGCCGCCGTTGCAGAGCAGCTGATCTCAAGCCTCAAGCGGCTGGACTGGCCGGCCGCGCGGCTCGACATCAAACTCGTCTGCGAGGCGGACGACCACGAGACGATCACAGCCCTCAAGGCGCTTGCCTTAGGCCCATGTTTCGAGATCGTGGAGGTGCCTCCCTGCAATCCGCGCACCAAGCCGAAGGCTCTCACCTACGCGCTGGCTGCGGCACGCGGCGAATATCTGGCGATCTATGACGCCGAAGACCGGCCCCATCCGCAGCAACTTCGCGAGGCTTACGCGCGCTTTCAAACCTCACCTGCGGAGGTTGCCTGCCTGCAGGCGCCGTTGATCATCACCAATGCCAAGGAATCCTGGATCAGCGCGCTATTTTCCCTCGAATATTCGGGCCTGTTTCGCGGCCTGCTGCCGATGCTCGCCGGCAGCCGGATGCCTCTGCCGCTCGGCGGCACCTCCAATCACTTCCGCACCGAAACCCTGCTTGCCGTCGGCGGATGGGATCCGTTCAACGTCACCGAGGACGCGGATCTCGGTCTACGCCTCTACCGCCTCGGCTACCGCGCGGATGTGATCGTGCGCCAGACGCTCGAGGACGCCCCGACCGCGATCCGCGTCTGGATGGCTCAGCGAAGCCGATGGTTCAAGGGCTGGCTGCAGACCTGGCTGGTGCTGATGCGCCATCCCCGCCGTCTCGCCCGGCAGATGGGCCTGACGGCGTTCTGCACTTTCCAGCTGATGGTCGGAGGCATGCTGCTCTCCTCGCTCCTGCATCCCTTGATCATCGTCTTTGCCGGCATCGGCGCCCATTCCATGCTGGAAGCGCCGACGGACGATATTCCCACCGGCATGCTGTCGCTGTTCGTGATCGACGTGATCAATATTCTCGGCAGCTATCTGGTCTTCCTCGCCCTGGGGCTGAGCTCGATGATCGAACACGAGAAGCGGCTGATCGGCCGGCGCTGGCTCGCCGTGCCGCTTTACTGGCTGATGACCTCGATCGCAGCATGGCAAGCGGTCCTGGAACTACGGTCGAAACCGTTCGTCTGGAACAAGACGCCACACCAACCCAGCACCCGGAAAATATAGAGTCTCCGGCGTGAACCGCCCTACTGCCGCCTGCCTTTTGCGCTTATCAACGGGCGTGATATATGCGCAGCGCTGAGCCGTGCCGCCGAGGATCAAGAACAACATGGAAAAAGCGAAGCTCGTGGTCGTCTTCCCGATCTATAACGGCGCCCAGACGATGCGCAAAAGCCTGCAATGCATTGCAGATCAGGACTTTTCAGATTTTCGCGCGATCATCGTCGACAACAAATCCACGGACGCCACGCTGGAAATAGCCCGTGAATTTTGCGCTCAAGACGAACGCTTCGAGGTCATCCAGCAGAAACGCCATCTCGGCGTGATCGACAATTTCATCTTCTGCATCAAGCTCGGCGCCGAGAAGGGAGAATATTTCTGCCTGCGGGCTTGTGACGATCTGTCGACTAGCGATTACCTCTCCGCGCTGCTCCATGCGCTGGAGCAGAACCCGGACAAGCTTTTAGCCGTCGGGTCGTCGGAACGGATCGATTCGGACAAGACGCAAATCCTGAAACCGGAACCGAACATATTCAACTTTCAGGAGAACGCATCCCAAGGCAAGGTGCCGCGTGGTTTGAGATTTCCCTCCGAATGGTTTTACGGGGTCTACCGGTCGGCAGGCGGCGCGGATATCCTGCTGGAGCGATGGCCGGCCCTCGGGGGCCCGTGGTGCGCGGCCTCCTACGCCGTTGCCGAGTTTGTCATGCGCGATCTGATCGTCTGGGTGGACGGGCCGATGTACATCTTCTTTCGCGGCTCGGATTCCGAACAGCTCTATGCTGCGAAATCCATCACCCATAAGATCCAGCAGCGCTGGCTTTACGCGGTCGGATGCTACCGGGTCGTGGACAAGCTTCCCCCGCTGTCCTGGAACACGCGCCGGAAGATATTCAAGATGGCCTGGCGAGATGCGCGCGGGAAGACGAACTATCGCATCCGCCGGCATGTGCTGCAGAAGCTGAGGTCGCTTTTCTGAAGCCAATATGAGGAACATTTCGAGCCTCCGCACGTCAGATAGGTGAACCTGACGATGGAGGCGAGAGATGCATACCTATTACCGCTATCACGGAACCGACCCGGCTCCCGGCGCTCTGATCATCAAATTCTACCATTCAGGGGATCAGGTCCGCGGCTTCATCCGCAAGGTGACCGAACCTTCAGAAGACGACATGGTTTTCCCCGGCGAAGAAATGGAGCCGGAAGCGGCTTTCCGTATGGCGGAAAACAAAAGCCGCGGCCCGGAGCAGCACCCGATCTACGTGGAACTGGCAGAGGGCCTGGAATGGGACCCGGCTTGGGGCAAGCTGATCTGACGGATTTGAGAAACTGGAGCGGGTGAAGGGAATCGAACCCTCGTATTCAGCTTGGGAAGCTGCTGCTCTACCATTGAGCTACACCCGCTTTTCGCATGCTGTCCGAAAACGAAACCCGGTTTCAGACGGCAGCATGCGTAACAGGACAACCCGAGACTTTCAACAGATGAGGCCGGCTGTCAAGCGGCGCCCCGCCGCTCAGACGCGAAAATGCTTTGAGAGTTTCAGGCCCTGTGCCTGATAGTTGGACCCCATGCCAGCTCCGTAAAGCCCTTCCGGCTTTTCCTGCATGTGCTCATAGACCAGCCGTCCGACGATCTGGCCGTCCTCCAGGATGAAGGGCACCTCGTGGCTGCGGACCTCGAGCACTGCGCGGCTCCCTCGGCCACCCGCCGCCTCATGGCCGAATCCGGGATCGAAAAAGCCTGCATAATGGACCCGGAATTCGCCGACCAGCGGGTCGAAGGGCGTCATCTCGGCCGCATAGAGCGGCGGCACATGAACCGCCTCACGCGAGACGAGGATGTAGAATTCGTCCGGATCGAGAATGAGCTCGTTGCGGCCGCGGCTATAGAGCGGCTCCCAGAAATCGAAGATGTCGTGCTGGGCCTTCTTGTCGACGTCGACAACAGCCGTGTGATGCTTGCCGCGATAACCGATCAGGCCCTCCTTGTCGCCGGAGAGATCGATCGAGAGAGCGATGCCACCCCCGGAGACATTCGGGTTGCTCGCGGCCACCAATATCTCGTTCTTGTGGAGCTGCAGCAAATCCGGCTCGCTCAAAAGAGCGTTGCCCACGCGGAAGCGGATCTGAGACAGGCGCGAGCCGCGGCGAACGACGATCGGAAACGTTCGGGGCGAGATTTCCAGATAGAGGGGGCCGGAGTAACCGACCGGGATCTTGTCGAATTCCTGGGCGTAGTCGGTGATCACGCGCGTGAAGATATCGAGGCGGCCGGTCGAGCTTTTCGGATTTGCCGAGGCCGACATATTGGCCGGCAGGTCGAGCCTTTCCATCAGCGGCACGATATACACGCAGCCTGTTTCCAGCACCGCGCCTTCGGTGAGATCGATGACGTGCAGCTTGAGGCGATCGAGCTTGTCGGAGACCAGGCTGTTCGGTCCCGGCATGAAGCTTGCCCGGACCCGGAAAGCCTTTGCGCCGAGACGCAGATCAAGGCTCGCTGGCTGAACCTGATCCCGATCAAGCTCGCGCTCGGAGATCAACCGTCCACTGTCGAAAAGCGCCGCTATTGCGCGGTCCGCCAGAATTCCTGTTTCGCGAGCCATCATGTCTCTCTCAGAGTTTTCGTCGAGACAAAACCAAATGCGAGCCATTGACGCAAGCGGGACGCGGCGCTATGCCACTCTTATCCCGTGGTGATTTGGCCGGTCGGCTTGCAGCCACGTTAAATAAGTGGCTAAAAAGACCGGGTGCGAAACCGGTCTGCTTATGCGACCGGTTTTTTTGTTCTGAATGGGGACACGCATGACCAAGAAATGGCGCCCGGCAACTCAGCTCGTACACGGCGGCACGTTGCGTTCGCAATATGGCGAAACCTCCGAAGCGATCTTCCTGACCCAAGGTTTCGTCTATGATACCTCGGAAGCGGCCGAAGCCCGCTTCAAAGGCGAAACCGACGGTTTCATCTATGCGCGCTACGGCAGCCCCACCAACGACATGTTCGAGAAGCGCATGTGCGCGCTGGAAGGCGCCGAAGACGCACGAGCCACCGCCTCCGGCATGGCTGCGGTCACTGCCGCGATCCTCTGCCAGCTGAAGGCCGGTGACCATATCGTCGCGGCGCGCGCCCTCTTCGGCTCCTGCCGCTGGGTGGTCGAGACGCTCGCTCCGAAATACGACATCGAATGCACGCTGGTCGACGGCCGCTTCCTCGAAAACTGGGAAAAGGCCATCACGCCGAAGACCAAGGTATTCTTCCTGGAGAGCCCGACCAATCCGACGCTCGAAGTGGTCGACATTGCCGGCGTCGCCAGGCTCGCCGACCAGATCGGCGCCAAGGTCGTCGTCGACAACGTGTTTGCGACCCCGCTCTTCCAGAAGCCGCTGGAGCTCGGCGCGCATATCGTCGTCTATTCTGCCACCAAGCATATCGACGGCCAGGGGCGCTGCCTTGGGGGCGTCGTGCTTTCCGACAAGGCGTGGATCGACGAAAACCTGCATGACTATTTCCGTCACACAGGCCCGGCGATGTCGCCCTTCAATGCCTGGACGTTGCTGAAAGGCATCGAGACGCTGCCGCTGCGCGTCAAGCAGCAGACGGAAAGCGCGTCCAGGATCGCCGATTTCCTTGCCGAACAGAAACAGGTCGCGCGGGTCATCTATCCGGGCCGCAAGGACCATCCGCAGGCCGATATCATCGCCCGGCAGATGACGGGCGGTTCGACGCTGGTCTGCTTCGAGCTGAAAGGCGGTAAAGAAGCAGCCTTCAAGCTGCAGAATGCGCTTGATATCGTCAGGATTTCCAACAACCTGGGCGACTCCAAGAGCCTGATCACCCATCCGGCCACGACGACCCACAAGAACCTGACGGATGAAGCGCGCGCCGAACTTGGCATTTCGGCCGGCACCGTCCGCTTCTCCGCGGGCATCGAAGACACCGACGACCTGATCGAGGACTTCGCGCAGGCGCTTGCCAAGATTTCTGCCTGACGCGGCTGGTTATGGTAAATCCGGTCTTGCCGGATTTACCAACTAAATTATCCCTAACCTCAAGAAACGCTCACACTCGCTTGTTCAAACCGCGAGAATTCTTGACGTTTCCGCAGCTCTGTACAATATCGAGTAAGTAACCATTCTCAGGTGCCGCATGTATCGCGCCCGTACACGAGACATAGAAGTTGCCGTCGAACCTTACTATCTGGAGGAGCAATCCAACCCGGAAGAGAGCCGCTATGTCTGGGGCTACCGCATTGTCATTGAAAACCATTCGGCGTTGACGGTTCAGCTCGTTCATCGCTATTGGCACATTACCGACCAGAACGGCCTTGTGGACGAGGTGGAAGGTCCTGGCGTCGTAGGTGAGCAGCCGCGACTGGAACCCGGCGACTCGTATGAGTACTCATCCGGCTGCCCGCTCGACACGCCCTCGGGCATGATGTTTGGCCATTATGACATGCAGACGGATCAGGGCGAGACCTTCAAGGTGACGATCCCCGCCTTTTCGCTGGATTCTCCGGGTCTCATGCGCGTGCTGAACTAGCACTTCGTTGAGGCGAATTTAGCCGTATCTTAATCGTTGTACAATTTATTCACTATGTACGAAGCGGCCCCGACCGCTCGCATGATGCGTTCGTCACCAGCCTGCCGAGGCATTTCCACACCCCTTCCCCAACCATTGTCCTATGGTCCGTCGACACTGACGACCTCGGGCGACAAGGAACCTCCATGCTTGCAAGAATTGGAATCAAGGCAAAGATTCTGTCCGTACTGCTCCTGCTCGGTCTGATCTCTCTTTCAGGCCTCGGCTATGTTTCGCTGCGGTTCAGCCAGGCGAATGCCACCTATCATGGCTTCATCACCAACGAGAGCAAGGCGGCCGTGCTCGGAGCACGCGCCGCAGCCGGGATCTGGACCGCCGTCTCCATGGCGGGTCGCCTCATGGAGCTTCCGGCAACAGCGCCGAATTACCAGCCGATGAAGGACAAGCTCAACGGCGACTTCAAGACCGCCATGGAGCGCTTCCAGATGGTCGGCGAAATGGTGCCGAGCCGGAAGGAGGCGATGGCCAAGATCCTGACGATCGTCGGGGCGGTGAAATCCAATTTCGAAAAGGCAATCGAACTGTCTGCCGCCGGCGACAAGGCCGCGGTTCAGGAGATCCTCATCAAGAACGACGAACTCCTGAAGCAGATGTCGTCCGAGACGGGCTCCAACAACACGGTGATGATGGACTTGCTGGCGTCGGGCGGCGAGGAGATGTCAGCCTCGGTCAACTCGACGATCACCACCAGCATCATCGGGTTGGGCATCGGCGTGGTGTCGAGCATCGCGCTTGCCTTCTACGTGTCGCATGCAGGGATCACCGCGCCCATGGCGCGTCTTCGCGAGCGGATGACGACGCTGGCGGACGGCCAGACGAGTGGCGAGATCGAAGGCATCGGCCGCGCCGACGAAATCGGCCAGATGGCCGCTGCCGTCGCCATCTTCCGCGACAATGCCATAGAGCGTATAAAACTTGCCAAGGAGGCGGATTCCACGCGCCAATTGAGCGAGGCGGAACGGCTCCAGCGCGACGCCGAGAGGGCAAAGGAAGCAGCTTCCGTGCAACATGCGGTCGATGAACTTGGCGCGGCGCTCAACCGGCTGTCGGACGGCGACCTCGCCTACCGCATCGAGACGCCTTTCCAGGGTCAGCTGGACAATCTCCGCCGCAACTTCAACAATTCCGTCGAAAAGCTGAACCAGGCGATGAACAGCGTCGGCACCAATGCCTCCGCGATCAACGCCGGCGCCACCGAACTGCTCAACGCGGCCGATGACCTGGCAAAACGTACAGAACAGCAGGCCGCCTCCGTCGAGGAGACTGCCGCTGCCCTGGAGCAGATCACCACCACCGTGAAGGACGCGGCCAAGCGTGCTGAGGAGGCAAGCCAGCTGGTGCTGCGCACGAAGGGCGGGGCAGAAGTCTCCGGCAAGGTGGTCAACGACGCCATCGACGCAATGAGGCATATCGAAAATTCATCCAACGAGATCGCGAACATCATCGGCGTGATCGACGACATCGCCTTCCAGACCAATCTCCTGGCGCTCAACGCAGGGGTGGAAGCAGCGCGCGCGGGTGATGCCGGCAAGGGTTTCGCAGTCGTTGCCCAGGAAGTTCGCGAACTTGCCTCGCGTTCCGCGAATGCTGCCAAGGAAATCAAGACGCTAATCACGGCGTCCAGCCAGCACGTGCAGTCGGGCGTGGATCTGGTGGCGCAGACCGGAACTTCGCTTCAAAAGATCGTTGGCGAAGTCCAGGAGATCAATCGTCACGTCCAGGCGATCGCCGAGGCATCGCGCGAGCAATCGCTCGGCCTGCAGGAGATCAACACCGCCGTCAATACAATGGATCAGGGCACCCAGCAGAACGCCGCGATGGTTGAAGAGTCGACGGCGGCGAGCGCAGCACTGGCAAGCGAGGCCCAGAGCCTGACCGAGATGCTCCGCCAGTTCCGTCTCTCTGCGACGGCGACCTACCGCCAATCGGCTGCCTCCGGCTCACGCCGCGCGGCTTAAATGCTCGAAAAAGATACGGCGGCTCTGTTCAAAACAGAGCCGCCGTATTCGACAATCCCGAGCGGCCCGTTCAGGCCGCGGCGAATTCCGCCACCTCGTAGTGATAGGTGGTCGAGCAGAATTCGCAGGTGACTGCGATATGGCCGTCCTCCTGGCTTGCTTCAATCTCTTCTGCCGTAAAGCCGTTCAAAACGCTTTTGATCTTGTCTCGCGAACAGCTGCAGCGATCATGAACCGTCTGCGGTGCGTAAACACGAACGCCGCGCTCATGAAAAAGACGGAAAAGCAGTCGTTCGATTGCAACCTGCGGATCGGTCAGTTCGTCCGTATCGATCGTCTCCACCAGAGAACGAGCTTCGTTCCAGGCGTCGTCGACCACATCCGTGTCCCGTTCGTCGCCGTCGCCGCCGTGCAAGTCAGGCTGCCGCATGCGCTCCGGAGCCTGGGGCAGAAATTGCGCAACCAGGCCACCCGCCCGCCAGTTGTGGCGCGGCTTGCCCTGCGCATCCCGGTCGAAGAGCTCGGCTACGCCGAGACGCACCTTTGTCGGGATCTGCTCCGACTGACGGAAATAGACGCCGGCGATCTCTTCGAGAGAAGAGCCGTCGAGGGGCACGATGCCTTGATAGGGCTGCATGCCGCGACCCTGGTCAATGGTGAAGGCTAGCACGCCCTGCCCCAGAAGCTCCGGCGGAGAGGTGCGGCCGTCCTTGACCGCATCAGCCAGCGCTTCTTCGTCGTAACGGGCGTAAGCGCGTAGGCTATCAGGCGTCGAAAAGTCCGCGACCAACAGATCGACCGGACCGTCGCCTTTCGTCTGAACGGTGAACTTGCCATCAAACTTCAAGGACGTACCAAGCAGCGCGGTCAGCACGATGGCTTCCGCCAGCAGCCGGGCAACCGGCCCCGGATATTCGTGGCGACCGAGGATGGTGTTCAGCAACGGACCGAGCTGTACGGCCCGTCCGCGCACATCCAGCCCTTCTACCTGAAAAGGAACGACCCGGTCGTCTCCGGCAAAATGAAGATCGTTGAGGTTCACAGTCGCTTCCGCCATGACTTCGCTCCTTCGCGCCGAGCCCTTACAACTTTTTACACAAGCGCCGGCCAGAGCGGAACCTCAGGCCGGAGGAAAAGACATCGACGAAGTGTGTTGAGACACCGGTTTCTGACAACACGGCGCAAATGATAGCCGGTAGATGGGCCCGGCTCTTTTGAAAATCAAGATTTGGCCTGAAACGGCATTCAGACGGCGCCGAAACACCAGGCCAGGATGGACTTCTGGGCGTGCAGGCGATTTTCCGCCTCATCGAAGACGACCGACTGCGGCCCGTCGATGACTTCATCGGTGACTTCCTCGCCGCGGTGGGCGGGCAGGCAGTGCATGAAGAGCGCGTTCTTATCCGCCCGCTTCATCAGCTCCTCATTGACCTGGAAAGGCTGGAAGACGTTATGACCGCGCGCCTTATGCTCCTGGTTCATGGAAACCCACGTGTCGGTGACGACGAGATCGGCACCCGCAACCGCCCGTTCGGCATCGTGGCACAGCATGATTTCGCCGCCGTTATTGCGCGCCCAGTTCAAAAACTTGTCGTGCGGTTCGGACCCCATGGGAACGGCCATGTTCATGCGATAACCGAACCGTGCGGCACCCTCGACAAAGGAATGGAGGACATTGTTGCCGTCACCGGTCCAGGCAAAGGTCTTCCCCGCGACCGGGCCGCGATGTTCTTCAAACGTCATCAGGTCGGCCATGATCTGGCAGGGATGCGTATCATCCGTGAGGCCGTTGATGACCGGTACGGTTGCGTGTTCGGCAAGCTCCAGCAGGCGCGAATGATCGGTGGTGCGGATCATGATTGCATCGACATAACGGGAAAGAACCTTGGCGGTATCGCCGATCGTTTCAGCTCTGCCAAGCTGCATTTCCGTACCCGACAGGAAAAGGGTTTCCCCGCCAAGCTGGCGCATGCCGACGTCGAATGAGACACGAGTGCGGGTAGATGGTTTCTCGAAGATCATCGCCAGCATCTTGCCGGCCAGGGGTTTTGCTGCCGTTCCGGCCTTGGTCGCCTGCTTACGGGTCTTGGCGTCTTCCAGGATCACGCGCAGGTCTGCAGCGGAAACAGCGGAAAAATCAAGAAAATGCTTCGGTGATGCCATTTTGGTTCCCTGTCGAGAGGGAACCAGAAACGGCGCCCCCTTCTACCTTCTCAGGCCGATTTTTTCATCAACGACGCGGAAAGCTTTTCCGCCGCCTTCTCTATGCGAGCAAGTCCTTCTCGGGCCTCCTCCGCAGTAACGGTCAGAGGTGGCAGCAGGCGCACGACATTGTCGCCCGCCGGAACGCCCAGCAGGCGTTCGCCACGCATCGCGCCGACCAGATCACCCGCGGGGACTTTCGCCTTGATGCCAAGCAACAGCCCCTCGCCGCGAATTTCCTCAATAATATCGGGGAACCGATCCTTGAGGCTTGCCAGACCCTGACGGAAAACGAGCGAAACGTCGCGAACATGATCGAGGAAACCCTCGGCCAGGACGACATCCAGCACGGCGTTGCCGACGGCCATGGCAAGCGGATTGCCGCCATAGGTCGTGCCGTGGGTGCCGGCGGTCATACCGGACGCCGCTTCGGCCGTCGCCAGGCAAGCGCCGACCGGGAAACCGCCGCCGATACCTTTGGCAAGCGCCATGATATCCGGCGCCACGCCCGACCATTCATAGGCAAAGAGCTTGCCGGTACGGGCCACACCGCACTGTACCTCGTCAAAAATAAGCAGAAGGCCGTTGTCGTCGCAGATCTTGCGCAGCGCCTGCAGGAACTCCTTGGGTACAGGACGAATGCCGCCCTCGCCCTGGATGGGTTCGATAAGGATCGCGGCTGTCTTTTCGCCAACTACAGCGTTCAAAGCGTCGAGATCGCCAAACGGAACCTGGTCGAAACCTTCCACCTTCGGACCGAAGCCTTCAAGATATTTCGCCTGTCCGCCAGCGGCGATGGTCGCCAGCGTGCGGCCGTGGAACGCGCCCTCGAAGGTGACGATATGGAACCTCTCGGGATGGCCCTTCACATATTGGTAGCGGCGGGCCGTCTTGATTGCGCATTCCAGCGCTTCGGCTCCGGAATTCGTGAAGAACACCTTATCCGCGAAGGAATTGTCGGTCAGGCGGCGAGACAGCGTTTCCTGACCGGGCACTTCATAGAGGTTCGACGTGTGCCACACCTTCTCTGCCTGCGCCTTCAACGCCTCGACGAGATGCGGATGAGCATGTCCCAGCGAATTGACGGCAACGCCGGCGCCGAAGTCGAGATATCGCTCGCCGCCTTCCGTCACGAGCCATACACCCTCGCCACGCTCAAAACGCAACGGGGCCCGGGCAAAGGTGTCGAAAAGCGTGGCTTCAGCCATGGCGACATCACTCCTCTAGGCAGCTTAAAGACCAGCGAACCAGCCTGAAAAATCAAAAATGCCGCCCAATGGGCGGCCAGCCGCACTATCGATGTTTAAGGCCCGGATGTCAACAAAGCTCGGCATTCTGCCGCACTACAACCGAAAACAGGCAACGCCTGCCCATGTGACAAAAATGACTCTTCCAGACAGCAAGTTGGGGAAAACCAAGAAATCGATTCTCTGCGAATCCCGCGACTCTTGCCACGGAGTCAGCCTCACACTAGGTTAAAGATCAATTACTAGACTGCATGCGGCGGAACTAGTCACCTCAAACATATATGTAGTGGGTGCTGCGGAATGATGTCTGCGGCAAAGGTGGAAGGATTCTGCATGCCGACAACGTTCAAAGGCGGAGAACGGGCATGAATTGGACAGACGAGCGTGTCGAGAAACTCAAGAGACTGTGGTCGGAAGGTCTGAGCGCCAGCCAGATCGCCGCACAACTCGGAGGCGTAAGCCGTAATGCCGTGATCGGAAAGGTGCACCGCCTCAGCCTGCCGGGCCGGGCAAAGGCTGGGGGCACTGTCGCTACGGGCCGCGCGGCGGCCAAGCGGACGACTTCAGCGCCTCGGGCACCGAATTATGCATCTCGCGTCGCGACCCGGACAGTCGCTCGTGCCGTCGGCGCGACCGTGGTCAAGGAAGAGATCGAAGTCGAAGCCTTCGAGGAGATGGAATACCGTCCGGCTTCCAACGTGGTGGTGCCTATCTCCCGTCGCCTTGCATTGACCGAGCTGACGGAACGCACCTGCAAGTGGCCGGTCGGCGACCCGTTGAAGGAAGATTTCCATTTCTGCGGCTGCGAATCCCCGGACTCCTCCCCCTATTGCAGCTACCACGCACGGCTTGCCTATCAGCCGATACACGATCGCCGCAGGACTGCTGCCCGGGCATAAGACCGGTACGCTCCGAGACGGGAATTGAAGCGGGCTTTTGCCCGCTTTCTTCATTCCGCATAGCAGCCATGTCTTCCGGCGCTTGCCTCGTCGTTAGATGATGCCTATTTTGATGTGCGCGAGGACGACCTCCCCCTCATGGGCATCACATCGGGACGACCCGGTAAGAACAAGGACCTTGGGTTCAGGGCTCCCTGGAGGTTACCATGCGTTCCACACGCGACCGCATCCGCCACGCAATCAGCTTCGAACTGATCGGGCTCGCTCTTGTCACGCCGCTCGGCGCCATAGCTTTCGGCATGCCGGTGGAAGATATCGGGATTGTCGGGATTGGCTCAGCTACGCTGGCAACGGGATGGAACTACCTCTACAATATCGGTTTCGACCACCTGATGCGGCGGCTGACCGGCAGCACGCAAAAGAGCCCTGTCGTGCGGATAGCGCATGCGATCCTGTTCGAGCTTGGCCTGCTTATCGTATTGCTGCCGCTGATCGCCTGGTATCTCGACGTGAGTCTCATTCAGGCGCTGACAATGGATATATCCTTCGCAGTTTTCTACGTGATCTATGCCTTCGTCTTCAACTGGGCCTATGACCGGCTGTTTCCGCTGCCGGAATGGTCCAAGGCAGCTACCACCGGATAACGGTCTCCCAACGCCTTAGGCACCTTGGCCAACCCACGTAGGATCCCCGATCAACGTTCTGTTTTTGCTCGTAGAACCGGCATGGAACGTTCTATGTCATCAACCGTTGATGCGGATATCCGATCACGGTTTGAAGGTTCGATCATGTCTTTCCTGCGAGCTAACGGTCTGACGATCGTGCTGATGGTGGCGGCGCTTGCCACGATCGGCGGGACGTTTATTTCCGGGTGGAGCGTTCATAACGACGAACTCGCCGAACACGGACAGGTCGCGCTCTCGGCTGTCGACTATCTCACCTCTGGACATTTTCTCTCCGCCATCTTCGAGAACTGGGAGAGCGAATTTCTGCAGATGTCCGCCTATGTTATGCTGACGGCGATGCTCTATCAAAAGGGCTCGGCGGAATCGAAGGATCCGGATCAACCCAACCCGCAGGATGAAGATCCGCGGAAGCATCTACCCGATCCCGAGGCGCCATGGCCGGTAAAGGCGGGCTCCTTCATTCGCGGCCTCTATTCCTATTCGCTCGGGATCGCGCTCGGCCTGCTGTTCCTGCTCACATTCGTGCTGCATCTTCGCTACAGCTTCGAGGCTGCCAATGTGGAAGCCGCCATGCACGGGCAGCCGACAATGCCTTTCTGGCAATATCTGGGAGACGCGCAATTCTGGTTTGAATCCTTCCAGAACTGGCAATCCGAATTCCTCTCGACTGCGGTGCTGGTGGTTCTGTCGATCTTCCTGCGCTTCAAGGGGTCACCGGAATCCAAGGCCGTGGCCGACCCGATCAGCAAGACCGGTTAAACAAGCCCGATCAGCAACGCCGCCCGTCAGGACTCCATCGAATAACCGGCGCCGCGAACGGTGCGGATGACATCCTGCATGTTGGAGAAGTTGAGCGCCTTGCGCAGACGACCGACATGCACATCGACCGTGCGTTCGTCCACATAGATATCATGACCCCAGACGCCGTCGAGAAGCTGCGAGCGAGAAAAAACCCGGCCTGGCGAGGCCATCAGGAACTCCAGCAGGCGGAATTCGGTCGGGCCCAGGCGAACCTCGCGGCTCTTGCGATGCACGCGATGGGTCTCGCGATCGAGCTCGATATCGCCGCAACGCAGCACGCTGGACAAGACTTCCGGCCGGGCACGCCGCAACATGGCCCTGACGCGCGCCATGAGTTCCGGCGTCGAAAACGGCTTCACCACATAGTCGTCCGCACCCGTTGCGAGACCGCGAACGCGTTCGCTTTCCTCGCCGCGGGCCGTCAGCATGATGATCGGCAGGCGCTCGGTCTCCGAGCGCATGCGCAAACGGCGGCAAAGCTCGATGCCTGAGACGCCCGGCAGCATCCAGTCGAGGATCAGGAGATCCGGAGTGCGTTCCTGAAGCCTGATTTCAGCTTCGTCGCCGCGCAGGATCGTCTCGACCTCATACCCTTCAGCTTCCAGGTTGTAGCGAAGAAGCACGCTCAGCGCTTCCTCGTCTTCCACCACAGCAATTTTTGGCAGCATCTCAGCTCTGCTCCATCAGCATTCCGTCATTCGGTGATCGCGCCAAGCGTATTCGATGTATCGTCCTTCGGGCGCTCGCCCTCCGGCTGGGCGCCCGTCGTCATGTAGTAGATCGTCTCGGCGATGTTGGTGGCGTGGTCGCCGATGCGCTCGATGTTCTTGGCGCAGAAGAGAAGATGCGTGCAGGTGGTGATGTTGCGCGGATCTTCCATCATATAGGTGAGGAGTTCCCGGAACAGCGAGGTGTACATCGCGTCGATCTCTTCGTCGCGGATACGGATCGCTTCGGCCTTTTCCGCCGAGCGGCTGGCATAGACGTCCAGCACTTCCTTGAGCTGTACCAGCGCCAGATCGGAAAGGTGCTCGATGCCGCGTGCAAGCTTGCGGGGCACGCCCGTGCCCTGCACCGCGATGACACGCTTGGCGGTGTTCTTGCCCAGATCGCCGACGCGTTCGAGATCGGCTGCTATGCGCAGCGTGCCGACGATCTCGCGCAGATCGGCAGCCATGGGCTGGCGTCTGGCGATCGTGACGATAGCTTTGTCCTGAATCTCCCGCTCAGCATGATCGAGGATCACATCATCCGATATGACCTTCTGAGCCAAAGCCGAGTCCGAATTCACCAGGGCGCGCACAGCATCCGCGCACATCTGCTCAGCAAGACCGCCCATCTCGGAGATACGGCGGCTCAAATATTTCAGTTCGTCATCATAGGCCGACAGGATATGGGTCGATGCCATCGTCTAGTCCTCGATATTGGGTTGTCGGGCGGCGCAGTCGGCAGATCAGCCGAAACGGCCCATGATGTAATCTTGAGTGCGCTGGTCGTCCGGATTGGTGAACATCTTGTCTGTGTCGTTTTCTTCGACAAGCTGACCCAGATGGAACATGGCAGTGCGCTGCGACACGCGAGCCGCCTGCTGCATCGAATGCGTCACGATGACGATCGTATAGTTGGCCCGGAGTTCGTGGATCAGCTCCTCGACCTTGGCGGTTGCAATAGGATCGAGCGCCGAGCAGGGTTCATCCATCAGGATCACTTCCGGCGACACTGCCACCGCGCGGGCAATGCAGAGACGCTGCTGCTGACCACCGGAGAGGCCGGTGCCGGATTCGTGCAGGCGATCCTTCACCTCGGTCCAGAGGCCGGCCCGCTGGAGGCTGGCTTCGACGATCTGATCCATGTCGGCCTTGTTTCTGGCCAGACCGTGGATACGTGGGCCGTAGGAAATGTTTTCGTAGATCGACTTCGGAAATGGGTTCGGCTTCTGGAAAACCATGCCGACGCGGGCGCGCAATTCAACGACATCGATATTCTGATCATAGATATCGTCGGCATCGAGTGTGATCCTGCCCGTGACGCGGCAGTTCTCGATCGTATCGTTCATGCGGTTGAGGCAGCGCAGAAAAGTGGACTTGCCGCAACCGGAAGGACCGATGAGGGCAGTCACCGTGTTTTCCCGGACGTTCAGGTTGACGTCGAAAAGCGCTCTCTTTTCGCCGTAATAGACCGACACGTCCTTGCCGATCATCTTGTAGGAAGAATCGTTCATCTTCTGATCCAGCGCCTTTTCAACTGCTGCTTCTGACATCATGTTCATCGTGTCCTACTCCTTTTACCAGCGCCGCTCAAAGCGTCGCCGCAAGAGAATTGCGCCAACATTCATTACGATGAGGAACAGGAGCAGAATGATGATCGCTCCAGAGGTACGTTCGACGAACGCACGTTCGGCCTCATTCGCCCACATGTAGATCTGGACCGGCAATGCCGTTGAAGGATCGAGCGGCGTCGCCGGATAGTTGGCCACGAATGCCACCATGCCGATCAGGAGCAACGGCGCCGTCTCTCCGAGTGCGTGAGCAAGTCCGATGATGGTGCCGGTCAGGATACCAGGCATGGCGAGGGGGAGGACGTGGTGGAAGATCGTCTGCATCTTCGACGCCCCGAGACCAAGGGCGGCTGCCCGGATCGACGGCGGCACCGCCTTCAAAGCGGCTCGCGTGGCGATAATGATCGTCGGCAGGGTCATGAGGGTCAGCACCAGGCCGCCGACGAGAGACGCGGAGCGGGGCAGGCCCATGAAGTTGATAAACACAGCCAGTCCCAGCAATCCGTAAACGATAGAGGGGACCGCCGCGAGATTGTTGATGTTCACCTCGATCAGGTCCGTGAACTTGTTCTTCGGTGCAAATTCCTCAAGATATATCGAAGCAGCAACACCGATCGGCAGCGACAGGACCAGAACGATCAGCATCATGTAGAACGAGCCTATCAGCGCGACGCCGACGCCTGCAGCTTCCGGCCGGCTTGACGCGCCGTTGACGAAGATCCCCGTATTGAAGTGCTTGGCGAGCACGCCGCTTTCTGCGAGCTGGTTCATCCAGGTCACCTGCTGGTCCGAAATCTTGCGGTTCCCTTCGGCAACGGAGAGATTGATCTGGCCCTTGAAGGCAGAATCAATATCACCGGCAGCAAGCAAGGCGACGTTCTGAGTTGTTCCGATGATCGCCGGGTTGGCGACGACCATGTCGCGAAGCTGGGTACGCACGCCGTCAGACAACAACTGCCCGACAGCACGGATCTTCACACGGTCATCGACGCTGACGCCGAGCGTCTTGGCAAGTGCATTGCGGGCGACGACCGGATAGTTCGCGGTCATCAGCTTCTGGGGATTTGCGGCACGTTCGTTCTGCGGGTCGATGGTCTGCTCGGAGAATTCGATCGGTATGGTGATCATCGTCTGCTGGAAGGCAGTGTAGCCCTTTGAGACCACCGACCACAGGAGAAGCATCAGAAAGATGATGCCAAAGGAAAGAGCGGCGACACCATAGGCCCTGAAGCGACGCTCGGCGGCGTAGCGGCGCTTGATGCCGATATCCCTGCGACCGGCCTTGGTCTTGGGAATACCTGAGACGGGAGAAACCACATCGGTCATTCGTACTGCTCCCGATATTTGCGCACGATGTAAAGTGCATAGATGTTGAGGCAAAGCGTGATGGCAAAGAGCGTGATACCGAGTGCGAAGGCCACCAGCGTCTGCGGCGACGTGAATTCGAGGTCGCCCGTCAACTGGTTTACGATCTTGACGGTCACCGTCGTCATCGGCTCGAAGGGATTGAGCTGGATGCGGGCGGCAACGCCGGCGGCAAGAACCACGATCATGGTTTCGCCGACCGCACGCGAGGCGGTCATCAGCAATGCGCCGACGATACCGGGCAGTGCCGCCGGCAGGATGACACGTTTGATGGTTTCCGACCGGGTGGCGCCGAGCCCGAGAGACCCGTCACGCAGGGCGCGGGGTACGGCAGTAATGATGTCATCCGACAGCGACGAGACGTATGGGATCAGCATGATGCCCATGACGAAGCCGGCGGTCAGAACGCTCTGTGCCTGAATGAAGTTCGAATAGTCACCGGTTACCAGCCCGTTCAGCTGCGAGGACAGGTCCCTGAGAAAGGGGCCAACCGTCGTCAGGGCAAAAAAGCCGTAGACGATGGTCGGGATGCCGGCGAGGACCTCCAGCAGCGGCTTGGCGGTCGACCGGACGTGCGGCGACGCATATTCAGCCATGTAGATCGCAGAGAAGAGACCGATCGGCACGGCAAAAAGCATAGCAACGAAGCCGATATAGAGGGTGCCGAGCAGGAGCGGGATCAGCCCGAACTGGCCCTCCGAACCCCCGGAGCCGGCCGCCGCGAAACGCGGATCCCAGACGGTGCCGAAGAAGAACTCCCACGCCGGTACATGCGTAAAGAAGCGCGTCGCTTCCGTCAGCATGGACAAAACGATACCTACGGTTGTCAGGATCGCGATGGAGGATGCAACGACCAGACTGACAAGGATCACCTTTTCCACCCGGTTGCGGGCACGGAAACGCGGCGCGATCCTGCGATAGGCGAGACCTGCACCAAGCACGGAAAACACCACCACGACGGCAGTCATCGCCAGCCGGCTGGCATAGGTCATGGTGTTCAGGTTTCCGGCGGCCTCGATCATATAGGGCTGCGGATCGCCAGCAAGCGGAACACCCTTGGCGCCGAGTGCCGAGCGAAGCTCGACAGGATTGCTGCCGATCCGGTCGATCTCCTCCAGGCTCAGGACGTTCATACCGCGGGCGATCGACGTGATCATTCCGAATGCCAGTCCCTGCTCTGCTTCGGATTGCGCCTTCACCTCTTCGGGAAAGGACCCGCGTATCGAGGAACTGATAACGGCCGGGCTGGCAACCAGCCAGACAAAAAGGATAAAAACGGCTGGAACGATGGCACATACGGCCACGAAAGACCCATAATAACCGGGCCTCGAATGAAGCTTCGAAGAAAGCCCTCCGGCGATGGCCAGCGAACGCCGTGCGCCGATCCCGTAACCGGCGAGGCCGACTATCGCCACAATCAACAATATCAATGATGTACTCATCAAAATCCCCCGGCGTACCGCCTTCGGCGGCAATCCATCACCGCCCAGCTCCGTTCATCGGAGCCGATCGCATTCGCGGTCGCGCAAGCGCAACAATCTCAGCAACAAACTCACTTGCCGGCCGGGCACCCAACCTCCGACAGAAAAGTGGCCGGCACCGCGAAGCGGCGCCGGCCTTTGGTATTACATCGTCTTGCCGGCGGCAAAGTCCTTGCGGACCTGTTCGCGCTGATCGTCCGGAGCAGCTACGAGACCGTATTCGGCCAGCGGGCCTTCAGGACCGACCATGTCGTCGGAGATGAAGTATTCCACATATTCCTTCAGGCCCGGGATAACGCCGAGATGCGCCTTCTTGACGTAGAAGAACAGCGGGCGGGAGACCGGATACTTGCCCGAAGAGATTGTTTCCGTGGACGGAACGATGCCATTGACGGTCGCGACCTTTAGCTTGTCGGCGTTGTTTTCGTAGAAAGCGAGACCAAAAACGCCGAGGCCAGTCTTGTTGGCGGAGATACGGGCCAGGGTTTCGGTGTAGTCGCCGTCGATGTCAACAGCCACGCCATCCTTGCGGACTGCAACGCACTTCGCAGTTGCCTGCTTGGCATCGGTGATGGCGGCCTTGATGACGTCCTGAGCGCCAGCGTCCTTGCAGCCGTGCGCCATGATCTTTTCTTCGAAGACTTCGCGGGTACCGTGCTTCGTGCCCGGGATATAGGCGGCGATCGGGCCCTTCGGCAGGGTCGGGTTGATTTCGGACCAGTTCTTATAAGGGTTGGCAACGAGCTTGCCGTCTACGACGACCTCTGCGGCAAGTGCCTTGTAAAGGTCCTTTGGCTCGACCTTCACGTCGCCGTTGCTGGAATCGACGGCGAAGACGATGCCGTCATAACCGATGCGGATTTCCTGGACATCTGCGACACCGGCTGCCTTGCAGGCCTCGATCTCGCTCTTGTTGATCGGGCGCGAGGAATTAGCGATGTCGATCGTAGCCTCGCCGACGCCCTTGCAGAATTCCTTCAGACCGGCGCCCGAACCGCCCGACTCGACGATCGGCGTCTTGAAGTCCGGGAAGGTTTCACCAAAGGTTTCAGCGACGATCTTTGCGTAGGGAAGAACGGTCGAGGAGCCAGCAACCTGAACCTGGTCGCGTGCGGCGGCAGCGCCGGCAAACGCAACAGAGGCCACCAGGGCTGCCGCAGAAAGTTTCATGATGTTCATGAGGAATCTCCCATTATGGGGCTTGTGTGAATACGGAGGTCACCGGCTCTCGCTCTCGCCGGCGTTCAGCCCGCTTGTCTTAACGGCTATTGCCCGTCTCTTTTATGTCAGTTCGGTGAAACATTTATGACATATTAAATAACTGAAATTAAACGATGAATCTCGTTCGTATCCTGGATGCGACTGGTTTTATGTCAAAACCTGACGGTGAACTCGCTTCCCTTGCCAACCTCGGACTTCACAATCAGCCGGGCGCGGTGGCGGGTGAGGATGTGTTTGACGATCGCAAGCCCCAGACCGGTGCCTTTCTTGGAGCGGCTGTCTGCCACGCTGACCCGATAAAACCGCTCTGTCAAACGCGGGACATGCTCGGCGGGGATGCCCGGCCCGCGGTCAACGACGCTTACCTCGACGGGCTCCGTGGGATCGTTCCGGACATAGACATCGACAACCTCGCCCTCCTGCCCGTATTTGCAGGCGTTCTCGATCAGGTTTTCAAAAACCTGCACAAGTTCGTCCCGGTCGCCCAGCACTTCGACCTTGCCCTCCGGCAGATGAGTGCGGATCTCCACGCCAAGATCTTCGGCAAGAGGCAGGAGTGCGTCTCGGACATGACCGATCAGCGGCTTCAGATCGACCGTCTGATCCGGTGCGATGTGTGATTTGAGCTCAAGGCGCGAAAGCGACATGAGATCATCGATCAGGCGGCTCATGCGCGTGGCCTGGTCGAACATGATCGCAAGGAAGCGTTCCTGGGCGGCAGGGTCGGATCGCGCCGGCCCCTGCAGGGTTTCGATGAAGCCACGCAGCGAAGCAAGCGGGGTGCGCAGCTCATGGCTGGCATTTGCCACGAAGTCCGAGCGCATTCGGTCGATCCGGCGCAATTCCGAGATGTCCTTGAACGACAGGAGGTAGAGTTTCTGCGGCGCCTGATCAGGCTGATCGCCTACCCGGCCAAAATCGATCGGAGCGATACGCAATGTGTAAACACGCTCGGACGGCAGCCGTTCGGAATGTTCGATCTGGTTCGGCTCATCGGTGGCGATCGTTTCGCGCACCATGTCGAGAATACCAGGCGAGCGGAGTCTCGCGGAAAGATGCGAACCGGCGGGCAGCGCTCCGAGAGCCTTTTCTGCCGCCTTGTTCTGAAAAAGAATGATGGCATCCTGGCCGAGCACCAATGCCGGCGTGTCCAACGCGGCCAAGGTTGCGGCCACCTGCGGCATCGGATCGAAGGCCGGTTCCACCTCAATCACCATCTGCCGCTCTGCTGCCGGAGCCTCGGCCGGCTTGCGGGCCACCACCACCAGCAACAGCAACAACCAGCCGGCAAGCACGCCCGGCCACTGCATTCCGGCAACGAGGGCAAGCGCGGCGACCAGCGTCAGGAGCAGCAGCAGGGGACGTTCCCGGCGTGCCCGCGCCGCGAACTCACCAAACCTGTCCCACCATTTCGTCTGTGCCGACTCCACGATCCGACTCGCTGTTTTGATATTGAACACGCGCACATATACCCCTTGCATGACAGATATACATCGCCCGCAGCGGTCGGCGCAAAAAACGATGGCCGCCCGATGGTGCCCGAACATTGAAGCTGCTCTACATATGGGGAAACCAGCACATCGGAGGGATAAACCATGGCGGATCCGACGGGGAACCGGGCAGTCAATCTGGAAATCGACGGCAAGCTCAGACGGTTCGACATAGATGATCCCGTTCTGCCGGACTGGATCGAGGACGTGTCGCTAGCCTCGGGCGGCTATCCCTATGACGACAAGATGGACAAGGACAAATACGAAAAGCAGCTTGAACAACTGCAGATCGAGCTCGTGAAAGTGCAGTTCTGGCTGAAGGCCACCGGAAAGCGGCTAATGGCATTGTTCGAAGGGCGGGACGCCGCCGGCAAAGGCGGCACCATCTTTTCGATCCATGCCTATCTCAATCCGCGCTCGGCCCGCGTCGTTGCTCTAAATAAACCGACGGAGACAGAGGCCGGGCAGTGGTATTTCCAGCGCTACGTCGCACATTTTCCGACGGCGGGAGAAATCGTCCTCTTCGACCGGTCCTGGTACAACCGGGCCGGAGTGGAACCGGTTATGGGCTTCTGCACGCCCCAACAATACGAGGATTTCCTAAAGGCAGTGCCGCGGTTCGAAGATACGATCCACGACGAGGGCATCATCTTCTTCAAATTCTGGCTGGATATCGGCCGCGAGATGCAGCTCAAGCGCTTCCACGACCGCCGGCACGATCCATTGAAGATCTGGAAGCTCTCGCCGATGGACATCGCCGCGCTCGACAAGTGGCACGACTATACCAAAAAGCGTGACATCATGCTCGAAAAGACCCACACGCAGGAGACGCCCTGGACGATCCTGCTGGCCAACGACAAGCGCCGCGCCCGGCTCAATGTCATTCGCCACATGCTGCTGGCGCTCGATTACGAGGGCAAGGACAAGAGCGCCATTGGTGAGATCGACCACAAGATTCTCGGCCAGGGGCCGAAATTCCTGAAATAAGAACTATTGTCCCGGCAGGATGCGGACCGAATAAAGCAGTACCGGCAGATCAGGCCCGTCGAGACCGGTATTGATGACCAGGCGACCGGGAGCGTTCGGGGCCAACGAGCGCTCGAATGTGACGCGGAAAAGCGCCTCCAGCTTTTCCTGGGTGGCAGTGAAGCGATGACGGCTGCAGTTGCCGAGGCTTCCGAAGTCGCAACGTACCGACAGCTGCACGGAGCGATCCTGCGCAGATTGCAACGTCAGCGCCACGGTCGAGCTTTTGCCGGCCATTTCGCGAAGCACTTCGGCCGGCACTTCGATTGAGACGTCGCCTCCCTCGCCAGTGGTCGTCGAGAGGATACGGACCGCCTGTCCCTCCGCTCCGGCCACGGCTTCGACGCGCGCCTGACCGGCGGGCTTCAGCTTCGCGATGTCGGAAGGAACGAAAATTTCCACCCAATCGTCGGAAAACCCGTTGCGCGGATCGAAACCTCCTGCCTCCTGCCCTGTCTGCTGACGGCTCAGAGACTGATCGGCAACCTTCATTGCCTCCTCGATGAACGACTGGACCATTCCGGATTGGTAGAACCACCAGCAGGCGCCACCGACAACGCCGAGGGTGATCAACCACGTAAGAAGATGCGACAGGAAACCGCGGCGCTTGCGCGGTTTGGCGGCCCGCTCCGGCGGCACGTCCAGCCCTGTGCCGGAGGGTTCGGGCCGGCTTTTCCCGGCTTTTCCCGGCTTCGACTCCTTGACCGGCGGTCCAGCTTCAATGCGTTCATCACGATCGACGGCAATCCGGCCAAGATCACCTTCGCGCGCCACGAAAGTCTCCGGCGCGGATGTCGTAACGGGTGCGGCAACCGGCGCCACGGGCGAGGCCTCGGAGGTGACGGGGGCAACGTGGTGAGCGGCGTGGGGCGTTGAGAATGCGGCAGAGCGCGTTTCGCCACCGAGCGTCACGTCCGGCCCGAGCTCTGCCCGCTGCTGAGCTGCGACAACCACGGGCGGCGCAACCGGCTCGGAGGCGGGGATATAGGGAAGCTCGGTCTCGAGTTCGATCTCGGGCGGTGGCGCTGCCTCGGTCAGCCGACGCACTTCCTCCGTCTCGATCTGATGGATCTTGTCTTCCAGCAGCTCATGCTGCTGCATGATGATCAGCCGATCGGTCACGCCCTGCTTGCGAAGGCCGGCATCAAGCGCCTGCCGCGCCGACTGATAAATTCGAACCCTGGTTTCCCGGTCCGCTCTGTTGGAGCGATCCAGCGCGTTCCTGATGGCCGTTTCCAAACCGCTCACTGCCGGTCCTTCTTCTACTCATTCCCCAATACGCGGGAGTTTACGTTTCGGTAACCTCTCTCACGCGGAACTGCAAGCGCCGCACACTGCTGAAAAATAAGGTCAGGTTATGTCTCATGCGCTCCCGGAAGAAATGAGCGACAAATGTTCCGAAATTTTTCCACCGGCTTTTCCTGCGCGACCCGATCTGCTAGACAGACTTACGTTTGCGTAAACGTCAATCGGGAGGTTCTTTTCCGCATGCTTCCAGCAATCCTCAGGGACAGGCTGCGCCTGCCCGTGATCGCGTCACCACTTTTCATCATCTCTCATCCGGAACTGACGCTGGCGCAATGCAAGGCAGGTGTCATCGGCGCCTTTCCGGCGCTCAATGCGCGGCCGGAAAGCCAGCTCGACGAATGGCTCGCGATGATCACCGAGGATCTCGCCGCCTACGATGCCGCCAATCCTGAAAAGCCTTCTGCGCCCTTCGCCGTAAACCAGATCGTGCACACGTCCAACAAGCGGTTGGAACACGACCTGATGATGTGCGTAAAATACAAGGTACCGATCGTCATCTCGTCGCTTGGCGCTGTACCCGAGGTCAATGCGGCGGTGCATTCCTACGGCGGCATCGTGCTGCATGACATCATCAACAACCGGCACGCCAATTCGGCAATCCGTAAAGGCGCAGATGGATTGATCGCCGTTGCCGCAGGCGCCGGAGGCCATGCCGGAACGCTTTCGCCCTTTGCGCTCGTCCAGGAAATCCGTGAATGGTTCGACGGGCCTTTGTTGCTGGCCGGAGCGATCGCGACGGGCGGCGGCATTCTCGCGGCACAGGCAATGGGCGCCGACATGGCCTATATCGGTTCGCCCTTCATCGCCACCCGGGAGGCCCGCGCGGTCGACGCCTACAAGCAGATGATTGCCGATTCGAACGCCGCCGACATCGTCTATTCCAACTACTTCACCGGCGTTCACGGCAACTATCTGAAAGGCTCGATCAAGGCGATGGGCATGGATCCCGACGCTCTGCCGGTCGCCGACCCCACCAAGATGGATTTCGACCAGGCGGTGAGCGGCCCGAAGGCCTGGAAGGAAATCTGGGGTGCCGGACAAGGCGTGGGCGCGGTGAAAGCAGTGGTTCCCGTCGCCGAGCTTGTCGGGCGGCTCGAGAGGGAATACGAGGCGGCACGGAAGCGGCTCGCGCTTTGAGCGCGGGTTCCGGCCGCAGCCGACAGGAAAATCGCAGACCGGGTCAAATCACGGCTTGAAATTGCAGGTCATTGCCTGTATCAGCCGCATCACTCGCAGCCCGGCCGAGCCGTCCGCTGCCCGTGCCGCTTTAGCTCAGTCGGTAGAGCACATCATTCGTAATGATGGGGTCACGTGTTCGAGTCACGTAAGCGGCACCATTTTCACACCATGTGACGGTTCAGAATGGACGGTAGGGCAAGTCCGCTTCTGCGATCAGCGCCGGATCAGGCGTATTGGACGGCAGAAGCTCGCCTTTTGCCCAGACACGTTTCAGATCATCGAGACCCATACCGGCGACATTGACGTCGATGTCCGTGGAGGTTCCGGGGACGCGGTACGGGCAATGCCGCTTCGAGCAGTTCGAGGAAGAAGAAAACTGCCAGAGAAAGTAGTTCGACCAGCTTCCCATCGGAAACACCTGGGCAACATCCGGCTTGTAGCGGGCGTACCAGATCGGAAGCCGGGACAACAGCTTGTAGTCGTTGCGCCGGGCCGCGATGTATCGGGCGACGCTGTGGTTCGTATAGAGAATGGGGTAGCGGCCGGTTCTCGCCTTCAGATGCCGCGCAAAAATTTCGGCATCTTCGAGCGACATGAACTTGTCGTCCAGGTCCTCAAGATCGAGAACCATGAGATCCTTGTCGTCCGGCTCCGCATAATCCAGAAAGTGATTTGCCTGGTCGATCGGATTTCCCGGCCGCGCAAGATGATAGGCGCCCCAGAGGAGGCCGGCGCCGCGGGCGACGAGGCGACGCGTCTGGTAGAGTTCACGGCTCACTGCGTACTTCCGCCACATCGTCTTGCAGTGCGCCACCGTATCGCCGCCGTGTTTTCCGGTGCAGCTGTAGCTTTCCGGAAGCCCGTCGGAGGCCTTGTGGATGAAGCCGGCTATACGTTTGTCGGTGAGGAGTTTCCGCCAGTCGATGACGTTGAGTTCGTAGGCGTCGATGACGAGAGGGGCATTGGTATCCCGCCACACCTGCTTTTGCCCGGCGAGCCCGTCGGCGGGGCTTACGAGGTTGAATGCGAGGGCGGCCAGCGCAGTGGCCAATCGGAAAATCCCCTTGTCCATTTGAGGAGAGTAAGTCCTTAACCTTAAGCGAGGCTTAATTTAGCGTATTCTTAACGATGGCCGGTTACACCATTCTGGCCCCGCAGGATACCTCCGCTTGTTCCTTGACGACGGAAGCAGGTCGAAGGAATATCGCCCGCCGCCGGCCGTGGCGGCCCAAAGAAATTCCCGAGGAGAATTCATGTCGCTGGACCCTGACATCACCGAGACGCTGAAGAGCGTTTCCACCGCCACGCTGACCACGGTGCTTTTGAAGAAGGGGCTGCGAAACGTCTGGATGCGTGGCACCAAGCCGCTGAAGGCCGGCCAGGGCCGCGTCGTGGGTAAGGCTTTCACGCTGCGCTTCGTACCGGCACGCGAGGATCTCGCGACGCCGGAAAGCTGGTCTTCGCCGATCTCCACCCGCGCCGCGATCGAAGCCATGCCGGAAGGGTGCGTGGCCGTGGCCGACGCACTTGGCGTGACCGATGCCGGTATTTTCGGCGACATCCTCTGCGCCCGCATGGCCAAGCGCGGCGTTGCAGGCCTGATTACCGACGGCGTGTTGCGCGATGCGGAAGGTGTTTTCGGCAGCGGCATGAAGGTCTGGTGCAATGGTATTGCCGCGCCGCCGTCGGTCGCCGGCCTCACCTTCGTCGGCTGGCAGGAGCCGATTTCCTGCGGTGGTGTTGCCGTGTTTCCGGATGACATCGTCGTTGTGGACGAGGACGGCGCGGTTCTGATCCCGGCCAAGCTGCTCGATGCCGTTCTGGCCGAGGCGCCCGAACAGGAACGAATGGAAGCCTGGATCATGACCGAAGTCGACCGGGGCGTACCGCTGCCTGGTCTTTACCCCATGAATGCCGAAACCAAGGCCCGTTATCAGGCCTGGAAGGACAGCCAGAAATGACATTCGGCGTGGAATCCAAAGGCGTCTATGCAATTGCGACCACGCCATTTACGGAAGACGGGGCAATCGACTTCAACTCGGTCGACCGGTTGACCGACTTTTACCAGGAAAGCGGCTGCACCGGCATTACCATCCTCGGCATCATGGGCGAAGCGCCCAAGCTTGAGCCGGAGGAGAGCCGGACAATCGTCAAACGCGTCGTCTCGCACGCCACGGTACCGGTGATCGTCGGCGTCTCTGCACCGGGCTTTGCCGGCATGCGATCCCTGGCGCGCGATTCCATGGAAATGGGAGCGGCAGGGGTGATGATCGCACCGCCGCCGTCGCTCCGCACCGACGACCAGATAGTCAATTACTTCGCCGGCGCCGTCGAAGCAGTCGGCGACGACGTGCCCTGGGTGCTGCAGGATTACCCGCTGACGCTGACCGTCGTGATGTCGCCCGGCGTGATCGCGAAGATCATTTCCAACCATCCCTCCTGCCTGATGCTGAAACATGAGGACTGGCCAGGGCTCGAAAAAATCTCCAGGCTTCGCGCCTTGCAGAAGGCTGGAGACCTGCGGCCCTTCTCTATCCTTTGCGGCAATGGCGGCATGTTCCTCGATTTCGAACCGGAGCGCGGCGCTGACGGCGCAATGACCGGTTATGGTTTCCCGGACATGCTGACGGAACTCATCGGCCTCTTTGCGGACGGGAAGCGGGACGAGGCCCACGACCTCTTCGACGCCCATCTGCCGCTGATCCGCTACGAACAGCAAGTGGGCGTCGGCCTTGCCGTGCGCAAGCATGTGCTGAAGCGGCGCGGCGTCATCGCCACGGACGTGCAGCGCAAGCCGGCGCAGATGCTTTCGGCTACGGCCAAGGCGGAGGTGGACTACCTGCTTGGCCGGCTTGCGAAGCGGGACAAGCGGGCGGCGTTTTGAGATAGTCGCTTAACGCTGCCCCCTCACCCCGAAGGGCCGGATGAGGGGGTCTCTTCGAGGTTCAGCCTAAATCAGGCGTCTAACCCGCTCCGCGATCGCCATGGAGGCCGTCAGGCCGGGGGATTCGATACCGTAAAGCGCGACATAGGCGGGATGGCCGGTTGCGTCCGGTCCCTGAATGATGAAATCGCCGCCGCCTCCCGCTTCCGGCCCCATCACTTTGGGCCGCATGCCGGAATAGGCCGGCTGCAGCGCGCCCTCCGCCAGAGCCGGCCAGTAGCGGCGGATTGCAGCATAGAACCTGTCGGCCCGCCGAGGGTCGACGTCATAGTCGATCGTCTCCACCCACTCGACATCCGGACCGAACCTCGCCTGTCCCGCCATATCGAGCGTGAGATGCACGCCAAGCCCGCCGGGCTCCGGAACGGGATAGATCAATCGTCCGGCGGGGGCCGTGCCCGCAAGTGAAAAATAGCAGCCTTTCGCGTAATGGCGCTCCGGCACCGTCGTTCGCTCAAGGCCGAGAATGCTTTCCGACACGGCCCAGGCGTTCAAACCAGCGGCATTCACCACCAACCTGGCCTCGACCTCGACCGGATCGCGCCCACCCACCCGGAGCCGCACGATACCGGGTAAAAGCTCCCCACCCAGCACGGGGGAATTCAGCACGATCGCGCCGCCGCGAGCCTCGATATCGCCAATATAGGCTTCCATCAGACGATGACTATCGATGATGCCTGTGGAAGGGGAGACGAGGGCTGCGAAGCCCGTGATCTGCGGCTCCAGCCGGGACAAATCCATGCCATCGATCAGGGAACAGTCCTCGACTCCGTTGGCATCTGCCTGCTTCAGAAGCTTTTCGAGATAGGCAACCTCCGGCTCGCTGGAGGCGACGATGAGCTTGCCGCATCGCTTGTGCGGAATATGCCGCTCCCTGCAATACTCGTAGAGCCGGCGTTTTCCGGCAACGCAGAGTTCGGCCTTGAGACTGCCGGTGGGATAATAGAGACCGGCATGAATCACTTCGCTGTTGCGGGAAGACGTCACGCTGCCGGTCATCGGCTCGGCTTCGAGAAGCACGACCTCGCGGCCGGCGATCGCCAATTCACGCGCCACTGCAAGCCCCACCACGCCGCCGCCGATGACGACGCAATCGAGTTCCAGCACCTCCCGCATTCCCCTCTCCGCACTTTTGCCTTCCGGATGGCGGGCAGGATGATATACGAGAAATCGAATGCGGCCAGTGCCTTGGGCCAGGGGAGAGGAATTGATCCATGTGGGATTTCAGGCAATGCTGAAGGTGGTTTTTCTCGACCGCGATACGATCGGGCCATCCGTCGAGATTACCCGGCCTGCCTTTGCGCATGAGTGGGTGGAGTATGGCAAAACGGCACCGGAGGACGTGCCCGCACGTATTGCCGATGCCGACATCGTCATCACCAACAAGGCGCCGGTCCGCGAGGGGGCTATCGACGGCGCGTCGAAGCTGAAGATGATTGCGGTGGCCGCCACCGGCTATGACGTGATCGATCTCGCCTTTGCCAAGGAACGCGGCATAATAGTTTCCAACGTGCGCGGCTACGCCGTCAATACCGTGCCCGAGCACACATTCGCGCTGATTTTTGCGCTGCGCCGATCGATCGTCGGCTTCCGTCAGGACGTGATCGGCGGCGAATGGCAGCGCGCCAACCAGTTCTGCTTCTTCACGCATCCGATCCGCGACCTCGCGGGCTCGACGCTCGGCATTTTCGGGCGCGGCACGCTCGGCAAGTCCGTGGCGAAAATCGCTGACGCCTTCGGCATGAACGTGGTTTTCGCTGCCCGCAAGGACGCAGAAACGGTCGGACCCGGCTACACCGGCTTTGACGAGGTATTGGAGACCGCCGATATCATCAGCTTCCATATGCCGCTCACGCCGACGACCCGCAACCTGATCGGGATAGAGGAATTCCGCCGGATGAAACGGAAGCCGCTGATCATCAATACGGCGCGCGGCGGGCTGGTGAATGAAGCCGATCTGGTAACGGCACTCGACGAGGGGCTGATTGCCGGTGCCGGTTTCGACGTGCTGACAAAGGAGCCTCCCTTGCCGAACAATCCGCTGCTGACGATCCTCGACCGACCAAACGTCATCGTTACGCCGCATGTCGCTTGGGCGAGCGACGAGGCAATGCAGACGCTTTGGGCGCAAGTCGTCAGCCATCTAGAAAACTTCGAAAAGGGCAGTCCTACCAACGCGCTGTAACGCCGGAGGCACAATCGATGGATCAGAATGCGGCCGTCACTCGTCGCCCGCTTTCAGCCTGTTCGCTGGATGAAGCGGCCAAGGCCTTTACGGAAGGCTTCGTCGGCTATGTCGTGCCGGTCAGCGTCAGGCCGGAGGCCTTGGCACTTCGTATCGCCCGGGAGGATGTCGACACTGACATCAGCGAAGTATTCTTCGACGGCGGCAGGCCCGCCGGCATTCTGCTCATTTCGAGGCGAGGCGACCGCTCGCGCATCAGTGCGCTCGGTGTTGGCCCGACCATCCGTTCCAGGGGATTCGGCCGGCGCGTCATGCAGGACGCCATAGAAGCCGCCCGCGGCCGCGGCGAAAGGGAGCTAATCCTGGAGGTCATCGATTCGAACGCCAGGGCCCGCGACCTCTACTTGGCGCTCGGCTTTCAAATCACCCGGACGCTGGTGGGCTTCAGTCGGGCTGCGACCCTTCCGGTGCCAGACGTCGCCCCGGCTGAGGAATGCGATCTCGGAACAGCGGTCGAAATGCTATTCCGATTTTCCGATGCCGGCCCCACCTGGCAGACGGATCCCGTCTCCTTTCGGCAGGCCAAGCCGCCTCTTATAGGAGTTGCCCTGGAAGGCAAGGCGGCAGCGCTGGTTGACGACAGCGGCGCGGATGTGCGTCTCTATGGCTTTGCTGTCGATCCGGCCTATCGCAGTCGAGGTCTGGGCCGGTCGCTCGCCGATGCGCTCGCCGCCTGTTATCCGGGTCGCAAGATGTATGTCATCGAGAACGTCCCGGCCGGGCTTTTCGACAGCTTCATGCAGCGGATCGGCTGGAGTAAAAGCACCCTCACGCAATCGGAAATGTCGCTCGCTCTCTCCTAGTCGGAGATTTCTATCCAGGCCGGCGCGTGATCGCTGGCATGATCCCTGCCGCGGACATGGCGGTCGACGCCGGCATGTTCCAGCCGGCCGGCGATCGAAGGGCTGAGCAACAGGTGATCAAGCCGGAGACCGGCATCGCGACCCCAGGCATTCCGGAAATAGTCCCAGAAGGTATAGATGCGCTCATCCGGATGGAGACTGCGAAGCCCGTCCGTCCAACCCTGATCTAGAAGCTCGGTAAAAACATCCCGCACCTCCTGACGAAACAACGCGTCGTCGCGCCATCGTTCTGGCGCATAGACGTCAAGGTCGGTCGGAATGATGTTGTAGTCACCCGCGAGAACAACGGGAGCGCCTGTATCCAGCAGAGCTCGGGCATGGATCAGGAAGCGCTGATACCAGGCGAGCTTGTAGTCGAATTTAAGTCCGGGCGCCGGATTGCCGTTCGGCGCATAAAGGCATGCAATCAACACGCCCCCGACAGCCGCTTCGATATAGCGGCTGTGCTCATCGTCCATATTGTCGGGAAGGCCGCGCCGCGTCTCTATCGGATCGGTGTCGTGAGCGAGAATGGCGACGCCGTTCCAGCTCTTCTGACCATGCCAGATGGCGCCGTAACCGGCCTTCTCGATGGCTGAAATTGGAAACTTCTGTTGTGGAGCCTTCAGTTCCTGCAGGCAGACGACATCCGGCCGCGCCTCCTCAAGCCAGTCGAGAAGAATGTCAAGGCGACCGTTGACGCCGTTCACATTGAAGGTCGCGATCTTCACCGGGCACTGTCAGCGCGGGCGATCGCCTCTATCGCCCTCGCCCGCCTTTGCCTTCGTCCTGGCGGTTTTGCGCACATCTTGAGCCAGCGAGCGCCCGACGTCGTCGGATTCCTTGAAGCGGCCGTTGTCATCACGTCGGACATAGCGCTTGTCCGTGCCCGTATCGATCAGTTCCCGTTTTGCCATTACCGGTCTCCTTATTTGAAGTCTGACACAACGCAGAACGTCGCTTTTGGATGCAAAATCGGGAACAGTTCAAAACAACACGGATGCTTTAGCGAAAGATTCAGGACTATCGGCAAAGGATAGCCGCAGTAAAACCAATGTGTCTTCGGTCCCGGCGGCTCGAAGGGGCATGGTGTGGCTTTTTGAAGGGGCTGTTCGATGACTGAACGTTTCACAGGTACCGTGCGCGAGTTTATTGCCGAGAACTTCCTCTTTCGCGCCGATGCCGATATTTCCAACAGCCAGTCTCTGCTCGATACCGGCGTGATCGACTCCACAGGGGTTCTCGAGCTGATTGCCTTTCTCGAAAGCACCTATGGCATCACGGTGGCTGACGAGGAAATCATCCCGGAAAATCTCGACAGCGTCGACAACATGACAAGATACCTCGCAAACAAGCTTCCTGTCGCTGCCTGACTGACCGAAAAGGCGACCAGTGATGCGGCTTGAGGCGAGGCTTCGCGACAGTGCCCGGCGCTTTGCCGGCAAGACGGCGCTTGTGGCAGGCGACACCCGCCTCACCTATGGGGAACTCGATGCCCGTTCGGATCGCCTGGCAGAAAGCCTCGGCCGCAACGGAGTGCAGCCCGGGGATCGCGTCCTGATGCTCCTTGACAATGGCCCGGAGGCTGTTTTGGGTTTCTTCGGCGCCTGGAAGACGGGCGCCGTCCCCTGCCCACTCTATCCTTCCATCAAAGCGGACAAGCTGGCTGCCATCCTCGACAGTACCGAAGCGTCCGCCGTCATTACCCAGGCCCGGCTGCAGCCGACGGTCGAAACGGCGGTTGCCGCGACAAAAATTCGTCCGGCCGTCTTCGTGGCCCAGGGCGAGGTGCGTGAAGAGAGCGGCCCGACCCTGCGTTTCGAAGACGCCGTCGATGGTGTCCCGAGCGCGCCAATCGAGATACTCGAAGACAGCGACAGCCTCGCGCTGCTGATCCATACTTCCGGCTCCACGGGAAAGCCGAAGGGCGTGATGCTGTCCCATGCCAATGTGAATGCGGCCTGCCAATCGATCGTCAGCTATCTCGGCAATACCGCCGAGGATATTGTCCTGAACGTTCTGCCGCTTTCCTTTGGTTACGGCATCACGCAGGTCGTCACCATGATCATGGTCGGCGGCACGCTGATCCTGGAAAAGAGCTTCGCCTTCCCTCGCAAGATCCTGGAGCGGCTGGCGCAGGAAAAGGTGACCGGGTTTCCTCTCGTTCCACCCATGGCCGCGCTCGTCGTCGGCATGAAGGATCTCGAGCCGGGCTCCCTGCCGCACCTACGCTACATGACGAGCGCGGCGGCCGCCATGCCGCCCGCCTTCACCGAACGGCTACGGCATCTATTTCCGGAGACTCAGCTCTTCCTGATGTATGGGCAGACGGAATGCATGCGCGCCACCTATCTCCCGCCGGCAGAAGCCACTCACCGCCCCCTGTCCGCGGGGAAAGCCATCCCCGGTACCCGGGCCTATGTGGTCGATGAAGACGGAAACCCGGCATCACCGGGCACGATCGGCGAATTGGTCGTCGAGGGGCCTCATGTCATGCTTGGCTATTGGCGCGACGCCCCGACGACACTGGAAAAACTCGTGCCGCTCCCGACCGGCCGGCGTCTTTATACTGGCGATCTGTTCCGCGCCGATGAGGACGGATTTCTCTACTTCGTCAGCCGGCGCGACGACATCATCAAGACCCGCGGCGAAAAGGTCAGCCCACAGGAAGTCGAGCGGGCGCTCTACGAGATCGCCGAGATCGCCGAGGCCGCAGTCGGCGGAGTGCCGGACCCGGTCTTCGGCGAGGTCATCCGCGCCTATGTCGTGCTCCGCCAAGGCGCGATCCTTACCGAGCGCGACATCATACGGCACTGTGCAGGCCGGCTCGAAGACTACATGGTGCCCAAAAGCGTCGAGTTCCGCGACGCCTTGCCGAGAACGACCACCGGAAAAATCAGGCTGAACGCCAACAACAGCAACAACGAACCGACGCAGGGGAATGTCGCATGATGCGAGCCATGAAAATTGCCGAGAAGACGGGAAAGTTCTCTCCAGACACGCTGAAGCTCGATGCGGAGGCGGAGATCGAGCGCATCTCAAATTGGATACGCGAGACGGTGACGAAGGACCTCCGGAAACGCGGCGCCGTGCTCGGACTTTCCGGCGGTATCGATTCCAGCGTCACGGCGGCACTTTGCGCCCGCGCGCTCGGGCCGGCAAAAGTGACCGGCATCTTCATGCCCGAACATGACAGCGACCCCGAGAGCCTTCGCCTTGGCAGGGCGCTCGCCGATGCCGTGGGCGTCGAAACGGTCCTTGAGGACATCGGCCCCGCCCTTGCGGCAGCAGGTTGCTATACCCGCCGCGACGGTTTCATCCGCCAGGTCGTGCCGGAATTCGGCGAGGGCTGGGGCTGCAAGGTGGTCCTAGAAGATGCGTTGACCGGTCGCGGATACAATATTTCCTGGCTGGTGGTCGCCAATCCTGCCGGCGAGCAGAGCCGCCATCGCATGCCGCTGGACGTCTATCTCGGCATGATCGCCGCCGCCAACATGAAACAGCGGACACGCAAGCAGATCGAATATTATCATGCCGACCGCCTGAACTCCGCGGTGGCCGGCACCCCGAACCGGTTGGAATACGACCAGGGATTTTTCGTGAAGAACGGCGATGGCGCGGCTGACTTCAAGCCAATCGCGCATCTCTACAAGAGCCAGGTCTACCAGCTTGCCGAGGCCCTCGGTGTGCCCGCCGAGATCCGCCGCCGCCCGCCTACGACCGATACATGGTCGCTGCCCCAGGGTCAGGACGAATATTACTTCTCGCTGCCCTACGACCGGATGGACCTTTGCCTCTACGGTCTCGACAACAGCATTGCCCCTGAAGCCGTCGGCGAGGCCGCCGGGCTGACGCCGGATCAGGTGGATGCCGTCTGGCGGAATATTGCCTCGAAGCGCAAGGTCGCGGAGTACCTGCACGCCCAGCCATTGACCATGCTCGGGTAAACCGGCGGACTTATTTGCTTGGGCAAGTGCGAGCGCCGAAAAACGCTCGCATTTTTTCCTCTCGCCTTAGTCGAAGTCGTCGCCGATCAGGCGCGTCCAGTTTTCGCCGGCAAGACCGCTGATCAGGCCTTGCCCCGTTTTGACCGGCTCCAATAGCGACTTGTCTTTGGCGTGAGCGACAAAGAAGGCGCGACCGTAAAATATCGTCTTGCGGCTGATGAGCTCGGGCGTCAGCCAGGGATGACCGGCACCACGGATCGCGGCGCAACCACTGGCATCAGCGTGAGCGAAAAGATCCTCCACCAGATCGCCCGCAACCGCCGGCGAGCAGAGCGCCTGCAGAAGCCAGGCGATCCCGCCCGGGCGGCCATAATAGACATAACAGCCAACGAGTTGGCCGCTGCGGGATTCCGCGATACGCCAGACCGGCTTTCCGTATTGCCGTTTCTGTTCCGCCTGGTCCATGAACCATTCGAGCGTCGGCCGGTCCCACTGAGGCTTCAGCGGGAAAGTATCGGCAAGTTTCAGAACCGCCTCGATGAACTCCTCGCGAGGCGCATCCCAGAAGTTTGCCCGGCCTGCACCGTGGACATTAGGTGCACGAAACGGCGATACGCCCATCTTCTCGACCAATCCATCGGCCAATGCACCGACTGGTCGCAGGAAGCGCGCAGCTTTAACGGCACGTTCGGCAACCTGGACGGCAGCCGATGCAGGGCGCAGGACGCGCAGCCAGTTGAGGCTGTAGGCGATATCGAGCGGCAGAGCGAGCTTCTGCCACATGCCAAGGGCAAGCGCATTGGCGGTTTCGGTAAGCGATATGTCCTGCGGACCCGCCAGGAACGAACGCAGAAGGCGCGCACCTGCCAGCGGGTTCTGTTCCGGCCGGTCGACCATCATCGAACCAGCGAACGCGGCCCGCAGCGATCTGCCGTTGAACTCCAGCCGCGATGGAAAAACGCCTATGAATCCCTCGACCTCGCCCGCGGCGCTGACGAAAACCTTCGAGCGGATGTCGTCGTCATACCAGGGATGATCGAAATAGATATCGCGGAAATACTGGATCATCGACGGCCGCAAGGGCTCAGAGTCGCGGAAGGTCTTCTGAAACAGTTGAGCAACCGACGGCAGGTCCTCCCGTTCCAGATCCCGGACGCCGCCCGCCTTGTCCGCCATCATGCCCATTTGCCGTCCTCTCGCCCCGTTTTCCATCGGGGCGGACGGCAGCGTGCCAGAATAGTTTTAAACAAATGAAAAGAGGCCCCGCGAATGGCGGAGCCTCCTGAAGCTTCTCACGACCGATTTACATCCAATAGGGCGGCACGCCGTAATAGTCGTAGATCGTCCGGCCCTTGTCATTGTACCAGGTATCATCGTCCAGATCGCGATAGCGCGGCGCGCCCGTGATCTGGTCCTTGGTCAGATCGATGCGGTAGCCGTCGAGTTCTTCGTCGTAACGCAGCTTTTCCCAGGGCAGCGGGTAATAATCGTCACCAATCCCCAGGAAGCCGCCGAAGCTCAGGACTGCATAGGCTACCCGGCCGCCGCGTTTTTCGAGCAGCACGCGCTCGATCGAGCCGATGTGCTTGCCGTCTGCGCCATAGACGCGGGTCCCTTCCACCTTGTCGCTGGCAATCAGCGACGGCGTATCCTTGACGTAGGGATCCTGGCCGGCCCGGGGTTCATGATGCAGCATAACGCACCTCCTTGGTTTCCTCGTATCACTTGAGTGGAAACGCTCCGCCATCCCATATGTTCCTGGCCGGCCCGCAAACGTGCGCGGCCAGGTTGGCAGATGCATTGACGTTTACGTTAAGGTTAGATAGCTGTTAAAAATGACCACTATGGCTTTACGTTGTAGGACCATGGCATAATCTGTTTCTCGCGGCAGGGTGGAGGACTTTGCCGCACGCGTAGGGAAAGCGCGGAACAACAAGAAGAATGATGGAGGAGGTTTCACATGAGCGAAGTCACTGCACGCACCGACGCCAATCCCGACAAGATCTGGCTGGCCTCCTATCCCCCGACGGTACCGGAGGAAATTCCACCTCTGACCCATCGCTCGCTAGGTGAGCTTTTCGAAGACAGCTGCTCGCGCTTTGCGGACCGGCCAGCATTTTCGAGCATGGGAAAGACCCTCACCTTCCGGCAGCTTGAAGCGGAAAGCCGCAAGATCGCGGCTTGGCTGCAGGCGCAGGGGCTGGTTAAGGGCGACCGCGTCGCGGTGATGCTGCCGAACATCCTCCAGAACCCGGTGATCGTCTACGGTATCCTCCGCATTGGCCTGGTCGTCGTCAACGTCAACCCCCTCTATACGCCGCGGGAGCTGGAGCATCAGTTGAAGGATGCCGGCGCCAAGGCAATCTTCGTCCTGGAGAATTTCGCCCATACCGTGCAGCAGGCCTTGCCGAACACCGAAGTGAAGCATGTGGTTGTTGCAACCATGGGCGACATGCTGGGCCTCAAGGGACATATCGTCAATGTGGTCGTGCGCAAGATAAAGAAGCTTGTGCCGGAATGGTCGCTTGCCTCGTCCAAGAGCTTCAAGCAGGTGCGTGCCGAGGGCGCGCGGCTGACCGTGAACCCGGTCGAGGTGCATGGCCGCGACATCGCTTTCCTGCAATATACCGGCGGCACGACAGGTATCTCCAAGGGAGCAATCCTCACCCATTCCAACCTGCTCGCCAACAAGGAGCAGATGGCGACCTGGCTCGAGACGGCGTTCCTGACGAAGCCGCGGCCGGATCAGCTCCAGTTCCTCTGCGCCCTGCCTCTCTACCATATCTTCGCATTGACCGTGAATTCGCTGATGGGCGTCGCAACCGGCAGCCACAACATCCTGATTGCCAATCCGCGCGATATCCCGGCCTTCGTCAAGGAACTTCAGAAGTACAAGATCCACATCTTTCCCGGACTCAACACGCTGTTCAATGCGCTGATGAACAACCCGGATTTCCAGAAACTCGACTTCTCGTCGCTGCTGCTCGTCTTTGGCGGCGGCATGTCGGTGCAGCGCCCGGTCGCCGAGCGCTGGCTGAAGATGACCGGCTGCCAGATCACCGAAGGTTATGGCCTGTCGGAGACCTCTCCGGTCGCCACCGCAAACCGGCTCGACGCAACCGAATTCAGCGGCATGATCGGGCTGCCGATATCGTCGACGGAAATCTCGATCCGCGATGACGACGGTGCGGAAGTCGAACTTGGCGGCGTCGGTGAAATCTGCATCCGGGGGCCTCAGGTCATGGCCGGATACTGGAACCGTCCGGATGAAACCGCCAAAGTCATGACTGCGGACGGCTTCTTCCGGACCGGCGACATGGGCTACATGGACCGCCAGGGTTATACGAAGATCGTTGACCGCAAGAAGGACATGATCCTGGTGTCGGGCTTCAATGTCTATCCGAACGAGGTTGAAGAGGTCGTTGCCAAACATCCTGGCGTACTCGAATGCGCTGCGATCGGAATACCGGACGAACATTCCGGCGAGGCGGTCAAACTCTTCGTGGTCAAAAAGGACCCGAACCTGACGGAAGCGCAGATCAAGGCCCATTGCATCGAAAACCTGACGAATTACAAGCGGCCGCGCTTTATCGAATTCCGCAACGAACTGCCCAAATCGAATGTTGGGAAGATCCTGCGGCGCGAGCTGCGCGGCTGACCGCCGTTGCATTGCGGCGACAGATCGACACCAAGGTACGCCCCGACGGCCTGAATCGAAGCCCTGGCTATGGACGCCGGCGTAGCCCTTGGCTAGCGCTTGTCGTGGGGGTGGACAAAGAATAAGTTGGAGTTCACTTGGGTAGCCGCGCCGTTTATCCGCTTCGTCTGATTGCCGTCGTCGCGACACTGGCTGTCTTGTCGAGCTGTGCTGGACGACCTGAGGGCGTGTTGATCCCGACTGCGGTTCGGGCCGATGGCGCCATCAAGGTCGATGTCCTCGTGGCCACGACCCGGCGACCAACCGATACACCGGGAGTGCTGTTTTCCGGGGAACGCGGCAAGGAGCCTCAGGTCACGGAAATCTCTGTCTCCATTCCTTCCGACAGCGCCCGCAAGGTCGGCCAGGTTCAATGGCCTGCCAAACTGCCCGCCAATCCCGCCAAGGAATTTGCGACAGTATCGGTAACGCCGCTCGACCGGACCGGTGCTCAGGGCTGGCTGAGGCAACACCTGCCGAAAAGCCGCCGGGTGATGGTCTTCGTGCACGGGTTCAACAACCGCTACGAGGACGCGGTCTACCGGTTCGCTCAGATCGTCCACGATTCCAAGGCGGATGTGGCGCCGGTGCTGTTCACCTGGCCCTCACGCGGCAGCATCTTTGCCTATAACTACGACAAGGAAAGCACGAACTATTCGCGCGATGCGCTCGAAGAGATGCTGCATCGCCTGGCCAAGGAGCCGAGCGTCGGTGAGGTCACCATCATGGCGCATTCGATGGGCTCCTGGCTGACGGTCGAGGCGCTACGGCAGATGGCAATCCGCGACGGACACGTCGCCCCGAAGATCCAGAACGTCATTCTGGCTTCTCCCGATCTCGACGTCGACGTCTTCGGCCAGCAGCTTGCCGAACTCGGTCAAAAGCGCCCGCATTTCACGCTTTTCGTTTCCCGCGACGACCGGGCGCTCAGTCTGTCCCGGCGGATCTCCGGTAATATCGACCGCCTGGGACAGGTCGATCCGACCGTTGAGCCTTACCGCACGGAATTCGAGAAAGCCGGCATCGTTGTCCTCGACCTTACGGCTCTGAAGGGTGGCGATCGCCTCAATCACGGGAAATTCGCCGAAAGTCCGGAAGTGGTGCAGCTGATCGGCAACCGGCTGATCGCCGGCCAGGCGGTTACGGACTCGGATGTTGGGCTCGGTGACCGCCTTGGCGCTGTGGCGCTCGGTGCTGCGCAAACGGTCGGAGGCGCGGCGAGCGTCGCGGTCAGCACCCCGATCGCGGTCTTCGATCCCGCGACGCGCCGGTCCTACGACGAACAGATCCTTCGCCTTGGAACGGCAGCCGGCAACACAGTGACGACGGCCGTCGGCCAGTAGAAGCTGCCGGGCAACGGCTCCAAATGGGTTGATTTGACCGGGAAAGCGAATAGGTTCCCGTTCATCATTTCCCCGACCGCGAGGAACTTCCATGCAGGCCATCATCCAAGACCTGAAATCCGCTGTGGCTAAAACCAATGCCACCAATATTCGCGCTGCGTTCGCTGCCGATTCCAGTCGCTTTGAGAGGTTCAGCGCGACCTTCGATGACCTGCTGATGGACTATTCCAAAACGGCGGTGAACAGCGAGATCCTGTTGCTCCTCGAAAGGCTTGCCGAAGTCGGAGGCGTCGCCAAAAAACGCGAAGAAATGTTTTCGGGCGTTCCGATCAACTTTACCGAAGGGCGTGCCGTATTGCATACCGCACTCCGCAACCGGTCAAACAGGCCGGTTCTGGTTGACGGCAAGGATGTCATGCCGGACGTCAACGCCGTCCTCGCCGCCATGGGCGCGTTTGCCGACGGCGTCCGCGCGGGCGTGCTGAAAGGCGCTACGGGCAAAAAAATCACCGACGTCGTCAATATTGGCATTGGCGGCTCCGATCTCGGCCCTGTCATGGCGACGCTTGCGCTTGCTCCTTTCCATGATGGCCCCCGCGCGCATTTCGTCTCGAATGTCGACGGCGCGCATATCGCCGACACGCTGAAGCTGCTCGATGCCGAAACGACCCTGTTCATCATTGCCTCGAAGACCTTCACGACGATCGAGACCATGACCAATGCGGCTTCTGCCCGTGCCTTTATCGCCGAAAAACTCGGAGAGGCGGCGGTGAAGCATCATTTTGCGGCCGTCTCCACCGCGCTCGACAAGGTTGCGGCTTTCGGCATCGAAAGCGATCGCGTGTTCGGCTTCTGGGATTGGGTCGGCGGCCGCTACTCGATCTGGTCTGCGATCGGCCTGCCGCTGATGATTGCGATCGGGGCCGAAAATTTCGGCAAATTCCTGGATGGCGCCCATGCGATGGACACCCATTTCCGCACCGCGCCGACCCGCCAGAACCTGCCGATGCTCCTCGGCCTGCTTGGCTTCTACCACCGAAACGTCCTAGGCTACCCTACCCGCGCCATCCTGCCCTACGACCAGCGGCTCCTCCGTTTCCCCGCCTATCTGCAGCAGCTCGACATGGAATCGAACGGCAAGGGCGTGACCATCGACGGCAAACCGGTCGAAGGCAATTCCGGCCCGGTTGTCTGGGGCGAGCCCGGCACCAACGGCCAGCACGCTTTCTATCAGCTGATCCATCAGGGCACGAGCATCATCCCCGCCGAATTCATGATCGCCGCCAACGGATTCGAACCGCATCTGCGCCATCAGCACGAACTGCTGATCGCCAACTGCCTAGCGCAATCCGAAGCGCTGATGAAGGGCCGGACATTCGACGAAGCCAAGGAACAGCTGACCTCCAAGGGCATGGACGAGAAGAAGGCCGATTTTATCGCCCCACACCGCGTCTTTAACGGCAACCGGCCCTCGATCACCTTCGTATATGACAAGCTGACGCCGTTCGCGCTCGGCCGGCTGATCGCACTTTATGAACACCGCGTCTTCGTGGAAGGCGTGTTGTTCCGCATCAACTCTTTCGACCAATGGGGCGTGGAGCTCGGCAAGGAGCTTGCAACGGGCCTGCTGCCGGTCATCGAAGGCAAGGAAAGCGCCGCAAGACATGACAGCTCAACGCAGGGGCTGGTGCAGGCGTTGGCGGAATTGAAGAAATAGCCAACCGCAGGGCGGCTTGTCCGCCTTCCGCCGGAATGGTCAGATACGAGCTGTGCCGCTGTGCCACTCAAGTCCCTCTGCACTGCCGGCAGAGGGACGGGTTCACACGCCCTATTCTATCCCAACGGCATATGGTTGTCTTACAGACCCATCTCGTGGGCGAAAGGCGGGTTGGCGCCGGCACGCGAAACAGTAATCGCCGCGGCCTTTGCCCCGAGTGCCAGAGCCTTGGCAATCTGGTCTTGCGAGAGATTGGCGACCTGTTCCTTGGTCAGGAGGTTCTGCATTTTGAGTGATGCCAGGATACCGGCATCGAACGTGTCTCCCGCGCCGACAGTATCCACGACCGTTACCTTCTCGCTGGGCACCGTCACCTTATGATTGGCCGTGTAGCCGGCAGCACCTTGTGCGCCCCGCGTGACGACCACCAGCTTCGCGCCGTGATGCAGCCAGTGGCGGGCTAGCGTCTCCTCGTCGCCCTCAAGGCCGAACCAGACCAGATCTTCGTCCGAAAACTTGACGATATCGGACATCGCCGCCATACGGCGGATACGCGCCATGTGGGATGCCTTGTCTTTGATGAAGCCGGGACGGATGTTCGGATCCAGCGATATGACCCGCTTTGCATGCTCCCGCACCATCAGGGCTTCATAGGTCGAGCCACAGGGTTCGGGAATGAGGCTGATTGCACCGAAATGCAACGCTTCACAGTCCTCCCCGAGAGCGGGCAGGTCCGCCTCGGTGATCATCCGACCAGCGGTGTTCTCGTCATAGAAGGCATAGGAGGCATGGCCGTCGACCAGCTTCACGAAGGCGATGGTGGTCGGTCTGGAAAGCGTCGCGCAGTAGCTAAAATCCACTTGGCTCTTGCGCAAGGTATCGCGCAAAATATCGCCCATCATGTCGTCCGAGAGACCGGTGAAGAAGGCCGCGGGCTGTCCCAACCGGCCAAGCGCAATGGCGGTGTTGAAGACCGCTCCGCCCGCGTAAGGCGCAAAGCCGTTTTCCCCGCGCGTGGTCTCACGCGGGAGCATGTCGATCAGGGCTTCGCCGCAGCACAAAATCATGGGGTCCTCCCGCGCCAGTCCAAGCTGTATTTCAATCGATTAAGCGAGCTTTTGTAAAATTGCCAGAGCAAAAATTCAGAGAGCAAGTTCGCTGACGCCACCGTTGCGCCCGGACCAGGCCAGCGGCGCATCGAGAAACGCTTCGACTTCGGAGAGCGTTTTGTGATCGAACAGCTTGGCTTCCCGGGCGAAAGCCAGCACGTTGCGCCACGTCGCGATATGGTGAAGCTGGACCTTGCCGTTCGAGAACCGCTGTTCGGCTTCCGGGAAGATGCTGTAGAAAAAGAGCGCGATACCATGATCGACCACACCGCCGGCAGCGCGGATCGCGTCGATGAACTTGAACATGCTGCCGCCGGCGGTCGTCAGATCTTCGATGACCAGAACGCGGGCTCCATCTGGCATATGACCTTCGATCTGGGCATTGCGGCCATGACCTTTTGGCGCCTTGCGGACGTAGATCATCGGCAAACCGAGCCGTTCAGCGAGAAAGGCTGCGAAGGGAATGCCGGCAGTCTCGCCACCTGCCACGCAATCGAACCTCTCGAAGCCGGCATCGCGCATCACCGTCGCGGCGGCAAAATCCATGATCGCCGAACGGATGCGCGGATAAGAGATCAGCTTGCGGCAGTCGATATAGACCGGGCTCATCATGCCGGAGGAAAGCTTGTAGGGCTTGTCGGCGCTGAAATGCACCGCTCCGATTTCCCAGAGCATCTTCGCCATCAGTTCGGCCATTACGCCGCGTTCCGGAAATGTGGTCTGAATCATGCGCCCGCTCCTGTTTGACAACCACGGGCCGCAATAGCAGCAAGCGGGCCGGCGCGCCAGACGATGCAGTAAATAACGGCGGGAACGAATGCCGCATAGGAGGTGCAGAAACCACCCGTCAGGAATGCGGTCACGCCGCCGGGCTGATTGGAAGCGTCTTTCTAGAGAACTTCCCAATGCAACGGAAACATCGGATCGAAGACTGTAATCGGCCCAGCCTCTGTGTCGCGTTTGGTTGGAAAGTTCACCGGCTGGTCCCGCTTTTCAAGAGTGATCACTTCCTCATTTGGCTTCAGCCCATACCATGCCGGACCGTTGAGCGAAGTGAATGCCTCAAGCTTGTCCAGGGCATTTTCCTGCTCGAATACGTGGGCCAGGCAGCTCATGGTATTTACGGAGGTGTATATGCCGGCGCAACCGCAGGCGCACTCCTTCAGCGGGTCGACATGCGGAGCGGAATCGGTACCGAGGAAAAAACGCGGGTCGCCAGACGTCGCGGCGGAGCGGAGCGCCAAACGATGGTTCTCGCGCTTGGCGACCGGCAGGCAATAATAATGGGGGCGAATGCCGCCGACCAGGATGGCATTGCGATTGATGATCAAATGATGGGTCGTGATCGATCCGGCAAGATTGCTTCCGGACGACCTGATGTAATCGATCCCGTCTGCGGTCGTCACGTGCTCCATGGTGATCTTGAGCTCGGGCAGGCGCCGGCGCAGCGGGTCGAGAACCGTTTCGATGAACACCGCTTCACGGTCGAAGATATCCACCTCCGGCGTCGTCACTTCCCCATGGACGCAGAGCGGCAGTCCGATCTTCGCCATGCGCTCCAGCACCGGCATGGCTTTGTCGATGTCCCGGACACCGCCATGGGAATTCGTCGTGGCACCAGCGGGATAAAGTTTTACGGCGGTGATGAGGCCGCTTTTCCGGCCCTCTTCGACATCGTTCGGATCCGTGTGTTCCGTGAGATAGAGGGTCATCAGCGGCTCGAACCGGTCGCCCTCGGGAAGGGCTTGGAGGATGCGACCCCGATAGGCCCGCGCATCGGCCGTCGTCACCACCGGCGGCACGAGGTTCGGCATGATGATGGCGCGAGCGAAATGGCGGCTCGTATCGCCGATCACTCCTTGCAGGACTGCGCCATCGCGCAGATGCAGGTGCCAATCATCGGGGCGGCGGAGAGTGAGTGTCTTCATGGTGAATTTCCGAATGTGTTCGATCCCACCCGCATACCACCAACGACTCATCCAAAACAATCACATGTGATGATTGACACCGCTCCAGGCATCTCATCTGCCAAATATCGAGTTTCACGCAAATGTGCAGAATAGGAGGCCGAGAACAGCAATCGAAAGCCAGGACATAAGGAACCCACGTCCGCTTTCGGCGTTCGTTAATCAATCTGAAGGATCTGTGAAGCGGAGCACACAATGAAATCCCGCGCCTTTAAAGTCAATAAGGGATTGGCAATTGCCGCAGGCACTGCCGTTGCGCTTTGCGCACTGACGGTTTCACCAGGCGCCGAAGAGCAGGCGAATCTGAAGCTTGTCTCCATGATGCAAGGCGAATGCGACCGGCTGGCTGGAAGTCCCTATGATCAGCAGCGCAACAATGAATTCGCACCGGTTGATATCGGCGAGATCGATGGAACTGCGGTCGATGCCTGTCGTGTGGCTTTCGAAAGCACCGGCAATCCGCGTTTCGCCTATCAGCTCGGCCGAGCTCTCAACAAGGCTCAACAGGCAGACCAGGCGATGAGCGCCTACAATGTAGCCGTCCAGGCCGGATACCCGGCGGCCAAGGTGAATTTCGGAATGTTGATGGGCCGATTGGGTGATGAACAGGCTGAATTTCAGTTCTACAAAGAAGCCGCGCACAGCGGTAACGTGCTTGCCGCCTATAACCTCGGCGTCGCCTACCGCGACGGACTCGGCACGAAGCCGGACATTCACAGTGCCCTGCAGTGGTTCGACAAGGCCGCGGCCGAGGGCGACGACACCGCTGCCTTCAATATCGGCACCATTTATGACGAAGGCCATCTCGTTCCGGAGGACGATCAGACGGCTATAGCCTGGTATGATCTGGCTGCGCAACGCGGCAATACGGACGCCATGATCAATCTGGGCCTGATGTACGAAGCCGGCGAAGGCATCGAAGCCAACGCCGTCAAGGCTGCGGAGATGTACCGCGAAGCCGGCGAACATGGCGACGTTTTCGGTGCCTATAAATTCCTGCAGATGCAGGAACTCGGCGTCGTTCCGGCGCCAAACGACCCTTCCGAATCGGAAAGCGTCAACTCGCTCGTACTGAAACCAGGCGACATGGAGACGCCTAGGACCGTCGGCAAGGAGATCTAGATCTCTCCTGCGGAAGGGCCCCAGACATCGGTCATGGCGAAACCTTCTGCCAGTGGGTCAAAGGGATCGAGCGCAATCTGGTGAAGCCCGAACGTAAAGCCGCGGCCGGCGATCGTGGGAACGATCGCCGGCTTTCCCGCGACTGTCGTTTCTGCTGCAAGGCCTACTTCGAACTGAGAACCGATGATCGAGCGCGACCTGAACGTATCGCCCACCTTCACGCGGCCACGCGCATGAAGCGCCGCAAGATTGGCGGAATTCCCGGTCCCGCAAGGAGAACGATCGGCCCGGCCCGGCCACATGGTCGTGCAGGTACGAACCGTGCCGTCCAATTCCGTATCCCGGAACATGACATAAGCGACGCCCGAGATCGCGGGGATTTCCGGATGCACCACCGGTATCTCCCGGTTGATCAAGTCCTTCAGCACCATTCCTGCCTGAACCAGCGCCGCGGCATTGCCCTTGTCGATCGTCAAGCCGATCTGGCTGACGTCCACAAGCGCGTAGAAGATGCCTCCATAACAAAGATCGAGTGTGATCCGGCCCCAGTGCGGCGTCTCCAGCGCGACATCGAGGTCATGCACGAAGGATGGCACCATGGTGAGCTTCACCTTTTCGCAGCGCCCATCGCGGCAAGTGGCCGTCGCCTTCACCAGGCCGGCCGCAGTTTCCAGGGTCACGACCGTTTCCGGCTCTCTCATCTCGACGATACCGGATTCCAGCAGTGCTGTCGTGACGCAGATCGAATTGGAGCCGGAACTTGCATGCGCCTGGTCCGGCTGCAGGATAATGAAGGCCGCATCCGCATCCGGATGTTTCGCCGGCAAAAGCAGATTGACGGAACCGATCGGCGCACCGCGCGGCTCGAGGCAGAGAAAGCGGCGAAGCTCGCTGCCCTTCGGATCGGTGTTCAGCCAGTGAAGCTGTGCGGCGAGCGTTTCGCCCGGGATTTTCGGAACTCCCCCGATCGCGACCTTGCCGATCTCGCCTTCGCAATGGACGTCCAGCAGCTGAATGGTGCGCTTCCACCTCATCTCATTACCTCTGATCAAACGTGACGGGTGACGCCGCCATCGACGCGGATATTCTGACCGGTAATGTAGCCAGCACCATCGGACAGCAGGAAAGCTGCGGTCTTGGCGATCTCTTCCACATGACCGATTCTCTTCATCGGCACCTTGTCAGCCGTTTCCGGCTTGTGGTCGAGGCTGTCGATATATCCGGGCAGAATGCAGTTCATGCGGATATTGTCGGCCGCATAACGATCGGAATAAAGCTTTGTGAAAGCGCCTGCCGCCGCACGGTAGGTGCAGGAAACGGGGAAGACCAACGACGGCTCATAGGCCGCAAACGTGGTGATGTTGACGAAGGCGCCCTTGCCCTGTCTCTGCATCACTGGCGTGACGAGGCGGGCCATGCGTACCAGCGAAAGGATCATCATGTCGGATCCCAGCGTCCAGGCCTCGTCGGCAATATCCAGCAAGTCTCCCTTTGGAGGGTGGCCGGTAAGAATTACGACCGCGTCGATGCGGCCGTAGGTTTTCATGGTCAAATCGAAAATCGCATGGATGTCTTCGGCCTTCTCGGCAACGCCTCGGGAGGCTACGCCGCCCAATTCGCCCGCCAGCTTTTCACAGCTTTCGGACGGCGACATCAGCGCCAGCTTGTATCCCTCGGCATGAAGCTCGCGCGCGATCGCCTCGCCCATGCCGCGTCCGCCGCCGGTGATCAGCGCCACTTTTTCCGTTTCAGCCATCCGGGATCTCCTTGAGATTTTTTCGTCGCACCGCGACTTCGGCGAGAGATATATCAGGTTACCTACGGTCTTCAACGAAGCCAGAGATAGCCGAGCTTCAATCCGGTTCTGCCGTCGCCATATTCATGCGGAAACGACAGGGACTGCACGGGAGAGGCCGTAAGGCCGAGCGCCGATACCTCCGGCGGCAGGGCAAAGGGGGGCTGCTGCACGGTGTCCGCATTGATCGGCCAGATGACCAGGATTGGTGATTTTAGAGAGTCCAGAGGCGGAAAACCTGCAATCGGCCGGCCCGGGTCGACCACGGGAGTACCGGGGAACCGCAGCCGCATATTCCCGCCAAGGTGAGTGCCGCCGGCGATGATCAATGATGGCTGCCCCTCCGCTTTCAGCGTCTCGGCAACGAGCGTGAACGGATAATTGATCCTCGTGTAACTGCCGGTCATTCCCGCCGTCACCGTCTTTGCCGCCAATGGGATCAGCGTAATCGCCATGATGGTCAGAAAAACCGGGAGGAATCGCTTCAGACTGGCGACGACATCCGCTCCAGCTCCTCCGAACTTCAGAAGCAGGTATAGCGGCAGCGCCAGAAGATAGGGATCGAGCCAACGCTCGGTGATTTTGGTCGTGCCTGCAAGAAGGATCACCAGAACCACGCCAAGCAGCGAAACCAGCATCATGATCCCCAGGAGACGAGTCCAGCGGGTGGTCTTTCTTATCGCCTGCCTGAACTTGCTTTTGAAGGCCACCGCGAAAACAACCAGGGTCAGGGCGCCGAAAGCGATGCAGGCGAGGACCAGCGAGCCGAGAGCGCGGGCAATGCGGGCCATCCCGTGCGGTGCGTTCGCTTCGACCATCTTGCTAATCGTGCCCTTCGTCGCCAGATCGATATTGCCGAGCAGCCAGAGCGCATGCGGCATGATGATCGCCAGGCTGACCGCCGCCGTGAGCAGGACCCGGATGTCGAAGAGGCGGGCGCGCCATTTCCTGTCGGCGAAGACGGCAACGACCGTCGCTGCAGGAAGCAGCACGAAATTGTATTTCGATATGGTGCCGATGCCGATCGCCAGTCCAAGCAGCGCATAACCCATCCAATCCGGACGGGCGAGCGTTCGGAACAAGCCGTAGAGAAACAGCGAGGTCGCCATCAGCACCGCGACGGTGTGGGTGAGGTCCTGCTGCGGCATGTAGGAAACCTGCGGCAGCGTCAGCAGGCTCAGCATCGCCATCGCCACGAAGCCCGCCCGGCCGTCGATCTCCCGCGCCGCCAAACCAAAGAAGAAATAGCAAAGAAGCAGCATCACGAACTTCGGCAGCGTCAACGCGAGCAGCGAGATTCCCATGATGCTTACAAAAGCGTTCTGTACCCAGTTGTAGAAGGGTGGCTGCGGGCCGTAACCGGCGAGCCAATATTGCGAGAACAGAGACTGTTCGGCCTCGTCGAGTGTCAGCGAATGCGGCAAAGCCAGCCGCGTGGCGATGCTGGCGACAAAATAAACACCGAGAAAAAGCGTCGCCGGCCACAATCCGCCCGAGAGAAAATTGGCGAGCCTGCTGCCCTGCCCGGGCCGCTCCCGCAGATCCACAAAGCCGCCATCTCGATCCATTGCCGCCCTCACGGAAGAACATTCAACCTTGCACGTGGCACGGCCTGCGACGAGGATCAACAAGCAAATGGCAGTTTGCCACCGCTTCGGGAGAGTATTGCTGATGGAGGAGAAAATGGCGCACCCGAAGAGATTCGAACTCCTGACCCCCAGATTCGTAGTCTGGTGCTCTATCCAGCTGAGCTACGGGTGCGTAGGCAAGCAGTGCGTCACCGCTTGCGTGGCGATCCTCTAATCGGTGCCGCGAGAGATTGCAAGCGATTTTACCGAGGGCAACGTCATTTTGCTGTCACTTCTCGCCCAAGCCGTTGAGAAGCAACATCTATTAGCGTCAAGCTCGAGCCCGGTAGTCTTCCAGCGAAACTGGACGGTCGGGAATCTCAATCCGGAACTGCGTTCCGGGGCCGGGTTTTTCGACCAGCGCGATCGTGCCGCCATGCGCCAGAACCAGCTCGCGGGCAATCACCAAACCAAGGCCCGTGCCGCCCGAACGAGCCGAGCCACGGAAGGCCGAAAACAGGTTTTCCCGCGCCTTGCGCGGCATGCCCGGGCCGGTATCGTCGACCGTGATGCTGACGACGCTGCCGATCCGATGGGCCGCGACGGTAATGCGCCGGACCATGGAGGTGTCCTCGGGATCGAAGTTCGTCAGCGCCTGCAAGGCATTGCGGCAGATATTGTGGATGACCCGGAAAAGCTGCTCGCTGTCGCAATCCACCTCGACATCGGCAGGGATCTGATCGATGAATTCGATGCTGGCGTCGGGATCGATGGCAAGAATGTCGCGCACGTCCTGGCAGAGTTCGGCCAGGCGGATACGGCGGCGGCGCGGGGCCGCTTCGGATGCCTGTCCATAAGCCAATACTTCGCTGGTATAACCCACGGCCCGATCGATCGTGCGTAAGAGCTTCGGCGCAAAACTGCGCACCATCGGGTCGTCGACATCGGTCAACCGGTCAGACATCAATTGGGCTGACGCCAGGATGTTACGCATGTCGTGATTGATCTTGGAAACGGCCAGACCGAGATCGGCGAGGTTTTTCTGCTGCTTCAGAGTGCGCTGCAATTCCACCTGCATGGCGGCGAGATGCCGGCCGGCCACGGCAAGCTCTCCGCGCGACCGGTCACCCGCAAAGACACGGCTCGGATCCTCCGGCTGTTCCGAGAAAAACTGCATGCTGTGGGTCAGCCGGCGGATTGGCATGATCATCATCCGGTTGATGGCCAGGAAGATGAGCACCGCCGTAATCAACGAGATCAGCAAAGACAGCAGAAACATCATCTTCGAATATTTCAGCATGTCCTTGCGCAGCGCGTCGTCGGTCATCACCAGTTCGATGATCATGTCGGTGTCGCCGATCGCCCCGAAAACACGCATGACTCGGCCGCCGCCCAGGAACAGGGTATCCAGAGCGTCGCGCATCGAGATCCACATCGGCACATCGGTGAGATCGAAGACCTGGTCAACCTGCGGCGGCAGGTCGGTGGCCGCCAGCAGGCGGGAAGTGCCGTCCTTTTTAAGCGCGATGACCTTGGTGCCCGTCGCCAGAAGCGTATCGTCCTGCACCGCGCGGGGAAGCTCCGACGGTTGCAGACCGTCGATGACAATGCCCGCGGCGGCGGCCGTATCCAGACGGTCGCGCAGCCAGTTCATGCGCATGCCTGCGACAGATGGAACGAAAATCAGGATTTCCGCCAGCATGACGAAAATGACGGTAAGCCAGAGAAGTCTGCCGGAAAGGCCGCTGAAGAGACGCGGCATGGGTTCCGGTCCTGCGCCATCCGGCGAGGATTCCGAGCGCCCCGAGGTATGAACCTCGCCGTCCATGCGGATCTCCATTCCCGAATTCCGTTTCCGCCCAACATCTGGCAGAGCCAACGGATGATCGACTATTTTAGAGATTCAACGCTTTTTTACCAGCCCCTCTTTCGGCAGTGCAAAAAGAGAAGCGGAGACGTCTCCGCTTTCCTATTCGTTTGAAAGGGCCGGTCGGATCAGAATTCTTCCCAGTCCGCAGCCGCTGCTGCCGGAGCCCGAGCCGCAGCCCCTCCTCCGAAAGCCCGCGTCAGAGCACCCGTCATCGCCTTGACCGGCGAGACGCGCGGGCGCTGGACTTGAGCCGAGGCAGCCGCCGCTGGGCGCGAAGACCTTGCAGGCTCGGCGGAGTGATGCTCCTGGTGACCGATGTTGAATTTCGAGACGATGGCGAACAGGCTGTCGGCTTCGGAAGAAAGCTTCTGGGTCGCAGCCGAAGTCTCTTCCACCATGGCGGCATTCTGCTGGGTCACCTGGTCCATCTGGTTGACGGCGGTGTTGACCTCCGCCAGTCCCGTTGCCTGCTCTCGCGAGGCAACCGCGATCGAGTGGATATGGTCGTTGATGCGCAACACGCGGGTTTCGATCTCCGACAGCGCCTCGCCGGTCTTCTGCACCAGCATCACGCCGCCGGCGACCTCGTCGCCCGACTTGCTGATCAACGCCTTGATGTCCTTTGCCGCGTTTGCAGAACGCTGGGCGAGCTCGCGAACTTCCTGTGCCACGACAGCAAAGCCCTTGCCGGCTTCGCCCGCACGGGCGGCTTCGACACCGGCGTTGAGCGCCAGAAGATTGGTCTGGAAGGCGATCTCGTCGATGACGTTGGTAATCTGGGCAATCTCACGGGAAGCCTGCTCGATGCGACCCATGGCGTCGACGGCATTGCGCACGACTTCGCCCGACTGCACGGCACTCTGCTTGGCTTCGCCCACCATCACGGTTGCTTCTTGAGCCCTTTCGGTGGAGGTCCGCACGACAGCCGTGATCTGATCCAGTGCCGCGGAGGTTTCCTCCAGCGCGGCAGCCTGCTGTTCCGTGCGCCGCGACAGGTCGTTGGTAGCCTTGCTGAGTTCGGCAGCGCTGCCGTTCATGGAGCCGCTGGCACTGCGGACGTTGATCATCGTCCCGCGCAGCGTCTCCATGGTGGCGTTGACGTTGTGCTGCAGCTCGGCAAAAGCACCCTTGAAATTGCCGGTCATGCTGTCGGTAAGGTCACCTTCGGCAAGGCTCCTGACGACCCGCCGTGTTTCGGAAATGCCGGCGTCAACACTTGCGACCAGTTGGTCGACATTGCTGGCGAAGCGGTCGAGGCTCTCTTCGCCCCACTGCTTGTCGATGCGGCGGGTGAAGTCGCCTTCGGCGGCGGCGGCGACCACCGCCGACATCAGCGCCTGCAGTTCGTTGTTCTTCCCGCGCATGGTGGATTCGGAGGCGTTCATGCGAGCGACCTCGATGCCGTTCTTTTTGAAGATCTCGACGGCTGCCGCCATGTCGCCGACTTCATCCTTGCGGCCGACAAGCGGTACGTCCACGGAGTAATCTCCGTCCGCCAGCGTCTTCATTGACGAGGTGAGGTCGAGAATAGGTTGGCTCAGCTCTTTGCGGCCAAGATACAGACCGAAGGCCATTCCGCCGGCAACGCCGATCACGGTGACGATCAGCACGCTGTAGAAAACCATATTGCCGAAGGCGTCCATACCCGCGCTAAGCTCGTCGAGCTGCGCTTGGTCCATCTTCACCACCGCATCGATCTCGGCCTGATAGGCCTTGCGGTTGGCGCGGTTTGCCTCGTTATTGCCTTGGACGTTCGCCGCCGCAGGGCCCTCGGTCTGGCCGAGGCGGACCGTTTCGCTGCGGAACTGCTTGAATTCCGCCGAACGGGCTATCAGTTTCTCGAAGATCGCTTTCTGCTCTGCCGGCACTTTCGGCTGCCATTCGGCAAGCAGTTTCTCCATTTCAGCCAGCGATTTCACAATCCCTTCGCCGAACTGCTTGGTCGCCGCAATATCCTTTGCGGCATAGATACCGCGGGCATCCATGACGACTGCCGTGACCAACCGGTTGAGGTGCTCTCCGTTGTGAGCGCGATCGGCCACATCGGCGTATTGCTGGCTCTGGGCCCGGTACTTCTCGACCGCGAAAAGCGAAAGCCCGCCGATCAGACAGGCAAACAAGCTCATCAGCCCGACGAGAAGGTTGATCTTGGCTCTAATTCTCACTGCAGTTTTCCCCCTGCAAGACACCATGGGATGCTGGCGACACGGCACACTGATGCGGAAGATCCGCGACATCACTGCTAGAATTAGCACCTAGTCATTAACAATCCTTGAGCAGGCGGGCTTTGAACGCAGCGAAGCGAGGAGGAAAATTTGTCAACGAACGCTGTATTCTCCCGAATTATTTGTCGGAAAAGATGACAGAGTGACAGAAATGGGGATCGTTTTGCCACATTCACCCATTCTCAGTTGCGCAGGCAACCTCCGCAACCCTTAATGGATTTGATCAAATTGAATGTTCTGGAGGTCGGGCGGAGCCGCAAAAGTTCGCCGGCGATTGACTTTTCAGAGAGAGTCCTCCTATAAGCCGCGCACGTTCAGCTCCGGCGGGCTTGCACGCGTGCAGCCGCTTGCGCAGATCGTTTCTCTAAACGCTCTTGCTTCCTTTGCGGAAGCAAACTCCAAGAAGGGCCGCACACCGCGGTATTAAATAAATGAAGCGTACGTACCAACCGTCCAAGCTTGTTCGCAAGCGCCGCCACGGATTTCGCGCCCGCATGGCCACCAAGGGTGGTCAGAAGGTTCTTTCCGCACGCCGCGCCCGTGGCCGCAAGCGTCTATCGGCCTAAGGCTGGGATGCCCGAGATCACCGGGCGATGACAGACGAGAAAAAGAACAAGAAAACTGTCGGGCGGCTGAAAAGCCGGCCGCAGTTTCTTGCTGTTCGGCAAGGCGAAAGCCGTCGGGGGCGCACCTTTCTTCTGGAAGTGCTCGACCGCAATGCGCCGGACGAAGCGCCGCGCGTCGGCTTCACCGTCACCAAGAAACATGGCAACGCAGTCGAGCGCAACCGCATGCGTCGGCGCCTCAAGGAGGCCGTCAGGCACTCTGCCGGATTTGCAATGAAGAGCGGACACGACTATGTGATTGTCGCGCGTCGGGAGGTGCTGTCGGCTCCCTTCGCTGATATGACGGCTCAGCTCATCGAGCGCATTGAAAACAGGCCGAAGCCGAAGCGGTCCGAGGAGACCCGTTCCAGGAAAGCATGATGGAAAAAAATCGTAACTACTTCATCGCGATCGCGCTCTCGGTGCTGATCGTCATTGCCTGGCAGTTCCTCTACATGAATCCCAGGATGGAGGCGCAGCAGCGTGCCGAAGAGGCTCGCCGCGCGCTCCAGGGAGAAACGGCCCAGCCGGTATCCCCGGAAAGCCCCGGCGCCTCGAGCGCACCGACTGGCAATCTACCGGGTGCCGCTTCCGGCCAGACGACCATCACCCGCGATCAGGCGCTTGCACGGTCGCAGCGTGTTCAGATCGAAACCCCTGCCCTGATCGGTTCCATCAATCTCACCGGCGCGCGTTTCGACGATCTGAAGCTTCGCGAATATCACGAAACCGTTGACGACCAGAGCCCTATCATCACGCTCTTTTCGCCCTCCGACACCAAGGACGGGCATTTCACCGAACTCGGCTATATTCCGAACGAATCCATCGGCACCGTTCCTGGCGCGGGAACCCAGTGGACGGTAGCAAGCGGCGAGAAACTCACTCAGCAGACGCCGGTGACGCTGTCCTTCACAAACGAGAAGGGCATCACCTTCACGCGCACCATCTCCGTCGATGATCATTACATGTTGACCGTCAACGACAAGATCGACAACACCAGCGGCGCACCCGTCACATTGACGCCTTATGGGCGGATTCTGCGTCACAACAAGCCTGCGACTCCTTCGGTTTGGGTCATCCACGAAGGCTTTATCGGGGTAATGGGTGAAGACGGCGCGCTTAGCGAACACACCTATGCCAATATCGAGGAAGAACAATATACCCACGACAAGGCAACCACCGGGTGGTTCGGCATCACGGACAAATACTGGGCTGCGACGATCGCTCCGCCCCAGTCCATGCCTTACGTCACCCGTTTCTCGCATTTCACCGGCGGACAGGCGAGCTACCAGGCAGACTACAAGGGCGACGATCTGACGGTCCAGCCGGGTCAGTCTACCGAGCTTAAGAACCTCGTCTTCGCCGGCGCCAAGGAAGTGCCTCTGATCTCGCGCTATGAGACGGAACTCAAAATCCCGCAGTTCAACCGACTGATCGATTGGGGCTGGTTCTACTTCATCACCAAGCCGATGTTCCAGCTGATGGACTTCTTCTTCCGTCACGTGGGCAATTTCGGCGTCGCGATCCTGCTGACGACCGTCGTCGTCAAGGCGCTCTTCTTCCCGCTGGCCAGCAAGCAATACGCCTCCATGGCCAATATGAAGCGCGTCCAGCCCAAGATGGAGGAGCTGAAGGCCAAGTTCGGCGATGACCGCATGGGCATGCAGCAGGCGATGATGCAGCTCTACAAGGAGGAAAAGATCAATCCGATCGCCGGTTGCTGGCCGGTCGTGCTGCAGATCCCGGTCTTCTTCGCCCTCTACAAGGTCATCTACGTTACGATCGAGATGCGGCACGCGCCCTTCTTCGGCTGGATTCAGGATCTGTCGGCTCCCGATCCGACGTCGCTGTTCAACCTGTTCGGCCTGCTTCCCTACGACGTGCCGCACTTCCTGCTGATTGGCGTCTGGCCGCTCGTCATGGGCGTCACGATGTTCCTGCAGATGCGTATGAACCCGACGCCGCCGGACCCGACCCAGGCAATGATCTTTACCTGGATGCCGCTGGTCTTCACCTTCATGCTGGCATCCTTCCCGGCTGGCCTCGTCATCTACTGGGCTTGGAACAACACGCTTTCGATCACCCAGCAGGCGATGATCATGAAGCGCCACGGCGCCAAGATCGAGCTCTTCGACAATCTGAAGGGCCTCTTCCGGCGAAAACCGGCAGCCTCGAAATAGCTTCCGAAACCCCGGTCCGCCGGGGTTTTCTTTTATGACGACAGGCAAATATCTTCCGTAGCTTGACATTCTGCGGCAAAACCCGGAAGCCGTGTCGCTTCGATTGAGACAGGACCGATAACCCAATGCCCGCTGACAAGAACATGGACGACAAGCCGCTCTTCGGCCGCCCCTGGATCTTCATCCGTGGCGTACCTTCGATGAAATTCCTGCCGCCCGAAGGCCCGCTTGAAGTGGCCTTCGCAGGACGTTCGAATGTAGGCAAGTCCTCGCTGATCAATGCCCTTGTCGGCCAGAAGGGTCTGGCACGCACCTCCAATACGCCCGGCCGCACCCAGGAGCTCAACTATTTCGTGCCGGAGGGTTATTCCGGTGAAGGGCTGGATCTGCCCCCCATGGCCCTGGTCGACATGCCGGGCTACGGCTATGCGCAGGCGCCGAAGGAGCACGTCGACGCATGGACGAAGCTCGTCTTCGACTACCTGCGCGGTCGTGCCACGCTGAAGCGTGTCTATGTCTTGATCGACAGCCGCCACGGCCTCAAGAAGAATGACGACGAGGTTTTGGACCTGCTCGACAAGGCGGCGGTCTCCTATCAGATCGTGCTGACCAAGACGGACAAGATCAAGGAGCCGGCGGTTGACAAGCTGATCGCCGAGACGACGGAAAAGATCCGCAAACGGCCCGCTGCCTATCCCTTCGTGCTTTCGACATCTTCTGAGAAAGGCAAAGGCATCGACGAACTCCGTCTGGCGATCGGGGAGACCGTCGGCCAGCCATTGTAACTTCTCGTACAAAGCCGGCCGCTTCAGAGGAAGCGACCGGCTCCGGATGTAATGGCGAAACGCCTGCGACCGGCCTTACATCTTGGGCAGTACGACCTTGTCGACTACGTGAATGACACCGTTCGACTGCTTCACGTCGGCGATCGTAACCTGGGCGACATTGCCGTTCTCATCGGTCAAGGTGATCTTGCCCATGTCCTGTTTGGCTTTCAGGACGCAGCCGCCGACGGTCTTGACGTCATGGGCGCCCTTGTCGTCCTTGATCATCTTTTCGATAGCGCTCGACATGGCGTTCGCAGCGACAACGTGGCAGGTCAGAACCTTGGTCAGCTGCGCCTTGTTTTCCGGCTTCAAAAGCGTATCGACCGTGCCTTTAGGGAGTTCCGCGAACGCGTCGTTGGTCGGCGCGAACACGGTGAACGGCCCCTTGCCCTGCAGTGTTTCGACCAGGCCGGCCGCTTTGACGGCTGCCACCAGGGTCGTATGATCCTTGGAATTCACCGCGTTCTCGACGATGTTCTTGTCTTCGAACATGGCCGCGCCGCCGACCTTCGGATTGGCGGCATGGGCTGCGACCACGGCTGCGGAGAGAGCTGTTGCGACGGCAAATGTGCGGAGTGCGAAGTTGGACATTCTGTTTTCCTCTTCCTTTAAAGGATCTGATCGCCCCGGCACGGATGCGCCTCCCAGGGCGGTTCACGTCCCGCGGTCTGCGGGACGCAGCAAGGGACGGAAGGGAGAGGGAAAGAGTTTCAGCCACAGTGAAAAAAGCGGCAGAAAAATTTCAACTCTTTGGTTTTTAAGCGCTAATTTTAATTGGACCGACGCGTCTGGCCAACCGCGATCACGGGACCGGTGGCTTTACCGGTCGGAGAGCCGCCGAACGGCTCGAGGCTGACGGCGAGGGTCACGCCTTCGCCAAGTCTCGGACGGAGGTGAGCCGGAATTTCGACCGAACCTTCGCCCGTCTGAGGCAGTACACCGAGGGAGATTGCCGGATCGTCACCGCCAGGTACCAGCCAGAGTTCAAGCGAATGCTGATCCGCCGCACCGGCCGCAACCGGTGTCACCCGCAAGCGGCCGTCGACGACGTTGTAGGCGGCGACCAGGCTGATTGAATTGCCTTCCCCTGCAAGCTCGGCGACCAGCGGACGAGACGTCGGTGTGCCTATCCAGCCTGTATCCAGCGAAACGTAAGCGATCAGTACAGCCACGGACCCAAGCGCAATGCCACGCCACAACAGCAGCGAGTTCCACCATTTGCCGGTCGCGACGAGCTCCTGCGCGAAGCTCTTGTGCGGGAAAAGCCGGGTCTCTATCTTCGAATAGACAGCTGCGGGTGGGAGAACCTCATCGTAGTCGTCGTTGAAGCTCGCCAGATTTTCCTGCCATCGAGCGACGATCGCCGCAAAGACCCGGTCTCGCGCTATGCGCGCGGCCACACGCTCGCGATCGGCAAGCGAGAGTACGCCCAGGACATATTCGCCTGCGAGCAATTCATCGCGGGAGCGGTCTCCTTCGCTCTGTTCGGGCGTCGTCATCGGTCGAGGCACTCTCTCAATTTCAAAAGGCTGCGCCGAAGCCAGGTGCGCACCGTATTCAACGGTACGCCGTGGCGGTCTGCCAGCTCCTGATAGCTCAGACCTTCCACATATGCGCTTCGCACCGCGCTGGCTCGTTCAGATTCCAACTCTTCCATGCACCTGTCAATGCGTTTGCCCTCGCCTTTGAGGACGGTGGTCGTTTCGGGATCGAGCGCCGCATCCGCGATGTCCCAAGTTTCGTCGATACTGTCGGCAACGGGCTTGCGGGCACGCATAAGATCAATGGCCTGGTTGCGTGCCACCGCCACAAGCCAGCCCAACGGGCTCGCACCGGAGGCAGCGAACCGGTCGGCCCGCTGCCATATCTTGACGAAAACTTCCTGCAGCGCGTCTTCCGCATCGGCTCTGTCCTTGAGGATACGAAGACAGACGGAAAAAAGTTTCGGAGATACAGCGGCGTAAAGCGCCGCCAGACCGGCTCGGTCGCGCAATGCGACGCGGCCGATCAAGGCGGCTATTTCAATGTCTGTCGCCAAGCACGTGTCTCCCCGGGCGCGTCGTTGCCGGTATACGGGCAAATCTTGCCATCGGATTATTTCCCCCGTCAAAAACATGCGCTACAAGGCGCCCACTCACATCACGGGGAAATCGATGACGACTTCCGATAGCGAACTTCAGGCCAAACTTCTGGCGCAGGCGCTGCCCTACATGCAGCGGTACGAAAACAAGACCATCGTCGTCAAGTACGGCGGTCACGCCATGGGTGATTCCGAGCTTGGCAAGGCGTTTGCGGCGGATATCGCGCTCCTCAAGCAGTCCGGGGTCAATCCGATCGTCGTTCACGGCGGCGGGCCGCAGATCGGTGCCATGCTGACCAAGATGGGCATCGAATCCAAGTTCGAAGGCGGACTGCGCGTCACCGACCAGAAAACCGTCGAGATCGTCGAGATGGTGCTGGCAGGCTCGATCAACAAGGAAATCGTCGCGCTGATCAACCAGACCGGCGAATGGGCGATCGGCCTTTGCGGCAAGGACGGCAATATGGTGTTTGCCGAAAAGGCCAGGAAGACCGTCGTCGACCCGGACAGCAATATCGAGCGCGTGCTCGATCTCGGCTTTGTCGGTGAAGTGGTGGAAGTCGACCGCACGCTGATCGACCTGCTCGCCAAGTCGGAGATGATTCCCGTTATCGCCCCGGTAGCCCCCGGCCGCGACGGCGCCACCTACAACATCAATGCCGATACGTTCGCGGGGGCCATCGCCGGCGCCCTCAATGCCACCCGTCTGCTCTTCCTTACCGACGTTCCGGGTGTTCTGGACAAGGACAAGCAGCTCATCAAGGAGCTGACGGTTGCGCAGGCCCAGGCGCTCATCAAGGACGGCACGATCTCCGGCGGCATGATCCCGAAGGTCGAGACCTGCATCGACGCGATCAAGGCCGGCGTCCAGGGCGTCGTCATCCTGAACGGCAAGACCGCCCATTCGGTGCTTCTCGAAATCTTCACCGAGCATGGGGCCGGCACGCTGATCGTGCCGTGACCCCTTCCTCGATCGAGGCCTAAGCGGCGGCGGTGAAGACCGCCGCTGCATCTTCCTTGAGCTTCGCCATCATCGCCCGATAGGGACCGGGGCCATAGCTCACCCTTGCGACGCCGAGTTCTCCGAGCCGCTTCGGCGCCGAGACGCCCGGCATCATCATGATATTGACCGGCACCGGCGAAGCTTCGCAAAGCTTGCGGATAAGCTCCTCATCTGCCAGGCCCGGCGCAAAGAAGCCATTGCCGCCAGCGTCCGCATATGCCCTCGCCCGCGCGACCGCTTCATCCAGAAGCGCCGCATGCTTTGTCCGATCGCCCTCCTGAAGGAAGAGATCGGTCCTGGCATTGATAAAGAGTGGGATCCCGCGCGAATCTGCCAGAGATCGGATGGCACGAATGCGCTCCGCCTGTCGACTGATCGGGTAAACGCCACTGCCGCCGACCACCTGATCCTCAAAATTGATGCCGATGGCGCCCGCGTCGATGACCTTCGCGACATTTCCGGCAAGCTCTGTCGGATCTTCCGCATACCCACCTTCAAAATCCACCGACAGCGGTAGTTCGACAGCGGAGGCGATTGATTTTGCGGTCAGAAGAAGCGCCTCCATCGGCAGGTTCTCGCCATCGGCATAACCTTGCGCCGCAGCCACGGACCAGCTTCCGGTACCGAGAGCCTTGGCGCCGGCGTCCGCAACCGCCTTTGCTGTGCCAGCGTCCCAAATATTGTAGATGATGACAGGATTGCCCTTCCGGTGGAGGGCAGCAAATGCAGCGGCCTTTTCTTTCTGGTCCATGTCGTCTCCCTTTCTGATCCCGCGATTATATCCGCACTTGCGCCTCTCGCCGCCGTAAATCGGGCGCCGATTTACGATCCTAGAAAACGCGGCTCAGAAGAACAACAACCCGAGAATGCCGCAGACAATGAGCATACAGCCGATCGCTTCCATACGGTTCACCCGCTCGTGGAAGAGGAAATAGGACGCCATGAAGGTGAAGACCAGTTCGATCTGACCGAGGGCACGGACGTAAGCCACCTGCTGCAGCGTCATCGCCGTGAACCAGCAGGCAGAACCGAGGACGCCGGCCAGGCCTACCAGCGAGGACGAGCGCCAGCTGCGGACCACCTGCGCGATCTCGCGCCTGTCTTTCCAGAACATCCAGACCAGCATGAAAATTGTCTGGAAGGTCGTTACACAGGCAAGCGTAACCGCCGCGTCCATAACCGGCCCCGGCCCTTGAAGCGAAAGCGCGGCACTGCGATAGGCCACCGCCGAAATGCCGAAGACCGCACCGGAGGCTATACCGATCAATGCAGTCCGCCCCGTCAGCGCGACGGCGAGATTGCGCCAGGACAGCGGCATCCGCGCCGTGGAGATCATCATCACGCCGAGTACGCCGACGATGATCGCCGCAATGGCGCCTAAGGTGAGTTTCTCTCCAAGCAGGACAAAACCGAAGATCGCCGCCTGCACCGGTTCCGTCTTGGAATAGGCCGTGCCCACGGCAAAGTTGCGGAGCGAAAAGAGATGCACCAGCATGATGGTCGCAAAGATCTGCGCCAGCCCCCCGATCCCGGCCCATATGGCGAAGGTCGGGTTGATTTCGGGATAAGGGTAGCCGGCAATGTGATGCAAAGCCAGCACATAGAGGATTGCGATCGGAAACCCGTAGCCGAAGCGCACGAAGCTCGCGCCGCGGGTGCCGAGCGAACCCTGCAGACGCTTTTGCAAGGCGGAGCGCAGGTTCTGCAAGAAGGCCGCAGCGATTGTAATGGGGATCCAAAGTTCCATGCTGGTGGCGGTATCATGCCGGCTATTTGGCCGCCAAGGCCGGATTTGGCCTGAACAGGTCGCCTTTTCGATTTTCTTCGACGCCCAAGCCGTGCATAAGACGGGCATGGACAAGACGCCGAAAACATCCCCCGATCCTGCCGATTTCGCCGATATCCGGGAATGGGTATTCGATCTCGACAACACGCTCTACCCGCATCACATCAATCTGTTTGCGCAGATCGACAAGAACATGACGGCCTATGTGCAGGAGCTGCTGCAGCTCGAGCCGGAGGACGCAAGGGCGCTGCAAAAGCGCTATTACCACGAGCATGGGACGACCCTGCAGGGCCTGATGCTGAATCACGGGATCGAGCCGGACAGTTTTCTAGAGCGCGCCCATGCGATCGATTATTCGGCGCTGCTGCCGCATCCGGAACTCGGAGAGGCGATCAAGGCGCTGCCGGGCCGCAAGTTCATCTTTACCAACGGAAGCGTACCGCATGCCGAAGCCGCCGCCCGGGCGCTCGGCATCCTCGACAATTTCGACGATATCTTCGACATCGTTGCGGCGGGTTATGTCCCGAAGCCTGCGGGCGCCACCTACGACAAGTTCGCGAGCCTGCACCGCGTCGATACCAGGCACGCCGCCATGTTCGAAGACCTCCCTCGCAATCTGCAGGTCCCGAAGACGCTCGGTATGCGCACCGTTCTTCTGGTTCCCCGCAACCTCGATACGGTGCTGATGGAGCGTTGGGAAAAGCTGACCGACGAGGACGATCATATCGACTACGTGACCGACGATCTGGCAGGTTTCCTGTCCGGCATTCGGCCCGATTGAGTTCCCGCCGTCTTACCAAATGTTCATCCACATTACGGATGTTTAAGTGGTTCCCTTCGATTGCCGGGCCTATCTTCAGGTCATCGGATTTAACCGGAAAGGACCCATTCGATGACCGCGAAGAAGATCGTTTTAGCGACACTCAGTGCCGTACTGGTCGCAGGAGCCGCTCTGCCGGCATTCGCGGCACCGGGACGTGACGGACCCGGCCGCCATGAGGGCGCCGGCGGCCGCATGATGCAGGACGTGATGTTCGTTCGTCTCTTGAAGAATGCCGACGGCAACAAGGACGGCAAGATCTCCAAGGAAGAGCTGACCGCCCGCCAGGATGCGCTGTTTGCCGAAATCGACGCAAACAAGGACGGCACCGTCACCCGAGGCGAACTCGTGGATTTCCGCCAGGCTAAAATGGATGAGTTCCGCAAGGACAACCCGCCACCGGAACAGGCTGAAAACCGCGGCCACGGCCGCCACGACGGGGATCGCGATGGCTGGCACCGCGGCGGGCGGGATCACGATGACCAGGATCGCCACAATGCGCGCTGGGATGGCCCGCGACATGGCGGCATGATGGGCCGCGGTATCTTCCGCATGGTCGATGAAGACCGGGATGGCAAGATTACCAAGACCGAAGCAACCACCGCAGGCGACCAGCTGTTCACCCGCATGGACGTCAACAAGGACGGCACCATTTCCATCGACGACCTGCCGGACCGCCCCCTCTAGTTCCCCGCCCCCTTTGGAACTAGCACCGGCCGTCGTCTTGAAGGACCCGCCCCTCCCCCGAGAGGCGGGTTCTTTCAGTTCTAATGCTCGTAGAAGTCGGCGATGATCTTCCAGGCCTGATCGGCCGTCTCGACGAAGTTGATGAGATTGAGGTCTTCCGGCGCGATCGTGCCGAATTCCGCCAGTGCCCCGAAATTGATGATGCCGCGCCAGAACGCCTCGCTGAAGAGGATAAGCGGGATCCGCTCCATGCGTTTTGTCTGGATGAGCGTCAGCGCCTCGAACATCTCATCCAGCGTCCCGAAGCCGCCCGGAAATACCGCAACCGCCTTGGCGCGCATCATGAAATGCATCTTGCGGATTGCGAAATAGTGGAAGTTGAAGCTGAGTTCGGGCGTTACGAAACGGTTCGGCGCCTGCTCGTGCGGCAGCATAATGTTGAGCCCAACGCTCGGGGCACCGGCGTCCGAGGCTCCGCGATTGCCCGCTTCCATCACGCCTGGTCCGCCGCCCGTCACCACCACATATTCCTGATGATTGTGGCTGGCCGAGTGTTTTCCGCAGAGTTCAGCAAACTTCCGCGCCTCGTCATAAAACACCGATGCCGCTTCGAGATTCTTCCGCTGAACCTCGTTGCGCGCAGCCCAGGCGCTTTGCCCGGGCGCCGGGATACGCGCGCCGCCAAACAGCACCACCGTCGACTTGATGCCGCGTTCGGCAAGCATCATCTCGGCTTTGGTAAGTTCCAGCTGAAGACGGACCGGCCGCAGCTCTTCGCGGCTCAGAAAGTCGTCGTCCGCATAGGCGAGGCGATAGGACGGAGATTCCGTTTGCGGCGTCCTCGGCTGACCGGCGGCTGCATATTTGTCGGCCTTGTTGTCCTTCAGAGGATCCCAAACGCCATCCTTGCGCCGCGGTCCGTCCTTCTTCGCCTTTGCCATTGCATGACCCTTCCAGCGCCAACATGCGTTGACGCCAATTCACATTGACGCCTGAGTGGCGGTCGCTTAGAGCAAATAGAACTAAATGGCCACCTCTCCACCATCACGATACCGAGTGACGTTTAAGGATTTCCCATGAGCAGCGCTGACTTTTCCTCCCTCGAAAAGACTATCGAGACCGCCTTCGAGAACCGGGACGACGTGACGGTATCGACCAAGGGGGAAATCCGCGACGCGGTCGAGGACGCGCTGAACCTGCTCGACAGCGGCAAGGCGCGCGTGGCGAGCCGCGGTGCCGACGGAAACTGGACCGTGCATCAGTGGCTGAAGAAGGCGGTGCTGCTGTCCTTCCGCCTGAACGACATGGAGGTGGTGAAGCACGGCCCCGGCAACTCCACCTGGTGGGATAAGGTGCCGTCGAAGTTCGAAGGCTGGGGCGAGAACGAATTCCGTGCGGCCGGCTTCCGGGCCGTACCGAGTGCCGTTGCCCGCCGCTCGGCCTACATTGGCAAGAACGTCGTGCTGATGCCCTCTTTCGTCAACCTCGGCGCCTATGTGGATGAAGGAACGATGGTCGACACCTGGGCCACCGTCGGCTCCTGTGCGCAGATCGGCAAGCATGTCCACCTGTCGGGCGGCGTCGGCATCGGCGGCGTGCTGGAGCCCATGCAGGCCGGCCCCACCATCATCGAGGACAATTGCTTCATCGGGGCGCGCTCCGAAGTCGTCGAAGGCTGCATCGTGCGCGAGGGTTCCGTGCTCGGTATGGGCGTCTTCATCGGCAAGTCGACGAAGATCGTCGATCGCGCGACGGGCGAGATCACCTATGGCGAAGTGCCCCCCTATTCCGTCGTCGTCGCGGGCTCGATGCCGGGCAAGCCGTTCCCGAACGGGGAACCGGGCCCGAGCCTCTACTGCGCCGTCATTGTCAAGCGCGTCGACGAAAAGACCCGTTCCAAGACCGGCATCAACGAACTTCTGCGCGACTGACCTCAAGGCTGCTTATCCGAAATGTCCGCATCCGATCCCGTCGCCAATCTTCAGGACCTCATCCGCTGCCCTTCGGTGACCCCGGCCGAAGGTGGCGCGCTCACCGCCCTGGAATCCATGCTCATTCCGCTCGGATTCAAGGTCGAGCGAATGGTGGCGACGGAGCCGGGCATGCCGGATATCGAGAACCTTTATGCACGGCTCGGTACGGACGGTCCGCATCTGATGTTCGCCGGCCACACCGACGTCGTTCCTCCGGGGGACGAGGCATCGTGGAGCCATCCGCCTTTTGCGGCCGAAATCGCGGGCGACGAGCTTTTTGGCCGCGGCGCCGTCGACATGAAGGGTGGAATTGCCTGCTTTGTGGCGGCTCTGGCACGTCACATCGAAAAGCATGGTGCTCCGAAAGGCTCGATCTCCTTCCTGATCACCGGCGACGAGGAAGGGCCTGCGGTCAACGGTACCGAGAAGCTGTTGAAATGGGCTGCCGAAAAAGGCGAGCGCTGGGACGCCTGCCTCGTCGGGGAGCCGACCAATCCGGATCAACTCGGCGACATGATCAAGATCGGCCGGCGGGGATCCGTATCCGGCAAAGTGACCGTATTCGGCGTGCAGGGTCATGCGGCTTATCCCCATCTCGCCGACAATCCGGTTCGGGGCCTTCTTCCCTTGGCGAGCGCGCTGATGGACCCACCCTTCGATACAGGCACGCCGGAATTCCCGGCCTCCAATCTCGAAGTCACCTCTGTGGATGTCGGCAATTCGGCTACCAATGTCATACCGGCCAAGGCAGGGTTTGCCTTCAACATCCGATTCAACGACATGTGGACGGCCGAGACGGTTAAGGCGGAGATCATTCGCCGGCTCGATCTCGCAGCAGTCCAAAGCCCGTTGCGTCCGGGCCGCGATCCGTCACGTTATGAGATTGCCTGGGCCGAACGCCCGAGCCACGTCTTCCTGACCCGCAACAATGCGCTGATCGCCTCGCTCTCGGCTGCGGTAGAAAAGGTCACCGGCCGCACGCCGCAGCTTTCCACCACCGGCGGCACATCGGATGCACGCTTCATCAAGGACTACTGCCCGGTCGTGGAGTTCGGCCTGGTCGGGCAGACCATGCATATGGTCGATGAACGGGTGGCCCTTGCCGATCTGGAGATGCTCACCCAAATCTATGGGACCTTCATCTCCCGCTGGTTCGATAATGCCCTCCTACAGTGAAGTCAGGTTATATCTGAGCGGCCTCTGGCTGTTGATCAGAGGCGATGCGCAGGGATTCCGCCTGCTCGATGTTTCCGACCGCGGCATGATGCGTTCCTTCTGGGCTTTCGTCTGGTGCCTGCCGGCCGTCTTCGTATCCTGGATCTGGCTGCGGTCGCTGCTGGTTCAAAGCATGCCGCCAGGCACGCGGCTCGGGGGTATGTTCTTTGTCCGCGTGGCGATGCTCGAAGTTCTCAACTGGCTGCTGCCGATCGTCTTCGCGGCTCTGATCTGCTTGTTCATGGGCATCCACCGGAAATTCCCGGCCATCGTGGTGACGATCAACTGGCTGGCGGTTCCATTTGCATGGATCTACGGTTTGTTGTGCCTGGCGATGCTTCTGTTGCCCGTCCTGACGCCGATCATCGGGCTGATGCAGCTCATGCTGCTGATGGCCCTGGTCTTTGCGGTGTCGCGGATCATGCGGATGATCTGCGGGCCGCAGTTGCTAATGACCACGGCGCTGGTTCTTGTCCTGCTGGTGCCGAACATGATCTTGACCGGCGCCATGCAGCGCTTCCTCGGAATCTACCCTTTCTGACGGTCGCAGGCCCTTCTGTCTGTCAGGGGTCGCCGGGATAATCCACCTTCAGGAAGTAGAGCCCTTCCGGCGGAGCGACCGGTCCGCAGGCGGCACGGTCCCGCGCGTCGAGCGCCGCGCGAACGTCATCCGGCGTCATCTTGCCCTCCCCCGCCAATTTCAGGGTGCCGGCGAAGGAGCGTATCTGGTTGTGCAGAAAGCTCTGGGCGCTCGCCCGGATCTCGATCAGGTCTCCGCTGCGGGTCACGTCCAGCCGGTCGAGCGTCCGCATCGGGCTCGTCGCCTGGCAGTGGGCAGACCGAAAGGTCGTGAAGTCGTGATGTCCGATCAAGGTCTGCGCGGCTGCATGCATGACCTCGTGGTCAAGCTCGCGCGTCACCCACCAGGCACGCTTGGCTTCGAGGGCGAGCGGCGAGGGCCGATTGAGAATGCGGTAGAGATAATGCCGGCGCAGCGCCGAGAACCGCGCGTCGAAACTGTCATCGACCGCCCGAACGTCCAGGATGGAGACCTTTTCGCTAGCCATCATCAGGTGGGCGTTGAGCGCATTGCGCAGCTTGTAGGGCTTCCACTCGCGCGAAAGATCCGCGTGGACCACCTGCCCCACCGCATGTACACCTGAATCCGTCCGGCCCGCACCACGGATCGAGACTGTTTCTCCTGTGAGCGACAGGATGCCAGCCTGTAGAGCGGCCTGGACGGAATGGCCGTTCTCCTGCATCTGCCAGCCCACATAGGGCGTGCCGTCATATTCGACGGTCATGCGGTAGCGCGGCATCAGCAAAACCTCGTGCCGGCGGGAACGGATGTTCCACGCAGGAATTCAGCCGCCGCCAGCGGCTTGCCACCCGCCTTCTGAAGCTTCAGGAGCCGCACGGCGCCTTCGCCACAGGCCATAGTCAATGTATCGTCAAGAACGGTGCCTGCCTCGCCCTGGCCTTTAGCCACTTCCGAGGCGAGTACCTTCACGCGTTCCGGTCTGCCGTTGATCTCGGCCTCGAACCACGCGCCGGGGAAAGGCGACAACCCCCGGATATGATTGTGCACGTCACGGGCGGACCTCGAAAAATCGATGCGGGTCTCGCCCTTGTCGATCTTTGCGGCGTAGAGCACGCCCTCGTCCGGCTGCGGTGTCAGCGGCAGGTCACCGCTCTCGAGCTTTTCCATCGCCTCGACCATGGCGCGCGCGCCGACGAGCATGAGCTTGTCGTGCAATTCTCCCGCCGTCATGTTTTCACCGATCTCGACCTCCTTGGTAAGGGCGACCGGGCCGGTATCGAGACCCTTCTCCATCTGCATGACCATCATGCCGGTCTTTTTATCGCCGGCCATGATGGCGCGCTGGATCGGCGCCGCCCCCCGCCAGCGCGGCAGGAGCGAGGCATGGCCGTTGTAGCAGCCAAGCCGCGTGCCGGTGAGGATCGCTTCGGGCAGCAGCAAGCCGTAGGCGACGACGACCGCCACGTCCGCATTCAGCGCGCGGAATTTCTCGCGCTCTTCCGGCTCCTTGAAATTGACGGGGGTGAAAACGGGAATGCCGAGCAGTTCGGCAGCCTGATGGACCGGCGACTTCACCAGATCCAGCCCTCGGCGGCCACCTGGCCGAGGCGGCTGGGTGTAGACCGCGGCGATCTCATGTCCCGCCTGCTTCAGCGCCTGCAGCGTCGGCACGGAAAATTCCGGCGTGCCCATGAAGGTGATGCGGAGAGACATGGCGTTTCGCGCTTTAAGAACGCGCCTTCGAGCTGAAGACCGTGCAGGCGTCAGCCTTAGACGGCTTTCGTCTTGGCGGCCTTGGTGAATTTCTTGATGACCATTTCGCGCTTGAGGCGGGAGATGTAGTCGATGAACAGCACGCCGTTCAGATGGTCGATCTCGTGCTGCAGGCAGGTCGCAAGCAGGCCATCGGCCTCGACAAGATGTTCCTTCCCATCGCGGCCGATATGCTTGACGGTGACGACGGCGGGGCGCTCCACTTCCGCATAATATTCGGGAATGGACAGGCAGCCTTCCTCGTAGACGGAACGTTCGTCCGAAGACTTGACGATCTCCGGATTGATGAAGACCTGCGGGGCCTTTTCTTCACCCTCGCGCGCGATATCCACCACCAGAAGCCGGCGCGGAATACCGATCTGGATCGCCGCCAGGCCTATGCCAGGCGCGTCGTACATCGTCTCCAGCATGTCGTCTGCAAGCTTCAGGATATCGGAATCCACCTGCTCGACGGGCTTGGACACCTGGCGCAGGATGGGGTCGGGCAAAATAATCAGGGGCTTGATCGTCATGATCTCCCCATAACGCAACTCTTTTTCCGATGGAACAGGAATCGCGCTGTATTGGCGACTGATGTTCATGCTTTGATCTTCCTCCTTTGCAAAAATCTGTTAGGTTGAAAGCATGAACGATCTCTTCAGCCGCCTTTTTCCTCTTTTTTCTCAGCAGCTAACCGTGATGTTTTCAGCCGCCGCGACGGCTGTCATCCTGCTCTTCCTGGTATTCGTTCTACGCAGCAGCCGCCGCAGGCGGGAGGACGCCGCGCGACAGGCTGCGGAAGCGGAAGCGCGGCTTTCCGAACTCATCCGGGCGCAAAGCGAGATGCAGGGACGCCTGTCGGCGATGGCCGAGACCCTGTCGACCCGCCAGTCGGAGCTCAATCAGGCGGTCAGCCAAAGGCTCGACGGCATGACGCATCGGATCGGCACGACGATCACCGAGCAGACCAGATCGACGCATGAGAACCTGCGAAAGCTGCAGGAAAGGCTTGCCGTGATCGACGCGGCGCAGAACAACATTCAGACGCTCGCCAAGGACGTGGTCGGGTTGCAGGCCATTCTGTCCAACAAGCAAACCCGCGGCGCGTTCGGCCAGGGGCGCATGGAAACCATCATTGCCGACGGCTTGCCGCTCGGCGCCTATTCCTTTCAGTCGTCGCTTTCCAACGGCACCCGCCCGGACTGCACGATCCGGATGCCGAACAACGCGCCGCCGCTGGTGGTGGATGCCAAGTTTCCCCTGGAGGCCTGGAACGCATTCCGTGAGGCGGCCGCGCCGGAAGCACGCAGGTCCGCCGCCCAGCAATTCCGGCGCGACCTGGAAGTGCACATCAAGGATATTTCCGAGAAGTACCTTCTTCCGGGCGAGACGCAGGACATGGCCTTCCTCTTCGTCCCTTCCGAATCGATCTTTGCGGAAATCCACGAGCATTTCGAAGCGGTCGTGCAAAAGGCGCAGCGCTCGCGCGTCGTCTTCGTATCGCCCTCCCTCCTGATGCTGTCGATCCAGGTCATCCAGGCGGTCCTGAAGGACCAGCGGATGCGCGAGCAGGCACATCTGATCCAGGGTGAAGTGGCACTGCTCATGGAAGATTTGACGCGCCTCGACGATCGAACACGCAAGCTCCAGGGGCATTTCCTGGCAGCTCAGAGAGATGTCGAGCAAATCGTCACATCGAGCGAAAAGCTCACGAGGCGCGGCGCCAAAATCGGAGCGTTGGAGCTCGAAGCGCCGGGACAGTCCGAGACAGACGCCGAGACGCCGCAAACCAAGGTCGTTGAAAGCAGGACCGGGCTTCTGAAGCTGAGGGTAGTTGACGAGGAGTGATCCTGTCGGGCAGTGTCCGGCGCATTCAACAAGCAGCAGCAGGCCGCCCATGATCACCGTTCTCGGCTCCATCAACATGGATCTTATCGCAACCACCGAACGGCTGCCGGAGCCGGGCGAGACGGTGGCCGGATCAAGCTTCTCGACTGCAGCCGGCGGCAAGGGAGCCAATCAGGCGCTTGCGGCGCAACGCGCAGGCAGCGCGGTTCACATGGTCGGCGCGGTGGGGGAAGACGCCTTCGCGGCGCAGGCGCTGGCGCTCCTCAAGGATGCCGGCGCAGATCTTTCGGGGGTCGCACGCGTCGGCGAACCGACAGGTACGGCTCTGATCCTGGTCGGCGGTACCGGCGAGAACATGATCGCCGTCGTCCCGGGCGCCAATGGCACTGTGCGCGAGGCCCAAGCGCTTGCGGCGATCGATCCGATGCAGCCGGGCGACATCCTGATGCTGCAGCTCGAAATTCCGGGATCGACGGTGGAGGTAGCCTTGAAAGCCGCTCGCGCCAAGGGAATCACCACGATGATCAATACCGCCCCCCTGACGCCGGACGCGGCACGGCTTGCACGCCTTGCCGATATCGTCGTTGCCAATGAGACCGAATTCGAACTGCTGGCGGGCGAACGGCTAGCCGATCGGGACGCGCGGAAAGCCGCGCTCCAAAAACTGCATGCCGAAACCGGCCAGACATTCGTGGTCACGCTCGGCGGCGAAGGCGTCATTGCGATCCGCGAAGGGACCTTCTTTGCAGCTGACGGTTTGAAGATCGAGCCCGTCGATACCGTCGGTGCCGGAGATACGTTCTGCGGCTATCTGGCCGCAAGCCTCGAACAGGGCCTCGGTTTTTCCGATGCGCTCCGCCGCGCCGCCGTTGCAGGCTCGCTCGCCTGTCTCACGCCAGGTGCCCAGCCGTCCATACCTGTCGCCGAGCAGGTCGACAGCCGGATCTAAAGTCACTCAGGTTTTGCTTTTGCAGTGCGAAAGCCAACCAGGTTAACTTTAATCAAATTTAAGACATCATCCCTAGGGTGGCACCATCACCTCCGCGGAACGCCTTGCCTTCCGCGAGCGGCCTCATGACGGGGCAAATCGGATAAAGGTGAATTTTCCCCTCCGTAATGCTCATTGCGAGGCGCGCGCCCCATGTTCCCGTTGAAGATCCGATCCCTTTCCACGAAACTCATCCTGGTCACGAGCCTGGCGATAGCTCTCGTCCTTGTGCTCTCCAATCTTTTCCTGATCTCGCAGACCCGGAGCCGCGTTTCAACGCTGACCATGGCGCAGGCCGAGGCGGAAGCGCGCTCGATCGCCAATGAGGTCGCCGTCGAAATCGGCCAGCTCGCCGGTGCCGCCCGTTCGATTGCCGGCGTAATCGGTCGCGGCCATGCCGGCGGCTACCTCGACCGCAAGGGTGTCGTCGACGCCCTCAAGGCCAATCTGGAGCAGAATGTCTTCGCCTACGGAAGCTGGTTCGCCGAGGCGCCGGGAACATTCGACGGCAAAAATGCGGATCTCGTGAACAACAAGGAGATGGGCGGCAACAAGAAGGGCGAACTTGCGCCCTATTGGACGAAGAGCCGCACCGGGGAGATCGCCTACAGCGTCTTCGACATTGATACGCAAGCGGAATGGTATTCGCTGGCCGCCAATTCGAAGAAGGGTTCACTGACCCAGCCATACGTGGAAAGCACGACGGGCGACGCTACCGCCATGAGTTCGGTTGCCTATCCGGTTATGTCCGGCTCCAAATTTCTCGGCGTCGCAGGCCTCGATGTCTCGCTTTCGACCCTGTCGAAGAAGCTGCAGGCCATGCGGCCTTTCGGTTCCGGCCGCGTTCTCCTCGTGTCCCAGGGCGGCAAGTGGATCGTTCCGGTCAATGCCGACAAGCTGATGAAGCCGGTGGAAGGGGAGAAGGCCAGCGAGCTTCTCGCCGCCTTGAAGGCGAACACGCCTCTGCAGCTCACCAATCTGACTGCTGACGCTCCGGAGGCCTACGAGCGCGTCGTTTATCCCTTCACCGTGCCGGATCTCAACGCCACATGGGCCATCGTTCTTGACGTGCCGCATAGCGTCATCGCGGCGCCTGTCCAGGATCAGACGTGGATGATGGTCCTCGGTGGCCTGATCATTATGGGTGCCTGCATCGCGACCCTCTATTTCGGCAGCACCGTGTTCGTGCGCCGTCCTCTGGGCGCGCTCCTCGGCAGCGTCGATCTGCTCAGCAAGGGCCGTTACGAGAAGCCGGTCGAAGGCCAGGACCGCTCCGATGAGATCGGCTCCCTCTCCTCGTCGCTCGAAGGCTTCCGCCACACGCTTGCCGATAGCCGCCGGCTGGAAACCGAAGCCGAGGCACAGCGCAAAGCCGCCGAAAGCGAGCGGACACGGTCGGAAAGCGAGCGTGAGGCGAATGCCAACGAGCAGCAGCGCATTGTTGCATCGCTTGCCAGGGGCTTGTCCGAACTGTCCAACGGCAACCTCGGCTACCGGGTCGAGGAAGAGTTTCCGGGCGAATATGCAAAGCTGAAGACCGATTTCAACAGGGCTCTGGAGAGCCTCGAAGATACGATCGCCACCGTCAATTCGACCGTGCACAATATCGGCAACGGCACCCGCGAAATTGCTTCCAGCGCGCAGGATCTGTCGCGCCGGACGGAACAGCAGGCGGCGAGCCTCGAAGAGACCGCCGCCGCACTGAACGAGCTCACCGCGCAGGTGAATTCGAGCGCCGAGAATGCCGGCTCCGCCGCCTCGACCGTCAATCTGGCCTGCGACGACGCGGAAAAGTCGGGCGAAGTGGTGCAAAAGGCCGTCGCCTCGATGCAGGGCATTGCGCAGTCGTCACAGGAGATCTCCCGCATTATCGGCGTGATCGATGAAATCGCCTTCCAGACCAACCTGCTTGCGCTCAATGCAGGCGTCGAAGCGGCCCGCGCCGGCGAAGCGGGCAAGGGCTTCGCCGTCGTTGCTCAAGAGGTCCGTGAACTGGCACAGCGCTCCGCCAACGCGGCCAAGGAGATCAAGGCGCTTATCAACGCCTCGACTATGCAGGTCGGCGAGGGTGTTGAACTTGTCGGCAGGGCGGGCGACGCGCTGCAGAAGATTGCCGTACAGGTCATGCAGATCAACGGCCTGATCCGTCAGATCTCCGCATCGGCCAGCGAGCAGGCGACCGGCCTCAAGGAGATCAACTCCGCCGTCAACCAGATGGACCAGGTCACCCAGCAGAATGCCGCGATGGTGGAAGAAACCACGGCGGCGAGCTCCGTGCTCAGCAACGAAGCGGAAACCCTCCGCTCCCTCGTCGCGCGCTTCCGGGTCTCTGCCGGAGTGGGCGGAGTTGCTCATGCCGCGCCTCAGGCTCTGCGCCAGGTTGCCCGCTCGCTGCGGGAGCCCCCAGCCAGTCCGGCGGCTCCGGTGCCTGCACGCGCAAAACCTGTCGCCAAGGCTGCGGTTTCGCACGGATCGGCCGCTGTCGCCGACGAGTGGGAAGAGTTCTGATCGCGCACGCGGCGTCTTTGAGCCAAGCCGCCGGGTGGTTATCCGGCGGCCTTTTCGTTACCGGCCGCTCAAAGCCGGGCCACACGTTCCGTCAGGAGATCGAAAAAGCCGTCGGCATCCACATTCCGCATGACTTTCGCGTTCGGCTTGCGGTCGGAAACCCGCCACCAGTCCACTACGGTCATTCCGACCGTCAGTTCTGATTGGGTCTCGATCTCGACATTGCAGTCGCGGCCCGAAAAAAGGTCCGGCTTCAGCAGATAGGCAATCACCGTCGGGTCATGCAGCGGCCCGCCATCGGACCCGTATTTTTCCACGTCGAACCGCTCGAAAAAGGCCAGCCAATCGACCAGAACCTGTGCCGGCCGCGTGCCCAAAGCGGCGATTTTCGCCACGCGGGCCTTGGTGGTCAGAAGCTGGTGCGTCACGTCGAGCGGCATCATGACGATCGGCATGCCCGAGGAGAAGACCGTCTTTGCCGCTTCCGGATCGACGAAGATGTTGAACTCGGCTGCGGGGGTGATGTTGCCTCCTTCGAAGAAGCCGCCGCCCATCATCACCAGTTCCTTGACACGCGAGGCTATGTCGGGGGCTTTCTGCAGCGCCAGAGCCACGTTGGTGAGCGGGCCAAGCGTGCAGACCGTTACCGTTCCTGCAGGTTCGGAACGGAGCGTCTCGATGATGAAATCGACAGCGTGCTGATCGCGGACCGGCATGGTCGGTTCCGGCAGTTCAGCACCGTCCAGGCCGGTCCGGCCATGGACATGCTCAGCCGTCACCGGTGGGCGGACCGTCGGCTTCTTCGCTCCCTCATAAACCGGGGCATCCGGCTTTCCGCACAATTCGCAGACAATCCTCAGATTGCGGCTCGTATAGGAAAGCGGCACATTTCCGGCGACGGCGCAAAGCCCCAGGACCTCGATCTCCTCAGGGCTTGCAAAGGCCAGCATGATGGCTGCCGCATCGTCCTGGCCTGGGTCGGTATCGATAATGATCTTTCTACTCTGCATGTTTAGCCCCTTAATTTGCCGGGGTTTGTTGGCCTCGGGGTAATGCCTTGTCAAGTGCGCCCGGACAGTGGCAGATCAGTGTTTCCGGACCAGCCTCACGATCCTTGCGGTCTCCGCGGCCGCTCCCCATATAGATTTTCGAGTTGATGCGCCGACTTCCGGGCATCGGCATGGTCGCTTGTTGCAAGGACTGGATAATGAGCCGAATAACGCCGTTTGCGAGCCCGCTGCTTCTGGGCTTCGACGCCATGGAAAAGACCCTCGAACGCCTTGCAAAGGCCAACGACGGATATCCTCCTTACAATATCGAGCGCATTCTCCCAGATGCCGCCGGCAATCCGGAGCGCCTGCGCATCACGCTGGCGGTTGCGGGGTTTTCGGAAGCCGAACTTGAGGTGATGACGGAGGAGAACCAGCTCGTCATCCGGGGCCGGCAAGTGGAGCAGGCCGAGCGCGATTATCTCTATCGGGGCATCGCGGCCCGCCAGTTCCAGCGCGTATTCGTGCTGGCCGACGGAATGCAGGTCTCAGGTGCCGGACTCAAGAACGGACTTCTCTCGATCGACCTCATCCGTCCGGAGCCGGCGCGTATGGTGCGAAAAATTAACATTTCCGTCTCAGAGTAGGTCAACGGCGGTAATGCCGTTGCATCCTCACCATGGAGGCTGGAATGCTCCTGAAAGAAGCGAATACGCGTTTGACGCAGTCCGAACTTGCTCACCTGGGCGCTGGAGAGGTCGGATACATTCGCAAGATGCGGTCGGACGAAGTGTCCCGCTGTTTCCCCGAAGCCCCCGAAATCGACCCCAGTCTTGATCTTTGGGCTCTGTTCGGTGCCGATGGCACACCGATCCTCCTGACGGACAACCGTTCCAGCACCTTTTTCAAGGCTGCTGAAGACGATCTGAAGACCGTCAGCCTGCACTGACCTTCAGATTTTGCGAAACGTCAGGTAGGCCGAGGAACGGCCTTCGCGGCGGGCCTTGTTTTCGTATCGTGTACCCGGCCAGCCGGCGAAGGGTGTTAGCCAGTCGGACGATTGTTCCGCCAGCCACTTGAAGCCTCCGTGGTTGCGGCAGTGGATCAGCGTCCAATTGACGTATGTGTCGATATCGGACGCAAAGCAGAACAGGCCGCCCGGCTTCAATACGCGGTGGAAGCGGTCGAGGTTGACTTGCGAGACGAACCGCCTCTTCCAATGTTTCCGCTTCGGCCAGGGGTCCGGATAGAGCAGATCGATGCGATCGAGCGATACGTCCGGCAGCCAGTCCAGCGCCTGGGTGGCGTCATCGTCGTAAACGCGGATATTCTTCAGCTCCAGCTCATCGACCCGCGACAGAAGCTTGGCCATCGAATTGACGAAGGGCTCGATGCCGATGAAGCCTGTCTTCGGATTTTCCTGGGCGCGATGGATGAGGTGCTCGCCGCCGCCAAAACCGATCTCCAGCCGTAGATCCTCCACCGGCACGGGGAAAAGCTCCGACAACCGCGCGGGTGCTTCGTTCTGAAGATCAAGCTTCAAGGCCGGCAGCAGCGTCGCCATGCCTTCTGCCTGCCGCTCGCGCAGCGGCTTTCCCTTTCGACGGCCGAAGAAGGCTTCGGTGGCGCGACTGGGGTGCTGCTGTCCGGTCATGGGCTATCTCTCATGATAAAAGCGGGCGTCTCGCTCGCGAGACACCCGCTTTACAGTCTTCTTGAACGATCCGTAAAGGCCGATCAGGCGGCTTCCAGCGTCTCTTCCTTCAGCGCTTCCTTCAGGGGCTTCACGAGATCGGTCTTCTCCCAGGAGAAGGAACCGTCGCGGCCGGCCTTGCGGCCGAAGTGGCCATAGGCGGATGTTTTCGCGTAGATCGGCTTGTTGAGATCGAGGTGCCGGCGAATGCCCGACGGCGAAAGATCCATGACCTTGCGGATTCCGGCTTCGACCTGGTCTTCCGTGACGCCCTTGCCGGTGCCGTGCAGATCGACATAGATCGACAGCGGCTGCGCGATGCCGATCGCGTAGGAGAGCTGGATGGTGCAGCGGTCGGCAAGGCCGGCGGCAACCACGTTTTTGGCAAGATAACGGGCTGCGTAGGCAGCCGAGCGGTCAACCTTGGTCGTGTCCTTGCCGGAGAATGCGCCACCGCCGTGGGGTGCGGCACCGCCATAGGTGTCGACGATGATCTTGCGACCGGTCAGGCCGGCATCTCCGTCTGGACCGCCGATGACGAACTTGCCGGTGGGGTTGATGTACCACTTGCAGTCCTGCGCGATCTTCAGATCACCCAGCGCCTCGCGGATATAGGGCTCCACCACCTGGCGGACCTTCTTGGAATCCCAGCTCTCGTCGAGATGCTGCGTCGACAGAACGATGGAATCGACACAGGATGGCTTACCGTTTTCATAACGAACGGTCACCTGGCTCTTGGCGTCCGGGCCGAGCTTGGCGGCGTCGCCTTCGCCCTTCTTGCGGGCAGCAGCGAGAAGCTGAAGGATCTTGTGGGAATAGTAGATCGGCGCCGGCATGAGGTCCGGGGTTTCCTTGCAGGCGTAACCGAACATGATGCCCTGGTCGCCGGCACCTTCGTCGCCCTGCTTGTCGGCAGCGCTGTCCACACCCTGTGCGATGTCGGCCGACTGCGAATGCAGCAGCACGTCGATCTTCGCCGTCTTCCAGTGGAAGCCATCCTGCTCGTAGCCGATATCACGGATCGCCTTGCGTGCAGCGGACTTGAACTTGGAAGGATTGATGACGTCGTTGCCGTCCTTGTCCTTCTTCATCAGGCTCAGCGGCAGGCGGACTTCACCGGCAATCACAACGCGGTTGGTGGTCGCGAGCGTTTCGCAGGCGATGCGGACTGTCCACGGGTCGACGCCAGTCTTGGCGGCCTCGCGGTACACAAGATCCACGATTTCATCGGAAATACGATCACAGACCTTGTCCGGATGGCCTTCGGCAACGGACTCGCTGGTGAACAGGTAACTTGCGCGCATTATGGGAATTCCCCTCAAAGAAAGATACGGCCACGTGTTTAGTGATTTTTGCGCCCAAAAACAAGCGTACAACCACATAAATATATCTTTATGTGTGCATCCTAAAAAATCCTGCAACGGGCAGATCCAGCAAATAACCAACAAAAAAGCGGCCTTGAAGGCCGCGTTTCAGAGGTCGTGGCGATTCGCCTCACTCGGTTTCGGCTTCCGCCGCAAGCGCCTTGACCAGATCCACCAGACGACGCCGCACCTTCGGGTCTGCGATCTTTACGAAAGCCCGGTTGAGCTGCAGGCCTTCAGCGGAGGACAGGAAGTCCACGACATAGTTCGAGCTCGATGCTTCAGCCATGCCCCCCTGGCCGGAATGTTCGCCCGGAGCATCTTCGAAAAAGAAGGAAACCGGAACGTTCAGGATGCTCGATATGTTCTGCAGCCGGCTCGCACCGACCCGGTTGGTGCCTTTTTCGTATTTCTGGATCTGCTGAAAGGTGATCCCGAGGCTTTCGCCCAGCTTTTCCTGGCTCATTCCGAGCATGGTTCGGCGAAGGCGAATCCGGCTCCCGACATGAATGTCTATCGGGTTCGGCTTCTTCTTATTCTCAATCATAACGACGTCCTGTCGAGTTTGCTGTTCAATCCCCATAACCCGGTCTGCGTGTATGCTACGCTTCGTAAGATTGGTCACAACAAGCTCAACCTGAAAAGCATAACGGGCGCGACGAGAGGCTAAAGCCACTATGCATTTTTAGGGGTTTTTGGTCAATTCTTTCGAAAATTAAAACCAGTGCGCGAGACGACTGCAATCAGCAACATAAATGCCATGAGCAACCAGAAGTAATTTATGCGTGTTTCGCTGTCCCAATGCGATACCGGATCACCTCCGACGGTTGCATCCATAACGCCTTTCTGATTGTAACCTAAACCGGCTACGACTCTTCCGTATGGATCGACAACCGCTGAAATGCCGGTATTTGCCGCACGAATCAGAGGCCGACCGCTCTCGACGGCGCGTATCCGGGCCTGTTGAAAATGCTGATATGGACCGGGCGTAGCGCCGAACCAGCCGTCATTAGTGACATTCAACAACGCGCTCGTGCCCTCGACGTCAGAGCCGATCTCGTCGGCGAAGATGGCCTCGTAACAGACGAGCGGGTAAAAAGTCCTGCCGTCGGGGAGCGTCAGGAGCGCCCGCGCCGGCGCCGCCGTGAATCCGCCCGGCATGGCGATTGCGTCGGGAATGCCGATATTGCGCAGCAGATCCTCGTAGGGCACATATTCGCCGAACGGCACGAGATGCACCTTGTCCGACGCAGATATGATCTGGCCGTTGCTGTCGATCGCATAGATGGAATTGTAGAAGCGAGGTGACCGGCCGGCGCCCGCGTCTTCCGAACGCACGGCCCCCGTTATCAGGACCTGCCCGTCCTCAAGAACTTCCGCAATCCGGCTCAGCGCGTCGGGATTCTGGGTGAGAATGAACGGCACGGAGGTCTCCGGCCAGACAATCAGATCCGGCCGCTTGCCGTTATTTTCGGGCGGCAGGGCCGAAAGCGAAAGATGCTCCTCGAAGATCGCCGCCCGCTCCCTATCGTCGAGCTTACGGGCCTGATCGATCACCGGCTGGACGATGCGAACCGTCATCTGGCTCGCGGCGGCTGGCGCCGGGATACGGTCGGCAATGTACAGCCGGTAACCGCCGAAGCCGAGGTGAGCGCAAAACAGCACCGCAGCCGCGGCCAGGCCGGTGCGCATGCCTTTTCGCGTGCCGACGAGGGCCGGCGCCGAAAAAACAAAGACGGCAAGCACGGTGACGCCGCCGATGCCCAACACCGCAGAGGATTGCATCATCAAAGGCATGGGCATCGCCCCGTAACCGACGGCATTCCAGGGAAAACCGGTCGCGACGAAGCCACGCAGCCATTCCGCCAGACCGAAGCTGAAGGCGAGCGCCGCGATCCGGCCGACGCCATCGGACCAGAGAAGGCGGGCGACCGATGTGGCAAAGCCATAAAACAAAGCGAGATAGGCAGGCAGACCAAGGACCGCCAGGGGCAGCGCCCAGGCAAAATCGTCCGCCTCCACCAGGAGCGCGTTGCCCAGCCACCAGAGACCGGCGACGAAATAACCGAACCCGAAAACCCAGCCGAGCAGGAAGTCGGCACGCAAGCGGGGCCAAACCCCGCCCGCCGGATTACCGGTCGAACCGTCCATCAGCCAGACGAGCAGCGTGAAGGAGATGAAAAAGGTGGCGAAGAATCCGACCGGCGGCAGGGCCGAGGCACCGATCGCCCCGGCTAGAAAAGCGACGATGACGCGCGGAAAGCCCCAAAGAAGCATGATCCTGCCCGCCAGCCGCTCCATATCGTCCCCTTTTTCCCCGAATCAGCCGCCGCAGTCTCCCAAAAAACGGCCGACTTGTCGTGAGCCAAAGAGACCGAACGCCCGGGCTGCTATTGATGAGGCCGTTCCGCCTCGCGGGTTGATGGAGGCGGCAATACGGCAGGCGCCGTCTGGTCGGCAAGGAGCAGATCTGCCTCGCCCTTCGGACGGCGGCGGGCGAGAGCGCGCTTGCGCATGATGCGCACACGCTTGATGCGGCGGGGATCCGCGTCAAGGATCTGGAATTCGAAGCCGGAAACCGCCTGCACCACTTCTCCACGGACCGGAATGCGGCCGAGAGCCGAGAAGATCAGTCCGCCCAGCGTATCGACGTCGTCCAGGCGATCCCGGATATCGAAATCCGAGCCGATCGCCTTGGCGATTTCTTCAAGCTCGATGCGGGCATCGGCGACGAAAACGTCGTCGCCGGCGCGGGAGAACATGACCTCCTCGTTGTCATGTTCGTCTTCGACGTCGCCGATCACCATCTCGACGATATCCTCATGCGAAACAAGGCCGTCGGTGCCGCCATATTCGTCGATCACGAGCGCAAGCTGCGTACGCGCCGCCTGCATGCTCTGCAGCAGATCGGAGGCCAGCATGGATGGCGGCACGAACAGGATCTTCCGGATGAGCCCGGCCTCGGCCACCGTTTGCTCGAGATCGACGCGGCCGAGATCGAAGGCCGGCCTCGGCGTGCGGATCTGCTTTTCCGCCTTTTCCGGTTTGTCGGTCGAAAGCGGCATCGGCTGAGCCGGCGCCGCCCGCGCGCTGACGCGCCGCTTGTTGCGGGCCTGCTTTGCGAGATAGGAGAGGAGATCCCGGATATGCACAAAACCACGGGCGTCGTCGAGATTGTCGCCGTAGACCGGCATGCGCGAACGCCCGGTCTCCTCGAAATGGATCATCAATTCGCCGATCGTCATGTTCATGTCGACCGCTTCGATATCGGCGCGCGGTACCATGAGATCCTCGACGCGAACTTCGCGGAAGCGGAGGATATTGTGCAGCATCGCCCGTTCCTCGGGCGAAAAGGCATTGCTGACATTGGTATCGGTCAGCAGCGCGTCGGCGAGATCTTCGCGAAGCTTCTCGCCTTGCGATGGACGCAGCAGCCTGAGGACGCGCGACCAGAATGTATTATGCGATCTGGGCTGGTGTTCGGATCGTGACGGACTACTGCCCTCTTCCGAGGAACTGGTGTCGGCGTCCTTGCCCTCGCGGGCAACATTGCTCGAAAAATCGTTCATAGGTCCAATACTATACTATCGGGTCCTGCCCCGCATAGGGGTCAGATAGGCCGAGCTTCGCCAAAATGCGAGTCTCCAGCGCTTCCATTTTCTCCGCTTCGTCCGCCTGCATATGGTCGTAACCGAACAGATGCAGGAAACCGTGGACCAGCAGATGGGTCAGATGATCCTCGAAAGTCTTGTCAAGATCAACCGCTTCCCGTTCGACAGTCTCGCGTGCGATGACGATGTCGCCAAGCATCGGCCCCGGCATCTTGCCCGGCGCCAAAGGAAACGCGGGGAAGGACAGGACATTGGTCGGCTTGTCCTTGCCGCGCCATTCGGCGTTGATTTCCTGGATGGAGGCGTCATTGGTGAAGACCAGCGAAAGTTCCGGCGCGGTTTTCGGGAACGGCTGCACTTCCTCCTTCGAGAGGAGATCGGCGGCGACGCCGAGGGTTTTTTCGCTCAGGGCCAGGAGAGCTGACTCGCCAGGCCAACCCTCTTCTTCGACGCTGATCTGGATATCCAAACTCGGCATGAACTGCGGCTTCGATCTCAACGATCGAAGTCCTCGCTTTCCTCGTGAACGGCATATTGCGCGTCATAGGCCTTGACGATCCGGCCGACCAGCGGGTGACGGACGACATCGGTATCCTTGAAGCGGATGACGGAAATGCCTTCCACGCCCTTCAGCACCTGCAGCGCCTCGACCAGTCCCGACTTGACGCCTCGCGGCAAATCGATCTGGCTCGGATCGCCCGTGACGATCATCCGGGAATTCTCGCCCAGACGCGTCAGAAACATCTTCATCTGCATCGACGTGGTGTTCTGAGCCTCGTCCAGGATAACCGCGGCATTCGCAAGCGTCCGGCCGCGCATGAAGGCGAGCGGCGCAATCTCGATGACGCCGGCGGTGATCGCCCGCTCCACCTTGTCGCCCGGCATCATGTCGTAGAGCGCGTCGTACAGAGGCCTGAGATAGGGATCGACCTTTTCCTTCATGTCGCCCGGCAGGAAGCCGAGGCGCTCGCCGGCTTCGACGGCCGGGCGGGACAGGATGATCTTGTCGACGGCGCCGCGCTCCAGAAGCTGGGCGGCATGGGCGACAGCAAGATAGGTCTTGCCCGTGCCGGCAGGGCCGACCCCAAGAACAAGCTCCGATCTTTCCAGCGCGCGCATATAGGCGTCCTGGGTGGGAGTGCGCGCCGCAATCGTCTTCTTGCGGGTGGAAATTTGAGCCATCGACAACTTGGCTTTACGCTCCAACGTGGGAAGAGTGAGCTGATCGTCGGCCGCCTGCGCCATGCGGATAGCACCTTCAACGTCGGATACTTCCACAGAGCCGCCTTTCTGAAGCCGGTCGTAAAGAAAATCCAGAGCCCGGCGGGCCTGGTTGGTGGCGGTCAGGTCGCCGGAAATGGCGACCGAATTGCCGCGTGGACGGGCATCGATATGCAGCCGCTCCTCGAGAAGCTTCAAATTCTGGTCGAACTGTCCGAAAAGCTCGCTTGCGAACCTGTTGTTCTCGAACGTCAGGACGAAGTGATTGGCGTCGGTCACGGCGGATCGGGGTTGGCGCGCGGGTGAAGAAACCAATTCATGTCCGTTCAAGCAGGCAAGCTCCTATTCTTGGTTCAGGGCCCGATTAAACTCTCTGCCGGTTCGGCAAACAAGCTGTTTGGGCCGGTTCCGATGATTCGCACCTTAACAATGTCACCGATTTGCGAAGTTTTTGCATCAACATTCACAGACTGGAGCCATGGAGAACGTCCAATAACTTGTCCGGGCATGCGGCCGGGCTTTTCCAGCAACAGGTCGATGACCTTTCCAACGCAGGATTTGGCGAAGTCGGCCTGCTGTTTCAAGAGCAAGGCCTGCAATCTTTCGAGCCTTTCGGCCTTCACGTCCTCCGGAACCTGATCGGACAGATCCGCGCCGGGGGTGCCTGGACGGGTGGAGTACTTGAAGGAAAAGGCCTGGGCATAGTGCACGTCTTCGACAATGCGTAGCGTATCTTCAAAATCCTGATCGGTCTCTCCCGGAAATCCGACGATGAAATCGCCGGACATCGCGATATCCGGACGGACAGTGCGTATGCGCTCGACGAGACGGAGATACTCCGCCGCCGTGTGACGCCGGTTCATGGCCTTGAGGATACGATCCGATCCCGACTGCACAGGCAGGTGGAGATAGGGCATCAGCGCACGCAGATCGCGATGCGCCTCGATCAGCTTGTCGTCCATGTCGCGCGGATGGCTCGTCGTATAACGCAGCCGCGCCAGTCCGGGGATTTCCGCCAATCTGTAGAGAAGATCGCCGAGGCTCCATTCGCCCTTTTCGCCTTCAGAGCGCCAGGCGTTGACGTTCTGGCCGAGAAGCGTGATCTCGCGGACACCCGCATCCACCAGCCGCCGGGCTTCGTCCAAAATCTGCTGCACCGGCCGCGAAACTTCCGAACCCCGCGTGTAAGGAACCACGCAGAAGGTGCAGAACTTGTCGCAGCCCTCCTGCACCGTCAGGAAAGCGGTCACGCCGCGGGCGCGGATCTTTGCCTTTTCCGTTACCGGCAGATGTTCGAACTTGTCCTCGACCGCATATTCGGTGTCGACCACGCGGTTACCGGCCCGCGCGCGCTTCAGCGCTTCCGGCAGCCGATGATAGGTTTGAGGGCCGATAACGACATCGACGGCGGGGGCGCGGCGGAGGATTTCCTCTCCTTCGGCCTGCGCGACGCAGCCCGTCACGCCGATCATCAGTTCCTTGCCCTCAGCGGCCCTTGCCTTCTTCATGTCTCGCAGACGCCCGAGCGCCGAATAGACCTTGTCTGACGCCTTTTCGCGGATATGGCAGGTATTGAGGAGGATCAGGTCCGCCTCACCCATCTCTTCGGTCGCCACATAGCCATCGCCTGCCAGCGCATCGGTCATGCGGCCGGAATCGTAGACGTTCATTTGACAGCCGTAGGTCTTGATGAAGACCTTGCGGCTGTTGGTGCGCTCATTCTGACGCGCTGGCGGCTCGTCGGCCGGAACTGAGAGGGAGACGTGTTCGTTCATGCGGGCTCTTTACCGCAAGAGGGCCGGGAAATGAAGCATTTCCTACATGCCTTCATAGTCGCGGCCGCGCAGGTGCCTGATCAGCATGCGCCGGATGCGGCTGGTGATTGCCTGGCTCAGATGTTTGCGATTGTCCCCGGTGCGGAAATCCACCGTTTCGCCGAACGCCACATCGACATCGAGCGCGCCTTCCTTCAGCACGCCCATCAGATGCGGGACGAGTTCGATATCGCCCGGCCAAGCCGCGATCGGCCGGTGGAAGCGGCCCATCGCCATGCCATGCACACGGGTATAGGCGAGCGCCACCGGCTGGACATGCACGACGCCTCCGGACGTGTAAGGCGCCGCGGCGGCCGCCGCTCCAAAGAGCGACGATTTGACCTCCATGAGCCGGTTGCCGTCCGATGTCGTGCCCTCGGGAAAAAGCACTACGATCTCGCCTGCCTTCATCCGCTCGGCAATCTCGTTTACCTGCTCTCCCGTCCGACGCTTCTGCTCGCGGGCGATGAAAATGCTCTTCTGGAGCTTTGCCAGGGTGCCGAAAATCGGCCAGTCGGCAACTTCCGCCTTTGCGATATAGACGACATCCGCCACCGCGCCGAGCACCAGAATGTCCTTCCATGACACATGGTTGGAGGCGAGCATCAGCGGCCGGCGGTACTCGAGATGCCCGTGTACGTGGATGCGGATCCCGAGCAACCAGCAGGCTGCCCTGTGCCAGTAGCGCGGGACGCGACGCCGGATCTTGAGGTCGAAGAGGAGGCCAACCAGCTGGAACGGCAAAAGGATCAGCGTGACTGCGAAGAGGGAGACGACAATGAGGCCGATCCGCAGCCAGGTTATCACTTATCGTCCTTGTCGAGCGGGATGCCGTAAAGCTCCAGCCGATGGCCGACGAGGCGGAAGCCGTGCTCGCGGGCAATTCGCTCCTGCAGCGCTTCGATTTCCGCCGAGCGGAATTCGATGACATTGCCGGTAGTGAGGTCGATCATGTGGTCGTGATGTTCTTCCGGCACGGTTTCATAACGCGAGCGGCCATCGCGAAAATCATGCCTTTCGATAATCCCCTCGTCCTCGAACAGCTTGACGGTGCGATAGACAGTCGAGATCGAGATACGCGGATCGACTTTGGAGGAGCGGCGGTAAAGTTCCTCGACATCCGGATGGTCGGCGGATTCCTGCAGGATACGGGCAATCACACGACGCTGGTCCGTCATTCGCATGCCCTTTTCCGCACACAGCTCCTCCAGGGTTTTGGAAAGGTCTGTCATGTCGTTTGGCCTCGAAACGTTCCAGTCTGAAGTTAGGGACTAACGAAGAACGCGGCTCATGACAAGCGCCGCGGATCGTGTCCCATCCGTCCCCGCATAATAGGCCGGCCGTTCCCCGACCTTCTCGAAACCGAGCTTGCGATAAAGTCCGACCGCCCCACGGTTTGCGGCCTCGACCTCGAGAAACATACTCTCACCGCCGCGGGCTGCGGCCTCCCTGAGGGCGGCCTGCATCAGCCGCCAGCCGAGCCCCTGCCTGCCGAACTTATCGTTCACCGCCAAAGTCAGGATTTCCGCTTCACCCGCCGCCTCGCGCGACAGGACAAAACCACCAAGCGGCTTCGAGAAGAAGGCATTGGTCTGGCGCGCCACGAAGCCGAAAACATTCTGCTGCAGGAGAAGGCTCTGAAACTCGCCGTCATTCCACTGGCGCGGAAACCGCTGACCGTGCAGCTGGGATATTTCCGGACAGTCGGCGACTTCCATCGGCACGATTTCGAAAAAGGGCTTCCAACTCAGGTAGTCGTCGAACATCGGAGCAGTCAGATATGTGCAAGGGCGAAGCCAGTCTGCGGCTTCGCATCGGGTCCGCGAAGATATAGCGGTTTCGGACGTTCCGCATCCAGCGGTTTTTCAGCACCGATACGGGCGACCATGGCGATATCGAACCGGTCGGAGCCGGCACCTTCGCCGCTGCCGGCGGAAGCGGCTGCACCCGAGCCGATGACCACGGCGGAGAAAGTCCGGGCAAGCCCGGCCACATTCTCGGCAGAAAGGGCCGCAGCCTGGTTGAGGGCCGTGCCTTCGCCGGAAAATGCCTGCGCATAAATCTCGTTGCGCTTGGCGTCCATGGCGGCGACCACCCCTTTGCCCGGATGTCCGGCCAGATAGCTGCGAGCCAGGACCTCCAGCGTGGTCACGCCGACGGAATCTACGCCGAGTGCCAAGGCAAGTCCGCGAGCCGCGGCCACCCCCACCCTGATGCCGGTAAAGGAGCCGGGGCCAATGACGACGACGATCCGACCCACCCTTTCAAGCGGGAGATTGGCTTCGAAAAGCGCCTGATCGATCACCGCCATCAGCCGTTCGGCATGGCCCTTGCCGATTGTTTCAGTAACGGCAGACAGGACCTTGCCCTCCGCGCTGTCAAACAGCGCAGCGGAACAATCCACCCCGGCGGTATCAATGGCCAAAACGATCATGCGGAGGAATCGGCGGGCTCAGAGAGCCTCGACCGCCTGCACTTCCGGAACGAAATGGCGCAGCAGGTTCTGCACACCGTGCTTCAGCGTTGCCGTCGAGGACGGGCAGCCAGAGCATGCGCCCTTCATGTTGAGATAGACGGTACCGTCGCGGAAACCTTTGAAGGTGATGTCGCCGCCATCCTGTGCGACGGCCGGGCGAACACGCGTCTCCAGCAACTCCTTGATCGTCGCAACGATGGTTTCGTCATCCTCGTCGAAGAACTCGCCTTCCTCGTCGGAGACTTCGGCAAGCGTGGAGGTGCCGCCCATGACCGGCTGACCCGACATGAAATGTTCCATGATCGAACCGAGGATCGCAGGCTTCAGGTGCTGCCATTCGGCGCTTTCCTTGGAGACGGTGATGAAATCGTAACCGAAGTAGACGCCGCTCACGCCGTTGATCGCGAAGAGGCGGGCAGCGAGCGGAGAGACTTCCGCCTCCGCAGCATTGCGGAAATCCGCCGTGCCCTTTTCCATGACCACCTTGCCCGGCAAGAACTTCAGGGTCGCCGGATTGGGTGTGGCTTCCGTCTGAATGAACATTTTGTTTCTCCCGGGCAATGTCGCCCCTGAAATTTAGAATTCTTCAAAAGAAGATAAGCCGTATCATCTTTTGGTTCAAGTGCGTCTTTACCATTTCGAGGTCAAGCGGGCTCTTTGTCTTGACGCGATCTCAGACGCAAAACCGCTGCACGTTTCCTCGAATTGTTCTAGCAAAGGGCGTCAATTTCCTCGGCCGTGAGCGTATCCGGGAGCACGGTAACTGGGATCGGGAAGGCCGCCGCCCGGCCGGCGATGGACGATACAAGCGGTCCCGGACCTTCCTTGGCGGAACCGGCAGCCAGGACGAGAATGGCGATATCGCGGTCCTCCTCGACCAGCTGATTGATCTGTTCCGTGGCACTGCCCTCGCGGATGACGATTTCCGGGTCGATGCCGATCGTTTCACGCACCCGCTGCGCCGCCTTCGCCATGACCGCTTCGGCCTCTTCCATCGCCTCGGCGCGCATGATCTGCTCGACGCCGAGCCACTGCTGGAAATCGCCTTCGGGAATCACGAACAGGAGAACCAAGCCTCCATTCGAATTCTTGGCGCGACGGCCGGCATAATGGACGGCCTTTTCGCATTCCGGCGTTCCATCGATGACCGCCATGAACTTGCGACGATGCCCTTCTAGCCGAGAAAGCCGTTTTGAAACCATGCTGCCCCCTCTTCGCCGGTTCACGACCGAAGCGGTCGCGATGGCGAACTTATACCAACAGCGAAAAATGAAAACCCGCCATGAAAGCCATGGCGGGTATGCAATCTTTCCGTGACGCCTGACTTATTTCAGAAAGCCGACGATATCGAAGACCTCGCCCATGACCTTCTCGGCCCGGGCGCGGGCGCGCTCGCCGCCATCGCGAAGGATCGCATCGATGTGGGTCGTATCGCCCAGAAGCCGCCGCATCTCGGCGGTAATCGGCGAAAGCACGCTGACCGCGAGATCGGCAAGCGCCGGCTTGAAGACCGAAAACTGCTGACCGCCGAACTCGGAAAGAATATCGGCCTTCGTCCTGTCAGCGAGCGCGGCATAGATGCCGACGAGATTGTCCGCTTCCGGGCGCCCCTTCAGTCCCTCGACATCGCTCGGCAGACCTTCAGGGTCGGTCTTGGCTTTGCGGATCTTCTTGGCGATCTCTTCCGGCTCGTCCATCAGGTTGATGCGCGAAAGATCCGACGGATCGGATTTCGACATCTTCTTGGTGCCGTCGCGCAGCGACATGACGCGCGGCGCCGGACCCTCGATCAACGGCTCGACCAGCGGGAAATAACCGTGGATCGGCTCCTCTCCGACGACCATGTCGACGCCGGTGCCGGTCGCGCGGATCTTCTCCTGGAAGTCGATATTGAACTTCTGGGCGATATCGCGCGCAAGCTCGAGGTGCTGCTTCTGGTCGTCGCCGACCGGCACATGGGTGGCGCGGTAAACGAGGATGTCGGCGGCCATCAGGCTCGGATAGGCCAAGAGGCCCAGCGAGGCGTTTTCGCGGTCCTTGCCGGCCTTGTCCTTGAACTGGGTCATGCGGTTCATCCAGCCGATGCGGGCGACGCAATTGAAGATCCAGGCAAGTTCGGCATGCTGAGGCACGGCCGACTGGTTGAAGACGATATGTTTCTTTGGGTCGATGCCCGAGGCGATAAAGGCTGCGGCGATGGAACGGATCTGGCCGCGAAGATCGTCATGGACGAGCTGGGCGGTGATCGCATGCAGGTCGACGACACAATAGATGCAGTCGTTGTTTTCCTGGAGTGCGACGAATTTGCGGATTGCGCCGAGATAATTGCCAAGATGGAGATTGCCGGTCGGTTGAACGCCGGAAAAAACAAGCGGCTTGAAGGAATTCATTATCGTCCTCGATAGGCTGGTGGAGGGCCCCAGGCCCGAAGGGCCATGTTGCTAACGCGCGGGCTTATGCACGGTGGAGGATGCGGGATCAAGGGGCGCGCGGGGCTTTATTTCAAGGCAGACTCGTCCCTTGGTGCTGTCGGGTTTTTTCTTTCGTCATCCTCGGCCTTGAGGCGAGGATCGGCCGGGACACGTCGTGTGCCTCGTATAAATTAGTTTAGGTGACACGCGACGTGTCCCGTTCGGTGTGTTTTTCCACGCAACTCCGGTTCCTCTGCGGCGACCCGTTTGTCGATGATGTTTATCAGGGCCGGTTTGTGTGCGACACACGCACGCCCCGCCGGTTCCGGCGAGAGGGGAACCATTTTCTGCGCAGCCCCTGACGATCCGCTTGCATAAGGGCGGTTCGCCAGATCACCGGTCCCGCCTCGCCGGTTATGCGGGCCGGTGTAGCCGAAGCGGGACGGGGAAATTCTAGGCGGAGCCGGCGCGGAAGGGGATGCGAGGGGATGGAATTTCGTCTATGTCTTTGAAAAACGGGCGGGGATGGAAGAAAATCATCCCGGACAGCCGATGCCGGGAAAGGAATGGCGAAAGCCGATCCACCTACCACTTTTGGTCTCAAGCTTTCCGTCGCCTACCTATAAAGGGGAATTTCTTGCTCCCCCTCATCCGAAAAGATTAACGCCTATTAGCCTTTAAGGCAGGAACTTTCCCATTTTTGAGCAAAAGCCTCCTTATTCGCGCCTCTTTTGGAAAAGAAATACTCTCCCCGTACCACGGTTAATCCGTCATGAACGACGGGTCTCATCTCGGGGGATGTCATGCGCAATATTTTTCGCGTCGCGCTTACCTGCCTTCTGGCGCTCGGATTCAATGTGAACGCCGAAGCCGGCGAAAGCCAGAAACGCCGAGGCAACATTTTCAGACACGACTATACCGCCTTTTACACCGTGCAACGGGTGAGCGTCCGGACGAACTGTTTTCCGGAAAAACTCGGAGCCATTCTTGCCCATATCGCAAAGCAGACCGGCCGAAAGCCGATGGTGACGTCCGGTCACCGGCCACGATCAGGCCGATCGCAGCACAGCAACTGCTACGCCGCAGATATCCGCGTGCCCGGCGTTTCGGAACGGACGATCCTTGCGGCGGCTTCCAGCGCGCCTGGAATCGGCGGCATCGGGCGCTACTGCAACGGCATCGTCCACGTGGATATCGGGCCTAAACGGCGCTGGGTCCATTGCGGGCGACGGTCGAGAGGCTAGCCTACCTTCGGCTTTCGCTTCAGGTTCCGCCGGATCATGCCGATATCGGCGCCGCCGATCAGGAAAGCGGCGGCAAAATAGACCACCATGGCAAGCATCAGCAGGGCGCCGAGTGCTGCAACCTGATAAAGCAGCGAAACCTGCGGCGCCAGCCACGGCCCGGCATAGGGCAGCGCATAGATCAGTGCTGCCGACATGATGCCGGCGGCGACCAGCAGCAGGATGAGCCGCTTCGCAAGCGCCCATTCCCAAGCAAGGTCGCCGCGCCAGAGGAGCGTCGCAAAAAGCAAGGTGGTATTGATCCAGCCGGCGGCGGCCTCGGCGGTTGCGATACCGCGTTCGGCAATCAGCGGGAAGAGCGAGATCGCCAGGACGGAATTGAGGACGACGGAGACCATGGTGAAACGCATCGGCGTCCTGGTATCCTCGCGAGCATAAAAGCCCGGCTGCAGCGCCTTGATCAGCACGAAGCCCGGAAGACCGACACCATAGATGGCGAGAATGGAAGCCACAACGTCAGTGTTTTCCGCCGAAAAGGCACCGCGCTCGTAGAGAACCCGGATGATCGCTTCCGAAAGTATCCAAAGACCTGCGGCGGCCGGCAGCGTCAAGAACAGCACGAACTCGATCGACCGGTTCTGGGTATTGGCAGCTTCCTTCACATGGCCAGCCTTCAAGGCTCTTGCGAGCTCCGGCAGCAGGACGACCCCGACCGCAACGCCGACCACCCCGAGCGGAAGCTGATAGATCCGGTCGGCGTATTGAAGTGCCGCGATCGCGCCCTCCTTGCCGGATGCGATCGCCTGGCCGATGATCTGGTTGATCTGGGTGATGCCGCCGGTCACGGCTGCCGGCACGGCGAGGACGAGAAGGCGCTTGACGTTCGACGTCATTCTCGGGCGGCGGAAGCCGATATTGATGCCGGCATGGCGCACGCCGACATAGACCACAGCCAATTGCAGGATGCCGGCGACCAGCACGCTCCAGGAGAGATACCAGGCGATGGTGAGCGGTTCGGCGCCGATCCAAAGCCCATAAAACAGGGCCGCGATCATCACGACATTGAGGAAGACCGGGGCGATCGCTGCCGCGAAGAAATGATGCAGCGAATTGAGCATACCGCTCATCATCGCCGTCAAGGACATGCACATCAGGTAGGGGAACATCACGGCCGCCATGCGGATCGTGATCGACGTCTTTTCCGGGTCATCAGCAAAACCCGGCGCGATCACCCATTCCACCAGCCACGGCATGGCCAGTTCCATGACGATGGTGATGATCATCAGGGCCGAAAACAGAACGCCGAAGACCTCTTCCGAAAACCGCTTGGCTCCTTCTATGCCATTCGCCTCGATTTCCTTGGAAAAGAGCGGCACGAAGGCCGCATTGAAGGCGCCTTCGGCGAACAGGCGCCGGAAAAGGTTCGGAAAGCGGAAGGCGGCATAAAAGACATCGGCCATGGGCCCGGTGCCCAAGGCGGCCGCCATCAGCGTCTCACGCGCGAAACCGAAGATACGGCTGCCAAGCGTCGCGCCGCCGACGGTCGCGAATTTTTTGACAAGGCTCATGGGGCGGGGCTCATCGTGTCGTGCGAAATAGCACCGGCTTCAGCAAGCCCGCCCCCCTCTGGCCTGCCGGCCATCTCCCCCACAAGGGGGGAGATTACAAGCGGCGCGCTTTTCCCGCCAAATTGGCGAAGAGCCGAATAGGGGCGCCTACTGTTTGGTGACACCGTTGCCACCAGCCGATCTCCCCCCTTGTGGGGGAGATGGCCGGCAGGCCAGAGGGGGGTGTACTTCCAAGCAAAGATGTTCATCAAAGACGGCTCACGCGCTGGCCTTGGTCTTGCGTTGGGCCGGAGTGGGTGCCGGCGCGATGATGCCGGTCGGCATGCCGCTTCTCAACTCGTCTTCCTGTTCCGACATGACGGCCTTCAGCCTCGCAGAGATATTGCCCTGGCGGTTCTCGTTGATGATCTTCGAGCCGACGAGATCGGTGACGTAGAAGGTATCGATGACCTTTTCGCCGAAGGTGGTGATATGCGCTGAATGGATATCGAGCGACAGGTCGGCCAGGACCGCCGTGATATCCGCAAGCAGGCCCGTACGGTCCAGGCACTCCACCTCGATGACGGTGAACTTGTTCGAAAGCGCGTTCGAGATGGTGACGGAGGGCGGCAGGACGAAGGTCTTGTTGCGCTTGCGGGATTTGGCCCGGGTGGCAATGACCTCCGGCAGGCGTTTCTTGCCCGACAGCACGTCCTCGATCATGCGGCTGATCGTGCCGGCGCGGCGAAGCTCGTCCTCGTCCACCTGGAATTCGCGATTTATGAGAATCGTGTCCAGCGCACGCCCGTCGGATGTGGTGAAGATCTGCGCGTCGGCGATATTGGCGCCCGCCGCGGCGCAAGCGCCGGCGATGATCGACAGGAGGCGCGGATGGTCCGGCGCCAGAATGGTGATCTCGGTGATCGCATGAAACGAGTCGGTGCGGACCATGGTGGCAAGCGCCTGGCCGGCCTTGTCCGCATCGCGGATGAATTTGGCGTGGCGGACCTGATCGTCCAGCGATACCGAGAGCAGATAAGGCTGGTAATGCAGCTTGGAATAGGTGCGGCGCTCCTTCTGGCTCCAGTCGACGAGCGCCTTGAAAAGCTCCTCTTCCGCCTGCTTGGCGCGCTCCTTGCGCGACAGCTCCGAGAAGCCGCCGGACAAGAGCAGCTCGGTCTCATAATAAAGCGTGCGCAGCAGCTGGCCCTTCCAGCCGTTCCAGACGCCCGGACCGACCGCACGGATATCGCAGATGGTCAGCACGAGGAGCAGCTTCAGCCGGTCCATCGACTGCACTTTTTCGGCAAAGTCGGTAACGGTCTTGCGGTCGTGCAGGTCGCGCGTCTGGGCGGTCATCGACATCAGGAGATGCTCCTCGATCAGCCAGACGACCAGTTCGGTCTGTTTCGGGTTGAGCCCGAGCCGCGGGCAGAGCTTGCGCGCGATACGGGCGCCGGCGATCGAGTGATCCTCCTGGCGACCCTTGGCGATATCATGCAGCAGGACGGCGACGTAAAGCACCGTCCGATCCTCGATGCTCGGCATCAACTTGTTCGAGAGCGGATGAATATCGGCGGCCTTGCCCTGGTCCACCTCGGACAGCGCTTCCACCGAGCGTATCAGGTGTTCGTCGACCGTGTAGTGATGATACATGTTGAACTGCATCATCGCCACGACCTTGCCGAACTCGGGAATGAAGCGGCCGAGAACGCCCGCCTCGTTCATGCGGCGGAGCATGAGGGCTGGGTCACGGCGCGAGGTCAGCATGGATAGGAAAAGGCGGTTGGCCTCTTCGTTCTCGCGCACGTCGTTGCCGATCAGCGACAGCGATCGGGTCATGTGTTTCAGCGCGTCCGGATGCAGCTCAAGCCCGTTGATATCCGCCACATGGAAGAAGCGGATGATATTGATCGGATCGCGCTTGAAGACATCCGGGTCGGCAAGCGTGATGCGACCGCGATCCTCCACAAATTCGACCGTGCCGGGGATCTTGCGCAGCCGCTTGGTAAAGCGCGAGATGACACGCTGGGTCAGGCCCGGCGCCGCCTTCGCCTGATGTTCTTCGAGCGCGGCGCACAGGATGCGGGTCAGATCACCGACATCCTTGGCGACCAGGAAATAATGCTTCATGAAGCGCTCAACGGCGGACATGCCCGGACGCGAATGGTAACCGAGGCTTTCGGCGATTTCGCGTTGGATGTCGAAGGAAAGGCGTTCCTCCGCCTTGCCGGTCAGAAAATGCATGTGGCAGCGAACGGCCCAAAGGAAGTCATCCGCCTTGTCGAACAGGCGCCATTCCTCGCGCGACAGGACGCCGAGCTTGACGAGATCGGCCGTATCGCGGACGCGGTAATAATATTTCGCGATCCAAAAGAGGGTGTGAAGGTCGCGAAGACCGCCCTTGCCTTCCTTCACGTTCGGCTCCACGAGATAGCGGGTATCGCCCGCTTTCTGGTGGCGCTGGTCGCGCTCGGCGAGCTTGGCGGCGATGAATTCAGGGCCTGTGTCGGCGACGATCTCCCTGTCGAAACGGGTCTCGAGCTCCTTCACCAGACGCTCGCAGCCGCAGATGTCGCGGCTCTCGAGGATGGCCGTGCGGATCGTCATGTCCGTCTTGGACAGGCGGATGCATTCCTCCAGGGTGCGGGTTGCATGGCCGACCTTGAAGCCCAGATCCCACAGGACGTAAAGCAGGAACTCCACGGCCTTGCGCATATTCTCCGAATTTTTCTCCGGGAGAAGGAAGAGAAGGTCGATATCGGACCCCGGCGCCAATGTGCCGCGTCCATAACCGCCGACAGCCGCGATCGCGATCGCGCTGCTCTCCGGATAGAGGCCGGCTGCGATGGTTTCGTGCAGGACGCAGATCAGCTGATCCTGAAGCCAGGAAATGCGCCGCGCGCAGGCGAGCCCGCTGCCGTCCCTGGCCAACAGTTCCCGCGCCTTTTCGCGTCCTTCGACGCTGGCGCGGCGCAGGACCGGCAAGAGAGCGGCGCGCAATTCCAGCTGCGAGCGGTTCTTGTCCTCGGCGATCGCCTTGCATTCGGCCCTGAGTCGGGTTGCGTCGAGCAGTTCAGAAAAATCGATATCGTGTCTGGCCATGTTATCCTGCCGGTGCCGGCCTGCCGGGGAGGCTATAGCGATTTCGGGGCACCTTGACCAACAATTATCACTGCCGGTCGTTTCAAAGTTGTTTCTTCCCGACACAAAGTTCAAGTCCGCTTCGGTTCTGCGGAGCCGCTTTGCGGCTGATTGGCCCGTATGCGGTACTGCGCCGGGCTCATGCCCGTCACGCGACGAAATTCGCGGTTGAAGTTCGATTTCGTCGAAAAGCCGACATCCAACATGATCGCCGTGACCGTCTGCTCGCTCTCCTTAAGGAGACGGCAGGCTTCGGCGACGCGCCGGTTGTTGACGAATTGCGAGACGTTGAGGCCGGTCGCGCGGTTGATGGCGGAAGAGACATCTCGCACGGAGAGGCCGGTCCTGCGGGCAAGCTTCGCCAGGCTCAGACCTTCACTCTTGTAAAGTTCGCGATCCTCCAGCGCCACCTCCACACGGGCGAGGATGGCGCGGTCTTCCGCGGTCGCCTCCATTGCCGGCCTTGCCGGAGCGCCTGAAGCCGAAAGCTCCGGCGCGAAGTAATAGACCACCACGGCGGCGATTGCGGCGATATTCATGATGGCGACCACGAAAGGCACGTCATCGGAGCCGTAGAGGCCTGCATAGACGGCGAGCCCAGCGTCGCTCACGGCAAAGAATAACATCAGACCTGCGGTCAGACGGGCCGCACGAAACGCCGGGCGCATGCGCTGCAGCGAGGCCTCGGCCATGACCTCGGTGCCGTTCGCAACGGTGAGCCGCCAGAGCGCGAAAGCATAGCCGACGAAGATCGCCAGCAGCAGCAGGTCCACCAGATCGCGGAAGAAGCCAACAGCGACCGAAACGGCAAGCGGCGGCAGCAGATGGAGCCAGGGCCTCGGGAGAGGCTTCGCCGTCAGACCGCGAAACGCCAGAAAAGCAAGCGGCGGCATGAGGGATGCCGAGACTGGAAGAAAGGGTATCAACCCTTCGACACCATAACCAAAACGCAGACCTACACCGATGCCCTGCAAGGCATATAGGACGAGAAAGGCATAAAAATAGCGCCGGGTTCCGGAGACTTCGACGCCCTTCAGGCTGCGATAAAGCGTCAGCGCGAAGACAAGGCCGGCAAGGAATGGCAAGGGAATGGAGAGCAATGCAGATATCCGACGAAAGTCGCCTCAAATCCAGATTTCGATGCCTATCATGTTCCAAGTTGAAAAGCATGAAGAGACCGCCGCAGGATGCGCCGGCCGTCTTGCTCCCAGATCAAAAGCTGTCAGTTCAGCTGCTTCTTCAGCGCATAAAGCGCGTCCAATGCCTCGCGCGGTGTCATGTCGTCTGGATTGATTGCCTTCAGCGCTTCCTCGATTTTCGACGGCCCGGCGCGTTTGGCTTCTTCACGGCGCACTGCGACCTGGAAGAGCGGCAGGTCGTCGATCAGCTGGCTTGCCGGGTTTTTGCGGTCGGAATCTTCCAGCTTGGTGAGAACGTCGCGAGCGCGGGCAACGACGGAATCAGGCAGGCCGGCAAGCCGGGCGACCTGGATGCCGTAGGAGCGGTCGGCAGCACCTGGGCCGACCTCATGCAGGAAGATTACCTCGCCGTCCCATTCCTTGACCTTCATCGTGGCATTGGAGAGGCGATTGAGCTTTTCCGAAAGCACCGTCAGTTCATGGAAGTGGGTGGCAAAGAGGCCGCGGCACCGGTTCGCCTCGTGCAGGTGCTCCACCGCCGCCCAGGCGATCGACAGGCCGTCGAAAGTCGCCGTGCCGCGGCCGATCTCGTCGAGGATGACCAGCGACCGGTCGGTCGCCTGGTTGAGGATCGCCGCCGTCTCGACCATCTCCACCATGAACGTCGACCGGCCGCGCGCCAGGTCATCCGATGCACCGACGCGTGAGAAAAGCCGGTCGACGACGCCGATATGGGCTGACGTCGCGGGTACGAAGGAGCCCATCTGCGCAAGGATGGCGATCAGCGCATTCTGGCGCAGGAAAGTCGACTTGCCGCCCATGTTCGGACCGGTCAGCAGCCAGAGCGCGCCGAACTCGCCGGTCCCATACGGGGAAAGATCGCAGTCGTTGGCGATGAAGGGACCCGAGGACTGCCGGCGCAACGCCTGTTCGACGACGGGATGGCGGCCCCCTTCGATCGCGAACATGCGGGAGGCATCAACGACGGGGCGGCGGTAGTTCCATTCCTCGGCGAGCATGGCGAGACCGGCGGCCACATCCACGACGGCGAGTGCTCGGGCGCCAGCCTTGATCGCCTCGGCTTCGGCGGTAACGGCCTCGACCATCTGGCCGAAGGCTTCGAGCTCGATCGTCAGCGCCCGATCGGCAGCGTTGGCGATGCGGCTTTCAAGATCTGCAAGCTCGGTCGTGGTGAAGCGCATGGCGCTTGCCATGGTCTGGCGATGGATGAAGCGCGCCTTGCCCTCCGGCGTGTCTGTCATCGTGCCGGAATTGCCGGCCGTGACCTCGATGAAATAGCCAAGCACGTTGTTGTGCTTGATCTTCAGCGATTTGATGCCGGTTTCCTCGGCATATTGAAGCTGGAGCGCGGCAATCACCCGGCGCGACTGATCGCGCAGGGCACGGACCTCGTCCAGCTCCGAATGGGCGCCTTCGGCCAGGAAGCCGCCGTCGCGCTTCAGGAGCGGCAGTTCCTTGGCCAGCATGTTTCCAAGCATCGATTCCAGGTGCAGCGGCAGGGCTTTCAAATCGGTGAGCGCATTGCCGAGCTCTTCCGGCAGCAGAGCACCATCAAGAAAGGCCGCCACGCCGCGCGCCGCTTCCAGCCCCTGCAGGATGCTGCCGAGATCGCGCGGACCGCCGCGATCCAGCGCTAGACGGGACAGCGCACGCGGCATATCCGGCACGTGTTTCAGCGAAGAACGAAGCTCGGAGCAGAGCCCAGGCTCCTCCAAGAGGAACGAAATCGAGTCGAGCCGCCGGTTGATGCGGTCGGGATCAGTCAGCGGTGACATCAGCCGCTCGGCGAGCAGACGAGCGCCGCCACCGGTGACGGTGCGGTCGATCGCCTTCAGGAGAGTGCCTTCGCGTTCACCGGACAGTGTGCGGGTGAGTTCCAGGTTGCCGCGGGTGGCGGGATCGATAAAGAGCGTCGAGGCGCCGCTTTCGCGTTCCGGTCGGCCGAGCGGCGGGCGTTCGGCAATCTGGGTCTTTTCCACATAGGCGACCGCGGCCGCGGCGGCGGCCAGCTCGGAGCGGGAGAAGGTGCCGAAGCCGTCCAGCGTCCCGACACCGAAATAGCGGGCGATGCGGCCTTCGGCGCTGGCGCTGTCGAACAGAACGGATGGCTGCGGCACGGCAACCTTGCCCAGCACGTCGAAGACCGGCTTCAACTCCGCATCGTGGAAAATGGTGTCGGCCAAGATCAGCTCGCGCGGATCGATGCGCAGGATATCGGCGAGCAGGCGCGACGGATCGGTTTCAGCGACCCGGAAGACGCCGGTCGAGATGTCGATCCAGGCAAGCGCCATTTGCGCTTCCGAGGAGCCGCGGATGCGGGCGAGCGCCATCAGATAGTTGGATTCGGAGGCGACGAGCAGCTTTTCTTCTGTGATCGTGCCCGGCGTCACGAGCCGGACGACATCGCGCTTTACGACCGATTTCGAACCGCGCTTCTTTGCTTCCGCCGGGTCCTCCACCTGTTCGCAGACGGCAACGCGGAAGCCGAGCGAGATCAGCTTCTGGAGATAGTCGTCCGCCGCATGCACGGGCACGCCACACATGGGGATATCCTGGCCCATGTGCTGGCCACGCTTCGTCAGGGTGATGCCGAGCGCGCGGGACGCATCGATCGCATCCTCGAAGAACAGTTCGTAGAAATCACCCATGCGATAGAAGAGCAGCGAACCGGGGTTGTTCGCCTTAATCTCGATATACTGCTCCATCATCGGCGTCGCGGACGCGCGGCTTTCCTCCGAGGCAAGCTCGGCTGCATTCAAGGCTTCGATGGAGAATCTTTCAAATTGGGTCACAGAACCGATTTTTTGTTGCGCACAGGAATTGGCGACACTATCGATGTTGGCCCCTGAAAGACAATATCTGCCGCGGCCTGGAGGACGGCTGCCCACAAAAAGCTGAAAGCTGGAGGAGACATGCCCGTCAACGACAAGGCCCGCACGCGCACATCCGTGACCGAACAGGAGGCGCTCGACTTTCATTCCGAAGGCCGACCCGGGAAACTCGAGATCAATCCGACCAAGCCGATGGCGACCCAGCGCGATCTTTCGCTCGCCTATTCACCTGGCGTCGCCGTGCCCGTCAAGGCGATCGCAGCCGATCCTGCCACCGCCTACGATTACACGACGCGCGGCAATATGGTCGCCGTCATCTCCAACGGCACGGCGATCCTCGGCCTCGGCAATCTCGGGGCACTTGCCTCCAAGCCTGTCATGGAAGGCAAGTCCGTCCTCTTCAAGCGCTTTGCCGACGTCGATTCCATCGATCTCGAGGTCGATACCGAGAACGTCGACGAATTCATCAACTGCGTGCGCTTCCTCAGCCCCTCCTTCGGCGGCATCAATCTCGAAGATATCAAGGCGCCGGAGTGCTTCATCATCGAAAGCCGCTTGCGCGAGCTGATGGACATCCCGGTCTTCCATGACGACCAGCACGGCACGGCAATCATTGCCGCCGCCGGCCTCATCAATGCGCTGGAACTGACCGGACGCGACCTCAAGACGACGAAGCTCGTCTGCAACGGCGCGGGGGCTGCGGCGATCGCCTGCGTCGAACTCATCAAGGCGATGGGCTTCAATCCGGAAAACATCATCCTCTGCGACACCAAGGGCGTCATCTTCCAGGGGCGCACCGAGGGTATGAACCAGTGGAAATCGGCGCATGCGGTGAAGACGAGCAAGCGGACGCTTGAAGAGGCGATGAAGGGCGCGGATGTCGTGTTCGGCCTTTCCCAGAAAGGCGCCTTCAGCGAAGAGATGATCCGCTCCATGGCCGACAAGCCGATCATCTTCGCCATGGCGAACCCGGATCCGGAAATCACGCCGGAAGAAGTCGCCCGTATCCGTGACGATGCGATTATGGCGACCGGCCGCTCGGACTATCCGAATCAGGTCAACAACGTCCTCGGCTTTCCTTACATTTTCCGGGGCGCTCTCGACGTTCGGGCAAGCCAGATCAACGATGCGATGAAGATCGCGGCTGTCAGAGCCCTTGCCAAACTGGCACGGGAAGACGTGCCGGACGATGTCGCCGCGGCCTACCAGGGCAACCGGCCGCGCTTCGGCGCTCAATATATTATCCCCGTGCCGTTCGATCCGCGGCTGATTTCGGCGATCCCGGTCGCCGTTGCGGAAGCGGCAATGGAAAGCGGCGTGGCGCGCAGGAACATTACGGACCTTGCCGCCTATGGCCGCGAGCTCTCCGCCCGCCGCGACCCCATCGCCGCTACCACCCAAGGCATTTACGAGCGCGTGCGCCGCTTTCCGAAACGGGTGGTCTTCGCGGAGGCGGAGGAAGAACAGGTCATGCGGGCGGCGATCTCCTTCTGCCATCAGGAACTCGGAACCGCAATCCTGCTCGGCCGCGACGACGTGATCCGCGCGACAGCGGAAAAGGCCGGCATAGAGCTCGACCGCCCCGGCATCGAAATCCTCAATGCCCGCCTTTCCAATCGGGTCGAGGCTTATACGGATCATCTCTACGCCCGGCTGCAACGGCAAGGATTCCTGCATCGCGACGTCCAGCGCCTCATTCACAACGACCGCAACCACTTTGCCGCGACCATGGTGGCGATCGGAGACGCGGACGCGATGGTAACCGGCACGACCCGCAACTACGCGACCGCACTGCAGGATATTCGCCGCTGCATCGACCCCAAGCCCGGCCACAAGGTGATCGGCGTCTCGCTAGTGATCTCGCGCGGCCGGACGATCTTCGTCGCCGATACGGCGGTCCACGACATGCCGAATGCCGAGGACATTGCCGATATCGCCGTCGAAGCCGCACGCGTTGCCAAGCGCATGGGTTACGAGCCGCGCGTTGCATTGCTTGCCTATTCCACCTTCGGCCAGCCGATCGGCGAGCGTTCCGAACGGGTGCGCGAGGCGGTGAAGATCCTCGACCAGCGGCGGGTGGACTTCGAATACGATGGCGAGATGGGAGCCGACGTGGCGCTCAATCCGCACCGCATGGAGCAGTACCCGTTCTGCCGGCTTTCGGGAACAGCGAACGTGCTGGTGATGCCGGCGATCCATTCGGCATCGATCTCGACACGCATGCTGCAGGAGCTTGGCGCTTCGACAGTCATCGGACCGCTACTCGTCGGACTCGACAAGTCGGTGCAGATCACTTCGATGGGCGCCAAGGACAGCGACATCGTCAACATGGCGGCGATCGCAGCTTACAATGCCGGGACATGAGCCCCAGTGAAGACAGCACCCGGGTGGACGAAGTTTAGTAAACTAAGTCCACTCGATTACTTTTCCCACGAAGACGGTCAATATTCATGAAGCGAAAACTCATCTGTCGCACTTTGTCGAGGAGGCGGCAAAAGGAGAGGGTTTTGTGATCGCCAGAGCTCGCAAGCAGAGCATGACCGAAGGCATGCCGCTGCTGACTCCGGACGAACGATCGCGCAATATAACGGGCCAATCAGGCTGGTGCGTTAGCTCGCAAACCGGCCGGCGTCGGCGCCGTAGTAGTTGACGTAGCGGCTGGAGATCGAGGCGATCGGCAAGACGACGAGCACGTCGGTCGTATTGAAGGCGTGGTCGACGACGGCACCGTCGCCGATCATCGCACCGAGACGCAGATAGCCCTTGATCAGCGGCGGCAGGGCCATCAGCGCCTTCTTGGCGTTGACGCCTTCGAATGGCATCAGATCCATCTTGCGATAGAGTTCCGGACGGGCGGAGACTGCCCACTCCCCCTTGGTAGAAACCGTGTGATGCAGGAAGGACAGCGCCAGCGCGTGCTCCTCCGGGTAGATTCCCGGGAAGGAGGCACAACCGAACATGGCGCTCATGCCGTGTTTCAGCGAGTAGGCCCAGTTGCCCTGCCAGAGCAGTTCGACGGTGCGTTTGGTGCGATAATCCGGCAATACGCAGGAACGGCCAAGTTCCATGAACTGCTTGTCCGGGTGACGGGAGAGCAGCGGCTCGATGTCGAACTCGGAGGCCGAATAGAAGCCGCCGTTGGCGAGCGCCACGTCCTGCCTCAGCAGGCGATAGGTGCCGACGATCTGGTCCTCGATATCGCCCTCAATCGCATGGTCGATCACAAGCAGATGGTCGCAGATAGCGTCATAGGAATCGACATCGCGCCGGCGCCGCATGGCGTCCGAATTCAGGGTCGCGCCCATCTCTTCGACAAAGACGCGGTAACGCACGGCCTGCGCGGCGTCGATCTCGCGATCATTGCGTGCAAGCCGGGTTTCCAGCGTGCCTATGCGGCCGAAGGTATCGCCGCTTGCCGGGGCAGGTGCCGGCGACTGGGTTTTTTCAGAGGTCAAGTTACGGTTCAGGAGTTCAAGTGTCATGGTGATTCGTCCCGTACCGGTTGGATCACCGCCATAAATCACGTCTCTGCAACAGGAACGTGACAACTTTTGTGACAATATGTTCCGGTAGTGATTCCGTCAACGGATCTGTTGACGACCGGACGCGGCCGCGTCCAGAGCCTGGATCTCGTCCAGAAGCTTCAGCGGGTCGACCGGTTTGCCCAAGACAACGCTCGCGCCATTAAGGAGGGCCTCCCGCCGGATATTCTCCCGGCTTTCGCCGGTGAGGACGATGACCGGAACGGGTGCAAGGCCGCCCTGGTTCTCTACTTTGCGCAATGCCGATAGTAGGTCGAGTACCGTCCCTCCCGGCATATGCATATCCGAGATAACCAGATCGGGCCGGGCCTCTTCCCGCAGCGCATCTTCCAGCAATGCGGGAAAATCTTCGGCGAGGATGACGCGATGCCCTGCCTTTACGAGAATGGAACGGGTGAGCAGGGCGCTGACCGGATCATCTTCACCAAGCAGGATAGAAAGCCCATCGACGGGTTTTTCGATGACGGGCGCCGGCGGCACCTGGTTGTCGTTCAACGCATCGCGCGTGCCGAACCCCCTGAGCAGGCCGCTCAGCACGTCGATCAGCGATTTCTCGCGAAGCGGCCGAATGAGCCAGGCATCGAAGAAATCCTGCGGCTGGGAGGCCCGTTCCTCCGGGTTGACAAGCAGAATACGATGCAGCGGCGCATGGGCTTTTTCATTGGCGTAGTCGGATGCCAGCCGGTGGTCGACGATGAGATCGGTATAGGGCACAGGCCCGGCTTCCGCCCGGTCGATCAGCATCTGGGCCTCCGCCGTATTCGAAACGTGCCGGCAGCGACCGCCCAGGGTCTCGATGGTCGCGACCGTTGCCCTCGCCGCCGGGCCATCGGGCGCCAGAAGCAGGACACGGGAACGGGCCAGCAACTGGTTACGCTCGACGGTGCCCGATTGCGCAACTTCCGCAAGCTGCAGCGGAAAGCGGATCGTGAAGGTGCTGCCGCTTCCCTTGCGGCTCGCAACGGACAGCGAACCGCCGAATTCGGTGAGGATGCGAGAGGCGATTCCAAGGCCGAGCCCGGTGCCTCCGCTGCGCGCTTCTGCGGTGCCCATCTGTTCGAACTCGCCGAAGATCCGCCGCTGTTCGTCGGGCGTCATGCCGGGACCGCTATCGATAACCGCAATCGCTACATTTCCGTTGTCGACACAGGCCCGCACCAGAACGCCGCCCTCCGCGGTGAACTTAACGGCATTGCCGATCACGTTGAAAAGCACCTGCCGGATGCGCGCGGGGTCAAAGTCGAGCAGATCAGGCAGATCGGCGTCCACGGTGGCAGCGATCTCGATGCGCTTTTCGTGGGCACGAGGCGCCAGCAGTTCAACCACGCTTTCGATCACGTGGCGCAGGTTCTCGGCCCGATTGTTAAGCTTGAAACGACCTGCCTCGAGTGTCGAGTAGTCGAGCAGGTCCTCCACGAGCTGCGCCAGGGCATAACCGGATTGGCGGATGCCGCTCAGATAGTTCTGCTGCTCTGCGGTCAGCTTCGTCTGGCCGAGCAGATGGGTCATCCCGAGTATGCCGTTCAGCGGTGTCCGGATTTCATGCACAACCGTCGCGATCTGCCGGGATTTTGCCGCGCTGGCTGCCTCGGCATCTTTCCAGGCCTGATGCAGGCGGGAAACCGTGCGCCTGCGGCGCCATTCGAAGATGCGGGAAACCAGCGCCGCGACCGCATTGGCCGGTGGGCGGGGTTGTTCGCGTGGACCAAGGCCCAAGGCAGGCACAGCCTGCTCCTCCACCGGTTCGGCATTTTCGACCGAGGTGGGAGACGCGAACGCTTTGGCGATACGCTCATGTATTTCGGCAATGTCGCGCATATGGGGAAGACTACCGAGGTTTCTTTCCCAATCCTTAGAGCAATCAGGTAAAATTTTACTGATCGGCGGTTTTCGGTCCGAAAAGCTCGTCGAGGACCACCAGGCCGGCACCGACGGTGATAAAGCTATCGGCCAGATTGAACACCGCAAAGGACCAGGTTGCCGTGTGGAAAAGAATGTAGTCGATCACGTGGCCATACAGAAAACCGTCGATCAGATTGCCGATCGCACCGGCAATGATCAATGCGAAGCCCGCATGGGCGAAAGCCCGATCCTTCGGAGTGCGCCGCCAGAGCCAGACGACGAAGGCGACGATGACGATTCGCATACCGATGATGAATTCGCGCTCCATTCCCGAGAGAAGGGAGAAAGCGACGCCCAGATTATAGGTGCGGTAAAGCGCCAGGACGGGCAGCAACGGCACGGCTTCTTCCATGGGAAGATAATTTTCGACGGCAATCTTCACCACCTGATCGAGGACGACAGCTACGACGATGACGATCAGGGCCACCAACGGCCTTGAAAGAAAGGTGGCGCGTTCGGTCATTTCTTCTCGTCCAGGGTCAGGAGGTGGCGCCGCGCCTCGAACAGCATGACGGCGGTGGCGACGGCGAGGTTCAGTGAATCCGCCCTCCCCTGCTGCGGGATCCGGACCGTGCGATCGGCAGCCCTGGCGAGGTTGTCCGGCAGGCCGGACTGCTCGTTGCCCATCAAAAGCACAACCGGCTTTCCGGCATAATCGACGGTCCGGTAGTCGACGGCGCCGGCGAGATGCGTGGCCACGACCTCGACGCCGGAACGCTTCTGCCAGGCGAGAAACTCCTCTGCGGAACATTTCACCACCGGCATGGCAAAGACCGAGCCCATGGTGGCACGAACCGTCTCCAGCGAGAACGGGTCGGTGGATTCGCCGACGAGGACAACGGCGGACGCTCCCGCCGCATCAGCCGTCCGGATGATCGTGCCGAGATTGCCCGGATCGCGGACCCGATCGAGCGCCACCAGCGTTTCGTTCCTAGCCGGTTTCAGATCGTCGAGCTTCTTCCAGCGCTGTTCGAAGATGCCGACAACCATTTGAGGATTGTCGCGGCGGGTGACGGAGGACAGCACCTTTTCGCTCACTTCCAGAACCAGCCCGCCGTGCGCCACGGTCTTTGCCGCCACCTGTTCGACCAGCGGCTTGCCCTTGGCAGCCTTGGAATAAACGAGCGTGCGGATCGACCAGCCGAGTTCCAGCGCGTCGATGACGAGTTTCAGGCCTTCGGCCATGAAAGTGCCGCTCTCCTCGCGGTCCTTCTTGTTGGTGAGCGCCTTGATATCCTTGATGATCGGGTTGGCGAGCGAAGTGACTTCCTTCACCTGGCCGACACGTCGTGGACCATTCTTGTGATATTCGTCGGTCATGCGGGTACCCAGCGACTGAAAAGGGACGTGGACAAGGCCCGGCCGGGGCTTTTGCCGTCCAGTCCAGCCTCGCGAATGACAAGTTCGCCGGATTCCACCACGCCGCCTGCACCGCGCATCGTTTCGCGCATCAGTTCGTGAATGGAATAGAAGCTCGCGCGGATCGAATAGGCCGTGAGAACCAGACCGATCGCTTTCGGCGAAAGCAGTTCCCGGCAGATGTCCAGCATCAGTGGCAAATGATCGAAGAGCTGCCAGACCTCACCGTTCGGGCCACGGCCGAATTTTGGCGGATCGGTGAGGATGATGTCATAGCGGTTGCCACGGCGTTCCTCCCGCAGGATGAACTTCATGGCATCCTCGCAGATCCAGCGGATCGGCGCCTTTTCAAGCCGCGCCAGCGCCTGGTTTTCGCGGGCCCAGCCGATTGCCTTTTTGGAGGCATCAACGTGCGTGACCTCGGCGCCGGCGGCGGCTGCAACAAGTGAGGCCACACCGGTGTAACCAAAGAGATTCAGCACCTTGACAGGGCGGTTCGCCTCCTCGGCCCGACGCTTCATCCAGTCCCAATGAACGATCTGCTCGGGAAAGACGCCGACATGCCGGAAGGCCGTGAAGCGGCCGAGAAAATCGACCCCGAGCAGCGATAGCGGCCAGGTTTCGCCAAGAACATCCTTCGGGAAGCGCCAGCGGCCCATGCCGTCCTCGTCCGTATCACCGGTGAAGACCGCATCCGTCTTTTCCCATACATGGGCGGGAAGCGACGGCTGCCAGAGCGCCTGTGCCTCCGGCCGGACAATCCGATAGGGGCCATATTGCTCCAGCTTCAAGCCTTTGCCGCTATCGATCAGGTGGAAATCACCTGCGCCGGAGGATTCCAGGATGACCGGCACCCGCTCGGCCGGCCTCTCCCCCTGGCGGGCAAGAAGTGCACGCGTTTCCGCCGGTGCTGTCACGGCCGCCGGCTTTGCGGCCTTCTCCGGGGGACGGGCCGCCTGCCTTGCCGGCTGCGGATTGGCTGACGCCGCCGGACCGCGCGCAGCCCTTTTTGGGCCAGCGGCCTGAACCTTCTTTGCCGGCCGCCTTTCCTTGTTCTTCAATGCGCTCATCCGCTCAGATTGGTAATCGTGGGGCAGCAGATAGCATTTGCCCGGCATTCTTCAAAGTCACTGCCGGACAGATGCCGCGTTTTATTCATCGGGCCACACGCCCACCAATGTTCCCCTTGGCAAAACGAGACGCCGCAGCAATAGTACCGCCACAGGTCTTGGGAGGATCACGACATGGATATGGGCGGCGAAGAACGAATTGCAGCACCCCGCCAAGTGGTGTGGGAGGCACTCAACGATCCGGAAATTCTCCGCCAGTGCATTCCGGGCTGTCAGACGCTCGAGCAGAAATCGCCGACCGAACTTGTCGCGGCGGTCAAGCTGAAGATCGGCCCGGTTTCGGCGAATTTTTCCGGCGAAGTGACCTTGTCCGACGTCAACCCGCCGGAGAGCTACACGATTTCCGGGGAAGGCAAGGGCGGTATCGCCGGTTTCGCCAAGGGATCGGCAACCGTGACGCTGCTGGAAGACGGCTCCGAAACCTTGCTGCGCTATTCGACGAAAGCGCAGGTCGGCGGCAAGCTCGCCCAGCTCGGCTCTCGCCTCATCGATTCGACATCGCAAAAACTCGCCGGCCAGTTCTTTGCAGACTTCAACAAAGCGGTGATGGCAAAGACCGGGCAAGCTTAGGCCAAGGCCCGTCTATTTGGAAACCAGCTGCCGAGAGGCCGGCTGACCGCCGACGGCAGCCTTGTGTTCCTTCTGCCAGCGCACCGCCTCGCGTGCCTCGACACGAGCCTGCTTCCGATGCCTGCCCTGGCTCCACCAGGTCACAGCCGCGCCGACCAGCATGCCAAAGAGAAGGGCAAGAAACAGGAACAGGAAGAAAGGCGCGCTGACGGCCAGCACGCTGTCTTCCGGCCGGAATGGATTGAGTGCAAGCGTCACCATCTGACGGTTCGCCACCGCCAGCACGATCAATATGATCCCGAGCGGCACGAAGATCACGAGGCTGAGGATCTTTTTGAGCTTGTCCATGGGTAATCTCCGGCAACAGGTCAATCGCCGCTTTACCGGCGTCTGTTGCAGAATAGGCGCGCTTTATGGGGTTTCAAGGGCGACGCAAAGCCGCGCCACAGAGGATCAATCCTCTTCGTCGGCAAGATCCGGATTCAGGCGTTCACGGAGTTCCTTACCGGTTTTGAAGAAGGGAACCCATTTCTCTTCCACGAAGACGCTTTCGCCGGTGCGCGGATTGCGGCCGGAACGGGAAGGACGATTCTTCACCGAAAAGGCGCCGAAGCCACGCAATTCGACCCGGTTTCCGGCGGCAAGGGCATCCGTGATCTCGTCGAGCACGGCGTTCACGATGTTCTCGACGTCGCGATGGTAGAGATGCGGATTGCGAGCTGCAACGATCTGCACCAGTTCTGACTTGATCACGGTTGCCCCCTGAAAAAACTAGATTTTCAACCGCGCCCAACCTGCCAAACCGAGACCAGACCGTCAAGGAACAACTTGTCCGCGCCGAAGATGCGGAGCATATCCGGCGCGATGGCCTCGCCCAGACCGGTCTGCTTGACGAACTGGCCAAGCATGCTCGCAAGCCAGAAGGACGAGGACGAGTTCCGCTCCTTCCAGTCGACGACCGGCAGGTCCTTGGAGACGCCGCGCGATTCCAGATAGACGCGGATGTCCTCGTCACCGCCGAGCTTGTCCACCAGTTTGACGGTCAGCGCCTGTCGGCCCGTGAAGATCGCTCCGTCGGCGAGCTTCAGCACCTCGTCGCGCGGCAGCTTGCGGCGGTCGGCAACGAGATCGACGAACCAGGCATAGCTGTCCATCACCATGTTGCGGATCATCGTCTTTGCTTCTTCGCTCGCCGGATGGAAGGGAGAAGGCTCAGCCTTCAGCGGCGCCGATTTGATCTCTTCCAGCGAAACGCCGACCTTCTTCATCACCTCGTCGACCTGCGGATACTGAAAGATCACGCCGATCGAACCGGTAATCGAGCTCTCGCCGGCGACGATCTGATCGCCTGCAGTGGCGATCATGTAACCGGCCGAGGCAGCAAGGGTGCGGATATCCGAAACGACGGGCTTCTTTTCCGCCACCTTGCGGATGGCCTTGAAAATGCGCTCTCCGCCGTAAGTCGTACCGCCGGGCGAAGAGATCGAAACGACGAGGGCTTTGGCGCGGTCGCTCTCGGCGATCCGCTCGAGCCGCTCCAGCAGTTCCTTGTCATCGGTGATTAGGCCCGAAATCTCGATGCGGGCAACATGGGGCACCGTGGATCCGGCGCCTTCGCCAAAAGCAGTGCGATAGAGCGCGAAGCCGATGCCGACCAGGAAAACCAGGGCGACGACGCGCCAGAAGCTCAGCTTGCGGCGCAGGTTCCGCCTGTCCGCGATTGCCATTTGATCCATGGAAAATGCCCTTTGAAATGCGCTTCCGTTGCTAAATAGGCTCTCTAGCGCGTTTTGCAGCGGCGCACATCACGTTTTTATATTGTCCGTTATTGTTTGTTGATGAATAAAAACCATATTGGCGGACAACGAAAGCCTGCCCGGTGCATGCCGGCGCCATTCGAATGGCGCCGCGGCGGTGGCAGGCAAAGAAGGACCTATCCGGCACGCATGCTGCAGAATATCCGAAAAACGGCAGGCCTTGCGTTGGCGCTGCAGCCCCAGGCGGATGCATATCAGGCCGCGCTTGCGCATTCCGCCATGGTGCGGAAGCTGAAGGTCCTGTTGCCAATCGCCGCAGCCGTGATCTCGGCGGCATTCATCGGCGTTTCCATCATCCGCGCCTATCTGCCGGAAAATCTGTCCATCGAAAACGCCCGCATCGAGAACGGCAAGATCGTCATGGAACGGCCGGCCATTTCCGGCCGCAACAATGACGGCATCAGCTATTCGATGACGGCCAACCGGGCGCTCCAGGATATCGAGAATCCGAACAAGATCACGCTTGAAAACGTCAAGGCCGCCGTACCCGTCAACGACGACGTGATCGCCCGCGTGATTGCCACCGGCGCCGACTTCGACCGCGGCACCGACATGCTCGACCTCACCGCTCCCTTCGACGTCAACCTTTCCAACGGGATCACCGCCCGCTTCAAATCCGCACATCTCGATGTCAATGCCGGCGTCATGGATACGCCCGATCCCGTCGACATTTCGATGAAGGAAGGTTCGATTGTTGCAGAGTCTTTAAAGATAACGGATAAGGGACGCACCATCACCTTCAAAGGTCAGGTTCGCGTCCATCTCGATCCTACCGCCATCCGCAACCAAGGCAAATAGAGCCCGGCCGTCATGACCAATCGCCGCCTTCTCAACCGGAATACCGCATTCTTGATCGCGGCAAGCTTCGCGTGCTGTTTTGCCGCAACAGCCTCCGCCCAATCGACAACCAGCCAGATGGAGGGCCTGAAGCTCTCCAACGACCAACCGATCCAGATCCAGAGTGATCAGCTCGAGATCAAGGAACAGGAAAAGAAAGCCTTCTTCACCGGCAACGTCCAGGTCGTGCAAGGCTCGACCACGATGAAGGCCGGCAAGATGACCGTCCTCTATACCGGTGAAGGCGCGTCCGTAACGTCCGGCAACGCCAATATCGATAAGATCTTCCTGGACGATACCGTTTTCCTGACCTCCGGCACCCAGCAGGCGACCGCCGAAAAAGGCGAGTTCGACATGGCGACACAAACCTTCGTGCTTTCAGGAAAGCAGGTTGTCCTGTCGGAAGGCCCCAACGTCTTTAAGGGCTGTAAGCTGACGGTGCTGATGGAAACGGGCCAGGCCAAGCTCGATGCCTGCGGCGGCCGGGTCGAAATCCTGCTCGACCCGAAGTCGCGGCAGCCGCAACAGAAGCAATAATAGACATATCTCGTGAAAACACCGTTGCTCTCCCGTCTGTCGGCCAGGAAGCCGTCTGCGCCAGAACCCTTCGTTGCACGCGACAAAGCGCGCTACGAGGGGACATTGGTGGCGCACGGCCTTTCCAAGACCTATGATACGCGCCGCGTCGTCAACGGCGTGTCGCTGGTCGTGCGCCGCGGCGAAGCGGTCGGGCTGCTCGGACCGAACGGCGCGGGCAAGACCACCTGCTTCTACATGATTACCGGGCTCGTGCCTGTCGATGAAGGCATGATCGCCATCAACGGCAACGAGGTCACCCATATGCCGATGTATCGCCGGGCTCGGCTCGGCGTCGGCTACCTGCCCCAGGAAGCGTCGATTTTTCGCGGCCTGACGGTGGAGGAAAATATTCGTGCCGTGCTCGAAGTGCACGAACCGGACAAGGACAAGCGGGAGCGCAAGCTCGACGAGCTTCTGGAAGAATTCCATATCAGCCAGCTTCGCAAGTCCGCGGCAGTCGCTCTGTCCGGCGGCGAACGGCGGCGGCTCGAAATCGCCCGCGCACTTGCGACCGACCCGGCCTTCATGCTGCTCGACGAACCTTTTGCAGGCGTCGACCCGATTTCGGTTTCCGATATCCAGAACCTCGTGCGCCACTTGACGGCACGCGGCATCGGCGTTCTGATAACGGACCACAACGTTCGCGAGACGCTCGGCCTCATCGATCGCGCCTACATCATTCACGCAGGCGAAGTCCTGACCCATGGTCGGGCCGATGACATCGTCAACAATCCCGATGTTCGCCGCCTTTACCTGGGCGACAAGTTCAGCCTGTAGTGCGCGGAAGAAATTTACTTTCCCGTACTGCGGCGCTTGACCAAATCTTTCAAAAAAGCAATTCTTGTGCCAGATGCAAATTTGGCTATGTGCGGGGTGGCCGAAGGCGCGCTGCGCTGTTTCATGACGGAACAGCCAGGGGATATCAGGGGAGTTTCGCGTCCGCCATGGGTTTATCCGCCAGCCTTTTTCTGAAGCAGACCCAGTCGCTGGTGATGACGCCGCAGTTGATGCAATCCATTCAACTGCTGCAGATGACGCATTTCGAGCTCAACCAGTTCATCGCACAGGAAGTCGAGAAGAACCCGCTGCTCGAAATTGCGCCAGGCGAGATCGATGGCGGCACGGAAACAGGCTTTGAAAACAAGGAAACCTTCCCGGAAGCCGACCGCGGAAGCGGCGAAGCCCTCCACATCTCCAGCGACGGCCACTGGTACGAGGGCAACTCCGCCATAACTGCCGAGCGTCTTGGCGAAGGTCTCGATACGGGATTTGAAAACGTCTTTCCGGACGACGGACCAGCCCGCCGTGCCGATGCACCAGAATTGCTGAGCCAGTGGAAGTCGATGCCGGGCGGAGAATCCGGCGACGATTACGATCTGAACGAGTTCGTCGCCGGCCAAGTGACATTGCGCGACCACCTGAACCAGCAGATCCCGTTTCTCATCACCGGCACGGCCGACCGGCTGATCGCGCAGCATCTGGTCGATCAACTCGACGAGGCGGGTTACCTGCACGGCGCCATCGAAGAAACAGCCACCCGGCTCGGCAAGTCCTGCGAGGATGTGGAAGCCATCCTGAACAAGCTGCAGACGCTCGATCCGCCCGGCGTCTTCGCACGGTCGCTCAGCGAATGCCTGGCGATTCAACTTCGTCAGAAGGATCGGCTGGACCCCGCCATGGACGCTCTCGTCCGGCATCTCGAACTGCTCGCCAAACGCGACTTCGCCTCGCTGCGAAAGATTTGCGGCGTCGACGACGAGGACCTGATCGATATGCTGGCGGAAATTCGCGGGCTGAATCCGAAGCCCGGCGCCAGCTTTGAACGTGGCGCCTCGGAGACGATTTCCCCTGATATCGTCGTCCGCGCTGCGCCTGATGGCACCTGGATGATCGAACTCAATCCCGACACACTGCCGCGCGTCCTAGTCAACCAGGCGTATTTCCAGACGGTTTCGAAGAGCTGCCCGAGAAGTGGCGAGGACCACAATTTCCTTTCGGAATGCATGCAGAACGCGAACTGGCTGACCCGCAGCCTCGACCAGCGCGCCAGGACGATCATCAAGGTGGCGGCTGAAATCGTCCGCCAGCAGGACGCCTTCCTGATGCACGGCGTCGATCACTTGAGACCGCTCAATCTCAAGACGGTGGCCGAGGCGATCAAAATGCATGAATCGACGGTAAGCCGGGTCACCTCAAACAAATACATGCTTACGCCCCGGGGTCTGTTCGAGCTCAAATATTTCTTCACCGTCTCAATCGGTTCGGCGGAAGAAGGCGGGGACAATCACTCCGCCGAAGCGGTGCGGCACCGTATTCGCCAACTGATCGCACAGGAAACGCCCGAGGCGGTCCTCTCCGACGATGACATCGTCATCAGCCTGAAACGCGGCGGTGTCGATCTCGCCCGCCGGACTGTCGCCAAATACCGGGAGGCAATGAACATTCCGTCTTCTGTTCAGCGACGCCGGGAGAAGCGAGCGCTTGCAAAAGTGGCTGCCTTCTAACCTCATCTTGACGAAAAACCTGCCCTGACGTCGTGGAGGGCTACGTAAAATTCCCAAGTTCCCCAACCGTTGACATTTAAGGCTCCGGGGGCTAGAAGCCCGCCGCAATTGCACGGGACATAGGCTTTAGGCATCCCCGACAACCAGCTGGGCAAAGATTGCAGCAATTTGACCTTGTCGCATGCGAGTGGCTTGGATGAGGGGGCGGCTTGGCGTAGACTGAACACGCAAGTCACGACAAGAAGGAAAAATTCCATGGGTGTCCGTGTATCCGGTAAGCATATGGAAATCGGCGAATCGTTCCGTCAGCGGATCGAGGGACAGATCGGTGAGGCGGTTACGAAATATTTCGACGGGGGATATTCGAGCCAAGTCATTGTAGAAAAATCCGGCTCGCGTTTTTCGGCCGACTGCAAAGTGCATCTCGACACCGGGATCGTCTTGCATGCGGCAGGGGAAGCAAACGATCCACAGGGCAGTTTCGATGCCGCAGCTGAGCGGATCGAAAAGCGGCTGCGCCGCTACAAGAGGCGCCTCAAGGATCATCATGCCGGCAACCACCTGAATGGCCATGCCGAAGTCGCATATACGGTCATGGACCGCGTACCGGATGAAGCAGACGAAGTGCCTGAGGATTTTGCGCCGACCATCGTCGCGGAAAGCTCAAAACCTTTGAAGACGATGTCGGTCGCAACCGCCGTGATGGCGCTGGATATGACCGACGAGCCTGTGCTGCTGTTCCGCAGCCCCGGCAAGGAAGAGTTGAACATCGTGTACCGCCGCAACGACGGCAATATTGGCTGGATCGATTCCACCAATATCAAGAACTGAACAATCTTGGGGAGAGCGTCGGAAGCGGCGCTTCCCCTCGCCTGGAGCGGGAGCTCTTGCGGCACAAAGGATGACTAGAATGGCATTGGCAGATTTGCTGCAGCAAGATGCGATTATTCCTGCCTTGAAAGTAAATTCCAAAAAGCAACTCCTGCAGGAACTGGCAGCCAAGGCTTCCAAGCTTACTGGCGTCGGCGAGCGGGAAATCTTCGACATCATTCTGCAGCGCGAACGGCTCGGTTCCACCGGCGTCGGCCATGGGATCGCCATTCCGCACGGCAAGCTCAACAGCATTTCGTCGATCAAGGGCATTTTTGCACGACTCGAGACGCCGGTCGACTTCGAGGCGCTGGACGACGAACCGGTGGATCTCGTGTTCCTGCTGCTCGCTCCGGAAGGGGCCGGCGCCGACCACTTGAAAGCACTGTCTCGCATCGCGCGCGTGCTCAGAGATCAAGAGCTGGTGGCAAAGCTTCGCAAGACGGACTCCGCCACCGCCATCTATGCCTTCCTGAATGAGGAACAGGCAAATCACGCCGCCTGACGGCTTGACGATTTTCGTGGAGACGAAATCAGTTCGCCCGGCCGCGATCGAGCGTCGGGTGGATCCGTTTAAACTTCAATCCTTGAGGTCGGCCTGAAGCCGATCGAGCAGGCGGACGGCGTGGGCGGCGTAATCGCCGATCCAGCGATCCTGGATCGCCTTAATGGGCAGCGCGTTGAGGTAGTTCCAGCGCTCGCGCCCTTCCCTTCTTACGATCACCAGATCGGCGTCCTCCAAAACCTTCAGATGCTGCATCACCGTACAGCGATCCATGTCCGAGAAGGTTTCGCAGAGCGATCCGGTAGTTTGCGGGCGATCCTTCAACTGGTCGAGGATCAACCTTCGCCGAGGATGGGCGAGAGCTTTGAAAACGGCATCGATATCCGAATCGGCTGACACGTTATATTTTTATAACTGATCTTGCAGGGCGGCAAGTCATGAGAGCGCGCGAGCACCCTCACCTTCATCGCGAGAGAGCGGGCGAAACCGCCCGCCTTCACACGTCTCAGGCGTTCTTTTCACCCGCCTGCTCCGCAGCCGTGGCTTCGGACCTGGGGCCGCCCTTGGCGACACCGACCATGGCAGGACGCAGCACCCGCTCGCCGATCGTATATCCTGCCTGGACGACCTGAACGACCGTGTTGTTCGGCACGTCTGCGTTTGGAATTTCGAACATGGCCTGATGGAAGTGCGGGTCGAATTTCTGGCCTTCCGCCTCGATCTTCTTGATGCCGTGACGCTCGAGCGCCGAGAGCATGGAGCGCTCCGTCAGTTCGACGCCTTCGAGAAGCGTCGTCAACGCCGCGTCGGCAGCTGCGCGCATTTCCGTCGGAACGGCATCCAGTGCACGGCGCAGATTGTCGGAAACGGCAAGCATGTCGCGCGCAAAGCCGGCGACGGCATAGGACTTGGCATCCTTGACATCGCGGTCGGTGCGGCGGCGCAGGTTGTCCATTTCGGCGGCAAGACGCAGGAAGCGATCACGCAATTCGTTGTTCTCCGCCTTCAAAACCTCGATGGGGTCGGGCTCGGCCGCGGCCGGCGCTTCGGCTGCGCCCTGGTTGGCCGCGTCCTGAAGAGCAGACGCCACGGCTTCCGCCGTATTCTCGGCGGCGGCTGCGTCAGGTCCGTGCTTCTTGGTTTCGTCGGTCATGACGGTCTCCGGTTATTCTTCACTGGGATATATGGCTTTGGATTTGTGCCCGATATCGAGGTTTAAAGTGGAAAAATCAAGGCTCGCCGGGAAACTTGCGCCGGCATTCAGCCGGTTTCAGCGCGACAGCCTTGCCAGAAGCTGGGCCGTATAATCCACCATGGGTACGATGCGGGAATAATTGAGGCGCGTCGGCCCGATCACCCCGACGGCCCCCACGATCCGGTCCTCGCCGTCGCGATAGGGCGCGACGATCAAGGAAGAACCGGAGAGCGAGAAAAGCTTGTTTTCCGAGCCGATGAAAATGCGGACCCCGGGACCTTTCTCGGCAAGCTCCAGGATTTCGATCAGGCTGTCCTTTTTTTCCAGATCGTCGAAGAGAAGCCGCAGCCGGTCGAGATCAGCCGTCTCATCGAGGCCCTGAAGCAGGTTGGCGCGGCCGCGGACAATAAGCTGGCTCGGTTTGCCTTCCTCGCTGTCGCCGGACCAGACCGCCAGCCCCCGTTCGACCAGATCCTGGGAGAGGGCATAAAGCTCGCTCTGGACCGCATCCTTCAGCTTCGTGAGCTGGTTGCGCAGTTCCGGTAGGGTCTGGCCCGTCAGGTGGGCGTTCAGGAAATTCGCAGCCTCCACCAATTGCGAGGACGTGACGCCCGCCGGCAATTCGATGATACGGTTTTCTACCTGGTTATGGTCGCCGACCAATACGGCAAGCGCCTTTGTCGGCTCAAGGCGGATAAATTCCACATGCTTGAGGACCGGATCGCTTTTGGTTGTGATGACGAGGCCGGCGCCACGCGACACGCCGGAGAGCATCAGGCTCGCTTCCGCCATCAGGCTTTCCATCGGCTGATCGCGATCGGCGCGGCGAACCTGCCGGTCTATTGCAGAGCGCTCCTCCTCCGAGAGGTTTCCGACCTGCATGAAGGCATCGACAAAGAAACGCAGGCCTGTCTGCGTCGGCAGGCGGCCGGCACTGACATGCGGCGAATAGATGAGGCCGAGTTCTTCCAGATCACTCATGACATTGCGCACGGAAGCCGGCGAGAGCGACATGGGCAGGAGACGCGAAAGATTTCGGGAGCCGAGCGGCTCGCCGTTTTCGAGATAGCTTTCGACGATGCGACGGAATATTTCCCGCGAACGGTCATCGAGCACGGATCCGTTGTCTCTACCCGTCGGTCCAGAAAAACCCATCAATCCTTCACCGTACCGTTGATCTCCAAAGGAAATATAGTCATTCCCCCGGCCGGCGCAAATTGGAAATAATGTTCTTCCGTGACACCGCTGTAACCGGCCGGGGCTTTTCCTTTGCAAAAGAGCGGCGGCGGTCTTAGAAGACGCCAACGCAATTCAGGAGCAGAGCATGAGGCCTTCAGGCAGACAAACAGACCAGATGCGCAAGGTCTCGTTCGAGCGCAATTTTTCCAAACATGCGGAAGGCTCCTGCCTCGTCAAGTTCGGCGACACGCATGTCCTGTGCACGGCCAGCCTTGAGGAAAAGACGCCGCCGTGGCTGCGCAATTCCGGCAAGGGCTGGGTGACTGCCGAATACGGCATGCTGCCGCGCGCTACGGGCGAACGCATGAAGCGTGAAGCGGCAGCCGGCAAGCAGGGCGGCCGGACGCAGGAGATCCAGCGTCTGATCGGCAGGTCGCTTCGGGCCGTCGTCGATCTCGAAGCGCTCGGCGAGCGGCAGATCACCGTCGACTGCGACGTCATCCAGGCCGACGGCGGCACGCGCACGGCGTCCATCACAGGCGGCTGGGTGGCGCTTTACGATTGTCTGAAGTGGATGGAAGCGCGCTCGATGATCAAGGTCGAGAAGGTGCTGAAGGATCACGTGGCGGCCATTTCCTGCGGCATCTTCGCAACCCAGCCTGTCATCGACCTCGACTATCTGGAGGATTCCGCCGCCGAGACGGACGCCAATTTCGTGATGACCGGTGCCGGTGGTATCGTCGAAGTTCAAGGCACGGCCGAGGGCGCGCCCTTCAGCCAGGACGAATTCCTGAAGCTGCTGGCATTGGCGCAGGCTGGTACGCAGGAACTGGTGGCGATGCAAAAACAGGCGATCGCCTGACGGAGGGAGGGCGCGTTGATCGAAGGCATCCTCGAAACCGCGCTCTATGCCGATGACCTTGACGCCGCCGAAGCTTTCTACGGCGGCGTTCTCGGCCTTGAAAAGGTCCTGCGTGCCGGCAACCGGCACGTCTTCTTCCGCTGCGGCCCGGGGATCCTCTTGATCTTCAATCCAGCCGAGACCACAAAGCCGCCCTCCAAGGACGCGCTGCCGGTGCCGCCGCACGGCACCAGGGGAGCCGGCCATGCCTGTTTCCGCATCAGCCGAGAGGCGATTGACAGGCTCCGGGAAAAGCTGAACAAGGCAGGCGTAGCCATCGAAAGCGACTTTCATTGGCCGAACGGCGCCTGCTCGATCTATTTCCGCGATCCGGCGGGCAACAGCCTGGAATGTGCAGAGCCGAAGCTGTGGAATATCGAATAGGAATTTTGATGCGCAAGCTCGATACCAAGACCATCGTCGTCGCCAGCCACAATGCCGGAAAAATTCGCGAGATCGCCGAGCTCATCGGCCCACTCGGCTTTTCGGCAAAATCGGCGGCCGAGCTGGCCTTTGCCGAACCGGACGAAACGGGCACGACTTTCGAAGAGAATGCAGCGATCAAGGCGCTTGCCTCGGCAAAGGCCTCCGGCCTGCCGGCGCTGTCGGACGATTCCGGCTTGGTGATCGACGCGCTGGACGGGGCGCCCGGCGTCTATACGGCCAACTGGGCGGAGCGCGAGGACGGCAGCCGCGATTTTCAGATGGCGATGGAGAAGGTCGAAAAGGCGCTGGAAGAACGCGGCGCGACGACGGCCGAACAGCGCGCCGGCCGCTTCGTCAGCGTGCTCTGCCTTGCCTGGCCCGACGGGCATACGGAGTTTTTCCGCGGCGAGGTGGAAGGCGCCGTCGTATGGCCGCCGCGCGGCACCCAGGGTTTCGGTTATGATCCCGTCTTTCAGCCGCAAGGCTATGACATCACCTTCGGGGAAATGAGCAGCGAACAGAAGCATGGTTGGCGACCCGGCGAGCCGGAGGCGCTGTCCCACCGCGCCCGCGCGTTCAAACGCTTCGTCGAAACCTGCCTGGAGGCATGAACTGACCCCCTCCCTCACTCTTCCTACCGATACACTTTTGCCCGATACGGGCGAACCGGGGTTCGGCGTCTATGTGCATTGGCCCTTCTGTGCGGCCAAATGTCCCTATTGCGACTTCAACAGCCATGTCCGCCACCAGCCGGTGGACCAGCCGCGCTTTACCGCCGCCTTCCTGAAAGAGATGGAGACGATGCGGAAGATGAGCGGCCCGAAAACGGTCACCAGCATCTTCCTCGGCGGAGGCACGCCCTCGCTGATGGATCCGGCCACCGTTTCGGCGATCCTGGATGGGATCGCCAGACACTGGCACGTGCCCGACGGCATCGAGATCACCATGGAGGCAAATCCCTCCAGCGTCGAGGCGACCCGTTTTCGCGGATATCGGAGTGCTGGCGTCAATCGCGTATCGCTCGGCGTCCAGGCACTGAACGACACGGATCTGAAATTCCTCGGGCGGCTCCATGATGTCGCCGATGCCCTGAAGGCGATCCGGCTTGCTCGCGAGATCTTTCCACGCATGAGCTTCGATCTCATCTATGCACGGCCGAAACAGACGGTCGAGGCGTGGGAGGCCGAGCTGAAAGAGGCGATTTCCTACGCGGTCGACCACCTGTCGCTCTACCAGCTCACGATCGAGGAAGGCACGCCCTTCTACGGGCTCCACAAGGCCGGCAAACTGATTGTGCCGGATGGCGACCAATCCGCTACGCTCTACGAAGCCACGCAGGAGATTACGGAAAGGCACGGCATGCCTGCCTACGAAGTCTCCAACCACGCCCGGCCGGGCGCCGAAAGCCGCCATAACCTGACCTACTGGCGTTATGGCGATTATGCCGGCATCGGCCCGGGGGCCCATGGCCGGCTGAGCCGGGGGAACCAGAAGCTGGCCACCGCCACGGAACGGCGTCCGGAAAGCTGGCTCGACCTCGTCGAAAGCCAGGGACACGGCATGCTCGATCAGGAGGTCCTCGGCTTCGAAGAACAGGCCGACGAACTGTTGCTGATGGGTCTTCGGCTCCGTGAGGGCGTCGATCTTGCGCGCTGGCAGCAGCTTTCCGGCCGCGATCCCGATCCCGTGCGCGAGGAGCGACTGCTGGAGCACGGATTTATCGAAAGGCTCGGCAATTCGCGGCTCCGCTGCACGCCGTCGGGCATGCTGATCCTCGATTCCGTCGTAGCCGATCTGGCTTGCTGACGACTGGAAGCTACGCTCTTACGGCCACTACATGGAGCCAATCGGTCGGCCGCTTGTCATAGGCGGTGCCCTGCTCCTCGGCGATCTTAACCGAGGTCCAGGACAAGCTCGCGTAGAGCTCTTCCAACCACTCCTTGGACGGATAATTGTAGAAGCGGCCGAGATCGTCATGGCCTTCCGCCTCACCGGCCTTGAAGCTCGCGTAAAACAGGCCCCCCGGCTGGAGCGCGGCATGGATTTTTCCAAGGACAGCGCCAAGTTTCGCGCGAGGCACGTGCAGCAGGCAGGCATTTGCCCAGACGCCGTCGAAGGCTTCGACCGCATCGATATCCTCAAAACGCAGCACCGAAACCGGCACGCCGAGGCGTTTCGTTGCCTCTTCGGCCATTTCCGGCGTACCATCCGTCGGCACGGCGCGGAAGCCGCGTCTGATCATCTCGGCACTGTCGCGCCCGTTGCCGCAGCCGAGTTCGAGAATTTGAGCACCGGGCTGGAGCTTTGCGAGAAACAGATCCAGCCGGCGCGTGCTCGGCCCGGCTGCGCTTCCCGCATATGCCGCAGCATTTTCGGCATAAAACGAGGAGGTCGGATCGCCGTGCATCTACGTTTATCCTATCGTTGCGATAGCAAGAGTTTCGTGCCGAAGCCCACGAAGATCAGGCCGACGCCGACGTCGATCTTCTTTTTGGCCCTGATGTATCCGGCTGCGATTGCCGGATGCGTGATCAGGCCGATCAGGCAGGCATAATAGACGGTCGAGACGACAAGCATAACCGCAATTGCGATCAAGCCATAAAAGAAAGGGGTGCCGGCCGGCATGGTTGCCGCAAAAAGACTTGCGACGAAAAGCGCCGATTTCGGATTGGCGAGATTGGTCGCCAATCCCATTCTGTAAGCAGTCTTCAACGGCATATCGACCCGTTGCGCCGTCAGGTCCGGCGCATGCCGGGCCTTGCGAACATCCAGGAAAATCTTCGCCCCCAGCCAGACGAGATAGAGCCCGCCGGCCGTCTTCAGCGCCACATAGGCGAATGGAGCCGCCTGAAACAGGACGTTGATGCCGAGCCAGCCGGCAAGGCCCCAGCAGAAGGTGCCGGTGATGGTGCCCATCGCCGCAGCAATCGGCACCGGTCTCGGCGCTGTCAGTGCGTAGCGCATCACGAGCAACGTGTTAGGCCCTGGCGTAATGCACGCCACGGCCCATATCGTTGCGACGGACAGAAGAAACATTGTCTCAGGCGTTGTTTTCGTTGATCAGCCGCTTCAAGAGCTCGACCTCGTGGCTGAGTTTGGTATCGCCGGAGATCAGTTCCTCGATCTTGCGGACCGCATGGAGCACTGTGGTGTGATCACGGCCGCCGAACCGGCGCCCGATTTCCGGGAAAGACCGCGGCGTCAGGGTTTTCGAAAGATACATGGCCACCTGTCGCGGCTTCACGATTACCCGTGTACGGCGGTTGGATACCAGTTCCTGGCGCGAGACATTATAATGACGCGCGACGATGCGCTGGATGTCTTCGATGCGGACGCGCTTGGCTTCCCCCGCACCGACCAAGTGGGCCAGCAGTTCATCCACGCGCTCGATCGACAGCGAAGGCTCGAAAGAGCGGCGGAAGATCAGCTGGTTGAACGCGCCTTCCAGTTCGCGGCCGCTGTTTGCGACATTGCGCGCGACATGGGAGAGGATTTCCACCGGAATATCGAGCGACGGGTCATCCTGGCGTGCGACGGCGAGCCGCTGCTTCAGCATCTCGAAACGCATTTCGTAATCCGGCGCCTCGACTTCGATCGCCACGCCGCCCTGCAGACGCGAGCGGACCCGCGGGTCGAGTGATTCCAGTTCCCAGGGAGCACGGTCGGCAGCGACCACCACCTGCTTGGCGCTGTCGAGCAGCATATTAAGGAGGTGGCAGAACTCGTTCTGGATCATCTTGCCTTGCAGGAACTGCATGTCGTCGATGATCAGGAGGTCGATATTGCGCAGCGAGTCCTTAAGCGTCAGTGCATCGTTGTCACGGATGGCGGTCGCAAAGCGCCACATGAAATATTCCGCCGTCAGGTAGACGACACGCGGCATCCGCTCACTGCAGACCGCAGCGTTGGCGATCGCCTGCAGGAGATGGGTCTTGCCGAGGCCGACGCCGGAATGAATGAAGAGCGGATTGAAGCGGACCGCACCGGCGCCAGCTTCGGCGATGGTTTTCGCTGCGGCCAGCGCGACGCGGTTCGATGCGCCTTCCACAAAGGTGTCGAAGGTGAAGCGACTGTCCAGCGGCGAGCCAAACAGCGGGCTCGGCGCCTGCGTCGGACGGGCAGCCGAAGCCGCCGGCGTGGGAAAAGTTGCGATCTTGCCGATTTCGCGCGGCATCTGCGGACGCTGGAAGGATTGTGTGGGAATCGGGTCCGGCGCGGTCCCGCGTTCTTCTCCCGCTACCGGGGCGCGGGTGTTGCGGCTTGCGCTGCGCACCAGGATTTCCACCTTCAGAATTTCCGCGTCTTCCGCCTGAAAGATGGACGTGATGAGATCGAGGTAACGATTGTTGATCCAGGACTTCAGAAAGGTCGTCGGCACCGTCAGCCGAACCACGCTTTTCGAGACCGAATGCAGCTTCAAACGCCCAAACCAGCTTGCATAAACATCCTGGCCGACTTGTGCCTTCAAACGCGTGCTGAATCGCTCGAAAAGAGCATCATGCTTCATTTCCGGTGGTTCCCCTGCCGCCTGAGAGCAAACTGAATCAAATGACTGCCGTGATTGGTCCCCATTACCCGCACGGTTCGGTACGATACTGATTTGCATTATGCGCCGCCTTCCAAATTCATAGCCCGGCGGTTCTCGTTACGCCGCCAGGACAAACCTCGTTTTCCCGGGCACAGCAAACCATTCCCAATCATTGAGAACATCGCCGCCCGTTCCATTTTTTATGCTTCCCCGCCTCAACAGCAGATCGAAAGCGTTGCCCAGTCCGCCTCGTATTCGGACCAAAGCCTCGCGAGAGCCACCTCGCACAACACCGAACGCCCATCCTCATCATGGCCGCTCGAACCTGCCTCTCCTCCTTTGCCCCAGCTCCGCAGCGCGGGTCTGGCCTCGACAAAATCCGACCGTCTCCGGAAACGTCAAATTTCCGGATCACAACCGATAGTTATATGGAAAACGGGCAAAACTTGTCCCGTAGCAAGGGGCAGAAAGTCTCCGCGCCGTCCTGGAAGAACGACTGCCGGCAGCCCTCTGAAGTAATCCCCGCGCCCCTTGCTGGAGGCCATTTAGGCAGGATCAAATGCCAAGATCAATGATGAATTTTACGCAAAATTAAGAGCTGGGCGTTGACTCTCCCAGCGTGATTTGAATGTCACAGACGGCTTCATGGAGAATCGCTTTTGAATCAATGGGATTCAAAAATGACATACATTCGGCGCGATCGTTCACAAAAAAAATAAAAATCTTCTTGACTCAGTTGGGGGCCATCCGCCGGGCGCCCGAGCTGCCCCCTCGCCTAACCACCTCCACCAACATATTGAAATTATACAGAAATTTCTGTCACGCCGCTGACACGAAATTGTTATTGAGCCGGGTAAATATAAGGTTAGCTGAGAGAATCAGAAAAAGCCCGGTCAAGCGACCAGGCTTTTTTGTGACTTAATTTTGTCGAGTGCTATTAGGCCGAAAGAGCCTTCACACGAGCCGCCAGGCGAGACACTTTGCGGGACGCTGTATTGCTATGAAGCACGCCCTTGGTAGCGGCACGCTGGATCTCTGGCTGCGCAGCCTTGAGAGCCTCGGCAGCAACCGTGATGTCGCCGGATGCGATGGCTTCCTCAACCTTGCGGATGAAGCCACGGACGCGCGAACGGCGAGCCTTGTTGACTGCGGTACGGCGAGCGATCTTGCGGGTCGCCTTCTTCGCCGAAGTTGTATTGGCCATTTCATGCCTCTCTACGAATTCGAACCAAAACTCCGCCGTTGCCGCGTCGGTCCTGCGACCCTCGATCCAGCAATTCGGGAGCAATAGAGGAAGCCGTGATCAGGCTTTCCCAACTGTGGGCGGGCATATAGCCGGAATACCCGCTCCAGTCAACGCGCATTTTGACCAATCGCGTGCCTGTTTCACCGGTTCGAGAATTGCGGCTTACGCTTTTCGACGAAGGCGCTCATGCCTTCCTTCTGGTCGGCCGTGGCAAATAGCGAATGAAAGAGCCGCCGTTCGAAACGCAGGCCTTCTCCAAGCGTCGCCTCGAAGGAGCGGGCAACCGCTTCCTTGGCCATCAGGACGGCAGCCCTGGGGAAGGAAGCGATCCTGGCGGCCGCTTCCACCGCCTCATCAACCAGGCGCTCCGGAGGCACGATCCGCGATACCAGGCCAGCGCGTTCGGCCTCGGCCGCGTCCATCATCCGCCCCGTCAGGACGAGGTCCATGGCCTTCGCCTTGCCCACCGCCCGTGTCAGGCGCTGCGAACCGCCCATGCCGGGGATGACGCCGAGGGTGATTTCCGGCTGGCCGAATTTCGCGGTCTCAGAAGCGATGATGAAGTCGCACATCATGGCAAGCTCGCAACCGCCCCCGAGCGCGAAGCCGGATACGGCCGCGATCATCGGTTTGCGGGTTGCGGCGATCGCCTCCCAGCCGGAAATGAAATCACTCACATAAGCATCGACAAAATCGATCCCTTGCATCTCCTTGATATCAGCGCCGGCGGCGAAGGCCTTTTCAGAGCCGGTCAGAACGATCGCGCCGATGCCTTCGTCCTTGCCAAAACCGGCCAATGCATCGGTGAGTTCTGCCATGACGGTGGAATTGAGGGCGTTCAGCGCCTTCGGCCGGTTGAGCGTTATCAACGCCACGGACTCGCGGATTTCGGTCAACAGGGTTTCGTAGCTCATCCGGTGTCTCCTCTCCTATTTCTGGCAGACAGGACAATAAAAAGTGGAGCGGCCCGCCTGCGTGATGCGGGCGACCGTACCGCTGCAGCCGGGCGTGCGGCAAGCCCCGCCTTCCCGGTCGTAGACCGAGAAGGAATGCTGGAAATACCCGAGAGAACCGTCAGTCTGAATATGATCCCGAAGTGAAGAGCCGCCCGCGGCGATCGCATCCGAAATGACGTTCCGGATGGCTTCATGAAGCGCGAAAAGCTCTTTCTTCGGTCTTCCCGTCTTGGTGACCACGCCGCCGGCCGCGCGTTTGGGTGAAAGATGCGAGCGCCACAGCGCTTCGCATACATATATATTGCCGAGACCGGCGATCACCGTCTGGTCGAGCAAGGCACCCTTCAGCGGCTGGCTCTTACCAGCAAGGCGAGCCGCGAGATAGTCCGCATTGAGCGCGTTGCCGGTCGGCTCGGGTCCCAGGTCGGCGAAGGCGGGATAAAGGTCGAGTTCGCTGCGCTTCCATAGATGCATGAAGCCGAAGCGGCGCGGGTCGTTATAGATGACCCGCAGCGGTCCGCTTTCTTTCGTAAGATGGAAGACTACGTGGTCGTGCTTGCTGTCCTTGGATCGCGGATGATGGAACTCACCCAGCGTGTTGTCTTCGATCCGGAAGGAGCCGGACATGCCGAGATGGCTGATGACCGTCAGGTCGTCCTCCAGATCGATCAGCAGATATTTGGCACGCCTGCCCAGCGACACGATCCGGCGCTCTTTCACTCTGTCGGCGAAGTTTTCCGGAAGCGGAAAGCGCAGATCCGGCCGGTTCAGTTCCAGCTTCGAGACGACGGCGTCTTCCATTGCCGGCGCGAGACCACGCCGGACGGTTTCCACCTCTGGCAATTCGGGCATAGTTACCTAACTTCCTGTTCCAACCGTACCGTTCCTGCTCTATAGAGCGGACCGGATGTCGCATGCATCTATAATGCATGGACCACAGATAGCGAGGCGCAGGTGATTTCGCTATGGTCGCTCGCGAATGGAGTCAAGGAGTTCACCGATGACCGAAGCCCGTACCAGCGCTGAAGGCGGAATGGAGACTTCCTACGGCTTCCGCCGGGTTGCCGAGGGTGAGAAGCAGGGGCTGGTCAACGATGTCTTTCACAAGGTGGCAAAGCGCTACGACGTGATGAACGACGTGATGTCGGCCGGCATGCATCGGGTCTGGAAAGATGCCATGATCGCGGCACTCAACCCGCGCAAGGACAGCAGCTACAGGACCCTCGATGTGGCAGGCGGCACTGGCGACATCGCCTTCCGGATCGTCGAGGCCTCCGGCCGCAAGGCCCATGTCACAGTGCTCGATATCAACGGTTCGATGCTTGCAGTCGGCGCCGAGCGGGCCACGAAGCGCAAGCTTTCGGAGAACCTCGATTTCGTTGAAGCCAATGCGGAATCCCTGCCTTTCGAGTCGAGCTCCTTCGACGCCTATACGATCGCCTTCGGAATTCGCAATGTCCCGCATATCGATGTGGCTTTGAAAGAAGCTTACCGCGTCCTCAAACGGGGCGGCAGGCTGCTGGTGCTGGAATTTTCCGAGGTCGAGATGCCGCTGCTCGAGCGCTTCTATGACGAATGGTCCTTCAAGGCGATCCCGCGCTTCGGCAAGATGATTACCGGAGAGGCCGAGCCCTATCAATATCTGGTGGAATCGATCCGGAAGTTCCCCAACCAGGAGAATTTCGCCACGATGATCCGCGACGCCGGTTTCTCCCGCGTGACCTACACCAATTATACCGGCGGCATTGCAGCGCTGCATTCCGGTTGGAAGCTTTGACCGCATGAGCACGATCGGCGCTTATTTCCGGCTTGCACGCGTCGGCTGGGTCCTGGTGCGCGAAGGAGTGGTATCGGCCCTCCCTTCGCAGGGCCTGCCGCCTTCGGTCGGTCTTATTAAGTCGCTCCTCCAGCCCTTGGCCCGCAACCATTCGCTCAAGCAGGCACGCAGCGAGCGGCTGACGCGCGCCGTGGACAGGCTCGGCCCGTCCTATGTCAAGATCGGTCAGTTCCTTGCAACTCGCCCGGACGTGGTCGGCGTGGATTGGGCCGTGGACCTTGCGCTCCTGCAGGACCGCATGGCCTATTTCCCGACGGAGACTGCCAAGGCGGCGATCGAAGGCTCGCTCGGACGACCCATCAGCGATCTTTATTCCTCATTCGGAGAGCCTATCGCCGCGGCCTCCATCGCCCAAGTGCATCCCTGCATGATCGGCGACCGGAAGATGGCTGTGAAGGTGGTGCGGCCGGGTGTGAGGCAGCGCTTCGCCCACGACATCGAGAGCATGTATCTCCTGTCGCGCATGCAGGAGCGCTTCGTACCCTCCTCCCGGCGCCTCAGGCCGGTCGAGGTCACGCGCACGCTTGAACAGACCACCAAGGTGGAGATGGACCTTCGCCTGGAAGCGGCCGCGCTTTCCGAGATTGCCGAAAACATCAAGGACGATCACGGCTTCCGCGTGCCGAGCGTGGACTGGGAGCGGACCGGCCGCGATGTCGTCACCATGGAATGGATCGACGGCATCAAAATGTCGGACGTGGGCGCTTTGCAGGCTGCCGGCCACGATCTGGAGAGGCTTGCCGAGGTCCTGATCCAGTCGTTCCTTCGCCATACGCTGCGCGACGGCTTCTTCCATGCCGATATGCATCCCGGCAATCTCTTCGTCGACAAAACCGGCACGATCGTCGCCGTCGACATGGGCATCGTCGGCCGGCTGGGCAAGAAGGAAAGGCGCTTCCTCGCGGAGATCCTCTACGGTTTCATCACGCGCGACTACACACGGGTCGCGGAGGTCCATTTCGAGGCTGGCTACGTTCCGGCCCACCATGACGTGTCGAGCTTTGCCCAGGCGATCCGTGCAATCGGCGAGCCTATCCACGGACAGCCGGCGGAAACGATTTCCATGGCGCGACTGCTTGCGCTGCTCTTTGAGGTGACCGACCTTTTCGAGATGCAGACCCGGCCGGAGCTGATCCTTTTGCAGAAGACGATGGTCGTCGTCGAAGGCGTGTCGCGGATGCTGAACCCGCGGTTCAACATGTGGAAGGCGTCCGAGCCGGTGGTCGGCGACTGGATCCGCAGCAATCTGGGGCCGAAACGAGTGGTCTCCGATCTGAAGGACGGCCTGAAGGCAATGGTAAAACTTGCGGAAGCTGCACCGGAAATTGCCGCCAAGACCGAGAGGTTCCACGAAGAACTCATTCATATGAGCGAGCACGGCTTGCGTTTCGACCCCGAAACGGCCGAAGCGATCGGCAGGTCGGAAGCCCGACACAGCCGTTCCGGCCGCATCGCATTGTGGATCATCGCGCTCTCGCTGCTCTATTTCGTCTTCACGCTCGGCTGACACACACCGGCAGCGCGAACCGCAGACGCCTTTATTCCGCCCGGTTCTTCATTCTCTGTTAAGGAATACATTCCTTTCCGGAGACCTTGCCCATGGCGCTCGGCGCTTCCCAACGCTTGCAGGACGGCGTCGCGGCCGTCGAAACCATGACCCGGTTTGCGCTCGCTGTGCTCGCGCTCGCCTCCGGCGTCTATACCTATCTCGGCGTACGTTCGATCCTCGACGGCTCGCCGACCGCCGTCTTCTTTGCGGCGATCATATATTCCGCTTCCGTTTCCGTGGGGATCTACGCCTTCTGGTCCTACATGGCACGCTTTTATCCGCATGTGACGACCCGCGCCGGCCGAACCGCCATGCTCGGCGTCATGGCACTCGGCGCTGCCATGATCATTGCGATGTCGAGCTGGCTGAACGCGGCGGCACTGGCAGGCTCGGCGGCACTCGAACAGCATCTCGCCGAAACGGTGGAGGATTATACTACCGATCTCGACCAGGCACATCAAAACGCCCTGGCCGCGCAAAGCCTGCTGCCGGATATCCAGCGGGCATCCGAGCGTTTCGCCCAGCTCGCGGCCTCCGAACGGCAATCGGGCGCACTTACGGGAACGAACGGATCCGGCAGCGTCGTAGCGCTCCTTTCGCAGATGTCGGCACAGCTTAAAGATCTCGAAAACGGCATCAACACGTCGCGTGAGCAGGTGACGAACCTCTTCAACGACGGGCAGAAGCGGCTGGAGACGATGCGGACGCTCGTTTCGGCCCCGGGCGCCATAGAACCGCGCGCCGACCAGTTTTCCTCAGAAGTCGTCGCACTCACCGGCGTCATTGCTTCGCTCGGGCAGACATCGATCGCGCCGTCGATCCGCCGGGCGGCGGACGACCTGTCTCTCGGCTTCATCGCTCCGGTGGCCGATGGCGGTGATGCCAATCTCGTCAGCCGCCAGGACCAGGTCATGGAGACGGTGCGGGCGTCGGTCGCGGCACAGTCGAAGGTCCTCTCTCAGGCCGCCGACGAAATCCTCGCTCGTGCTCCCGTGCCCGAACGGCGGTTCGTACCCCTCTCTTCCGCGGAAGCGGTGCTGCGCTACGCATCCGACTTCATTCCTGCCTGGGCTGGCGCAATCTCGATCGATCTTTTGCCCGGCGTGCTGGTCTTCATTCTCGCGGTCGTCCACGGCGCTATCCGCAGGCAGGACGAAAAGCTGCCTTTTGCCGAACGCATTACTGCCGCGGAACTACTTCAGGCGCTGCAAGTCCAGCGGGCGATCACCGCTGGCGGCATCAGCATCGAAGAAGCCGTCGCCAGGGCAGAACCGGAGAACGACGCGCAAGAGCCGAACAATATAACCGCGATCGATCTCAAGTCGCGCACACGGGACCGCTCTCATGAGGATCGATAAGCCGATCGAGGCGCTGTTGAAGCTGGACGACGGCGTTCTCATGCGGGGCGCCTTCTTTATCCTGTTGTCGGCCGCGGCGGTTTTTCTTGTCATCGACGTGCGCGACATTACCGCGATGAATGCGGAGCTTCCGGGCTACGACCCGTTGCGCCAGGACCAACCCGTCCTGCCTCCGGCACTGACGGACGGAGTGCCTGCCGCGCCGCCGGTCCAGCCGGCGAGCTCCAAGGAAGTGCTGCGCCAGCCGATGAAATTCGAGTTGAAACCGAGTGGCGTTCTTCTGGCCGAGGGGACAATCGATCCTGGTGCCGCGGGTCGGTTTGCACAGGAGATCGAGGCCCGCGGCGAATATGTGAAGACGGTGATGCTCAATTCGCCCGGCGGCTCGGTCGAAGATGCGCTTACCATGTCGAAGCTGATCCGGGAGAAGAAGCTGGACACCAAGGTGGCCACGAAGGGCCTCTGCGCCTCCTCCTGCCCGATCGTTTTCGCCGGCGGTATTGGGCGCATGGCGGAGAAGGACGCGGTTGTCGGCGTGCATCAGGTCTTCAATGGTGGCAAGGACAGGCCCACCGCCGAACAGGCCATGTCGGCCGCGCAGGCGACGACCGCGCGGGTAGCCCGGCATCTGGATGCGATGGGCATAGGTGCCGGGCTCTGGATCAATGCCCTGGAAACGCCGCCGGACCGGCTCTATTACCTGACGCCAAAGGAAATGGCGGATTTCAAGCTGACAACCGAGCCGGTCGCGACTGCCAAGAAAAAGAGCTAGCGGCGACCGCTAGCCTTGCTGGCGCTCGCAGAAGGTAATCCGGTTGCTGAAAGGGTCAGTGACCGTGACCTCCAGGCCCCAGGGCGCCTCTTCGAGCCCCGGCCTCATATAGGAATAATTCCTGCCGATCAGTTCGGCATGGAAGTGCCTGATGCCCTGCATGGGCACAAAGACCCGCGCACCGGGTGAAGCATCGCCCGAATGCTCGCTCAGATGCATCAGCATGCCGCTGCGGGAAATCTGGCAATAAAGCGGTGCCTTGTCGCCAAAGCGGTATTCCCAATCCACCTCGAAGCCCAGAAAGCCACAATAAAACTCCATGGCCTTATCGACGGAGAATATGCGGAAGATCGGGATCGCCGGCTGGATCGACGCAGCCTCCCGCCTCGTCGGAGGCTCTACCGCCTCGATCTTGGCGGCAAGCACATTCCAGTTGTCGTAGCCGAACTGGTTTGCGACCAATTCGAGCGCCTGGCTATGGGTAAGATCTATCTTACGTTCGGCCAGCGCCTCACGCAGGCTTTTTGCCATCAGTTTGGCATCGCGAAAGTCGCGCATCTCATCACCCTCCAAAGGACGAACGGCAAGATCAGGGTCCGCATTACTGATCCGTTCGTCATCGTTGGCCGGGTGGCTAAGGATGAGAGGCGGTGGATGCGTTCACCATGGGCGAAAAGCCCGCGGACGGCTGGCCGCATCCGGCCAACTCATCGATAGCATCACACCTGCAGAAGGATCAATCTGCCTCATAGCTTGGAGCAAGGACGTTCAGACGGTTTTCGTTTCGACAGTATCGTTGGGAGATGCGGCCGGAGCGGCGGCGCTCCCCTCCTGATAGTTGTCAGACGACAGTATGACGGCTGCCTTTATTTCCTGGAAACCTGCCCCTCCGGCTTCGCTCAAGCCGGCCCCCGCCATTTCCAATGCCGTCATTGGATGTCGCCTGACAAGCACACGGAGCGCCTTCAACACGGCAGCCGCGCCTATGCGGCCCGCCGCAGTTTTGCCGTAGCGTTTCAGAACCAGGCGCTTCAACGGGCCCGGCAGGCGAGATTTCTGCTTGCCGCGAGAGGAGGCACGTCTTCTCGCTAATGTCTTACCGCGTCCGCTAAAGGGCGGTGGTCTTTTTCCTTCTTCTTGGCGGCAGGAAAGATAGAACGGGTCTGGTCGACAACCACATCCATGGCGGCATTGGCGGCACTTTGCAGTGCCTCTCCGGCAATTCCCACCGCGCGAGCGCCCTTGCGTGCGCCTTTCTTGCCTGCCCTGGCGATGTCCTCCCGTTCCTCCGTCAGCACGGCGGCAGCCGCACCGGCTGCGGCCAAGAGCGCTTTGCCAAGAATGTCCCGGCCGGTCTTGCTGGCCAGCATGCTCTTGAGAAAGGAAGACTTGCGGATCGATTTCGGCACCTTGAAGCCGGCGACTTTCTTCGGGATTGCGTTCTTCTTGGCCATCTGTCTTCTCCTTTGGGAAAGAGAACGCCCACCCTCTCGTCGCAGTTCCAAAAGACCAAAGGTGGCGCCGATTGCAACTTGGCGGGCAAGGGCTTAGCTTCCGCCACACATCCTATATCCGGGCAAGAGCATGGCACTGACAGGCAAGCGCATTCTTCTGATCATTTCGGGCGGCATCGCGGCCTATAAGAGCCTCGACCTGATCCGCAGGCTGCGCGAACGCGGAGCCTCGGTGAGGCCGATCATGACCAAGGCTGCGCAAGAATTCGTCACGCCGCTTGCCGTCGGCGCACTCTCTTCCGGCCATGTTTATGTGGATCTCTTTTCGCGGGAGGACGAACAGGATGTGGGCCATATCCGGCTGGCCCGCGAAAACGATCTGGTTGTCGTGGCGCCTGCAAGCGCCGACCTGATGGCAAAGATGGCACATGGGCTTGCCGATGATCTCGCCAGCGCCGTATTGCTGGCGACGGACCGGCCGGTGCTCATCGCACCCGCCATGAATCCGAAAATGTGGGCCGCAGCCGCGACCAGGCGCAACGCCGAAACCCTGAACGCGGACGGTATCCATTTCATCGGCCCGATGGCTGGCGAAATGGCCGAAAGCAACGAGGCGGGGATTGGCCGGATGGCCGAACCGCTGGAGATCGTCGCGGCAATAGAACGGTTGCTGGACGAGGCACCGAAACCCTTGGCCGGAAAGACGGCAATCGTCACCTCCGGCCCGACACATGAACCGATCGATCCGGTCCGCTACATCGCCAACCGCTCCTCCGGCCGTCAGGGCCATGCGATTGCGGCGGCACTGGCAAGACTTGGTGCCGAAGTAACGCTGGTTTCCGGCCCCGTGACCATTCCCGATCCGGCCGGCGTCAAGACAGTGCATGTGGAGCGGGCGGAGGAGATGCTTGGCGCGGTGCTTTCCCGTTTGCCGGCCGATATCGCGGTCATGGTGGCTGCCGTCGCCGACTGGCGCGTCGCCTCCTCGGCGGAACAGAAGATCAAGAAACGGCCGGGTGAGGCTCCACCTCCGCTGCAGCTTGCCGAAAATCCCGATATCCTTAAAACGGTGGGGCATCACGACAAGCGGCCGAAACTGGTCGTCGGCTTTGCCGCTGAGACGCAGGATGTCGAAAAGAACGGGCGCGCCAAGCTCGAACGCAAGGGCGCCGATATGATTGTCGCCAATGACGTTTCCCCCGGGACAGGCATCATGGGCGGCACCCGCAACCGGGTGAAGATTATCTCTGCCGGTGGGATCGAGGAATGGCCCGATCTCGGAAAGGATGAAGTCGCGGAACGACTGGCCCGGCTTATCGCCGAGCGGCTGGCAGGAGCCTGACATGAGCGTTTTCGAGCCTGAAGGTTTCGACGCCTTCGTCAAAAGCCTGCCGGGCACGTCCTTTGTCGACCAGTGGGGCAGCCACGTTGCCAAGGTGGGCGGCAAGGTCTTTACGCTGCTTTCGGCAGAAGACGGCAAGGCGCGCGTGGTGGCGAAATGCCCGGAAGAAAGTTTCGAAATCCTGACGGCACTCGACGGGATCCGGCAGGCTCCCTATTTCGCCAAGCGCAAATGGGTGGAGATCGGCAGATCCTCGCCGCTTTCAGATGACGAGGTAATTCACTATCTCACCCAGTCTTATCACCTCGTGGCGGCGAGCCTGACGAAGAAACTCCGACAGGAATTGGGAATTACGCCAACTTCCTGACAGCTTCTTCGTCCTCGCGGCGAGGCGCGAAGACAGACACCTTCGCGCCTTCGCCACCGACCTTCACGGCGCTGCCGTCGGGAATCTCCGCCCAAGCGTCGACGTCGTCGTTCAGTGGTTCGGAGACAAGGCAATAACCCGTCTTGCCGCCCATCGGAGCGGCATAGAGGGTCGGTGGCTTGTGATCGGTAGCATAACGCACGGCAAAAAGCTCGCGGCCGTTCGAGAAGGCCGCAGTGAAGCGCACCAGCGCGTTGCCGGATTTCTCCACCGAAAGGTCCTCAACCGTCGCGATCACCTTTTCCATCGCTCCGAACGGATCGGTATCAAGCCCCAGCTCCAGCGCGAGCAGGAACAGAAGTTCGGAATCCGTCGTGCCGGTGCGGGCATGGAAAAGCTCATCACCGAGCATCGCTTCCATCGCGCGGCGAATGCGTTCGAAACCGGAAATCTGGCCATTGTGCATAAACGACCAGTGACCGTGAACGAAAGGATGGCAGTTATCCCGCCGCGTGCCGCCGGCGGTTGCGGCCCTTACATGGGCAAGGAAGAGCGGCGAACGGATCTGCCGGGCGATGCTTCGCAGATTGCAGTCCGACCAGGCCGGCAGGATATCGCGATACCGCCCGGGCTCGGGCCGGTCGGCATACCAGGCGATGCCAAAGCCATCGCCATTGGTGGCTGTTTTCGCGCGGGTGGCGCAATGGGACTGTTCGATGAGGGAATGGGCCGGCGAGGATACGAGCTCTTCCAGATAAAGAGGTTCTCCGCGATAGGCTGCCCAACGGCACATAGATCTGCTGCTCCGACATTGCCGCCCGTTCGCGGCCCGATATTTGGAAAACTCAGAGTCCCGGCAAATGGTTAACGGGACGTCAACCAAGGGCTTTCATGCCAGATTTTCGGCGGAGCAAACATCACTTTTTGCAACGTAATGTTGCCGCGTGCGGTTGTCGGCGTGAACTTGTGGCCTAAATCAGGCACTATGTCGCATCAGCAACATCCCACCACGGCAGGACAAGTACCTGCTCTGCCCGGAGACCGGGTCCTCTCCAAACTTGCAAGCGAACCCGACGAATGGGCCTTATTCCTCGATATCGACGGCACGCTGCTCGATCTGGCCGAAACCCCCGATGGGATCGTCGTCCCGCCGGATCTGCCGGAACACCTCCACCGGCTTTCCATGAAACTCGGCGGTGCGCTCGCGCTGGTAACGGGCCGGGCACTGCCGTATGCCGACCAGCTTTTTAGGCCCTATGCGTTTCCGATCGCGGGATTGCATGGGGCGGAGCGGCGCGATCCATCCGGCGCCATCAGCCGGATCGAACCAGACGCCTCGTTCGAGGACCTGAAAGCCGCGCTTGCCCGTGAAGCGGAGCAATGGCCCGGCGTTCTGGTGGAGGACAAGGGAGCTGCGGTCGCCGCTCACTATCGCCTGGCACCCGACCGGCAGCAGGCGCTTGAGGCGGCCATGCCTCGCTACCTGGAAATGGCCGGGCCTGATTTCACGCTTCAGCGCGGCAAGATGGTGATGGAGATCCGCCCGGCACGCGCGAGCAAGGGCCATGCCCTGCAGGCCTTTCTCGAGCAAGCCCCATTCGAGGGCCGCAAGCCGATAGCCATCGGCGACGACGTAACCGACGAAGCGATGTTCCGCATCGCCAATGAACTTGGCGGGCATTCGATCCGGATCGCCGAGGTGCTCGATGGAACCGAGGCGAAATCGATCATCCGGTCGGCCTCAGTGCTCCGAGGCATAGTCGCCACGCTTGCTGGCGATAAAACCGCTACATGAACAAAAGGAAGAAATCTTGAGTCGTCTCGTGGTCGTATCCAACCGTGTCACCGTCCCGGAAAGAGGCGGGGCCGCCCCGGCAGGCGGATTGGCTGTCGCCTTGCAGGCAGCCCTTGCCGAACGCGGAGGCATATGGATGGGGTGGTCCGGAAAGTCGAGCGGGGCGAAAGAGCCCGCAGCCCTCCATTTGCAGACGCATGGCAACATAACCTATGCGCTGACCGACCTCACAAAGACCGATGTGGAGGAATATTATCACGGCTTCGCCAACCGCGTGCTCTGGCCGATCTGCCATTACCGGCTGGATCTCGCCGAATACGGGCGCAAGGAAATGGCCGGCTATTTCCGCGTCAATCGCTTCTTCGCCCAACGGCTGGCGCCGCTCATCAAAGAAGACGATGTCATCTGGGTCCATGACTACCATCTGATCCCGCTTGCTTCCGAGCTGCGCCAGATGGGCTTCAAGAACAAGATCGGCTTTTTCCTGCATATCCCGTGGCCGCCCGCAGACGTGCTGTTTTCCATGCCGGTGCACGAGCAGATCATGCGTGGGCTGTCCGAGTACGATCTCGTCGGGTTCCAGACGGATTTCGACCTCGACAATTTCGGCGGCGGGCTGGTGCGCGAGGGCATTGGCGAGCGCCTCAGCGAAGGCAAGTTCAGCACCTATGGCCGCACCTTCAAAGGCGGCGCCTATTCGATCAGCATCGAGACGGCTGCCTTCGCGGAGTTCGCCCGCAAAGCCGCCTCCAATGCGATGGTGCGCAAGGCGCGCCAGAGCGTCGAGGGCCGGGACCTCATCATCGGCGTCGACCGGCTCGACTATTCCAAGGGCATCACCCAGCGCATCGACGCCTTCGAACAGTTCATCACCCTCAACCCGGCCTACCAGAACAAGGTGACTTATCTTCAGATCACCCCCAAGTCCCGCTCGGAAGTGCCCGAATACGAGCAGATGCAGCGCACCGTCGCCGAACAGGCCGGGCGGGTGAACGGTGCGATCGGTACCGTGGATTGGGTGCCGATCCGCTATGTCAATCGCTCCGTGGCCAGACCGGTGCTGGCAGGCCTCTACAGGCTGGCGCGGATCGGGCTTGTGACGCCGCTGCGGGACGGGATGAACCTCGTCGCCAAGGAATACGTCGCTGCCCAGGACCCGGAGAATCCAGGCGTGCTTGTGCTCTCGCGCTTTGCCGGCGCCGCCCGCGAGCTCACCGGCGCCCTACTCGTCAATCCCTATGATATCGAAGGCACAGCGCACGCGATCGCACGCGGACTGACGATGTCGCTGGAGGAGCGCAAGCAGCGCTGGGAGAAGATGATGGAGCATCTCCTGAAACACGATATCAACCGCTGGTGCGATGACTTCCTGAAGGATCTCGCAGCCGCCTGAGCTGCGAGTCTCGGGAATACGCCCCAGCGGCATCGGGGGATATCCAGTCGAATATCCCCCGACGTCCTTCTTAAGCTGCCTGTTTCAGCGATCCGAGCGCCTCTTCGAGGCTGACATGCCCCAGGAACTTGCCGGTGGTCCGGGCATCCTCTTCGTGTTCGATCGCCCAGGCGAAGCGCACTGCAGGATCCAGTTGGAGCCGTTCGTACAGGGCGTTCAGAGCCGGAAACTTCCGCCTGTCGACGACCTGGTGGAAATCATTCCAGCGGGCGATGCCGGCGAAATAGGCGTCCGCAAAGCTCTTTTCCTCGCCGAGCAGCCATGGGCGGCCATCGAGCAGCGTTTCCAGCTGCGCATGCGCCTTCTCCACCTTGGCAATGCCATAGGCTTGCAAGGCTTCCTTGGCTTGCGGTTCCAGTTCATGCTCGACCGTATGCCAGAGCGGGCCGAACGCATTGAAGAAGCTGGTATTGAGGAAGGCCAGCATCTGGTTCAGCCGATCGAACTTTTCCGAGTCCGGAGGAAAACCCCAGCCTTTGTGAACGGTACGGACGGCAATATGATTGAGGATTGCCATACTCTCGCTCATCACCCGACCGTCCGGCAGCATCAGCGACGGCGTCTCGCCAATCGGGTTCAGCGGCTTGTAAACGTCACTCGAGACGACGCCCGGCATGTCGATGCGGCAGAGGCGATAAGGCGCTCCCGTCCATTCAAGCGCGACGATCGAACCGAACGAACATCCTTCGGGCACCCCATAAAACAGGATCGGTGTCATGTATCACTCCTTGCGTTGATATTGGAATGAAACCAATATGAGGCATGGACGCTGAAGGAATAGATGCCAGTTTGGCGCCTTAAAGTTCACAAATCTGGAAGCTGCATGAGCAATCCACTCAACCTCAACGACCTGAACTTTTTCGTTCAAGCGGTGGAGCATGGCGGTTTTTCGGCTGCCGGACGAATGCTCGGCGTGCCAAAATCCACGGTGAGCAAGCGGGTGGCCGAATTGGAAAGCCGGCTCGGGGTACGGCTGATCCAGCGTACTTCGAGAAGCTTCACGCTTACCGACCTGGGACGGGAATTCCTCCGGCATGCGCAGGCCTCGGTTATCGAAGCGGAAATGGCCGAGGCGATCGTTCGCACCCATCTCGGCGAACCGAGCGGCATCGTGCGAATGACCGCAGCCGTGCCGACCGCCCAATTCGTGCTCGCTGAACATCTGGTCGAACTTCCGGCGCGATACCCCAAGCTGCAGCTCTCGCTGCATGTAAGCGACCGGTTCGTCGATATCGTACAGGAGGGATTCGATATCGCGGTCCGCAGCCATCAGGCGCCTCTGCCGGATTCGACACTGCTGCAGCGCAGGCTCGCCACCCATGCCTTCTTCGTCGTCGCCTCGCCCGGCTATCTCATAACTCATGGCGAGCCGAAACGGCCGGAGGACCTTACCGGACACCATGCCATCACGGCCGGCCTCGGCGACACCCGCTGGCGGCTGACGTCCAAGGAGGGAGAAGAGGTTGAGATCGCGCCGAAGCCGGTGATCGCTGCGGACGAACCCATGGTTATGATGAAGGCCGCTATTGCGGGGCTTGGCGTGGCGTGCCTGCCGACATCGGTTTGTCGGGAAATACTGACAGAGGGAAAGCTCGTCCGTCTGCTGCCCAACTGGACGGCCGGCAGCATCACCACGACGATCCTGATGCCGCATCGGCGCGGGCAGCTTCCCTCAGTGCGCGCAGTGGTCGACTTTCTTGCAGAGCGGATCAGTGACTGACCCTTTCCATCCGGCCAATTACGGGCTACCTCATCGCCTTTCATTCGAAAGAGGCCAGCATGTCGATCGAAACCCCAACCGCCTTCGAAGTCACGCCCGAACGCATTGCGCAAGCCGAGGCGCTGATCCGTCCGTTCATTCGCCACACGCCGGTGATGCGGGTCGACCTCAAAGATTTTTGCGGCACGGCGCGGCCGGTCGACCTGAAGCTTGAACTGCTTCAGCATTCGGGTTCCTTCAAGGTACGCGGTGCCTTCACCAGCCTGCTGACCCGCGATATCCCGGCAGCCGGCGTGGTGGCGGCATCCGGCGGCAATCACGGTGCGGCGGTCGCCTATGCCGCCCGCGAACGCGGCGTGCCGGCGCATATCTTCGTGCCAAGCGTCGCCTCGCAGGCGAAGATCGACCTGATCCGCTCCTATGGCGCCGAACTGGTGGTTGGTGGCGAGCGTTATGCGGATGCTCTTGCGGCAAGCGAGACCTATGCGGCGGCAAGCGGCGCGCTGCCGATCCATGCCTATGATCAGGCAGAAACGCTGACCGGCCAGGGCACGCTCGGCAAGGAGATCGAAGAGGATTTGCCGGATATGACGACGCTGCTCGTCGCAGTCGGCGGCGGTGGGCTGATCGGCGGCATCGCCTCGTGGTTCCGCGGCCGGGTGAAGATCGTCGCGGTCGAATCGGACGGCGCGCCGACACTCGACCACGCTTTCAAGGCCGGCAAGCCGGTGGATGCGCCGGCCGGCGGCATCGCTGCGGATTCGCTCGCACCGAAGCAGGTCGGCCAGATGATGTTTCCGATTGCGAAAAAATACGTTGAGCCGCCTGTGCTTGTCTCCGACGATGAGATCCTTGCGGCACAGAAGGCGCTCTGGGCGGGCGCACGGCTCGTCGCAGAGCCGGGTGGAGCGGCGGCATTGGCGGCATTGCTTTCCGGCAAATACGTGCCGGAGCAGGATGAAAAGGTCTGCGTGCTCGTTTGCGGCTCCAATACGACCGCCGTCAAGTTCGGCTAAACGCCGGCACCTATTCCGGCGGAAGAGGCACGCCCGGCCAGTCGGTCGTGACCTCCGCCTGGACCGGCCGGTCCAGATAGGTGGAAAGCGCGATATAGCTCTTCGTGCCGCGTACGCCCGGCACCGAATGGATCTGCCCAAGCAGGAATTCCAGCGCCTGCGGGCTTTCCATCCGAACCTTGAAGATCACGCTCGCGTCGCCAGCGACGGAGTGCATCTCTTCCACCTCCGGAAAGCGGGCAAGCTGCATCAAACGCTCGCTCTTGCCCCAGCCGGCCGCCTCCACATGCACGAAGGCAGTCAGCGGCTTGCCGACAGCAGTTCCATCGAGCCGGGCTACCGTATCCCGGATGGCGCCTGCCCGCTTCAATCGCTTGACCCGCTCGTGCACCGCGGGCGGCGAAAGCCCCACCTTTTCGCCGAGCGCCGCATAGCTTTGATCGGCATCGGCAGCCAGTGCGGCTAATATCTTTCGGTCAAAGGGATCGAGCGGGGGTGGCCCCCGCCGCTTCGGCCGAATGTCTTCTGTATTTTCCATCCAGCCGCCTCCTTTGCTTTTCTGGCGAATAATCTTCGGCGAAACTGCTTCAATTCCAGATAAAATTCCAGAGGAGGCCGAGATGGAAATGATCGTCTGCAATCCACAAGAGGGTGTCTATGCCGCTACGCCCGACTACGTACATGCCATGGAGGTGCGCCAGCCGGAGCGCTTGCTTTTCGTCAGCGGGACGATGGGCCTCGATGAAGCGGGCGTTGCCGGAGCAGACCTTGATATGCAGCTCAAGCTGATCTGGTCAAACCTGAAGCGGATCCTCGCCGAAGCGCATATGGGCACGGACAATATCGTGCGGCTGACGAGCTATCTGCGCGACGCGGCTTACGTGGAGGCAAACCAGAATGCACGCCTCTCGGCACTCGGAAACCGCCGCATACCGACGACTGCCGTCGTCGTCGAAACGCTGATCGACGACTGGCTGGTGGAGATCGAGATCATCGCCGCTGCCTGACGGAGATCACGCCGCCTTGGCGACGTGATATTCCTTGATGGCCACCATCTTGATGCTCGGATAGCGCTCTGCTTCGTAGCGCAGGGAAAAGGCATCCTGCGCCAGGAAGACCGGATCGCCGTCCAGATCGCGGGCGATGTCGCCGCGCTTCACGGTGAGGAACTTTTCAAGATCGGCCGGCTGATCCGAGGAGATCCAGCGGCAGACCGAGAAGCGCGACATCTCAAAAGAGACCGGCAGACCGTATTCGGCCGATAGACGCTCCTTCAACACGTCGAGCTGCAGCGCGCCCACGACACCGACGATGGCAGGCGAACCGTCTTCCGGCGAGAAGAGCTGCACGACGCCTTCTTCCGCCATCTGCTGCAGGGCCTCCTTGAGCTTCTTCGCCTTCATGGCATCCTCCAGCCGCACGCGGCGGAGGATTTCCGGCGAGAAGTTCGGCACGCCCTGGAAGACCAGCGGCTCACCTTCGGTCAGCGTATCGCCGATACGAAGGGTGCCGTGGTTCGGGATGCCGACCACATCGCCGGCATAGGCCGTGTCTGCCAGTTGACGCTGCGAAGCAAAAAAGAATTGCGGCGCTGTCAGACCAAGCTGCTTTCCAGTCCGCGCCAGTCGCGCCTTCATGCCGCGCTCCAGCTTGCCGGAGCAGACGCGCGCAAAGGCAATGCGGTCGCGATGGTTTGGATCCATGTTCGCCTGGATCTTGAAGACGAAGGCAGTCATCCTGTCTTCGGCAGCGTGGACCTTGCGGATGTCGGCGACCTGGTCGCGCGGCGGCGGCGCAAAATCCCCCAGTGCATCGATGAGATCGCGGACGCCGAAATTACGCAAAGCCGAGCCGAAGAACACCGGGGTCAAATGGCCTTCGAGGAAGGCCTGTCGATCGAAAGGCCTGCAGGCCTCGATCGCGAGTTCCGTTTCCTCGATGAAAGCCGCCCGTTCGTTTTCCGGCAGGCGATCGGCAACCGACTGCGGGCCATTGACCTTGGTCGGCTTCACTTCCGTGTCCGATCCCCGCACCGTGTTGTCGGCGAGATGATAGGAACCGCAGAAGGTCTTGGAGCGGCCGATCGGCCAAGTGACCGGCGCCGTATCGAGCGCCAGCTTCTCCTCGACCTCGTCGAGAATCTCGAAGGGATCCCGGCTTTCGCGGTCCATCTTGTTGACGAAGGTGATGATCGGGATGTCCCGCATGCGGCAGACTTCGAAGAGCTTCAGCGTACGCGGTTCGATACCTTTTGCCGCGTCAATGACCATGACGGCCGCGTCTACCGCGGTCAGCGTGCGATAGGTGTCGTCGGCGAAATCCTCGTGGCCGGGGGTATCGAGAATGTTGAAGACATTGCCGCCATATTCGAAGGTCATCACCGAGGTGACCACCGAGATGCCGCGCTCCCGCTCGATCTTCATCCAGTCGGACCGGGTTTGGATGCGATCCTTCTTCGCCTTGACCTCGCCGGCGAGCTGAATGGCGCCGCCGAAAAGCAGCAGCTTTTCGGTCAGCGTCGTCTTGCCGGCGTCCGGGTGGGCAATGATCGCGAATGTGCGGCGGCGGGCAACCGCCTCGGCAATAGTTTCGGGCATGACATAAATCCTGTGAATTGCCGGCGTATCTAGCGATTAAAGCCCGCCATTGCAATTGACCTGCCGGCTACGGAGACAAAGTAATACCTTATGAACATGCACACCCCCTCCGCGCCCAAGCTCAGCCTCATCCGCCTGCCGCATGGCATGGACATGGACCTGCCGTCCTACGAGACTTCCGGGGCGGCCGGAATGGACGTGCGTGCGGCGGTGGCTGAAGATGCGCCACTGACAATCCCGCCGGGCAAGCGAGTACTGGTCCCGACCGGCTTCATCTTCGAAATTCCAGACGGGTTCGAAATGCAGGTGCGGCCGCGCTCCGGTCTCGCCTTCAAGCACGGCATCACCTGCCTCAACACTCCAGGCACGATCGACAGCGACTATCGCGGCGAAGTGAAGGTGCTGCTGATCAATCTCGGCGAGGAGGATTTCGTGATCACGCGCGGCATGCGGATCGCCCAACTGGTCGTGGCGCCTGTGATCCAGGCGCGGATCGGGGAGATCACCGAGGCGACCGCCACCGCGCGGGGCAGCGGCGGCTTCGGCTCGACCGGCGTTTGACCGCAACGCCATTTTCGGGTTCCGCCTTCTCGTGGAACAAAATTTCGATTTCTCGCCTCCACCGGTGTGACGTTGCTGGCATTCGACCGGCACAAGCCCTACCTTCTCCCTCAAACTCAGGGAGAGCACCATGTCAGAGACCAGAAAGCCGGGCCGCGGCAAGATCTATTCCTCGATTACCGAAACCATCGGCGATACGCCGATCGTGCGTCTCGACAAACTCGCCAAGGAGAAGGACGTCAAGGCAAATCTCCTGGCCAAGCTGGAATTCTTCAACCCGATCGCATCCGTCAAGGACCGCATCGGCGTCGCGATGATCGAGAGCCTGGAAGCCCAAGGCAAGATTGCCCCCGGCAAGACGACGCTGGTGGAGCCGACGTCCGGAAATACCGGTATTGCACTTGCCTTCGCCGCTGCCGCGAAGGGCTACAAACTGATCCTGACCATGCCGGAAACCATGTCGATCGAGCGCCGGAAGATGCTGGCACTGCTCGGCGCGGAACTGGTGCTGACCGAAGGCCCGAAAGGCATGAAGGGCGCGATCGCCAAGGCGGAAGAACTCGCCGCTTCGCTGCCTGACGCGATCATTCCGCAGCAGTTCGAAAACCCCGCCAATCCGGAAATACATCGCAAGACGACCGCCGAAGAGATCTGGAACGACACCGACGGAAAAGTGGATATCTTCGTTTCCGGCATCGGCACCGGCGGTACGATCACCGGCGCCGGCCAGGTGCTGAAAGGCCGCAACCCCAACCTCAAGGTCATCGCCGTCGAGCCCGAAGAATCTCCTGTGCTTTCCGGCGGCCAGCCCGGCCCGCACAAGATCCAGGGTATCGGCGCCGGTTTCGCGCCGAAGATCCTCGACACGAAGATCTATGACGAGATCGTCACCGTCAACGGCCCGGAGGCCATGGAAATGGCCCGCCTGGTGGCCAGACTGGAAGGCGTGCCCGTCGGCATTTCCTCCGGTGCAGCCCTCGTCGCCGCCGTCAAGGTTGGCAGTCGCGAGGAGAATGCCGGCAAGAACCTGGTGGTCATCATCCCCTCGTTTGCAGAACGTTATCTTTCGACCGCGCTTTTTGAAGGGCTCGGAGCCTAGCGTCCTCCGCCGTGCAACGTCACGCCGCCGCGGTTGCCAGCCGCTCGCCGGCCATGCGGTACGAAATGGCCTCGGCCAGGTGGATGCGGCCGACCGTATCCTTGTCGTCGAGATCGGCGAGCGTGCGGGCGACCTTCAGCACCCGGTGATAACCGCGGGCGGAGAATTTCAATTTCTCCGCCGCATCCCGCAGCAATTGCAGGCCGCTCGCATCCGGCTCAGCGAATTTTTCGATCAACGACGTGGAACACCGGGCATTGGTGAGGATAGCCGGATAGCCGGCATGCTCCAGACGCTCCCGCTGCCTTTCACGCGCCGCGGCGACGCGCCTGGCGACGTCAGCGCTCTTTTCCGCCGGCATGGGACGGATAAGATCGGCCGCAGAAACCGCCGGGACATCGATGCGGATATCGATACGATCCATCAGCGGCCCGGAAATGCGAGCCTGGTAGTCGGCAGCGCAACGCGGACCTCTGGCGCAAGTGTGTCCCGGTTCGCCGGCCATTCCGCAACGGCAGGGGTTCATGGCCGCGACAAGCTGAATGCTGGCCGGGTAGGAGACCCGGTGATTGGCGCGGGCGATGATGCATTCGCCGGTTTCGAGCGGTTGGCGTAGCGCATCGAGCGACTGCGGCGAGAATTCCGGAAATTCGTCCAGGAAGAGTACGCCATGATGGGCAAGCGAGGCCTCGCCCGGCCTGGCGCGCAAGCCCCCACCGACCAGAGCCGCCATGGTGGCGGAATGGTGCGGCGTGCGATACGGGCGGCGATCCGAAAGCTTGCCGCCGGAAAGCTGGCCGGCGATCGAATGGATCATCGATACTTCCAGAAGCTCGACCGCCGAAAGCGGCGGCAGTATCGATGGCAGCCGGGCGGCAAGCATGGACTTTCCCGATCCGGGCGGGCCGACCATCAGGAGGTTGTGGCCTCCGGCGGCGGCCACTTCCAGCGCGCGCTTGGCGCTTTCCTGCCCCTTGATGTCCACCAGATCCGGCAGGTTGGCCGGTAGCGCGCGGATTGCCGGCTGCGGCCGCGAGATCACCTGCGTGCCTCGGAAATGGTTGGCGAGCGCAATCAGGCTGCGGGGGCCAGGATATCGATATCGGGGCCGGCCCATGCGGCCTCCGCGCCACTATCGGCCGGGCAGATCAGGCCCTTGCCGATCGCATTGGCGCCGATAGCGGCCGGAAGAGCCCCGGCAACGGGTGCCAGAGTGCCGTCGAGATTGAGTTCTCCGAGAACCACATAGTCGGTCAGCGCATCGCCAGGGATAGCCCCGAGAGCCGCCATCAGCCCGAGCGCGATCGGCAGATCGTAATGCGAGCCCTCCTTGGGCAGATCGGCCGGCGCAAGATTGACCGTCACCTTCTTCGGCGGCATCGCAAGCCCCGAGGCGTGGAGCGCAGCCTGCACCCGCTGCCGACTTTCGGCCACAGCCTTATCCGGCAGGCCGACGATATGCATGTTCATCTTGCCCGGGCCGACCATGACCTGCACGTCGACCGGAACGCCCTCTATGCCCTGAAATGCAACCGTGCTGACGCGCGAAACCATGTGACCCTGCCCCCAAAACATCATGTCCGGAGCGTCAGCGATACACGCATTCCGCGCCAGCGATTGCAACCTGACACAGGATCAATAGAAATACAAGAACATTAAGGGAACAAATTCGCGCTTGCGATGCAACTCGGTTGTATCGGGTTGCATCGCTGGAACAAAAGCGAACGCGAGAAGGGGACTCAGCCCCGCTTTGCTTCGATGGCGTTCCACAGCAGACTTGCGACATCGGCGCCGCCGAACTTCTTGACTTCACGGATTCCCGTCGGGGACGTGACGTTGATCTCGGTCATATAGTCGCCGATCACATCAATACCGACGAAGAGGAAGCCGCGTTCGCGCAATGCCGGCCCGATCCGAGCGCAGATCTCCCTTTCGCGCGCCGTTATCTCGGTCGGCTCTGCACGCCCGCCGACATGCATGTTGGAGCGGCTGTCATGTTCGGCCGGCACCCGGTTGATGGCCCCAACGGGTTCGCCATCCACCAGCAGGATCCGCTTGTCGCCCTTGCGCACGGCGGGCAGATAAGCCTGGGCGATATAGGGCTCGCCGCGATACATCTGGCCGAACATTTCGAGAAGCGAGGTAAAGTTGCGATCGTCGCGCGCCGAATGGAAGACGCCCGCACCACCATTGCCGTAGAGCGGTTTGAGGATGATATCGCCCATCTCCTCCCGGAAGCGGGCGATCTCCATCGGATCGCGCGAAATAAGGGTCGCCGGCATCAGATCGGCAAATTCGGTCACGAAGATCTTTTCCGGCGAGTTGCGCACCCAGGCCGGATCGTTCACCACCAAGGTCTTCGGATGGATGCGCTCGAGCAGGTGAGTCGACGTGATATAGCCCATGTCGAAGGGCGGGTCCTGACGCAGATGAACGACGTCCATGGTCGAAAGGTCGACACGTTGCTTTTCCCCAAGCGTGAAGTGATCGCCCTTTACGTCCCGGACCTGCAGCGGCTCGACGGTCGCAAAGATCCTGCCGTCCCGCTGCGTCAACCGGTCGGGCGTATAGTGGAAAAGCTCCAGGCCTCGCGCCTGTGCTTCCAGCGCCATGGCGAATGTCGAATCGCCGGCTATGTTGACGCCGGAGATATGGTCCATCTGGAACGCGACGGTGCGGATTTTTGCCATGACTTCAGCCCCTCAAAAAATGCCCGCCTGATGTAGGACGGCGGGCGCTCGAAGGCAACGGCAATCAAACCGATATCAAGCCGCCAGGCCGACCTGGGCCTTGGGGCGCAGCATGTTGCGGAGACGATAGAGCATCGCGAGCGGCGCCGGGAACGGTTTGCGCAGAAAAGCGACTTTGCGGACATAGTTATCGATTTGCCAGGTGGCCCAGGTGCCGCCCTTGAAATAGGCCACATCGCCACTGCGCAGGGTGCGCTCGGTGCCGTCTTCGGCGGTTACATGCACTTCGCCTTCCAGGATCACGACCGTCTCGTCCCAGCCGAAGAACCAGCGGAAGGTGCCGGCCGTGCAGTCCCATACGCCCGTCGCGGCACATTGATCGTCGGCCTTTGAATGAGAGGCGGCACGGGCCTGCGGATTGCCGGAGATAATCCAGGAGGGCTCGATCGGCAGCGGAGCCATTTCGAGAGAATCCGGACAGGCGCCGACAAATGCTTTAACAGGCGCCTGCTCCGGCGCGTAGGACTTGTGCCGAACGGCCATGGCCGCCACACTCACAGCAAGAACTTGCCAGCTCATATTGCCCCCTATAGTTCCCAGACCGGGAAACAATAGCGGCAAAGCGTAACCTGGCTGTTCAGGCCGACACTACAATTTTAGCGGTCGGCCCGATTTCAGGACGGCGGTCAGGCGACCGGCTCGACAGGAGCAAGTTTCGCCTCCGCCGGCACATTGCCGGGCAACCGCTTGCCGGTGTCGACGGCGAAGAAATGCAGGCGGCTCGCGTCGATGGCGATCTGCATCTCGGGCGCAAGTTCGAGTTCAGGCGATACGGCCGCCGTGATCTGCTGATCGCCCACCGTGCCGTGGATAAGGCGCTGGGCGCCCAGTTCCTCCGCATATTCCAGACGGAAGGGCAGAGCCTCCTCATCCGCACGTGCAATCCGGATATCCTCGGCGCGGACGCCCACGGTGACGGTGCCGGATGCGGGCGCAAAACCGTTGAGTCCGATCACCGACGGGCCGATCGCCAGCTTGTCGCCGTGCAGCTCCCCCTTGACGAGATTCATGGCCGGCGAGCCGATGAAGCTCGCGACGAAGGTGGATGCCGGCGCGTGATAGACCTCCAGAGGAGCACCGATCTGTTCGATCCTGCCGCCATTCAGCACGACGAGGCGGTCGGCGAGCGTCATTGCCTCCAGCTGATCGTGGGTGACGTAGATCGACGTCGTGCCGAGCCGGCGCTGCAGGCGCTTGATCTCGCCGCGCATCGAAACGCGCAGCTTCGCATCGAGGTTCGACAGCGGTTCATCGAACAGGAAGGCGGCCGGCTTGCGCACGATCGCACGGCCCATCGCCACACGCTGGCGCTGACCGCCGGAAAGAGCGCGCGGCTTGCGGTCGAGATACTGGGTGATCTCCAGCATCCGCGCCGCCTCCGTCACGCGGGCATCGATCTCCGCCTTGGGCGTGCCGCGGTTTTTCAGGCCGTAGGCGAGGTTGTTGTAGACCGTCATATGCGGATAGAGCGCATAGTTCTGGAAGACCATCGCGATATCGCGATCGGCCGGCTCCACGTTGTTGACGACGCGGTCGGCGATCTTCACCTCACCGCCCGAGATCGTCTCCAGCCCCGCGACCATGCGTAAAAGTGTCGACTTGCCGCAGCCGGACGGACCGACCAGCACGATGAACTCTCCGTCGGCGATGTCGATCGACACCGAATTCACGGCTTTTACGCCGCCGGCATAAACCTTCGAAACCTCGGCGATGTGGATGCCGGCCATTTCATTTCTCCGTTTCAGTAAGGCCGCGGATGAACAACCGCTGCATAAAGACCACGACCAGGATGGGGGGAAGCATTGCAAGTACCGAACCTGCCATGACGAGGTGCCACTCGATGACGCCGTCCTGAACGGTGACCATGCGCTTCATGCCCATCATCAGCGTGTAGTAGCCGGGATCCGTGGTCACCAGGAGCGGCCAGAGATACTGCACCCAGCCATAGATAAAGAGGATGACGCATAAGGCGCCGATATTGGTGCGCGAGAGCGGCAGCAGAATGTCCCTGAAAAACTTCAGCGGGCCGGCTCCGTCCACACGCGCCGCTTCCAGAAGCTCGTCCGGCACCGTCATGAAGAACTGGCGGAACAGGAAAGTCGCCGTGGCCGATGCGATCAGGGGAATGGTCAGCCCGGCCCAGGAGTTCAGCATGCCGAGATCGGCGACGATCTTGTAGGTCGGCATGATGCGCACCTCGACCGGCAGCATCAGCGTGACGAAGATGATCCAGAAGGCCAGAAGCCTGAAAGGGAAGCGGAAGTAGACGATCGCGAAGGCAGAAAGGATAGAGATGCAAATCTTCCCAACCGTGATTGCCAGCGCCATGACCAGCGAATTCAATGCCATATGCGAGTAGTTGGGCAAGCCGTGGGCAGCAGAGGCGCTGGTCAGGATGGTCGAGTAGTTTTCGATGAAATGCGAGCCCGGCAAGAGCGGAACAGGACCGCTCATCAGTGTCGAAATATCATGGGTCGACGCCATGATCGCGACATAGACCGGCAGAGCGACAATCAAGAATCCCAGGATCAGGAAAGCGTGGGTGAGGAAGGTCAGGAAGGGGCGGTTTTCAACCATGATCGTTCCTCAATACTGGACGCGGCGTTCGACGAAGCGGAACTGGACGAAGGTCAGCAGCATCACGATCAGCATCAAAAGCACCGATTGCGCCGAAGAGGAGCCGAGGTTCAAGCCGACGTAACCATCCTGATAGACCTTGTAGACGAGCGTGGTCGTCGCCTGAGCAGGTCCGCCGCCCGTCGTGGCGTCCACGATCGGGAAGGTATCGAACATCGTGTAGTTCACGTTGATGATGAACAGGAAAAACGTCGTCGGCGACAGAAGCGGCAGCGAAATCGTGAAGAAGCGCTTGACCGGCCCGGAACCGTCGATCGCCGCGGCCTCCATCAGCGCCTGCGGCACTGACTGCAGGCCGGCGAGGAAGAAAAGAAAATTGTAGGAGATCTGCTTCCAGGCCGCGGCGATGATGATCAGGATCATGGCATGGGTGCCGTTGAGGTCGTGATCCCAGAGAATCCCGAACCGCTCCAGAAAGAAAGGCAAGAGGCCGGTCGAGGTGTTGAACAGGAACCACCAGAGGACGCCGGCGACGACGGGAGCGACGGCATAAGGCCAGACCAAAAGCGTTGTGTAGACCTTCGAGGTCCGCGTCAGGCGATCGACCGCAGCCGCAAATGCGAGGCCCAGCACCATCGAAAGCAACGTAACCGACACGGCGAATACCGCGGTGCGCCAGAGAGAATCCAGATAGTTCGGATCAGCGAGCAGCTGCTGATAATGCGCCAGCCCTACAAAGACGGTCGAGAACCCGAATGGGTCCTCCCGCTCGAAGGAGGATTTCACTGCCTGCGCAGCAGGCCAAATGAAGAAGATGAGCGTGATAGCGAGCTGGGGCGCAAGCAGCAGATAAGGCAGCAGGCGGTTGTTGAAGGTTGTTCTCTTGGTATCCACCGATCCCTCACCACAAAATAGGAAACGAGCAAGGGAGGCCCGGCAGGCGCCGGCCCTCCCTGCAGTGAATCGGCGTGATCAGTTCGAGTTAGCCGCTTCGAATTCACGCAGCAGCGCGTTGCCACGCTGAACGGCACTGTCGAGCGCCTGCTTGGCGTCCTTCTTGTTGGCGAGCAGCGCCTGGAACTCCTCGTCGACAATGGTGCGGACCTGCGTGAAATTGCCAAACCGCAAGCCCTTCGAATTGTCCGAAGGGGTGCCGCGGGTGATCTGCTTGATGGCGATGTCGGAACCCGGGTTCTTTTCGTAGTAGCCCTGCTTCTGGCCAAGATCGTAGGCGGCATTGGTGATCGGCAGGTAACCGGTGAACTGGTGCCAATCGGCCTGGACTTCCGCCTTGGAGAGGTAGCTGAAGAACTTGGCAACACCCTTGTAGGTGGCCTTGTCCTTGCCGTTCAGCACCCAGAGGGTCGCGCCGCCGATGATGGAGTTCTTCGGCTCCTTGATCTCGTCGTCATAATAAGGCAGCGGAGCAAAGCCCGGAGTGAAGGTCTTGGCGTTGTTGATAACGCCGGCGCGGCCTGCAGACGAGTTCATGGTGATTGCGCATTCCTGCGCGTAGAACATCGTCGCCGCCTGATCGCCACCGACCGGACCGCCGTACTTGAACAGGCCCTCGTCCTGCCACTTTTTCAGATTTGCCCAATGCTTGACCTGAAGCGGGCCATTGAAGTTGAATTCGGACTTCACGCCGCCAAAACCGTTCTGCAGAGTGCCGAAAGGCTTGTCGTGAATCGCCGACAGGTTCTCCGTCTGAACCCAGGTGATCCAGGCGGAGGTGAAGCCACACTTGGCAGCGCCCGAAGAGACGATCTTCTTCGAGAACTCTTCGACTTCCTTCCAGGTCTTCGGAGCGACTTCCGGATCAAGGCCGGCCTTCTTGAAGACGTCCTTGTTGTAATACATGATCGGCGTGGAGGAGTTGAAGGGCAGCGACAGGATGTTGCCCTGGGTATCGGAATAATAACCAGTGACCGGCGCCAGGAAGGTCTTGGGGTCGAAGGTTTCGCCCTCATCGGCCATCAGCTTGTAAACCGGATATACGGCACCCTTGGCAGCCATCATCGTGCCTGTGCCGACTTCGAAGACCTGAACGATAGCCGGCTGCTGTTTTGCGCGGAAAGCGGCGATCGCTGCCGTCAGCGTTTCTGGATAGCTTCCCTTGTAGACAGGCACGACCTTGTAGTCGGTCTGGCTCTCGTTGAATTTCTGAGCGATTTCTTCCAGCTTCTTGCCGAGTTCGCCACCCATGGCATGCCACCAGGTGACTTCCGTCGCAGCAAGCGAAGAGGTTGCCGACAGAGCGACCGCGAATGCGGCCATCGAAAGTTTTTTCAACATTTTATGTCCTCCACCTTGATTGGTGCCGGCCCCGAATAGGGTCCTCCCATGACACCGACTTTACAGTTTTATGTCATTTTTCTAACAGAGCAAGGATCGTTGGAAGTTTCCTTAAAACGCGTCCGGAAAATGCCGAGGAAGCCGGCTCGGCAATACGGCAATAATGTCGTAACGCTGCGAAAGCCTCGCCGCATCCTTCCGCTTCGAAAGCCACAGATCGCTTGCCGCGCGGATGCGAGCCTGCGTGGTGAAGCCAACGGCATCGATCGCTTCCTGTTCGCCGATCCGGGCCTTCACTTCGACGAAGATGACGAGATCACCTTTGCGGGCAATCAGATCTATCTCGCCGAGTTTGGTGCGATAGCGGATCGCCAGAACCCGGTAGCCCTTTGCCAGCAGGTACAACGCGGCCAGATATTCCGAGACATGGCCTCGGCGTTCGGCCTTGCGCCGCTTCAAGCCGGGGTCATTTTCCACCGCCACCCGTTTCCTTCAGGTCCAGGAGCCGCTGATAGAGGTCTTTTCGGCCAAGCCCCGTGAGGCGGGCGGCTTCTGCTGCCGCCTTGGCCGTCGGCATCGTGGCCGAGAGTTCCCGCAGCAGTGCTTCCACCTCCACCTCGCCCGGCGCCTCTTCCGCCTGCGGAGGCGCGACAAGCAGTACGATCTCGCCTTTCACGGTCCGCTCCTCATCATAATAAGCGGCAAGTTCCTGCAGCGATCCGCGACGGAACTCCTCGAAGGTCTTCGTGAGCTCCCGGCAGACACAGGCGCGACGGTTTTTCCCAAGCACCTCCGCCGCCGCCGCAAGAGTGGCGCCGATCCGATGCGGCGATTCGAAGAAGATCAGCGTGGCAGGCACTTTGGAAAGCTCCGCCAGCCGATCTCGCCGTCCCTTGTCCTTGGCCGGCAGGAAACCGGCAAAAAGAAAGGCGTCCGAAGGCATGCCAGAGCCGACAAGAGCCGCAAGCGGCGCAGACGCGCCGGGGATCGGCACGACCCTATGACCAGCCTCGACTGCCATCTGCCCAAGCCGGTAGCCCGGATCGGAGACCAGCGGCGTGCCGGCATCGGAGACGAGTGCCACCGATTTTCCTTCCTCTAGGGCGGCAATCAGCTTCGGCCCGGCCTCATCCGCATTATGCTCATGGTAGGCAAAGGGCCGGTTGACGATACCGTAACGGTCCAGCAGGACCCGGGTGACGCGCGTATCTTCGCAGGCCAGCACGTCGACGCCCGCGAGCGTCTCCAAGGCGCGCAAGGTGATGTCCCCGAGATTGCCGATCGGCGTCGCCACCAGATAAAGCGCCGGCTCCTGCGGTCTGGCAGGCACGAATGTGTTGGCAACGCGATAGCCGCGCTGGGCGGCTTTATGTTCGTCTGCCACGGGATACCTTAGGGGATAGGATGCTCATGCCTCTTTATGAGCATCCCAGCCCGGTTCGGCAAGTAAACGGAGGAGATGTTTTCTGTGTGCAGTGCAAGCCGATCGGGCGATTTGGCATGGCAACTCCTTGTTCACCTCTTGCTTTTCGCCGCCGTTGTCTGCCATTTTGCGCGTCCACATCATCCGGCTGCCTTGGAGCCGGCACAATATCAGGGTCCGGCCCTGCCGGATCCGTCACGGTCGAAAGCGATAGCGTCCATGCGTATTACTCTTGAGCGGTCCAACCTTCTGAAATCGCTGAACCACGTACATCGCGTGGTCGAGCGGCGGAACACGATCCCGATCCTTTCCAACGTGCTGATGCGCGCCTCGGGCAACAGCCTCGACCTGAAAGCGACCGACCTCGACCTCGAGATCACCGAGTCCCTCCCGGCCATGGTGGAGAATGCGGGAGCGACGACGGTTCCGGCGCATCTGCTTTATGAAATCGTCCGCAAGCTGCCCGACGGTTCGGAAGTGCTGCTCGCGACCAATCCGGACGGCGGCTCCATGACCGTACAGTCCGGCCGCTCGAAGTTCTCGCTGCAGTGCCTGCCGGAATCGGATTTCCCCGATCTCACCGCCGGCAGCTTCACACATACCTTCAAGCTGAAGGCGACCGATCTGAAGATGCTGATCGACCGCACGCAGTTCGCGATCTCCACCGAGGAGACTCGCTATTACCTGAACGGCATCTTCTTCCACACGATCGAGGCCGGCGGCGACCTGAAGCTTCGCGCCGTCGCGACCGACGGACACCGCCTGGCCCGCGCCGATGTCCAGGCGCCGGCCGGTTCGGAAGGCATGCCGGGGATCATTATTCCCCGCAAGACGGTCGGCGAATTGCAGAAGCTCATGGACGACGCCGAGGCAATCGTCACCGTCGAAGTTTCCGACGCGAAGATCCGCCTGACGATCGGCACGGTGGTGATGACTTCAAAGCTGATCGACGGCACCTTCCCCGACTACCAGCGGGTTATTCCGACCGGCAACGATAAGGAAATGCGGGTCGATTGCGAAAGCTTCACCAAGGCGGTCGATCGCGTCTCCACCATTTCCTCGGAGCGTGGCCGCGCCGTCAAGCTGTCGCTTACGGACGGTCAGCTCATGCTGACGGTCAACAACCCCGATTCCGGCAGCGCTACGGAAGAAGTGGCAGTCGGCTACGACAACGATCCGATGGAAATCGGCTTCAACGCCAAATACCTGCTCGACATCACGGCGCAGTTGTCCGGTGATGATGCGATCTTCATGCTGGCGGATGCCGGCTCTCCGACGCTGGTACGGGACACGGCCGGCGACGATGCACTCTACGTCTTGATGCCTATGCGCGTCTAATCATCGAAGCGGCTGGCAACCAGCCGCTTTTTTCATGACCTACGCCAGATGCGACATTTGCTCTTGCCTTTGCGGCATGAACATCGGCATAAGGCATTCAAGAGGGAGGACAGACGATGGAATTGCGTCTGAAAGAGCGGCTGGGCCGCAAGTTCGATGAGGAAATCCGGTTCTTCAAAGGCTGGATCGACGGACCGAAACAGGTTGGCGCCATTCTTCCGACTTCCTCCGTCACCGCGAAACGGATGGCAAGCGTCATCAATACCGGGTCCGGTCTGCCTGTGCTGGAACTGGGCCCCGGCACGGGCATCATCACCAAGGCTATCCTGAAGCACGGCGTTCGGCCTGAGGAACTCGTCTCCGTCGAATATTCGACGGACTTCTATCAGCATCTCCTGAAGGCCTTCCCCGGCGTGAATTTCATCAACGGCGACGCCTTCGACCTCGACCGCACCTTGGGCAATTTGAAAGACACGACCTTCGACAGCGTGATCTCCGCCATTCCGCTGCTGAGCTTCCCGATGGAGCGTCGCATCGCCCTGCTGGAAGATCTGCTCGACCGCATGCCGGCGGGCCGGCCGATGATGCAGATCACCTATGGCCCCATTTCGCCGATCATCGCCAATCCGGACCGCTACAAGATCAAGCACTACGATTTCGTCATGCGCAATATTCCGCCGGCGCAGCTGTGGACCTATACGCGCCCCTGATGTTCGGCCTCTACATCACGCATCCTCAGGTTCGGATCGACCCCGGCGTACCGGTGCCGAAGTGGGGACTTTCGGATATAGGACGGGGGCGCGCCGAACAGGCGAGCCGTTCGGGCTGGGCGAAAAAGCTCGGCCGGATCGTTTCCAGCGATGAGGTGAAGGCAACCGAGACGGCAAGAATACTCGCCTCGGCGGCCGGCATCGAGGTCGAGATCTTCCCTCGCATGCACGAGAACGACCGGTCCGCCACCGGCTTCCTGCTGCCACCCGAATTCGAAAAAGCGGCGGACTGGTTCTTTGCCCATCCGCAGGAGAGCTTCAAGGGCTGGGAGCGGGCTGTCGACGCGCAAGCCCGGATCGTCTCCTCCGTTGTTCGGATCCTCGACAGTCATGATCCCGACGTGCCGATCGCCTTCGTGGGCCATGGCGGTGTCGGCACCCTTCTGAAATGCCACCTTCTCGGCCTGCCGATTTCGCGGGACCGGGATCAGCCGGGCGGCGGCGGAAATCTCTTCCACTTCACCCTTGCGGATCGAACCGTCTCATGCGACTGGACGGCAATCGAGACATGGCAGGGAGTTCAAGCCGATGAACGCACGTAACCGTCTGATCGTAGGCCTCGACATCCCGACCGTCGGCGAAGCGGAAAAGATGGTCGCGACGCTCGGCGACAGGATTTCCTTCTACAAGATCGGCTACCAGCTCGCTTTTGCCGGCGGGCTCGAATTTGCCCGCGACCTTGCCAGAGACGGCAAGAACGTCTTTCTCGACATGAAGCTGCTCGATATCGACAATACGGTGGCGAAGGGCGTCGAGAATATCGCCAAGATGGGCATGACCATGCTGACCCTGCATGCCTATCCGAAGGCGATGCGTGCCGCGGTCGAGGCAGCAGAGGGCTCCGGCCTGTGCCTGCTTGCAGTGACCGTCCTGACGTCGATGGACGAAACCGATCTCATTGACGCCGGTTACGAATACGACCCGCATACCTTGGTGCTGCGCCGCGCCGAACAGGCGCTTTCAGCAGGCATGGGCGGCATCGTCTGCTCGGCGGAGGAGTCGGCTGCGGTTCGCAAGATCGTCGGCCCGGATATGGCGGTCGTCACACCGGGCATCCGGCCGGCCGGCTCGGACGCCGGGGATCAGAAGCGGGTGATGACGCCCGCGGACGCGCTGCAGGCCGGATCGAGCCATCTCGTCGTCGGTCGCCCGATCGTCAAGGCCTTAGACCCGCAGGCGGCGGCGGAGGCCATCCTGGCCGAGATGCAAACCGTCCTCTAGGCTCCTCCAGGGCCTTCCCGCCACAGCAATCCGGCATGATGGCGATTGTCGGCCTTGATCATCTCGACCCGCGCACAATTTCATCGAAGCCCGCTCACACGCCGTATTGGAGGAATTCTCATGGCCAAGGGATACTGGATCGCCCGCATCGATATCCGCGATCCGGAACGTTATAAGGATTACGTTGCCGCGACGAAGGCCCCCTTCGCGAAGTACGGCGCGAAGCCGCTTGCCCGCGGCGGTCCGTTCACCGAACTGGAAGGCAAGGCGCGGGCGCGCAATGTGGTGCTCGAATTCCCCTCGGCACAGGCCGCGATAGACTGCTATAACTCGCCGGAATACCAGATCGCCGCGAAAATCCGCCAGGAAGCGGCGGATGGGGAACTGGTTGTGGTCGAAGGCATCTGAAGCCTCGAAACCAAAAGCGATGCGGCAGTGTGGGTACTTCCACCTCTGCCACGATTCGGCTAAAGACCATTCAACCCTTCCAATCGGCTCCCGGAGCATGTCATGACCGTCAGTAACCTTCCGCCCCTCGTCACCGTCTTCGGAGGATCCGGGTTCGTCGGGCGGCACGTGGTCAGAACGCTCGTCAGGCGGGGCTATCGAGTGCGGGTCGCAGTGCGCCGTCCCGATCTTGCAGGTTTCCTTCTGCCGGCCGGTTATGTCGGCCAGATCGCGCTCGTACAGGCGAACCTGCGTTACCGTCAGTCGATCTTCCGGGCTGTAGAAGGCGCTTCTCATGTGGTGAACTGCGTCGGCATCATGTTCGAGTCAGGCCGCAACACGTTCGATGCTGTCCAGGATTTCGGAGCCCGCTCGATCGCGGAAGCCGCCCAGGCGGCCGGCGCCAAGCTCACGCATATCTCCGCGATCGGCGCCGATTCGAACTCCCCTTCCTCCTACGCCCGCACGAAGGCACGCGCTGAGGCGACCATCCTGTCGCTCCTTCCGGATGCCGTCATCCTGCGCCCGTCGATCATGTTCGGCCATGAAGACAGCTTCTTCAACAAGTTCGCCGCGATGGCGAAGGTCTTCCCGGCGCTTCCGCTCGTGGGCAGCGGCAGGACAAAATTCCAGCCGGTCTATGTCGAAGATGTCGCCGAGGCCGTTGCCCGTTCGGTGGACGGCACGATAGCCCCCGGCAAGATCTATGAGCTGGGCGGCCCTGAGGTCATGACCTTCCGCGAATGTCTCGAGACGATGCTGCGTATTACCAACCGCTCCAATGCCTTGGTCTCGCTGCCTTTCGGCATTGCGTCGCTGATCGGCAGCATCGCGTCGCTCATTCCCTTCGTGAAGCCGCCGATTACCAGCGATCAGGTGAAGCTGCTCAAGGTCGATAACGTCGTCTCCGAGGCCGCCGCCAAGGAAGGCCGTACGCTTCAGGGGATGGGCATCCGTCCGACGCTCGCCACATCCATCCTGCCATCCTACCTCGTGCAATATCGCCCGCAGGGCCAATATACCGGGTCCGGCCGGGCCGCCTGATTTTTCTTTGCCTTGCCGAGACTTTACTTACCCTTGCGGAAAGACCGACTGCTCGCCTAAAAAGCGAGCAGTCTTTTGTTTTGGCTTATCTTTCGAGCATGAGATGTGGCACAAAGGCCGCACAGACCAATGCAGTGGCGTTAACGCCGGATTCAGCAAAATCCTTTATTGAATTCCTTGAATGCGAGCAATAAAGCTCGCCTCCCAACAAGACATTCAATCGTGACGATCAAACCATCCTTGGAAAGGCATTCCTTCATGGGCAAGCCCATCGCGCTCTTTTTTGCATGCGCTGCACTGATCATCCTGGCGGGCTCCTTCATGGCCCCGAAGACAGACGCAGCCACCAAGAGCGGATGCGCGCCGGCCTATGGCGTCGACCCGTGCAGCACGGCGTCCATCCAGCACTAAGGTAACCTGATCCGGCTACAAGGCGGCCTCTCGGCCGCCTTTTTTCGTTCATGCTCCCAGGAGAAGCGCGATCAGGCCTGCGACGCCGACGATGATCCGCCACCAGGCGAAGGGCGCATAACCTCGGCTCGATACAAAATCCAAGAGGGAGCGCACGACGATGAGGGCGGTGGCGAAAGCGGCGATAAACCCCACGGCAATTACCGCGCCGTCATCGAAGCTCAACGCTGCGCGGTTCTTATAGAGATCCAACGTGAACGCGCCGAGCATGGTCGGCATGGCGAGGAAGAAGGAAAACTCCGCTGCCGAACGCTTGTCGGCGCCGAGAAGCAGCGCGCCTACGATGGTCGCGCCTGAACGGGACGTGCCTGGAACCATCGCAAGGCATTGGAAAAGCCCGATCTTGAACGCGAGCGACGGCGGATAGTCCATCACGTCGTGATAGACCGGCCGGAACTTGATCTTGTCGACCGCCAGCAGCACAAGCCCCCCGAGAATCAGCACCACGCAGATCAGCATCGGTGTTTCGAAGAGAACCGTCTTGATGAAATCATGCGCCAGAGCGCCGATGACGGCCGCAGGCAGGAAGGCGATGAGGACGGTTGCGACAAAACCTCGGGCCTTTGCGCTGCTGGGCAGGTCGGTGGCGATCTGCAGAAGCTTGCGGAAATAAACGAGCAGGATAGCCAGGATCGCACCCAGCTGAATCAATACGGCGAATGTGTTGCCTGGAGATTGAAAACCGAGAAAATGGCCGGCTAGCAGAACGTGGGCGGTGGACGATACGGGAAGAAACTCCGTTAGCCCCTCGATCAAGCCAAGAACGAGGGCGCTGATAATGGACTGATCCGCCATTCTTAATCCTTTATTGAGTAGATAAGGGCAGTTTTAAGCACTCTATGAGCCATTGCTTGTCTTGGCCCTACCAAATCCATATAGCTGTCATATGTCAGGCGGGCGCGTAAAGCAGCCTTACCCTTCCTAGACAATGTTCGTGAAGTTCAAATATCCATGCCCACTCTCTACCATCACTCCATGTCTTCGGCCTCCCGCTTCGTCCGGCTGATTCTGGCCGAATACGGGTTTCAGGCGGATCTGGTCGAAGAGCAGCCTTGGGAAAAGCGTCGCGAATTCCTGACGCTCAATCCGGCGGGCACCCTTCCCGTCTATGTGGACGACAGCATGAGAGTACTTTGTGGCCCTTCCGTGCTCTTGGAATTTCTGGATGAGACGCATGGCGTCTTGAAGCGCGACCGCCGGCTGCTCGCCGAAGACCCATGGCAGCGCGCCGAGATCCGCCGGTTGACGGAATGGTTCCTCCAGAAGATGGAACAGGACGTGACGCGTCCTCTGACCCGCGAGCGAATCTACAAGCTGCAGATGACGGCCGCCCAGGGCGGCGGTGCACCGGATTCCAAAGTGCTGCGCACCTCGCGCGCCAATATCAGGCAGCACATGAAATATCTCTCGTGGCTCGCGGGCTCGCGGCCCTGGCTCGCAGGGGATCGATTGAGTTACGCAGACCTTGCCGCCGCGGCCTCCATCTCGGTGCTCGACTACCTCGGCGAAATCGAATGGGCCGAAACGCCGGTGGCCAAGGATTGGTATCAGCGTCTGAAGTCCCGCCCCTCCTTCCGGCCGCTGCTTGCCGAACGCATCCGCGGCATCACTCCGGTATCTCACTATGCGGACCTTGATTTCTGAAGCCACGGCGCGAGAGGAGGACAAGGCACGGAGGCGGCGGGAGAAGCTGACCGCCTTCGTCCGCGAGGAGGCGGCCGCGCAGGGCTTCGACCTCTGCCGCATCACCGGCTCCGACAGCATTCCCAGAGCTCCCGAACGGCTCGGCGCCTTTCTGGCTGATGGTCACCATGCCACGATGGAATGGATGGCTGAGACCCGCGAACGGCGCGCCGACCCGAAAGTACTCTGGTCGGAGGTGCGGTCGATCGTCATGTTCGGCCTCAACTACGGGCCGGAGGAAGATCCACGCGGCATTCTCGAGAAGCCCGATAAAGCGGCGATCTCCGTCTATGCCCGCAACCGCGACTATCACGACATCATCAAGGGCCGGCTGAAGGAAATCGCCACGCGCTTCGCCGCCCGCGCCGGCGAGGACGTCAAAGTCTTCGTCGATACGGCTCCTGTCATGGAAAAGCCGCTGGCTGAAGCGGCCGGAATTGGATGGCAGGGCAAGCATACCAATCTCGTCAGCCGCACCCACGGCTCCTGGCTCTTCCTCGGCAGCCTGTTCACAACAGCTGACCTTCTTCTGGACAAGCCAGAGGACGATCATTGCGGCTCCTGCCGCGCCTGCCTCGACGCCTGTCCGACCGCCGCCTTTCCGGCACCTTACCGGCTCGATGCGAACCGCTGCATTTCCTATCTGACCATCGAGCACAAAGGGCCGATCGACGCGGAATTCCGCCCGCTGATCGGCAACCGCATCTATGGTTGCGATGATTGCCTGGCCGCGTGTCCCTGGAACAAGTTCGCGGCAAGCGCTTCGGAAATGAAGCTCAAGGCGCGGGAAGACCTGAAGGAACCGGAGATCGCCTTCCTGCTGACATTGGACGATCCGACGTTCCGCACCTTCTTCAGCGGCTCTCCCGTCAAACGCATCGGCCGGGACCGCTTCATTCGCAATGTGCTGATCGCCGCCGGCAATTCCGGCGATGCCTCGCTGGTTGAGCGTTGCCGCGAGCTTGCGGACGACCCTTCGCCGGCGGTGCGCGGGATGGTCATATGGGCTCTGAAACGCCTGATGCCTGCCGACGAATTCCTGCGATTTGCGCAGAAACGCCTTCTTGAGGACGAGCCCGAGGTGGTGGATGAGTGGAAACTGGCGGGAGTGGCCTGATGCGCGTAATGATTTTCGGATGCGGTTATTCCGGCCAGGCAATTGCCGAGGCCTTTGAAGCGGAAGGCGCGCGGGTTTCCGGCACCGCGAGGAGCACCGACAAGGCGCAGGATCTCGCAACCAAAGACATTCATGCATTCGTCTTCGACGGCAGTGCCTTCAGCAACGAACTCCTGATCGAACTGAGGGAGGTTACGCATCTCGTTCAGTCCATTCCGCCTGGCAAGGAAGGCGACCCATTGTTGAAACTCCTCGCGAGACAGCTCCGCGAACTTTGCCCGAAGCTTCAATGGATCGGCTACCTCTCCACCGTCGGCGTCTACGGCGACCACGGAGGAGGCTGGGTGACCGAGGAGACGCCCGGCAGCCCGATCCTCGGCCGCTCGATCGAGCGGGTCGATACCGAGGAAGCCTGGATCTCCGAGGGCAAAGGCGGCGGCATACCGGTGGCAATCCTGCGGCTTGCAGGAATTTACGGACCGGGCCGCAACGCCTTCGTCAATCTTGCGCGCGGCACGGCGCGGCGCATCATAAAGAAAGACCAGGTCTTCAACCGGATCCGTGTCGAAGACATCGGCGGCGCCGCCTTGTTCCTCGCAAAGCGCGAGATGGAAGGCATCTATAACGTCACGGATGACGAGCCCGGTCCGCCGCAGGACGTCATCATCGAAGCCGCCCGGCTGATGGGTGTCGAGCCCCCTCCGGAACAGGACTTCGAGACAGCCGACATGACTCCCATGGCCCGGTCCTTTTACGGAGCCAACAAGCGCGTTTCCAATGCCAAAATCCGCGCGTTGGGGTTCCAGTTCCGCTTCCCGAACTACCGCATGTCACTCGACGAGATGTGGTCGACAGGCCGATGGAGAGGATAATTTTCCCATTTTGAAACGGGTGAAAATTCCATCTTCAGCCACTCTCCTGGTTATTATTTCTTAGGATCTGCGGCAACTGGCCATAATATTTGTCCAAATGAGGCAAAGAATCTTGCATCGCAACAAATTTTTTTCCGCGATTTTCGTGATCGCCCGCGACGCGACCATCATCTCGGAATAGCTTTCCTCTTTCTGCCTGTTTTTAAAGGTTTTCTTCCTAGAAAGGTTAGCTGGCTTCTTAAACGATTCAGTAGAATTCCGATCACAAATGTTACACTACGTAATACTCCGTGATCAAAAGTCCCACTTTTCCGCCACTTTTGGCCCCGCTTAGCCATTCTTGCACGCAACGTGCAGGGACCAATCGAACGGGGACGACCGACTTGACAACAATTCGACGCTCGACTTTCGCCGTGGCCGCAACTGCTTCTTTTGCACTTCTCGGCTCCGCGCAGGCCAATGCTGCGCCCGGGTGCGGTCACGCATCCTGGTACGCTCTGACTTCCAAGACGGCATCCGGTGAACGGATGAACGCTTCGCTACTCACCGCCGCTCATCGCTCGCTGCCTTTCGGCACCAAAGTAAAGGTGACGAACAAGCGCAACGGCAAGAGCGTCGTGGTACGGATCAATGACCGCGGACCATTCATCCGCGGACGCGTGATCGACGTTTCCAAAGCCGCAGCCAAAGACATTGGCATGGTCAGCTCCGGCACCGCGCAGGTCTGTTATCAGATCGTCGACGCCGGTACCCAGAAGATCGCCGGCAAAGGCCTGAAAGAGATCGACGGCTGAGCCTCGGCGGCCTGCCCGCCTCTTGCTCTTCGGACCAATCGCGGCTAGGAGCCCTCCCATACGGGTGCAACCGACACGGAGAGCGACATGCGACTGGGCGGACGAGTGGCCGGAGCCATAGAGGTTCTGTCCGATATAGAGACGCGGAAGCGGCCTGTCGCCGACGCCCTCAAGGATTGGGGCCTCGCACACCGTTTTGCCGGCTCGGGCGATCGCGCAGCTGTCGGAAACATCGTCTATGACGCCTTGAGGATGCGGCTCTCGCATGCCTGGATCATGGACGACGAGAGCCCGACTGCTCTCGCCTATGCGGTCCTCATCCGGCAATGGGGCCTCTCGCCCGAGGCTCTGCATGCCGAGTTCGCCGATGACCGCTTTGCGCCGCCTGCTCTTACCGAAGCGAACCTTTCGGCACTTGCCTCCCGCAATCTCGAGGATGCGCCGCTCCATGTTCAGGGCGACATCCCGGACTGGATACAGCCATCCTTCGAAGCCAATTTCGGCGAGGACTGGCTTGTCGAGGCCAAGGCACTCAACGGCCGGCCGACCCTCGATCTCCGCGCCAATACCCTGAAGGCGTCGCGAGAGAAGGTCGTAAAGGCGCTGGAACGCTCAGGTGCCAAACCCGCGCGCATCGCCCGCAACGGCATTCGGATTGCCGCCGGCGAAGGAGCATCCCGTCTGCCCAACGTCACCGCCGAGCTTTCGTTCCAAAAAGGGTGGTTCGAAGTTCAGGACGAAGGATCGCAGATCGTCGCCGAGCTCGTGCAGCCGGGCGAACATGACCAGGTTCTCGACTATTGCGCAGGCGGCGGCGGCAAGACTCTCGCCATGGCGGCCGCGATGCACAACAAGGGGCAGATCCACGCCTATGACGCCGACCGCAAGCGGCTCGCTCCGATCATCGAACGGCTGCGCCGAGCCGGCACCCGCAACGTTCAGGTCCATGACGACGCACGTCAGCTCGAGCCCCTGAGAGGGAAAATCGATGCGGTTCTTGTCGATGCGCCTTGCACCGGCACGGGAACATGGCGTCGGCGTCCGGACACGAAATGGCGCCTGACGCCCAAAAACCTGGACGAGCGCATCGCACAACAGCAGGAGGCGCTGACGGAAGCGGCAGCCTTCGTGAAGCCGGGCGGCGCGTTGCTCTACGTCACCTGCTCGATCCTGCCGGAAGAGAACGACCGGCAGACAGCCCGGTTCTGCGCGGAGAACCCGCAGTTTTCGGTGGTACCGACCGAGCCGCAATGGGAGCAGGCGTTCGGAAAGGATGCTGCCCTGCCACGATCGAAGGATCATCTCTCCGTCACGCTCACCCCCGCAAGCACCGATACCGACGGTTTCTTTTTCTGCCGGATGCAGCGAAAGCGTTGAACAGAGCCGGCAAGGCGAAACGGCCTCTCCTTCTTTCAAAACGTTCTAAACTAGATCGTTTGACACCAGTTTCCATTTGCGCGAAGAACTCGATCGAGCGGCCAGGGAACCTCGGCCGCTGAAGGAGAGGGACCATGATCCGCAAGACCGTTCTGAGCGCCGCACTGGCGCTTTTTGCCGCCTCCGCGGCCTATACCGTCACGCCGGCAAAGGCCGCCGATGCCGCCGCCGTCCTCAAGCATTATGCCGAGCTCGCGCATGCCAAATACGAGGACTCGCTGACGACGGCCAAGAAGCTCGACGCCGCAATCGATGCGCTGATCGCCAAGCCGAGCGACGAAACACTGAAGGCCGCCAAGGCCGCCTGGATTGCGGCGCGCGTTCCTTATCAGCAGACGGAAGTCTATCGCTTCGGCAACCCCATTGTCGACGAATGGGAAGGCAAAGTGAATGCCTGGCCGCTCGATGAAGGCCTCATCGACTATGTCGACGCCTCCTACGGCAAGGAAAGCGACGAGAACGAACTCTATACCGCCAATGTCATCGCCAATCCGAAAATCAAGGTCAACGGCGAAGAGATCGACGTTACCAACATCACGCCCGAAACCCTTCAGAGCCTGCACGAAGCCGGCGAGATAGAGGCAAATGTCGCGACCGGCTATCACGCAATCGAATTCCTTCTGTGGGGACAGGATCTGAACGGCACAGGCGCGGGAGCCGGCAAGCGCCCCTTTACCGATTACGACAAGGCCAACTGCACCGGTGGAAACTGCGACCGCCGCGCCGCCTACCTGAAGGCTGCATCGACCCTGCTTGTAACCGACCTCGAGGACATGGTGAAAGCCTGGGCCCCCGATGGCGACGCCACCAAGAACGTCACAGGCGACCCCAAGGCGGGGCTGTCGGCGATCCTTACCGGCATGGGTTCGCTATCCTACGGCGAACTTGCCGGCGAACGCATGAAACTCGGCCTTCTGCTGCACGATCCGGAAGAAGAACACGATTGTTTCTCGGACAATACCTATGCGTCGCATCTCAACGACGCGATCGGCATCAAGTCGGCCTATACGGGCGAATATCTCCGGGTCGACGGTACGAAGCTGAAGGGACCCTCGGTTTCGGAATTGGTCATCGCCAAGGACAAGGCGCTCGACACCGAGATGAAGAGCAAGCTCGATGCGACGCTCGCCGCCATGAACGCCATGGCTGATCGGGGCCAGAAGGTCGAGGCCTATGACCAGATGATCGGTGAGAACAATGTCAAGGGTAATGCCGTGGTCCAGAAGGCGATCGACGGCCTGATCGATCAGACCAAGACGATCGAGCGCGTCATTGCGTCGCTGGATCTCGGCAAGATCGAGCTTGAAGGTTCCGACAGCCTTGATAATCCTGACGCCGTTTTCAAGTAATTTCCAATAAAGGCGGGTCGCGGCTTGATGAGCTTGCGGCCCGATGACCGATGAGAGCGCCCATATCCTCGCTGTTCCTGCTCCCGCTTGTTTCGGGCGCTCTTCTTCTCGCGCCGCTGATGGCCATCGGCGGTGAGACGCTTTTTCCGACATCACGCACGGATATCAATCCGAAGGATCAGCGACGTGTGGAAAGCGTCACGCGGCCCGCAACCGATTTTTCCAAGCCGGAGCAATTCGAGACGATGCAGGGCGGCGCGGCGACGACCAGGGCGCTCGTCAACGGAGACGCCTTTTCGCATTTTTCCGCCAATCTCGATTTCGACGAGGAAGAAAAGTTCAAGCTCGGCAACGCGTTGTTCCGCAAGCTCTGGGTTTCCTCGCCCTCCTCGACCCAGGCTTCCGACGGCCTGGGGCCGCTCTTCAATGCCCGGGCATGCCAAAGCTGCCATCTGAAGGATGGACGCGGGCATCCGCCCGAAGGTTCTGCGGATTCGACTTCCATGTTCCTCCGGCTTGCCCGCCCCGCCCGCACGGACGACGAGCGCGAGGCGATCGCCGATATCCGAAAGCTCAATTTCCCCGACGCGACCTATGGTGAGCAGTTGCAGGATCTGGCGGTGCCGGGCCTGAAATCGGAAGGCCGGATGCAGATTTCCTACGAGGAGATCCCGATAACGCTTGGTGATGGGGAGGTGGTGCAACTGCGCAAACCCACCTATTCCGCCGTCGATCTCGGCCATGGTCCGCTCGAAGGAGACGTGACGTTATCGCCGCGCGTGGCGCCTCCGATGATCGGCATGGGCCTCATCCAGGCGATCCATGAGGCGGATATCCTCGCCAAGGCGGATCCCGACGACAAGGACCGCGATGGGATATCGGGCAAGCCCGCGCTGACACGCGACCACAAGACGGGCGACCTGAAACTCGGCCGCTTCGGCTTCAAGGCCCAGAATGCCTCCGTCCGGGACCAGAGTTCCGGAGCCTTTGCTGGCGACCTTGGCATTTCAACGCCGGACAAACCCTTCGATCATGGAGATTGCACCAAGGCGGAAGCCGAATGCCTTGCGATGCCGACCGGCGTGCAGGAAAGGCTCGGACCGGTCGAAGCGCCGGATCCCGTGCTGGAACTCGTCACCTTCTATTCCGAGAATCTAGCGGTGCCGGCAAGACGCGATATCGCGGACCCCACCGTACTCAGGGGCAAGGAGCTTTTCTACCAGTCCGGTTGCACTGCCTGTCATACGCCGAAATTCGTCACCCGCCGCAATGCAGGCAACAAGGCGCATGCTTTCCAGCTGATCTGGCCCTATTCGGATTTCCTCCTGCACGACATGGGCGAAGGTCTGGCCGACGGGCAGCAGGTCGGCGTCGCCGACGGCCGCGAGTGGCGTACCCAGCCGCTTTGGGGCATCGGGCTGACCGAAACCGTCAACGAACACACCTTCTTCCTACATGACGGGCGAGCCCGCAACCTTACGGAAGCCATCCTCTGGCACGGCGGAGAAGCGCAAAATGCCCGGGATGCATTCGCCTCGTTTTCCAAAGACGGCCGCGCCGCGCTGGTCAAATTCCTGGAGTCGCTCTGATGCGCATGATCCTTGCCGCAGGCCTGATCTCGCTCCTGCCCGCCATGGCTTTGGCACAGGAGAGCGAACCCGCATCCTCGATCGATCTACCGGAAGCGGAGGTCTCCAAAGTCATGACGGCGGCCGTGGACGGCTTTATACGGCCAGGCTACAGCGCCTTCCATCGATCGGCGGAGAAGATGACGTCCGTCGTGAAGACGCTCTGCGGGACGCCTTCGGCGGCAAATCACGACTCTGCCAAGAGCGCCTTCCGTGCCACCGCGGTAAGCTGGGCTCACATAGAGATCATTCGGGTCGGGCCTGTCATCGAGCAGAACCGCTTCGAACGCATCTTGTTTTATCCCGATCGCAAGAGCACCGGCCTCAAGCAGGTTCAGGGCATCTTGTCGAAATCGGATGAAACGGCCACCGATCCCGCCACGCTTGCGACGAAGAGCGTCGCGACGCAAGGTTTCGGCGCCCTGGAATATCTCCTCTTCGGCACCGGGTCGGACGCCCTTTCGAGGGAGAAGAACGGCTTTCGCTGCCGCTACGCCGCTGCTGTCGCTGGCAATATCACCAATGTTTCCGAGGAGATTTCCGGCATCTGGGATGCGCCGAACGGCATTCAAGAAGCCTGGAAACAACCGGGGCCTGCCAATCCCGTCTTCCGCACCGGCGGCGAGGCGGCCACGGCGCTCCTCGGCATCCTGGTGCACGGCGCCGAAACCGTGCGCGATCAACGCATCGAGACCTTCTACAAGGGACCGGAAAAGGCGAAATTCCCCAAACAGGCACTGTTTTGGCGCTCCGAAACGACTTGGCCTTCCGTCAAAGGCAATATCGAGGGTCTGGCGGCATTGCTGGAAGCGTCCGGGATGGCGAACCTCCTGAAGCAATCCGACCGGCCGATCCTCGCCTCCACAAAGGCTCTCCTCAAATCCATGGCCGAGCTTTCAGAGCAGGTAACACCCGACCTTGAAAGAGCGGTGGAGGATCCAAAGGAGCGCGAAAAGCTCGACACGCTGCTCTTCCAGGGTCGCGAGGTGATTATCAGCCTGAGCGAGGGTTATGGCGGCGCGATCGGCCTCGGCTCCGGCTTTTCCTTTTCGGATGGAGACTGACGGCCATGTGGCGCGGCAAGGCGATCGACCGGCGCGGCTTCCTGAAGGCGGCGGGTATATCTTTTACTGCCTCGCTTTCGCCACGCTCGCTGATGGCGCTGGAACGGGCCGATGCAGTCTATGCGGCGGGCTTTCGCGAATCTGACGGTTCCTTCGGCATCGCCACGATTTCCGAGCGCGGCGAAATCATCGATCGAGCGTCACTACCCGCTCGCGCCCACGGCTTGGCCCATAGCTCAGCCACCGGCCGTACCGTCGCATTCGCCCGACGCCCCGGTACATTCGCCATGGTCTTCGATCTGTCGAGGCAGACGGAGCCGGTCGTCATCACCTCGCCCGAAGGCCGGCATTTCTACGGCCACGGGCACTTTTCGCCCAATGGCGCCCTGCTCTACGCCAGCGAGAACGATTTCGACGGCAATCGCGGCATGATCGGTGTCTACGACGCGCGAGACAAGTTCCGCCGCATCGGCGAATTCGACGCGCATGGTATCGGAACGCATGACATGACCGTCTCGGATGATGGCACGCTCCTGGTCATCGCCAATGGCGGCATCGAAACCCACCCGGACTTCGGCCGCACCAAGCTCAATCTCGACCATATGGAACCGTCGCTGGTCCTGCTCGATGCCGGGACTGGTGCGCTCGTCCAGCGGCACGGCCTGCCCCCCGCGCTCCGCCAGCTTTCGACCCGGCATCTGGATATCGGCGCGGATGGCCGCATCTGGTTCGCCTGCCAGTGGGAAGGCCCGCGCAACGCACTGCCGCCACTCGCCGGCTGGTTCTCGGAAGGCGAGGACCTCTCGTTCGTTTCGCTGCCGGAGGAGACCACCATCCGGCTTGGCAACTATGTCGGCGCGATCGCCGTCAATCGCCGCGAAGGCATCGTCGGCATGACGTCCCCCGTCATCGGTGCGGCCGTCACTCTCGACGCAGGGACCGGGGCCGTACTGAAGGAAGAGCTGGTCCGCGACGCCGCCGGGGTTGCCCCCGCAGCAAGCGGCATCGCCGTTTCCTCCTATGACGGCCAGTTCAACGAGACCCGCAGCAAGGTGGCCTGGGATCAGCATATTGTTCGATTGGCGTGATCTTTTTCCGTCGGCGCATCGCCCTAATTGCAGCCTCATGAACAAGATCCTCATATTTTTCATCTTCATCCTGGCCAGCGTGGCGATCGGCGCGCTGAGTGGCCTCAGCAACCAGCCCGGCGAATGGTACCAGTCGCTGAACAAGCCTTTCTTCAATCCCCCGAACTGGGTTTTCGGTCCGGTCTGGACCGTCCTTTATGGCATGATCGGCGGGGCGCTTGCCGCTACCTGGTATGATGAAGACAACAGGCGTCGTCTGCAGATCTTCGCCGTTCAGGCCGTCCTGAACCTCGCCTGGTCGCCCGCCTTCTTTGGTCTGCAGAGCCCTAGGCTTGGTCTCGTCATCATCGTGCCGCTGCTGATCTCGATCCTGCTGTTCATCGCCGCAAGCTGGCGGCCGAACCGCTGGGCGGCCTGGCTATTTGTCCCCTATGCCTTCTGGGTCGGCTTCGCGACGTTGCTCAATCTCGCGATCGTTCTCCTGAATTAACGACGTCAACGGCCCCCGCTTGCGGAACACTTTTGCCCATGCCAATTTCGCAGCTGCGAAAGGGATGAAACATGGACGGGAGAGATACGGGCGATTTTCGTCAACGCGTCAGGCAAAGCTTCGCACGCCAGGGCGCCATGGGCCTGCTTGGGGCGGAGTTGGCACGCGTCGAACAGGCCATGGTGGAGATCGAGCTGCCGTTTGATGCGAAGCTCACCCAGCAGCATGGCTTTCTGCATGCCGGCGTCATCTCTGCCGCGCTTGATTCCGCCTGCAGCTATGCCGCCTATACGGTGATCGAGCCGGAAGCCTCCATCCTGACGATCGAATTCAAGGTGAACCTGTTGTCGCCGGGCCGCGGCGAACGGTTTCTCTTCCGCGGCGAGATCACCAAGCCGGGATCCACGATCATCGTCGCGGATGGCCGTGCCTATGCCATCGGAGACGGTCCCGCCAAACTCATCGCCTCCATGACGGGCACCATGATGGTGATCCGCGGCCGGGAGGACATCATCGGATGATCACCGCACTTTCCATGGCCGAACCGGCGGTCGCCAGCGGCAAATCCATTCTCTTCGTCATGGCGGTCGACGCCGAATACGGCCCGGCGCTCCGATCCCGCATCAAACCGCTGATGACCGGTGTCGGGCCTGTCGAGGCCGCGATTGTGTTGAGCCATGCGCTGACGAAGCTGGAGGCATCGGGCAAGCTGCCCGATCTTATCGTCTCGCTCGGCTCGGCCGGTTCGCGCAGTCTCGAGCAAACCGAAATCTACCAGGTTTCCTCGGTCGCCTATCGCGACATGGACGCCTCGCCGCTCGGTTTCGAGAAAGGCCGGACGCCTTTCCTCGAACATCCGGCGACCATGCCGCTCCTCTTGCGCATCCCCGGCATTCCGGACGCCTCGCTTTCGACAGGCGGCAACGTCGTCTCCGGCGCCGCATACGATCTCATTGAAGCCGACATGGTGGATATGGAAACCTTCGCAGTGATGCGCTGCTGCCAGCTTTTCGCAATTCCCCTGATCGGCCTGCGTGGTATTTCGGACGGAAAGGAAGAGCTCAAGCACGTCAACGACTGGAGGGAATATCTGCACGTGATCGACGTGAAGCTGGCGGACGCGGTGGACGGCCTTTTTAACGCGCTTGAGAATGGCAAATTGGTCCTCTGAGCAGTTGCGTTAAAAACAACTTTTCTTTAAAGGCTCGCCATGACCCAAAACACGACCTTGGCAGCTCATCCCGACAGCATCCTCATCATCGATTTCGGCAGCCAGGTGACGCAGCTTATCGCGCGTCGCATCCGCGAATCCGGCGTCTACTGCGAAATCCATCCGTTCCAGAACGCGGCCTCCGCGTTCGAGAAGCTTCGGCCCAAGGGCGTGATCTTTTCCGGTGGTCCGGCCTCCGTGACCTCGGAAGGCAGCCCGCGTGCGCCGCAGGCAGTTTTCGACTCCGGCGTTCCGATCCTCGGCATCTGCTACGGGCAGCAGACGCTCTGCCTGCAGCTTGGCGGTGAGGTGGAAGGCGGTCACGCAGCAGAGTTCGGACGCGCCGACGTGGAGATCAGGGCAAAGAGCCCGCTCTTCGATGGTTTCTGGGAAACGGGTAACCGTTATCCGGTCTGGATGAGCCATGGCGACCGCGTCACCAAGCTGCCCGAAGGTTTCGAGGTCATCGCGACGTCCGAGAACGCGCCTTTCGCGATCGCCGCCGACGAGAGCCGGCACTACTACACGACCATGTTCCATCCTGAAGTGGTGCACACGCCTGACGGTGCGAAGCTGCTTTCCAACTTCGTGCACAAGATCGTCGGGCTGAAGTCGGACTGGACGATGGCGGCCTATCGCGCCGAGATGATCCGCAAGATCCGCGAACAGGTCGGTTCCGGCCGCGTGCTCTGCGGCCTCTCGGGCGGCGTCGATTCTTCGGTCGCGGCAGTGCTGATCCACGAGGCGATCGGCGACCAGCTCACCTGCGTCTTCGTCGATCACGGCCTGATGCGCCTCAACGAGGCGGAGGAAGTGGTCAAGATGTTCCGCGACCACTACAACATTCCGCTCGTGCATGTGGATGCCTCCGACCTGTTCCTGACGGAGCTTGCCGGCGTCTCTGATCCGGAAGTGAAACGCAAGACGATCGGTCGTCTGTTCATCGAGGTTTTCGAAGCGGAAGCCAACAAGATTGCCGAAGACGGCAAAGGCGCACCCGCCTTCCTCGCCCAGGGCACGCTTTATCCGGACGTGATCGAAAGCGTCTCCTTTTCCGGCGGCCCGTCCGTAACGATCAAGAGCCATCACAATGTTGGCGGCCTGCCTGAGCGCATGAACATGAAGCTCGTCGAGCCGCTCCGCGAACTCTTCAAGGATGAGGTCCGCGCGCTTGGCCGCGAACTCGGCCTGCCGGACCGTTTCGTCGGTCGCCACCCCTTCCCGGGTCCGGGACTTGCGATCCGCTGCCCCGGCGGCGTGACCCGCGAAAAGCTCGAGATCCTGCGCAAGGCGGACGCGATCTATCTCGACGAAATCCGCAAGGCCGGCCTCTACGACACGATCTGGCAGGCTTTCGCCGTGCTTCTGCCGGTGCAGACGGTCGGCGTGATGGGCGACTATCGCACGTACGACTTCGTCTGCGCACTGCGCGCCGTCACCTCGGTCGACGGCATGACGGCGGATTTCTACCCCTACGACATGAACTTCCTCGGCCGTACGGCCACCCGCATCATTAACGAGGTGCGCGGCATCAACCGGGTCGTTTATGACGTGACGTCGAAGCCGCCCGGCACGATCGAGTGGGAATGATTTCGGCTTAACCGGGAGTATCCAAATCCGACGGATAGCAGACGACCGTCGGCTCAGTTGGAGCAACGTCTTTCACCCACTGGCGCGGGATGAAATCGCTTGACGGGTGCTATGAACATTCGCGCTGAAGATCAGTTCCCAGACAGGTCTGACCGGAGGCAAGCGCGGATCCATTTCGCAGCCGATCTATAGTGCGACGGGCCGGCCGCCTCAGCCCAGCGCCCGGTCGTCCACGGGCTGTTTCCGCCTTTCATTGGACCAGCATAAAGATCATCGTCGTCGTGACGATCGATGAAGTCGAGAAGTCTCTGATGAGAGCCTTCCAGTGACGCCCGCGCGTCAAGCCAGCTGAGATCCGCCTGCCTTGCCCGCAGGTCGGCATTGAAGGTTTTGAGGTCGGACCATTTGTAGCCCTTCGCGGGAATATCGACCTTTTGCCCGGTCTGGCCGTCACGATACCAGCCAAGGAACAGTTCGATCCAATGGGCCCGGTGAGCGACGACGTCCTTGATGGACGTATCGTCTTCGCGTTTTCTCATCGCCTGCTCTTCGCCGATCCTATCGATCAGGCTCCTGAGCTTGACATATTCCTCGACGGTGATTTCTTTCAATTGGGCTTTGGCGGCGGCGGCAGGCATGTCCTTCCTCCTTTCCCGCTTTCTACCATGCCTGCCCTTGCAACAGGTTGTTCTGTGTCAACCGACGCGAGTGCAAAGGCGACCTGAACATCGGGTCGCCCTTTCCGCGAAGACACGCGTTCCGGGCCTAGAAGCCGAGCGATTGCTGGGCCGGTTCCGACGGGCCGAGCCTGACGCCTTCCAGCTCGAGCATGCGTGCTTTGGACATGGCGCCTCCGGGCGCCGAGAAGCCGCCCAGCTTGCCGCCGGCGGCAAGCACCCGATGGCAAGGAATGATCAGCGCCACGGGGTTCCTTGCCATTGCCTGGCCGACATCCCGGGCAGCCTGCGGGCCTGCCCCCAATTCCTTGGCGATGGCGCCATAGGTCGTGGTATGGCCCCAGCCCACCCGCCGGGCGGCGGAATAAATTTCCCTGAAGAAATCGTCCTGATCGTCGAGATCCAGCGTGAAGCGTGAAAAATCCACCGATTCGCCGGCAAAATACCGCTTCACCGCCTCCACGGCTTCGTGGATTTTTACCGTCGGTTGTCCCGGCTTCGCCATCGGCAGGCGACGGAGAAGCAGCCGTTCCGTCGACTCCGCCGCCTTCGTGGGGAGCTGAAAGCGCGTGATCCCCTTGTCGTTCCACGCAATGCCGCAGAAACCGCCGGCCGTTTCAAAAACGAGATATTGATGCGTAGCCATGGGCAGACCTCCACATGTCGATCCTTCCAAAATCGTCCTTCGCCCAAAGAGTTTCAACCCGTTTCTTACTTCGAAGGAGACTATCCTCACGAAAACCTCGCCGACGTCGCCGGCGCAAACGTTCTTCTTTTGTTCTTTACTAGAGGCATCGATCCCTTTAATCTGCGTCCAACTCAAATCGGAGCACGGAGATGGGAAGCAGGGGGACGAATCGGAAAGTTGCGACCGACCAGCTGCCGCTGTTCGGCAGCGACGGATGGCCGTCGATGCCGGTTTTCCCTGCCCGACCGGAAAGCAGTCTGATGTTCGTCCTGCGGCCTACAAACCCCGTGGCCTTGCGGATGCATGAGGATGCCGCAACTCATCTGGCGGTTCAGCGCGGACGGGACGCTTATCCGCCACATCTCCTGCATATGAGCCTGCTCTGCATGGGGCGGTTCGACAAACCTCCTTCACGGTTGATCGAGAGAGCCAGGGCGATCGCGGCCGGCATTCAGGCGCGACCGATCCCAATAACCCTCGACAGTGCCGGCTTGTTTGGCAACAGTCGCCATCTTGCCCTTTATCGTCCCAAGGGCAATGCCATGGTTGGCCAGTTCGTGAGGATGCTCGGGCGTGCCTTGGCACAACACAATCTTCCGAGTTTTCAGGCGAGCGCGCTCATGCCGCATGTAACGCTTGCTTATGATTGCAGGAATATCGAACCCCTGCCTCTCACGCGCAACTACGCGTGGATCTCCGGCGAATTCATGCTCGTCTATAGCTATCACGGCCAGACCCGCCACGAAGAACTCGGTCGATGGGCGTTCGATCCGAAAGCCGTACCTTACCCACCAAGCTTCGAACAACTGAGACTGATGGCCTAAAGGCATAAATATTTTCGGAGCGATGTCGGATCGGCTGGTTCCGCCACGTTCTAAGAACGTCACCCGATAGAGGAGAGAAAAATGGCCATCGAGAAGCACAAGATCGTTCCGCATCTCTGGTTCGAAGACAATGCGGAAGAAGCCGTCAATTTTTATGTATCGGTGTTCGAAAACTCCCGCATCACCGAGGTTTCTCGTTATGGCGATGCCGGACCGCGGCCCAGGGGGCAGGTCATGGCCATGGGTTTCGAGCTTGAAGGCCAGAGCTTTGCCGCGATCAACGGCGGGCCGTGGGCAAAGTTCAACGGCGCGGTGTCCTTTCTCATCCATTGCGAGACGCAGGAGGAAATCGACGCATATTATGAAAAGCTCGCCGAAGGCGGGCAGGAACAGCCCTGCGGCTGGTTGACCGACCGGTTCGGGCTCGCATGGCAGGTCAACTACGCCAGACTGCCGAAAATGCTGACCGACAGCGATGCCATGCGGGCCAACCGGGTCATGGAGGCGATGCTGTCGATGAGGAAGATCGACATCGCCAGGCTTGATGCAGCCTATGAAGAGAGTTCCACGTTGGAGGCAGCGCGGGCTTAGACCCGGATCGCCAGGCGCAGGCCACCCCAATGACGGCCGTTCACGGTGATCGGCGCGGAAATGTCCTTCATCAGCACGAACTGGCCGCCGCCCATGTCGCGGCGGTAAGTCTGCAGCAGAAATGGTTCCTTGTTGCGGCCCGCGGCGAGCCCGACGCGGTCGTTGAAGATGCGCCGATTGCGGCAGTTGGCGGTGTTCCAGGTCGGATCACCGGGACGCGGGCGCTGCGAGAACTTGCGATTGTGGGTCGGCAGATAGCCGTTTTCGTCCACAGCGGCACAGAAGGCGATCCGTTCGTCGGCTTCCGGCGCGCCTTCCTGGATCGGCGGCAGGACCGCGTCCGTGAACTCGGTAAAGCGGGTCATGTATTGAACAGGATCCGTGCCGGGGATCGCCGCATATTGCCGGTCGAAAAGCGAGGCCATGTCGATGCGGCCCGATCTGACACCTGCTTCGAAAGCGGTCGAGACGTCGGCGGCAAGCTTTATCACCTGCCGGATGTAGGGACTGTCCGGCGTCTCGACGCCGGCGTTGGCGGTCGCCTGGATCATCCGTTCGGAAATCGTCACCATATCGCCGACACGGGCGGAGGTCTGCTGAAGCTGATCGTTGGATTTCAGGATCGCGCTGGCAGCTGAGGCAATCGAGGAGGCGAATTCGCCGCATTGCCGGTCGACGGTTTCGGTGGTGCCCGCCAACGCGGATGCGTTGTCGAGGATGCGTGTCATCACGTCTTCGACGCCCTTGAAGGAGCCCTGCACTTTCATCGCAGTCGTCTTCACGCCTTCGGCGGAGCGGCTTGCGCCCTCGCCGGCCGCCACAAGCCGGTCGATGCGGCTGTTCAGCTGGTCGAGCGTCGCCTGAATGGAACTGGTCGTCTGAGAGGTCTGCAGCGACAGCGCCCGAACCTCGGCCGCAACCACCGCAAAACCCTTGCCCGCATCGCCTGCGCGCGCCGCCTCGATCGCCGCGTTAAGCGCCAGAAGGTTCGTCTGCCGGGCAATCGTGCCGATCGCATCCGCCAGCCGCCCGACATCACCCAATGCGGAGGAAAATAGCTTGATTTCCGCGCCGATCTCCTGCGAGGCATTGACCATATGATCGATGGCGGTGACGGAACCGGAAAGCTGCTCGGCCTGCGCGCCCAGAACCTGGCGGGCGCTTGTGGTCAATTCATCGGATTCATGCAGTGAGCGAGCGATCTGGCCGTTGACTTCGGCGATCGATTGGGCCGACTGCGTCAGACGCCCCAGAAGCGCTGCATGCTGCGAAGACTGGGCGGCGGTATCCTGTACAACACCCGCGATATCGACGAGGTGGAGACCGAGAGCCGAAGCCTCACCAGCCAGCTTTACGACGGAATTCTTCAGGACTTCGGCATCGAGCGCGTCCGCATCCGGCCGCTCGGCTATTTTCAGGACCTGCCCGCTCACCTCAACCTCCAAAATATTAGGAGATAATAGGATAGCTATGGTTAACGGACAGTTTCCGCGCGCAATGCGCGCGAAACTATACTTTCGGATGAAGCCGTTACACTCGCGGCTGTTTCGCCGGAAGCCAGTTAAACGAGCTGATCAAAAGCCTTGGGGTCGATGCCGAGGGTGTTAAGATCGTGGCTCTTCGGGCGACGATGGTTTTCTACGGCAGCCGAAACTGCAATTGCGGCGCTGACGACGGCAAAGGCCCGGCCAAATGCGCCACGGTTCTTCTTCTGTGCGATCATGACAATCTCTCCTTTTCTTTCCGCTAAAATATGAGCTCGGACCCTCGTTTGTGCAACGCACAACAGCACAGGGGAGCCATGCAACCGTCACATAACGCCGATTGAGCCAGATCAACGACTTGCATGAGGAGGGTGCCTGTTGATATCGATCCCTCTCGGCACATGGGGTATTCGATGGCGATCACGATCTACGGCATCAAGAACTGCGACACGATGAAGAAAGCGCGGGAATGGCTCGACCGCAGAGGTGTCACCTATGACTTTCACGACTACAAGATCGCCGGTATCGAGCGCTCCAGTCTGGAAGACTGGACCAGCCGCGCCGGCTGGGAAACCGTACTGAACCGGGCGGGAACCACCTTCAAGAAGCTCGATAACGCCGACAAGGCCGGCCTTGACCGCCAGAAGGTGATCGATTTGATGGCTGCTCAGCCTTCGATGATCAAGCGTCCGGTGCTGGAAGCCGATGGCAAGCTGATCGTCGGCTTCAAACCCGAGATCTACGAAGAGGCGTTCGGCGGGAACTGAAGTCATGTCGAAGACAACGCGTGCCACGCAGACCCTTCAGAAGGCCGGTGTCGCCTTCACGACCGTCACCTATGACTACGACCCGAATGCCGACCGGATCGGCCTGCAGGCGGCCGAAGCGATCGGCGAGGAGCCTTGCCGGGTGCTAAAGACGCTGATGGCGGAGGTGGACGGCAAGCCGGTCTGCGTCGTCGTGCCGTCCGATCGTGAGGTTTCGATGAAGAAGCTCGCCGCGGCCTTCGGCGGCAAGTCGGCCGCGATGATGAAGCCTGCCGAGGCGGAGCGCGCCACCGGCTATCATGTCGGGGGCATCAGTCCCTTCGGTCAGAAGAAGGTGGTTCCGACGGCAATCGAAATCGCTGCGCTCGACGAGCCGCACGTGTATATCAATGGCGGGCAGCGCGGCTTGCAGGTCAGGCTTGATCCAAAGGCCGCTCGCGATGTGCTGAAGGCGGTTGCCGCCCCATTGGTCGCATGAGGCTTGCGATGCTTGAAATGACCGAGACGCTTCGCATCCTTGAACCCTATCCAGGCATCTTCGCCTATTACGACGGCCGCGTCGCGGGCAAGCGGCTCCATGCGCAAGCGGCCAACTGGTTGGACGACGGCGCCTATTCTCTCGGCATTGCCTCCTATGCCCTGATCGACCGGGACGAGGCGCTGGTCTACGACACGCACATCTCCATCAAGCATGCCCAGGCGATCCGGCATCATCTGCAAGGCCTTGGCGTCACCAGGATCCGCGTCGTGCTGAGCCACTGGCACAAGGATCACATCGCCGGAAATGCAGTATTTGCCGATTGTGAGATCATCGCGCTGCGGCTGACCGCGGAGAAACTCGAGCAGAACCGCGACAAGATCGAAAACGCCAATCCGCCGATCCAGCCGTTCGTCATGCCGATAACGGTTTTCGAAGGACGGCTCGAATTCACGGTCGGCCATCGCAATGTGGAACTGCATCACTTCGCGATCCACAGCGCCGATGGCAACGTGCTCTGGCTGCCGGATGAAAAGCTGCTGTTTGCCGGCGATACGCTCGAGGATACGATCACCTATATTTCGGAAGCGGCCGAGATCGGAACCCATATCGCCGAACTCGCGCGAATGCGGGACTGGCCGATCGGAAAAGTACTGCCAGCGCATGGCGATGCGGATCGTATCGCCTCCGGCGGCTATGGACCAAGCCTGATCGACGCCAACCATGCCTATCTTCAGCGGGTGGCGGGCGCTTTCGCCGCCGGCAAACCAGTCGAGCCGTCGCTCCGTTCCTTCGTCGCCGAGGAGATCGCCTCCGGCGCGGTGATCTATTTCGCGCCTTACGAGGACGTCCATGCAAATAACATTGCAGCGCTCGAAGCCGCGCTGCGGCAAGGGTAGCGGATTCCAAGATGAAGCCCTGAGCCGGTTTCTCGGGCTCGCGTCTTCATTTTCGCCCCAAAGCTCTTTAAGTTTCAGGAACCGGATAGAGAAAGCAGAGGGCCATCCATGACAATCGTGCCGAATTTTCAGACCGTCGTCGATCCTCAGAAACTCGAAAAGCTTGCGGAAGTGGCCGTCAAAGTGGGGCTCAGGCTCGAAGGGGGTCAGGATCTGGTGATCACGGCACCACTTCCGGCCCTGCCGCTCGTACGCCTGATCACCAAACATGCCTACAAGGCCGGTGCGGGCCTCGTCACCACCTTCTATTCCGACGAAGAGACGACGCTTGCCCGCTACGAGCATGCCCCAGACGCCAGCTTCGACAAGGCCTCCGACTGGCTCTACGAAGGCATGGCGAGGGCCTATGCGAATGGGGCGGCGCGGCTTGCGATTTCCGGAGACAATCCGATGCTGCTCGCGGCTCAGGACCCCGCCAAGGTAGCCCGCGCCAACAAGGCCAATTCGATGGCCTACAAGCCGGCCCTCGAAAAGATCGCCAATTTCGACATCAACTGGAACATCGTTTCCTATCCCAATCCCTCCTGGGCTCGCCAGGTATTTCCGGATGTCCCCGACGATGTCGCCGTCGGCAAACTCGCCGAGGCGATCTTTGCGGCATCGCGCGTCGATGTCGCCGATCCGATCACGGCGTGGGCGGAACACAACGCCAATCTCAAGAAGCGCTCGACCTGGCTGAATGGCGAGCGATTCGCGGCCCTCCACTTCACCGGTCCCGGCACCGATCTGACGGTCGGCCTTGCCGACGACCACGAGTGGCACGGCGGAGCTTCCACCGCCAAGAACGGCATCACCTGCAATCCGAACATTCCGACCGAAGAGGTCTTCACCACGCCGCACGCGCTCAAGGTCGAGGGTCATGTGTCGAGCACCAAGCCGCTGTCACACCAGGGGACGCTGATCGACAACATCCAGGTGAAGTTCGAGGCCGGCCGGATCGTCGAGGCCAAGGCTTCAAAGGGCGAGGAGGTGCTGAACAAGGTGTTGGACACGGACGACGGCGCCCGGCGGCTCGGCGAGGTGGCACTGGTGCCGCATTCGTCGCCGATCTCCAAAAGCGGCGTGCTTTTCTACAACACCCTGTTCGACGAAAACGCCTCCTGCCATATCGCGCTCGGCCAGTGCTATTCGAAATGCTTCCTCGACGGCGCCTCGCTCAGCCAGGAGCAGATCAAGGCACAAGGCGGCAATTCCAGCCTCATCCACATCGACTGGATGATCGGATCCAACCAGGTGGATATCGACGGCATCCGAGCTGACGGCTCTAGGGTCGCGGTCATGCGCAAGGGTGAGTGGGCCTGAAAACCCTAGATATCCAGATCGACCCAGATGGCGGCATGGTCGGATGCCGCTTGCTCCGGGCTTGTGACCTGCGGATAGGTGTCCCAGCGCTTCGGCCTTGATCCCGGCCAGGCGCCCTTGCGGAAGACTCCGCCCCGTTCCACCGTCTCAAAGAGTTTGGGCGAAAGCAGAAGATAGTCGATCTTGTTGTCGGCATTGCCGAGCCCGAAGGTTCCCGGATAGCCGCCGTCGTCGAATTGCGGATGAACGAAGGCGTCCTTGAGCGACGTCTGCATCAAGGGTGCCAGCGGCGCGCTGTCCGGCGTGTCGTTCAGATCGCCGATGACGGCGATGTGTTCGAAGCCGGCGGACAGCAATTGTTCGTAGATCTCTGCAACCCGGGCCGCCTGCGCCTTGCGGCGTGCGTCGGAGGATTGAGCGCTGCCAAAACCCTTGCTCTTGAAGTGGTTGACCAGAACCACCAGCTTCGTTCCCCTCGGGGTCGTGATGTAATATTCCGGGCAATCGCGGGAAAAGACCGGGTCTCCATTCGCACCGCGGTCGTCCACATGGCTGCGCATCATGTCTATGACGTAGTTCTCGCGCGTCATGATGCCGACATCGATACCGCGATCATCGTTGCCGTCGATGACCATCGCCTGCCGATAAGGCTTGCCGTTGATCGCCGGGAGAATTTGGTTGTTGAAAGCCCAAAGAACCGGTCGGCTTTCGGCCTCGACAACGCCCAGAACATCCGCTTCGATGTCGTGCATCACGCGGGCGGTGTTTCGCATGGCCTCTTCGTCCACTGGCTCATCACGCAATTCGAGTGACCCCACCCAATCGAACCGTCCGTTTGCGGTGATCACAACACCACCGGTCCTCGGCCGCTTGAGGAGATTGCCTCTATTGCGCCTGAGAATGACGAATGGGCCGGTGTCGCTCTTCTCCATGCCGAGTTCGACAACCAGCTCCGCCATCCGCGCCTTGTCCGCAGGGCTGTATGTTACCTGCCCCAGGCGCTTGTCCAGCTCGGCGAACTGCTCCAGCACCTTTCTACCTTCGGCCCAGGTTTCGAGGTTCATCGCTTTGGCGCGGTCGAACAGGTTTTCAACGTTGAATGCCGCCAATCTCATGTGCCCCTCCCATTGTATCCGTGCGAAGGTAACACGTTTCTGTTGCATTTACGTGTCTGGTCCGAAGTTGACTTTTCCTCCGTTGCGGCAGGAGATTGAGAGTGCCGGCATATTCCAGGTTCCGGCTGACGATGACGAAAGCCAAAAAGGGAAGTCGCGATGTTTAGCTCATTTGTTCGTCTGGCTGCGCCGATTGCTGCAGCGCTTCTATATATTGCGCCGATCACCACTGCATTTGCCGAGGAGCCCGGGCTGTGGAAGGTCTATAACGAGACGCTGAAAGGCGCCAAATACGTCGATCTCACGCATACCATCACACCAGACATCCCTGTCTGGGCAGGCTTCGGAAAATCGAGCTTCGGGCAGGCTGCAGCCGGCGCCGATCTCGAAGGTTATGCCAAGAAGGGCGACACCTTCACCTACGAGAAACATGGCTTCAACGCCTCCACCTACAATCTCGCAACCGATCAGCTCGGCACGCAACTCGATCCGCCGGCCCACTGGGCGCCTGAATATGCTGCTATCGATGAAATCCCTGCGACCTATGCGGTGCGGCCGCTCGTGGTCATCAATATCGAAGATAAGGTGAAGGCCGACGCGGGCTATCATCTGCAGGTCGCCGACATCACGGGTTTCGAAGAAAAGCACGGGCGCATTCCGGAAGGCTCCGTCGTCTTCGTGCGATCCGGCTGGTACAAGAAGTGGCCGGATCCCTCGCTCTCCACGACCCGTCCCTTCCCCGGCGTTTCCCTCGACGCACTGAAGTTCCTGCATCTGGAACGAAAGATCCTTTTTCACGGACATGAGCCGCTGGATACGGATACAACGCCGACACTCGAAGGCGAGCACTGGCTAATGCACAATGGCTTCGCGCAGGCCGAAGGCGTGGCCAATCTCGACAAGGTACCGGAAACGGGCGCGCTGGTGGCGATCGGTTATCCCAAATTCGGCGGCGGGGTCGGCGGTTATGCCCGCTACATCGCGATCTGCCCGCCGGATTGGCAGTACGGCGTGACGGTGGGCTCAGTCCCGGAAGCGCCGCTGCAGAAATTCGACAAGCCCCTGCATTTCGACGAGAAGGCGGGGATGCGGATTCGCTGAGATCTACCGGAAATCCTGGAGCGCGGCCTTCACGCGTTCCAGGTGCCGCCTGCGCTTGCCGTCGGTCGCACGGTCCATGTCGTGCAGGGCCAGCATGCGGAAATCGACTTTCCGGTTACAGAAGATGGCGATACCGCGCTTGAGCTGCCGCCGCACCGGGTCGCCCATGTAGAACCGGACGACCCACCACGGCGAACCGGTCGTCGTGAAAGCCCAAAAGTGGCGGATATTGGTGAGAAGCGGTACGATCCTGCCGCCGTCCTTGTCATGCCGGAATGCCACGCCGGGAGCGAAAACGCGGTCGAAGAAGCCTTTCAGCACCGCCGGCAGGTTGAACCACCATTGCGGGAAGACCAGCATCAACGCTTCGGCCTGACGCAACCTTGCAACCAGATCGGCGACATCGGAGGTGTCGTAAGGCACATCGAAATAGCGGCGCCTCTCTTTCTCGGTCAGCCGTGGATCAAAGTTCTCGGCGTAAAGATCAAGGAGGTCGACCGTATGGCCATTCGCCTCCAGCGTTTCCCGTATCGTCCGCGCAACGGAGGCTGCGAAACTCTCCGGCAAGGGATGGGCCAAAACCAGGAGCACGTGCATCAGAAGAGACTGCCCTGCTTCGGGGCGCCGCCCGCGGTTTCGGCCTTGGCAGGCCGTTTCTTCGCCTGGGGGGGCGGGGTCGAACCAGTTGCCTCGCCCTCACCGCCCGTGATCGCGGCGATCCGGCCATCGGCGAACTCCAGCGATACACCAAGCCCCTCGCCGATCCCGGCGGCGCGCGTAAGCGGCTTGTCGTCCTCGCCGCGAACGACCGCAAAGCCGCGTTTCAATACGTTCTTGTAGGAAAGCGACTGCAGCACCCTATCCTGCGCCATAATCGCAGAGCGACCGCGGAGGAGCGTATGCGACATGGCCGTATCGGCATGACGGCCAAGCGAGACCAGATGCTGGCGTTCGCGCGCCAGTTGGCCGAGCAGCCGCGGCGGCAAGGCGGACAATGAAGCGCCTGCCTTAGAAAGCCGATTATGCTCCTTCAGCAGCTGACGTTCCAGGCAGCGCTCGCTGCGCGTGAGCCGGTCCGCCAGCAATTGCCGTTGCTGGGCCAGCCTGTTGGTGAGCAGGTCGAGCCTCAGGCCGGAGGAAACGCGCTCGAAACTGCGCCGTTTGACGACGGTGGTACGCTCCAGCCCGCGACCGAGGCCGGCGGCAGCCTCGTCGAACCGGCGGCGTGGCAAAGCCAGCAACTGGTCGAGCGAAGGAAGCGCCCGGACGAGCGCCCGCAACGATTGCCGCCGGTGGTCCATCTGCCGGGTGGCGCAGCCGCGCAGGCGAGCGGTCAAATTCGCTATCTGAGCATCCAGATCAGCCTTCACCGGCACCGCCATTTCGGCAGCCCCGGTCGGGGTTGGCGCCCGGACATCGGCAGCGTGGTCGATCAGCGTCCAGTCCGTCTCATGGCCGACAGCCGAAATCAGCGGAATCCGACTATCGGCCGCTGCGCGCACGACCGCCTCGTCATTGAAGCTCCAGAGATCCTCGAGGCTGCCGCCGCCGCGGGCGACAATCAGCACGTCCGGCCGCCTTACAGGGCCGCCCGGCTCGATCGCGTTGAAGCCGCGGATGGCTGCCGCCACCTCGTCGCCGGAACCCTCGCCCTGAACCTTCACCGGCCAGACGATGACATGCACCGGGAAGCGATCGGAAATACGGTGCAGGATATCGCGGATCACCGCCCCCGTCGGGGAGGTCACGACGCCGATGACATGCGGAAGGAACGGCAAGGACCGTTTGCGGCTCTGGTCGAACAATCCTTCGGCGGCGAGCCTGCGGCGGCGCTCGTCCAGCAGCGCCATCAGCGCGCCCGCGCCTGCGGGTTCGAGGTTCTCGATGACGATCTGGTATTTCGACGAACCGGGGAATGTGGTGACCTTGCCGGTGGCAATCACCTCCATACCCTCCTCGGGGCGAAACTTGATGCGGGGGAATGTGCCCTTCCAGATCACCGCGTCGATGCGCGCCCGATCGTCCTTGAGAGAGAAATAGGCATGCCCCGACGAATGCTGGCCGCGGTATCCGGAAATCTCGCCCCTCACCCGCACATGGTCGAACGCGGTCTCGACCGTGCGCTTGATCGAGCCCGAAAGCTCCGACACCGAAAACTCGGTCAGGTTCGTCGGCGAATCGTTGGGGATCAGGCTGTTCATTTCTTCCTTCTAGAGGATATGGCCGGCAAATTCATCACTGCCGTAACCACAGAACCGTGGACGATCAAATCCAAAATAGCTCATCTCAAGGCGATTCCCTTGGGCGCCTCAGTCGCGCCGCTCTCGTTGACCGGTGCGCTCGCCTGCTTATCATGCGCCTTTTCTTTTTTTGTCTCGGCCACATCTTGTCCTGGAGAATGACCTGTCCGCTCCGGGGAGCAGAGGAGAGCGACAATGGCATGGAGCGACATTTACCGAGATCGCCTGGCTGCTTTGATAACGATGGCCCCTTATGCAGCCTGAACGCCTGTTGCTTCGCTTCCAGGATAGGTCCCAGGCGGTTTTCGTATTGAGCGCGGTCGGTCTCCGAGCGGATGCCATTCCGGGCGACGGGACCCTCAGTGAAGCCACTGGCGAGACGGCTGCGTTCGAAGGTGAGGTGGTTGCGCTGACATCTCCCCTGTCGGGCTACTACATCAACCTCGTCTGGAAGGGTGAGGTCCCGCGCGCATTGAGGCCATACGTCCTACCTGACGCGGTCGCGGCCAGGTTATCGGATTCTGCTGTGGCCCAGATCGAGCCATTTTCGCCCGATGCCGGGAATTTCTGAACGAAGGCGGGTAAGCATTTCTTAGGACGTGCCTCATATCCTCCCGGCAATACAGGGCAAAACGGAGATTTGAGGTGCTGTTTCTGACCGCTGCATCGATAGGCGTTTGTGCCGCCATGATGCGGTCCGCCTTCTCCATGGCCTTTGTGGCGTTCCTGATTGTCGTGACTTTCGCGCTCGCGACGATCACCTCGCCCGGCCCAGCGTCCTATCTCAATCTCCTCATCGCGATGCTCGGCTATAATGCAGGCTTGATCAATTTCCTGGCCTGTCTTCTCATCGCCAAGCGTTTGCGCGCTACCTGAGCCTGACCGATTTTTCAGTTCAACCGCCTGCCGGCAGCACCCGATAGAACTGAAAGCCTCCGTTCCTGATTTCGCCCACCGGCTGCAGATAACCCGGAACCGCGCCGCGTGCGAGGCCCGCATAGAAGCCGTCGGCCTTCAGGCGGATCAGGCTCCGGGTCTGCGGATCGGTCTCACAGAAAGCGACAATCGTCACACCTGCCCCTCTGAGGAAGGCCTCGGCCTCCGCTGGCTGGGCGAGGCCGATGTGCAGTTCCGTCAGCATGCCCTTCTGATTGCGATGGTAGGGGGCAGACAGGACCCTGTGCGGCGTCCAACGCAGAATATCCGCTCCGCTGTTCGACGGGGCTGCGACCACACCGGTGTCGAGTTTATTGAGGCTTGCCATGTCTGCGGCGCTGCCGCACTCGCCCGTCTCGGCACCGGACGCATCGGGCTCTCCCGGCTGGGAAAGCGCGGAAACGTCGAAGCCGTCTCTCCAGCCGTTGATCACAATCACACCGCCAAAAGCCCAGATGATCGGCACGGAAGCCAAAACGGTGCCTATGTAACCGAGCGCAAGGCCGATATGCTTTGGTCTGGCTGCAGCACGCTGTCTGAGGTCGGCGATCAGCAGCGACAACGGCAGGATGCTCAGCATATTGGCAAAGAACGCACCCCGCACCTGCACCAACGCCACGCCCCACGAGACACCGACCAGCGCAGCGAGGATGATATGGATTTCCACCGCCTCACCTCTGAGGCTGCGGCACAGACATATGACGATCGCAAAAAAGCCCACGGCGTAGAAGCCGCCCGCAACACCCGGTTCGGCAGCCATCTCAGTCAGAAATGGACGCGCTTCGCTCACGGCCTTCAGCCACAACTCGACCAGCATGGGGTCCAGCGATCCGAGCGGATCTCCAAGACAGGCCGGCGCGACGAGAACAGCCGCCAGAAGGATAAGGCCGCCGGTTATCGCGACCAACATCAAGCGGCCGGCTCGCGGGGGCGTTCTCGGCAGGCTCGCCATGAGGAAAAGTGCCGTACCCCCTAGCGCCGAAAGCGTATAAAAGCCGAAGGAGAGATTGTCGCAGGTAACCACGCCATAGGAACGCGGCGGTACCGTCAGGAAGAAAAAGGCCGAAATCGACAGGGTCAGGGAAAGGCCGAAGGCTCGGGCGGAACGGGCAAATGCCTCGCCATGCCACAGCCACTGCAGCGCGACAATGACGCAGGCAATGGCCACGAGCGGCACTGTTTCGGCACCGACCGCTATCGCGAGGGCGCAGGCGAAGGCCGCGGCTCCGTAGCTCGAAACCCTCTTCTGCGGATCAACCAGCATGGCGGCGATCCACATGGCGAGGACAAGCTGGACGTTGTGATGATCCAGCGCGCCGGGGGAGAAGCGCACGCAGGTGAAAATGAAAATCGCGCCAAGCCCGAGCCCGACATGCATGGCGGACGCGCCACCGAGTCGCCGGCAGGCAAGGCCGAGCGGGAAGAGCAGGAAAGGCATCAGCAGGAACGGCCAGAGCGTCGCCGCAACAGCTTCGGCCTGCAACGGCTCCAGAAACAGCGAGAACAGCTTGATCAGCCCGGCGATCGGCAGATCGACCAGACGCGACCAGTGCATCAGCGTGCCTTCCGCAAGCCCCAGGCGGTATTGCATCAGGTCGAACCAGTTCTGCCCGGCCAGAAGATCGCGCACCTCGACGAGTCGCATGACATCGTCGTTGTCGCGACCGATATAGTCGGTACTTCTGGGAAGAAAAATGAGGAGGCTCATCGCGGCGGTCACGAGCCAATAGACTGCGACCGAGGGCCATAACCTGGAGAACAACGGCGCGGCCAGCCGATCCGCCACAATTCCACCGGGCCTGTCCATCGTGCTTTCCGCCATATTCATCCGGGAAGTTGTCATCTCGCGAGGTGGCGGAAACGTAGCCTTAACCTTCCCAAGAAATAGTAAAGCCGACGGCGCAGTCAGTTCCTGCGTTGGATTTTCCGTGTATCGAGTGAAAATCATGACCGACGCGCTGACAGGCCATCCGGATATTGCCATCCTGCTGCCCTGCTACAATGAAGCAACGACGATCGCTTCCGTGGTTCGCGGGTTCCGGGAAGCGCTTCCGCGAGCCCGCGTCTATGTCTACGACAACAATTCCACCGATGGCACGGCGCTTCAGGCCATGCTTGCCGGCGCGGAGGTGATGCGCGAACGGCGGCAGGGCAAGGGTCATGTGGTGCGGCGGATGTTCGCCGATATCGAGGCCGACATCTACGTGATGGCCGACGGCGACGGCACCTATGCACCGCAGGACGCCGAAGAGCTGGTCCGCACGCTGCGGACGGAGCGCGCAGACATGGTGGTCGGCACCCGTCGCGGCGTCCATGCCGATGCCGGGCGCCAGGGCCATGCAGTCGGCAACAGGCTGTTCAATCTCCTCTACCGGACGATCTTCGGATCCGATTTCACCGACATCTTTTCCGGCTACCGCGCCTTCTCGCGGCGGTTCGTCAAAAGCTTTCCCGCCGTTTCCGGCGGCTTCGAAATAGAGACCGAGATGTCAGTCCATGCCTCCCGGCTCAAATTGCCGGTCTGCGAGATCGAACTCGACTACGGTCGGCGGCCGGAAGGCTCCCATTCCAAGCTTTCGACGTTCAGGGACGGTTTCAAGATCCTCTGGATGTTCGCAATGCTGATGAAGGAAACGCGGCCGTTCGCCTTTTTCGGCATCATCAGCAGCGCCTTCATGGCGGCAAGCATGATCTTCATGGCGCCTGTATTAGTTGCCTATTTCCAGACCGGCCTCGTCGAGCGCATGCCCACCTGGGTCTTCTCCCTGGTGCTGATGCTGATGTCCCTGCTGATATTTACTGCAGCGCTGATCCTCGATTCCGTCTCGCGCGCCCGCGCCGAACAGCTCCGCATCCATTACATGAACCTGCCCCGACGCGAGACGTCTTCGCAGCCGCAGCCGAAAACCCTTTCCGATAAACGCGGCAGAACCGACAAGAGTGCTGCATGAAACGGCTCTTCTGGTTCGTGGTTGCCGGCGGCAGCGGATTTCTGGTCGATGCCGCCCTCACTCACCTCCTCATCACCGTCATCGGGCTCAGCCCTTTTGCGGCCCGCGTTCCGGCAATCATGGCCGCCATGGCCTGGACATGGTTCATCAACCGCAACCGCACCTTCGGCCGCTCCCGCCATTCACTGGCCGCCGAAGGTTTTCGTTACTGGGCGGTGGGCGTCACGTCGGCGCTCCTCAACTATGCCGTCTATTCCCTGCTTCTCTACCGCGCGCCATTCCTGCAGCCCGTTGTGGCGATCGTTTTCGCGTCGCTTGCGGCCATGCTCTACAGCTTCTTCGGTTATTCGCGCTTTGTTTTCCGCCAGTAAGAACCGACAGCCCTAGACTTTTTCCCAACCATCATGGTCGCTTGCGCGATAGATAGCGTCGATGAACCGCTGGTTCAGCAGCGAGTTCTCGAGCGTCACCACCTCGGCCGGTTCGCCCTTGACGGCACGCGCGAACGCTTCCGCCTGCCTGCGATACTGGCGGCTGTCCTGGAAACGGAAGATCTGGGAAACGTCGTGCTTCTGGCTGGTGAGCTCGACCTCTTCCGCACCCCAGCGATCGGCGTTGAAGGGAGATTTCACCTCGATATAGCCTTCCGTTCCATGGAAAACCATGACCTGACGGCCGGCCATCTGGGTCGCCACGTAGAAAGTCATTTCGAAAGAACCGAAATCCGCCTTGACGCTCGAATAGATATCGGTGCCGAATTCCGGATCCCGTCTCGTGACGGCCTGCACGCGCTCGGGTTCGGCACCCGTTACGAAGCGCGTCGTGATGGTCGGATAAACCCCGATGTCCGGCAAAGCGCCGCCGCCAAGCTCCGGGATATTGCGCATATTGGAAGCGTCGCGGTTGAAATAGGTAAAGGCGCCCTGCACATGTTTCAGCTCGCCGATCGCCTTATCCTTCAGAAGCTCGCGCACCTTCAGCCAGACCGGCGCATAGGTCACCATGAAGGCTTCCGCGATCAGCACCTTGTGGCGATCGCGCGCAGCAATCAGCTTCTCGATTTCGGCAGCCTTCAGAGAAATCGGCTTTTCGCATAGCACGTGCTTGCCGGCTTCCGCCGCTTTCAGCGACCACGCCACATGCTGGCTCGTCGGCAGCGGGATATAGACGGCGTCGATGACATCCGAGGCCAGCATCTCCTCGTAGGAGCCGAAGGCATGGGGCGCGCCGAAACGGTCCGCCATGGCGCGGGCCTTGGCGATATCGCGGCTGGCAACCGCGGTCACCACGCAGTTTTCAGCATCCTGAATGGCCGGCACCACCAGCTCGCGGCCGATCCTCGCTGTCGACAGGATTCCAAAACGCAGCATAAGGCCCTCCATCAACACATTGCGGGGCCGCACCATATGAGGCCCCTCCGGCCGGCGCAATGGACGCGAGGGTTACTCGCGCTTGAAAAAATGATCTGGCGATCGAAATAGAGGCTGGTCGGCGGCGGTACATCCGTTAATCTCAAGTTCCTTTCCCGTACCCACCCCCGCTTATTTAGAAATTTTGGAGAATGTCATGGAGCTGCGCGCACTCGGCCGGACCGGTCTTTCCATTTCGCCCGTCGTTTTCGGCGGCAACGTATTCGGCTGGACCGCAGACGAAAAAATCTCCTTCGCCATGCTCGATCGTTTTTTCGATGCAGGCTTCAATACGATCGACACCGCCGACGCCTACAGCCGCTGGGTCCCCGGCCATCAGGGTGGAGAGTCCGAGGCGATCATCGGTGCATGGCTAAAGAAAAGCGGCCGCTCGCGAGACGAAGCGATCATCGTCACCAAGGTCGGATCCGATATGGGTCAGGGAAAGCGGGACCTCTCGGCCAAATGGATCCTCGAAGAAGCCGACAATTCGCTGCGTCGTCTGCAGACGGACTATATCGACCTCTATCTCGCCCACTGGCCCGACGAGACCACCTCTCACGAGGAAACGCTCGGCGCCTTCGCAAAGCTTAAGGAACAGGGCAAGATCCGCGCGATCGGCTGCTCGAATTACGATGCCGGGATGATGCAGGACTCCTTCGACGCTGCAGGCAAGGCCGGCCTGCCCCGCTACGACGTGCTCCAGCCAGAATATAATCTCTATACGCGGAACTCATTCGAAGGACCGCTTGCCGAACTCTGCCTCAGGGAAGAGATCGGCGTCATCAACTATTTCGGTCTCGCCTCCGGCTTCCTGACCGGCAAATACCGCGACAGGACGGATGCAGAGGGCAAGGCCCGCGGCGGCCGCGCGCTTACCTATCTGAACGACAAGGGATACCGCATCCTTGCCGCTCTCGATGAGGTGGCCGTCGAGACGAATGCCGAGCCTGCTTCCATCGCGCTCGCCTGGCTTATCCAGCGGCCGGGCATCACCGCGCCGATCGCCAGCGCCACCAGCATCGACCAGCTCGACGCGATCATCGCCGCCGGCAACCTGACGCTCTCGGACGACCAGATGAAACTGCTCACTGAAGCCGGCGCCTGAATCCGGGCACGCCGCGCCGCGCGTCCCACTCGCAAAGGAGGTGGCATGAAAGAGGCCACGTCCATGGAGAGAACGGATCTCTGAGATGCAGATGATCTTAGGACAGTCACGCTTTGCGCCGTTTGGCTTACCTTTCCTGGGTTTTCGCGAACTCAGTGAAGGAGAGCAAAGCGTGACTGCACCTTATGATTATCACATCGGCGTGGATTACCACAAAAGCTACAGCCACCTGGTCGTGCAAGATTCCGTCGGCAAGACGCTACGATCCGGGCGCGTGAAGAACGATCGTCGGTCGCTGGGGTCGTTCCTGGAGCGATACCGGGAGAACAGCCATGCGGTTGTCGAGGCGACCCGCAACTGGACGGTGAT